>NZ_JBEYCG010000008.1:180241-304295 GCF_040632645.1 Nocardia sp. NPDC019219 | reverse complement strand
CTCGCGTTTGCGCGGCCGCCGCGTCCGCGACGAAGGAGCAAGCGGCGGCCGCGCAAACGCGAGCCACAAGAGGGCCGCGAACACCCAGCGCCGCAGGCGCTGGCAAACCAACACCGTGTGATGATGGAGGAGTGAACTTCTGGCCAGCGCCCCATGTCGAGGTCCCCGTACACGCGACCGTGACCCTGCCCGGATCGAAATCGATCACGAACCGGGCGCTCATCCTGGCCGCTCTGGCCGACGGCCCTTCCACGATCACCGGGGCGCTGCGCAGCCGGGACACGAATCTGATGATCGCCGCGCTGCGCGCGCTCGGCACGGGCATCGAGGGCGCGAAGGACACGCTGACCGTCACCCCGGCGCCGCTGGGCGGCGGCACGGTCGACTGCGGGCTCGCCGGCACCGTGATGCGCTTCCTGCCGCCGGTCGCCGCGCTGGCGGCGGGCGAGGTCGCGTTCGACGGTGACGAACAGGCCAGGATCCGTCCGCTGCGCACCATCCTGGAGGCGCTGCGCGCGCTCGGCGCCGACATCGACGGCGACACGCTGCCGTTCACGGTGCGCGGCAAGGGCGCGCTGCGCGGCGGCACCGTGACGATCGACGCGTCCGGGTCGTCGCAGTTCGTCTCGGGTCTGCTGCTGTCGGCCGCGCGCTTCGACGAAGGGCTGGTGGTGCACCACGACGGCAAGGCGCTGCCCTCGATGCCGCACATCGAGATGACGGTGGAGATGTTGCGCCGCGCCGACGTACGGGTGCACGCACCCGCCGACAGCTTCAAGGCACAGACCTGGACCGTGGAGCACGGGCCGATCCGCGCGGTGGACTGGGAGGTGGAGCCGGACCTGTCCAACGCCACCCCGTTCCTGGCCGCGGCCGCGGTCACCGGCGGCACGGTCAGCATCCCGCACTGGCCGCGCCTGACCACCCAGCCGGGTGACGTGATCCGCGAGATCCTCGTGCGCATGGGCGCGGAAGCGCGCATCTTCGACGGCGTGCTCACCGTGCACGGGCCCGACCGGCTCGCGGGCATCGATATCGACCTGCACGACGTGGGCGAGCTGACGCCCACTGTCGCCGCGCTGGCCGCGCTGGCCGACTCCCCGTCCGTGCTGCGCGGCATCTCCCATCTGCGCGGTCACGAGACCGACCGGCTGGCGGCGCTTTCCACCGAGATCAACCGCCTCGGCGGCAAGGTCACCGAGACCGAGGACGGACTGGAGATCGTGCCCGCCGACCTGCACGGCGGCAAGTGGCATTCCTACGCCGACCACCGAATGGCCACGGCGGGAGCCATTCTCGGCCTGCGCGTGCCCGGCGTCGAGATCGAGGACATCGGTACCACGGCGAAGACCCTGCCGAACTTCGTCGCCCTCTGGGAGCGCATGCTCGAGCCCACGCCGTCCGACGAAGGAGCGGCGCACTGAGCCGGGGGCGACGAACCGCGGCCAGCTACGACGAATCCGACGTGCGGGTTCGGCCCGGGCGTAGCTCCCGTCCCCGCACCAAGACCCGGCCGCAGCACAGCGACGCCGAACCGGCCATGGTGGTCTCCGTCGACCGCGGCCGCTGGGGATGCGTGCTCGACGGCGATCCGGAGCGCCGCATCGTCGCGATGCGGGCCCGGGAGCTGGGCCGCACCCCGATCGTGGTCGGCGACCAGGTGGACGTGGTCGGCGACCTGTCCGGGCGGCCGGACACCCTCGCCCGCATCGTCCGGGTCGCCGACCGCCGGACGGTGTTGCGCCGCACCGCCGACGACACCGATCCGTACGAGCGAATCGTGGTCGGCAACGCGGAGCGGCTGTTCATCGTGGTCGCGCTCGCCGACCCGCCGCCGCGCACCGGTTTCGTGGAACGGGCGATGGTCGCCGCGTACGCCGGTGGGCTGCAACCGGTGCTGTGCCTGACCAAACACGATCTGGCCGCAGATTCCGAATTCGCCGAGTCTTTCGACGATCTCGATCTCACCATCGTCTACGGCGGCATCGACGATCCGCTCGAGCCCGTCCTGGATCTGCTCACCGACCACCTCACCGCGCTGATCGGGCACTCCGGTGTGGGCAAATCCACGCTGGTGAATCGTCTTGTGCCGGAGGCGGAGCGGGCCGTCGGCGAGGTGTCCGGGGTGGGCAAGGGCAAGCACACCTCCACGCAGTCGGTCGCGCTCCCGCTGCCCGGCGGCGGCTGGGTCATCGACACACCGGGCGTGCGGTCGTTCGGCCTGGCGCACATCACCCCGGACGACGTCATCGCCGCTTTCACCGATCTCGCCGATGCCATCGAGGACTGCCCGCGAGGCTGCACCCATCTGGGGCCGCCCGCCGACCCCGAATGCGCGCTGGACGAGTTGTCCGGCAAGGAACGCCGGGTGGCCGCCATCCGCCTCCTGCTCGTCGCCCTGACGTCCAACGACCCCTGGTAGGCCGGGTCAGTGCCCGTCCGGCTGCCCGGGCGCGAACGGCCACTCTTCGAACCACACAGCGGCCACCCTCGTCGAAGCGCAGGATCCACAGGTCACGCCACCGTGCGGGAGTATCCCGCGCGTAGTCCACCTCCACCCGGACCACCGCCGTATCCCCGTCCACCGCGACGACGCTCGACCGCATGGTGAAGGGCTCGCCGGGCCCGTCGCGGCCGCTTTCCCAGAATTCGGCGAGCGCGTGCAGACCGGTCAGCGGCCGCGCCCATGGCGAGACGAGGTATCCCGCGTCCGCGGCGAACAGGTCGGCGAGTAGTTCCGTGCCCGCCGACCGCCAGGCGCGCTCGTATCCGGCCACCCATGTTTCGACGGCTGCTCGGTCCACGTCAGGAAGATACGCCGATCCGCGCTGCTGCGGCGGCGAACCGTCGCGTGTCGAGCCTCGATGTGAGCATGCCTGCGGGCGGAGGGCCGGCGCATCGCTTCGATCGAATCGTCTGAACGACGAAGGCGCCCAGGAGTAGCCCTGAGCGCCTTCGGCTTTCGATCAGTGGCGGCGGCGGGACTTCGGCCCGCGCCTTCCTTTCGCCTCCGCGCGGGCCGCCTCGCGGCGCTCGCGGCGGGTGGGCTGCGGACCACCGTCCACGCCGTATTCCTCGGTGTCGCTGTGCACCGCGGCCCGGCCGCCCTCGTCCGGGCCGGAGTAGCTGAAACCGCGCGGCGCGGTGTCATCGATACCCCTGGCGCGCAAGGCCGCCGGCGCGGCATGCCCGTTGGCGACCCGAGCCTCCTCGGTGGGCAGCGGCGCGGGGGCGGCTCCGACCGGCGAACGCAGGCCGGGGCCGACGGCGACGCCTTCCGGCTGCGGCTGCTGCACCTCGACCTGCAAGTTGAACAGGAAGCCGACCGACTCCTCCTTGAGCCCCTCGAGCATCGCGGTGAACATGTCGAAACCCTCGCGCTGGTATTCCACCAGCGGGTCGCGCTGCGCCATCGCGCGCAGGCCGATGCCCTCCTTGAGGTAGTCCATCTCGTAGAGGTGCTCACGCCACTTGCGGTCGAGCACCGAAAGCAGCACCTGCCGTTCCAGGTTGCGCATGCTGCCCTCGCCCGCCAAGCCGTCGATCTCGGCCTCGCGGCGCTCGTAAGCCGCGTGCGCGTCGTCCAGCAACGCGTCGAGCAACTCCTCACGCGTCAGCTCGCCCGCCTCGCCGACCTCGGTCTCGCCGGTCAGGTCCCGGTAGTCCAGGCCCACCGGGTACAGCGTCTTCAGCGCCGTCCACAGCTTGTCCAGATCCCAGTCCTCGACGTAGCCCTCCGCGGTGGCGCCGTCCACGTACGCGGTGATCACGTCGGTGATCATGTTCTGGACCTGACCCTCCATGTCCTCACCGCGCAGGATCCGGTCGCGCTCGCCGTAGATCACGGTGCGCTGCTGGTTCATCACCTCGTCGTACTTGAGGACGTTCTTCCGGATCTCGAAGTTCTGCTGCTCGACCTGCGTCTGCGCGCTCTTGATGGCCTTGGACACCATCTTGGCCTCGATCGGCACGTCGTCGGGCAGGTTCAGCCGCGTCATGATCGCTTCCAGCGCGGCGCCGTTGAACCGGCGCATCAGCTCGTCACCCAGCGAGAGGTAGAACCGGGACTCGCCCGGGTCGCCCTGCCGGCCGGAGCGGCCGCGCAACTGGTTGTCGATGCGGCGCGACTCGTGCCGCTCGGTGCCCAGCACGTAGAGGCCGCCCGCGTCGCGCACCGCCTCGGCGTCCTCGGCGGTCTGGGCTTTGACCTGGTCCAGCGTGGGCAGCCAGGCGCGCTCGTACTCCTCCGGCGTCTCCACCGGGTCGAAGCCCTGCTTGCGCAGCAGGATGTCGGCGATGATGTCCGGGTTGCCGCCGAGCACGATGTCGGTACCGCGGCCCGCCATGTTCGTCGCGACGGTCACCGCGCCCGGGCGGCCCGCCTCGGCGATGATCTCGGCTTCCTTCTCGTGGTACTTCGCGTTCAGCACGTTGTGCGGGATGCCGCGCTTGGTGAACTGCTTGGACAGGTACTCCGAGCGTTCGACGCTGGTGGTACCGATCAGCACCGGCTGGCCCTTTTCGTGCCGCTCGGTGACGTCGTCGACCACGGCGGAGAACTTGGCCTCCTCCGTCTTGTAGATCAGGTCGGACTGGTCGGCGCGGATCATCGGCTTGTTGGTCGGGATGGGGACCACGCCGAGGTTGTAGATCTGGTGCAGCTCGGCGGCCTCGGTCTCGGCGGTGCCGGTCATGCCGGAGAGCTTGTCGTAGAGGCGGAAGTAGTTCTGCAGGGTGATCGTGGCCAGGGTCTGGTTCTCCGGCTGGATCTCCACCCCTTCCTTGGCCTCGATCGCCTGGTGCATGCCCTCGTTGTAGCGCCGGCCGACCAGGATGCGGCCGGTGAACTCGTCGACGATGACCACCTCGCCGTCGCGGACGATGTAGTCCTTGTCGCGGGTGTAGAGCTCCTTGGCCTTGATGGCGTTGTTCAGGTAGCTCACCAGCGGCGAGTTGGCGGCCTCGTAGAGGTTGTCGATGCCGAGCTGGTCCTCGACGAACTCGACACCCGCCTCGTGCACGCCGATCGTGCGCTTCTTGATGTCGACCTCGTAGTGCAAGTCCTTCTTCAGCAGCGGCGCGATACGCGCGAACTCGGCGTACCACTTCGAGGAGGCGTCGGCGGGCCCGGAGATGATCAGCGGGGTGCGCGCCTCGTCGATGAGGATGGAGTCGACCTCGTCGACGATCGCGAAGTTGTGCCCGCGCTGCACCAAGTCGTCCAGCGAGTGCGTCATGTTGTCGCGCAGGTAGTCGAAGCCGAACTCGTTGTTCGTGCCGTAGGTGATGTCGGCGCCGTAGGCCACCCGCCGCTGCGCGGGGCTCATGCCGCCCAGGATCACGCCCACCTCGAGGCCGAGGAAGCGGTGCACGCGGCCCATCCACTCCGCGTCGCGCTTGGCCAGGTAGTCGTTCACCGTGACGACGTGCACGCCGTCGCCGCTGATCGCGTTCAGGTAGGCGGGCAGCACACAGGTCAGGGTCTTGCCCTCACCGGTCTTCATCTCGGCGATGTTGCCGGTGTGCAGCGCGGCGCCGCCCATGACCTGCACCTTGTAGTGCTTCTGGCTGAGCACCCGCCAGGACGCCTCCCGCGCGACGGCGAACGCCTCGGCCATCAGCTGGCCGAGCGGATCGGTCTCGCCGTCCTCGACCATCTCGGCGTAGCGCTCGCGGAACTCGTCCGTTTTGGCCCGTAGCTCCGCGTCGCTGAGATCCTCGTACTCCGGTTCGAGGGCGAGGACCTGGTCGGCGAAGTGCGAGAGCCGCTTGACCACGCGACCCTCACCAATCCGTAGCAACCTCGTCAGTGTCAGCGCAGGCACGGGTCTCGTCAGTCCTCTGGTCGGTGTGTCAAAACGTGTCGTCGGCCCCCGGGCCGGTGCGGCCCACGCGGTTGCGCGGAATCCGCTGCAAGCTTCATGGTAATGCTCTGCTCGATGTGCAGCGCCTGCGGCGCTACGTGGCTGGGCAGCGAACTGCTCCGCCCTGTGATCGAATCTATGCGCCGAACTCGGATCGACCAGCGTGTCACGGAACCCCGGCGTGAAAAAACGTGTACGGAATTCATCGGAAATTCCACAACGGCCGAGGCGACGGTTGCCGCGGCAGCACAATGAAGCGGGGACGGCATCGGGAAAAGGAGTACCGGTCAGCGTGATCACGAGACTGACGCCGCAGGACACGGCCTTCTACCGGCTCGAGTCGAGTAGCAACCCGATCCATATCGGCTCTCTCGCGATCGTGCGGAACACCGACCCGGGCGACAGCTCGGGCCGGCCGATTCTGGACTACGACCGGCTGGTGGACCTGGTCGAGAGCAGGCTCCCGCTGGTGCCGAGGTACCGGCGCAAAGTGCGGGAGATCCCGCTGTCGCTCGGACGACCGGTCTGGGTCGAGGACAGCCGGTTCGACATCACCTACCACATCCGCCGTTCCGCGCTCCCCGGCCCTGGCACCGACGAACAACTGCACGAACTGGTCGCGCGCCTGACCTCGCATCCCTTGGATCCGGCCCGGCCGCTGTGGGAGATGTACCTGATCGAGCGGCTGTCGGAGGGCCGCTGCGCCATCTTCACCAAGACCCATTCCGCCCTGGTGGACGGGGACACCGCGCTGGAGATCGGCCACGTGATCCTCGACGCGGGCCCAGCGCCGCGCGACTTGGCCGGCGACGACTGGATCGCGCCACGCGAACCCGGCGACATCGAGCTGCTGGTCGGCGCGCTGGCCCAGCTCGCCGCGCAACCGCGCAGGACGCTGGAAGTGGCCAGGGACGCGAGCGCGGGTGCGTTCGCGATGCTCGGGACGGCGGGTAGAGCGGTCGAATCGGTGGTCGCGGCGGTGCGCACCGCGGCGACCGGCGCGCCCGCCAGCCCCCTGAACACCCGCACCTCGCGCAACCGCCGCTTCGACGTGGTGCGCACCGACCTGGCGGACTACCGCACCATCCGCGCTCGGTTCGGCTGCTCGATCAACGACGCCATCCTCGCGGTGGTCACCGGCGCCCTGCGCAACTGGCTGCTCTCGCGCGGGGAAGCGCTCACCGAATCCAGCACGCTGCGGGCGGTGGTGCCGATGTCGGTGTACGTCGAGGGGACCGACGGCGACCAAGCGCGCTCGGCGAGCGAGGTGTCCTCGTTCCTGATCGATCTGCCGGTGGGCGAACCGAGTCCGGTGATGCGGCTGTCGCACATCGCGCACGCCACCGAACTCAACGGGCGTCAGCGGCGCGGAGTCCGCGCGCGCACCCTGGTGCATCTGGCCGGTTTCGCTCCGGCCAGCCTGCATGCGATGAGTGTGCGCGCGGCGAGTACGTTCGCAGAACACACGTTCAATCTGGTGATCACCAACGCGCCGGGTCCGCAAGCGCCGATGTACATCGGCGGCGCGCGGATGCTGGAGATGTACCCGGTGTCGCCACTGCTGCGCAATCAGGCGTCGAGTATCGGGATCACGTCCTATGACGGACGCGTCTTCTACGGTCTCAACGCCGACCGCGACGCGATGGCCGACATCGGCGTGCTCGCCACGGCGGTGCGCGATTCCATGGAGGAGATGCTCGGTGCCTGCGTCTGATCAGAAGAAGCTGCGGGTCTACATCCCGGCTACGGTGCCGCTGCTGCGCGAGCTGGTCGACAGCCGGGAGCTGGCCCCCGTCGGCGGGACCGCGTTCGCGGTGACACCCGCGCTGCGCGAGGCGTACGCCTCCGGCGACGACGAGGAGCTGGGTGAGGTCGCCATGAACGAAGCCGCCCGCGCGTCGCTGCGGCTGCTCGCGGCCGAACGCGACGCGATCGGATCGGCGGAGGGCTCCGACGACGAGGCCGCGCCGGTCGCGGGCGGCAGCCCGGTCTACCGCCGCGCGGTGATCGCCGCCGACGTGACCGGCGCCAAGCTGCGCCCCGACCTCGACGACGCGGTGGTCCGGCTGGCGGGTCCGATCCGCTACCAGCAGATCGCCTCGGTGCACGTCGATCTGGCCGACGCCGAACCGCAGGTGGCCAAGGCCGTCGACGTGGTGGACGCGGCCGACCTCGGCGACGCCGACGCGGAGTTCGTCCTCGGGGACGCCGAAGACCATCAATTGGCCTGGTACGCGGCCCAGGAGCTGCCGTTCCTGCTCGAACTGCTCTGAATCGCGGCGGCGGGCGCGGGCTAGCCCACCGCCGTAACCTACGATGCCGTAACCTTGCTGCGAGGCATCCGATCGGCGAGACGGCGGCCTACGCATCCGACGACAGGGAGACCAACGGCAGCGATGGGTTCGAAACTTGGAAGCTTCTCCGTGCGAAGCGTGCGCGCGTGGCTGGAGGCACCGGCCGCGAGCGTAGCCGAGCGCGGCGGGAAGCTGAACGTGCTGCGCGGCGCCGTCGCGCGGGTGACCACGCCGTTGCTGCCCGACGATTACCTGCACCTGGCCAACCCGCTGTGGTCGGCGCGCGAACTGCGCGGGCGCGTCGTGGAGGTGCGCAAGGAGACGGCCGACTCGGCGACGCTGGTGATCCAGCCGGGGTGGGGCTTCGATTTCAAATACCAGCCCGGCCAGTACATCGGCATCGGCCTCCTGGTGGACGGACGCTGGCATTGGCGCTCGTATTCGCTGACCTGTCCGCCGGACTGGTCGGTGCCCGGGCACGGCGGCAAGCGGCTGATCTCCATCGCCGTGAAGGCGATGCCGGAAGGCTTCCTGTCCAGTCATCTGGTCAGCGGTGTGCCGGTCGGCACCGTCGTGCGGCTGGCCGCGCCGCAGGGCGGATTCGTCCTGCCGTACCCGCCGCCGGAGAAAGTGCTGTTCCTCACCGCGGGCAGCGGTATCACCCCGGTGATGTCCATGCTGCGTGCGCTGGACCGCCGCGAGCTGTTCACCGATGTGGCACACCTGCACTCCGCCCGCACCGCGGACGACGTGATGTTCGGTGCGGAACTGCAGGCGCTGACCGAGCGCAACCCGGGCTTCGATACCCGCCTGCATCTCACCGCCGAGCGGGGCAAGTTCGCGCTCGCCGACCTCGACACCCAGTTCCCGGATTGGCGCGAACGCGACACGTGGGCATGCGGCCCGGCCGGGATGCTCGACGAGATCGAGAACCACTGGCGCGCCGCGGGCCTGTCGGACCGCCTGCACGTGGAACGCTTCGAGATCGAGCGCTCCGCGATCGGCGAGGGCGGCACGGTCACCTTCGGCAAGACCGGACGCACCGTCGCGGCGGACGGCGCGACCAGCCTGCTCGAGGCCGGCGAGTCCGCCGGCGTGCAGATGCCGTTCGGCTGCCGGATGGGCATCTGCCAGACCTGTGTGGTCACGTTGAGTTCCGGCTACGCGCGCGACCTGCGCAACGGTGAGGAGCGCCGCGAAGGCGACAAGGTGCAGACCTGCATCTCGGCCGCGGCGGGCGACTGCACCCTGGACGTGTAGTCCGGCAGGTACCCTCGATGGGGATCGAGTAGGGAAAGGACCCCGGTGGCCATCACCGACATCAAGGCGTTCGCGCACCTCACGACAGCCGATATCGAGACACTGGGTCAGGAACTCGATTCCGTCCGGCGTTCGGTGGAGCTGTCCCGTGGCGAGCGGGACGCGAAGTACATCCGGCGCGCGATCGCGGCGCAACGCGGTCTCGAGGTAGCGGCTCGCGCCGTGCTGTTCGGCAGCCGCAATCGCTGGGCCTGGCTGGCCGGCACGGCGTTGCTGTCGGTGGCCAAGATCATCGAGAACATGGAGCTCGGGCACAACGTCAGCCACGGGCAATGGGACTGGATGAACGATCCGGAAATCCACTCCAGCTCGTGGGAATGGGACATGACAGGTCCCTCCGCGCAGTGGCGCCGGGCGCACAACTACTCCCACCACACCTACACCAACGTGCTCGGCAAGGACGAGGACCTCGGGTTCGGCATCCTCCGGATGACCCGCGACGAGCAGTGGCGGCCGATCCACCTGGTGCAGCCGCTGGCGAATCTACTGCTCGCCGCGACCTTCGAGTGGGGCATCGCGCTGCACGACTGGAGCATCGAAAAGGAGCTGTCGGACACGCCGCGCTGGGAGATCGCCTCGGAGCCGAACGTGGCGTTCGCCCGCAAGATCTGCCGCCAGGTGGCCAAGGACTTCCTCATCCATCCCGCGCTCACGGGCCCGGCGTTCAAGCACACGCTGAAGGCCAACGCGACGGCGAACCTGGTGCGCAACCTGTGGGCGTACGCGGTGATCTTCTGCGGCCACTTCCCCGACGGCGCGGAGAAGTTCACCATCGAGCAGCTGGAGGACGAGACCAGCGGCGAGTGGTATCTGCGCCAGATGCTCGGCAGCGCGAACTTCAAGGCCGGGCCCGCCATGGCGTTCATGAGCGGCAACCTCTGCTACCAGATCGAGCACCACCTGTTCCCCGATCTGCCGAGCAACCGCTACCCGGAGATCGCGGTGCGGGTGCGCGAGCTGTGCGACAAGTACGACCTGCCCTACACCACCGGGTCGCTGGGCAAGCAGTATCTGCTCGCCTTCCGCACGATCCACAAGCTGGCGCTGCCGGACCGGTTCCTCAAGGCGACCGCCGACAATGCGCCGGAGACCTCCTCGGAACGCAAGTTCGCCGGTATCACGCTGCCGTCGCTCGGCACGGAGTCCACGCACTGGTTGCGCGTCGATCCCGAGACCGGCAAGCGGCGCGGCCTGCGTTCGGCGCTGCACGAGGCGAAGATCGTGCTGCGAGAGAAGGCGCGGCAGGAGAAGGAGATGCTCCGCGAGGCCAAGGCAGCCTTGAAGGAGAAGGCCGAGCACGAGCGGCAGGTGCTACGCGGGGCCAAGGTCGCACTGCAGGAACGGGCCCGCCACGAACAAGCCGCGCTGCGCGAGAAAGCCATGCGCGACAAGCGTTTCCGCTTCAAGCGAAGGGCGACCTAACCTACCACTCGGTCACCGGTATCGCAATAGGGTATTTGACACATCCACGGGCCACACCTCGGAAACCTACGCTCTCGTAACTTACGGTAAGGTAACCCGTATGGCGATCTCGGATGTCAAGGAATACGCGCACCTCACCGAGGCCGACGTGGAAGCACTCGGCGCGGAATTCGACGCGATCCGGCGAGAAGTCGAAGCCTCGCGCGGCGAGCGCGACGCGAGATACATCCGCAACGTCATCCGGTTGCAGCGCGTGCTCGAGATCAGCGGCCGCGCGGTGCTGTTCGCCAGCCCGAAGCGGGCCGCCTGGTTGTCCGGCGTCGCCCTGCTCAGCACTGCCAAGATCATCGAGAACATGGAGATCGGGCACAACGTCATGCACGGGCAGTGGGACTGGATGAACGATCCGGAGATCCACTCCAGCTCGTGGGAGTGGGACAACACCGGCGCGGCCAAGCACTGGAAGCACACCCACAACTACCTGCACCACAAGTACACCAACGTGCTGGGCATGGACGACGACATCGGCTACGGCCTGCTGCGGGTGACGCGCGACCAGCGCTGGAAACCGTTCAACCTGGGCAACCCGATCTACAACCTGGTGCTGCAGCTGTTCTTCGAGTACGGCGTGGCCATCCAGCATCTGGAGCTGGGCAAGCTGGTGGCGGGCCGGTATAAGCCGGGCACCCCCGAACGGGCCGACTTCGAGCGCAGGCGCGACGAGGCGCTCACCAAGATGGGCAAGCAGATCCTCAAGGATTACGTGATCTTCCCCGCCCTCACCGGTCGCGCGTTCCTCTCCACGCTGACGGCGAACCTGGCCGCCAACGCGATCCGCAACGTCTGGTCCAACGCCGTGATCTTCTGCGGGCACTTCCCCGATGGTGCGGAGAAGTTCACCAAGGCCGACATCGACGGCGAGACCCACGGCGAGTGGTATCTGCGCCAGATGCTCGGCAGCGCCAACATCTCCGGCGGCCCGGTCATGCACTTCATGACCGGCAACCTCAGCCACCAGATCGAGCACCACCTGTTCCCCGACCTGCCCAGCAACCGGTACGCCGACATCGCCGTGCGGGTGCGCGAACTGGCCGACAAGTACGACCTGCCCTACACCACCGGCTCGCTGCCGGTGCAGTACTTCAAGGCGTGGCGCACCATCCTCAAGCTCTCGCTGCCGAACAAGTACCTGCGGGCCACCGCCGACGACGCCCCGGAGACCGCCTCGGAACGCAAGTTCGGAGGCAGCACCACGGCAGGCATCGATCCGGTGACCGGACGGCGCCGCGGGCTGCGCACCGCGCTCGCCCAGGGGCGTCGGCGGTTCGCCCGGCGCGGCAAGTCCGCGGCACGCTGACTTCCGGCGCCACCGGCCGACAGTCGGAATCCGACGCGCGAGACCACGCCCTGCGCGGCGGGCTCACCGGGTTTGATTGACTCGGGCGGTGCATCCTGAGGTTCTGAGCGTCTACGAGGCCATCCGGCGGCGCCGCGACGTGCGCGCGGAGTTCACCGGCGAACTCGTCGACGATGCGACATTGTGGCGGCTGCTGGACGCCGCGCACCGGGCGCCGAGCGTGGGGAATTCGCAGCCCTGGGATTTCGTGGTGGTCCGCGAACCGGCGACGCTGCGCGAGTTCGCCGCGCACGTGGCACAGAAGCGCGCCGAGTTCCGCGACGCGCTGCCCCCGGAGCGCGCCGCCACCTTCGAGCCGATCAAGATCGAGGGCATTGTGGAGAGCGGCACCGGGGTGGTGGTCTGCTACGACCACGATCGCGGCGGACCGCAGGTGCTCGGTCGGGCGACGGTGCCCGAAACCGGCATCTACTCGGCGGTTCTGGCCATCCAGAATCTCTGGCTGGCCGCCACCGCCGAGGGCGTCGGCGTCGGATGGGTGTCGTTCTACGATCCTGTCTTCCTGTCCGGCCTGATCGGACTCCCGGAGGGCGTCCGTACGGTTGCCTGGCTCTGCGTGGGGCCGGTGCGCGAATTCCAGCGCGTTCCCGATCTCGAGCGCTTCGGCTGGCGCGCCGGAAGACCGCTCACAGAGGCGGTGCACCGCGAGACCTATCGCGGGTGACTTCCGGCCGCGCGGGCATCGTTACGCAACTGTGCACATCGTTGAGGGTTCAATCGAATACCCACTGGGTACGACATGGACGAAACTGCGTCTTACGCAGTGCTGTTCATCGTGGTTCGTCGGTTCCAGGAGGTTTGTCAATGGCCAATGTCGATGCTGTTCGGCTGTCGAGCGAGCTGGGCATCGATCTGGCACAGGCTACGTTGCGCCTGCGTCGGGAAGGCGTCCCCGGCGAGACCAAGCACCAGACCTGTCTGCGGATCCTCGCGGACGAGGGACGCAAGCGGCGGGGCATCCCGGGCAAGCCCTGACGCCGACGTCCGGCACCGGTAGCGAACTGTCGCCGACCGACGCGGAACTCCCGGTCGGCCGGCGACACCGCCCCAGTCGTATCAGACGCGTTCGAGCACCGCCGACGCGCCGATTCCGCCCGCGGCGCAGATGCCGAGCAACGCGGTCTCCTTACCGGTGCGGGCAAGTTCGCTGGCCATCGTGGTCACCATGCGCGCCCCGGTCGCGCCGAACGGGTGACCGAGCGAGATCGAGCCGCCGTGCACGTTCAGTTTGTCGATGTCCACCTCGCCGACGGCGGTGTCACGATCCAACCGGGTCTTGGCCCATTCGTCGCTGGCCAGCGCGGTGAGCACCGCCAGGGTCTGGGCGGCGAAAGCCTCGTGGATATCGACGAGATCCGCGTCGCCCAGCGACATTCCGGCTTTCTCCAGTGCGCGGGGCATGGAGATGGCGGGGCCGATCAGCACCTGGTCGGTCGGATCGACGCTCACATAGCTCCAGGACCGGAACGCCGCCAGCGGCCGGTACCCCAGGGCATACGCTTTCTCCTCGCTCATCAGCAGCACCGCGGCGGCCCCGTCGGTGAGCGGGCTGGCGTTGCCCGCGGTCACGCTGCCGTCGGCGGCGAAAACAGGCTTCAGAGCAGCCAGTTTCGCGACGCTGGTATCGCCACGCACCAATCCGTCGCGCTGGATCTCCACGTCTTCGGGGGTGCGGACGCGCAGCACTTCGTCATCGAAGCGGCCCGAGTCGATGGCGGCCGCGGCGCGGTGGTGCGAGCGGGCGGCGAACTCGTCCTGGTCCGCGCGGCTCACGCCGTGGATGCGCGCCATCTTCTCGGCCGACTCGCCCATCACCTCGCCGGTGGTGCGCTCGGCGATCTTCGGCCGGCTCGGCAGCAGATCGGTGAAAGGCGCCAGCCGCGCGACCGCGGACAGGTAGTCCTTCGGCTTCGGCTTGCCCAGCGCCAGCGGCGCCGCCGCGTGCACCACCTTCTGCGGCAGCTTGACCTCGGCATTGGAGGTGGAATCGCTACCGCCCGCGATCATGATGTCGTATTCGCCGCGCTCGATCGCGGCCGCCGCCGAGGTGACCGCCTGCAAGCCGGAGGCGCAGGCCCTGGTCACGGTGTAGCCCTCACAGCCGGGATCCAACCGCAGGTCCAGCGCGATCTCGCGGGCGATGTTCGGCGCCGCCCCGGGCAGGATGACGCCGCCCCAGACGATCGCCTCCACTTGCGCGCCGGGCAGCCCCGTCCGCTCCAGCAGTCCCCGCACCGCGGCGTCGGCCAGTGCGATGGAGTCCATCGTGGTGTACCCGGTGAACGCCCGCACGAACGGCGTGCGCGCACCGGACACGATCACGGCACGGCGAGCAGCTTTGGTGGCCATGCGATTTCCTTTCGAAAGCCTCGGACCACCAAACTTACTCTATAGTAAGTTCACCGTCGACCCCCTTCGCCGACGGTGAACCCGACGTAGCGACACTCCCCTCCGCCGCCGCTGAACCGGCCCGCCGCGCACCGTTGAGCGGCAGACCGGGACGTCCGTCCCGGCGAACGCCCCTGCCCGTTCCGGAACCGTCGTCCAGCCCTCCCCCTGGGCCTTCCGACGCAAAGTACGGTACCAAACTTTCGAATCATTTTCCAAATAGTTTCTATTGATTTGCCTAAGACCTCCCAGCGGCTTACCATGAACTCACTATGCATAGCCCTTCGGAGCTGTCGCGGCAGAAGAGATTCGGGCGAATCATCAAAGAACGCCGGGACGAGCTCGGTCTCACCCAGCTACAGATCGGCGACCTCGGGGGACCTTCGGCGCCGACCATCCGGAAGATCGAAGACGGCGAGGCGGCCATCAGCATGCAGACGCTGAACAAGCTCGACGCCCCGCTGCGCTGGCTGCCGGGCAGTGCCGCACGCACCTACGCCGGCGGCGTCCCCGCTGCCGACGAACCCGCGAACGCCGTGCGCGGCGTGGGTGACTCGGTCGTGGCCGGGCCGGACGCGATCCGCTTCGAAATCTCCGATCTCACGGGGCTTCTCGCGTCCTCCGGCAGGCTCAACGACGCCGTCGAGAACGGTCGCACCACCGACCCTCAGGTGATCGCGGCGGTCGCGGAACTCAACCGGGTGATCTCCAAGCTCTCCGCGCGGTACGCGACCGCCATGCTCGAACGCAACGGCGGCCCGGGCAGGCAATTGCATCCGCTGGTGGAGATGGCCTTCGCGCATCTGCTCGCGGTTCCCGCGGAGGCCAGTGACCCCGGTGAGTTACAGGAACGCCGGTACCGCCGCTGGCTGGCCGGTCGATCGGAGGACATCGATGCAGCGACCGAAGCCCGATTCCGCGCACGCTGGCTGGCGGCCAACGTGGCGACGACAACGGAGCGAAACGGCGAGTGACGAGGCAGCCATGACCGACACAGGACCCGACGGCGCGGCACTCGCGCTGAGCCACAAGATCAATCGACTGTTCGCCGTCGTGCATCCGCGCGACGCGCCGGAACGCAGCACGGAATCGGTCGCCGTCCAGGTCAGCGAATTCCTCGGCCGACCGGTGCACCCCGGCTACCTGAGGCGCCTGCGCGACGGCGAGTTCGACGACCCGGACACGGGCGCCGCAGTCGATGCCGAGATCCTCGCCGCGGTGGCGCGTGGCTTCGGCGTGGCCGCCGACTACCTGGTCACCCGCGGTTCCACCGCGGACGCGATCGACCGCGAACTCGAGTTGCTCGCCACCATGCGGGACGCGAACGTCGCCAGCATCGCGCTGCGTGGTTCGAACGTCGATCGGGCCATGCTCGCCAAGATCATCCAGAGCACCGAAGGGTCGGTGCCGCCGAGTCGGTAGCATGCTTCCCTACATGGGCCACTGAGCTTTTGTAGGAGACCGATCACATGGCCATCCAGGCCCGGTTCCGGAGCTTGACCCGGGACCTCCCGATACCCCACCCATGGAATCTGCGGACGTACGTGGATGACGTCGCGGCCTACCGGGGCCGCAGCATCAGCCTGTTACCGATCGACACCGCGCTGCTTGCGGGAACCGGATGCGGCACGGGCAGCGGCTTGTGGATCGCGAAGCAGGACAGCGACGTCATCGTCTACGGCGCCGACACCACCGAATGGCATGCCGAGCACATCATCATGCACGAGCTCGGCCACATGCTGCTCGGGCACGGTCCGGAGCAAGCCGAAGCCGGTGAGCCGCCCGCGAGCACACCGACCCTGGCCGCGGTCGCCGACCTGCTGCCCTCGATCTCGCCCGAGTCGATCGCCCACGTGCTCGGCCGCACCGACTACGGCACCCTCCGGGAGCGCGACGCCGAGACCTTCGCCGACATGGTGATGCTGCACGCGATGCGTCCGCCGCGGCGCGATTCGCTGCTGCACCGCACCTTCTTCCGCGACAGGCGGCGGTGACCTCGCCGATCCCGGCGCCCATCGCGATACCGCTGATCGTCTTCGTCGCGGTGGTCGTCCTCGGGCGATGCCTCCTGCTGCACCGAGCCACGGTCGACCGTCTGCTCAATCGGGCCATGCTGTGGGGTGTCGCCACGCTGATCCTGCTCGAGCGCGGCATCGCGCCGCTGATCGGGAGTCTGCTGCACCAGCTTTCGATGGCGACACTGCTGATGGAGGTGGCCGGTCTCTATGGTGCGGCCCGGCTGTGGTCGGGCGCCGACCCTACGCACGCAGCGGCTCGACAGCGGGTGTACGACCTGGCCGGGCTGGCCGGAGGCGCGATCATCCTGGCCGTCGGCACCGAGGCGCGGCAGGGCGGCCGGCTGCTGGGGCAAGCCCTGGACTGGCCGACGGCGGTGGTCTGGTCGATCTTGTGGATTCCGCTGGTCGCCGTTGGACGGCTGGCCTGGCGCGCGGCAGTGCGCGAACTGCGCTCGAGCGAATCCTCCACCGCCGAACGCATCGTCTACGGCACCCTGCTGACGACCCTGGTCGTCGGTTCCGGCGGCTTGGTCTTCTCCGCGGTGCAGCTCACCGGGCCGGGCGCGAGCGCGGACCCGGCCATGGTGCGTTGGGCCGCACCGACTTTCGCCGCCTCGGCACTCGGCGCGGCGCTGCTCGCCGTGCCGCTGATCGGTTCGCTGCGGGCCCGCGCGGGCTGGGACCGGGCCGGACGGTACTGCCGCCGCCTGCGGCCGCTCTGGCGCGATCTCACCGCCGCGGTACCCGAGGTCGTGCTCGCGCCGGATCATGCCGTGGCCGAATCCGACGCGCGGCTGCTCCGCATGACGGTCGAGATCCGCGACGCCCTGATGCACCTGCGGCACTACCTGCCGGGCGACGCGGGCGATGCCGACCAGGTAGCACAGATCCGGCGGGCCATCGCCGCCAGATCGAGCGGGGCCGCCGTGCGACCGCGGCGGTCGCACGATCCGGCGGGACTGCCGGTCGGCGATATCGACTCGGATCTGCGACTGCTGCTCGAGCTGGCACGCCGGTGGCCTGCGAGCGGCGTTTCGGCGAAAATCTCCGGGCATCCGGCCGGTGAGCCGAATGCCCGGAGAAGTGGGGACGGGTGGTGTCTGTTTCGTCAGGCCAGGCGGATCAGGCCGTAGTCGAAGGCGTGACGCCGGTAGACCACCGAAGGCCGGTCGGTCTCCTTGTCCTGGAACAGGAAGAAGTCGTGGCCGACGAGTTCCATCTGGTACAGAGCGTCGTCCACGGACATCGGCGTCGCCGAGTGCACCTTCGTGCGCACGATGTGCCCGGGACCCGCTTCGTAGTCCGGCTCCCGCCCTTCCTCCTCGTGCGCGTGCGCGGCACCGGATTCGCCGAGCCGCTCGAACAGGGAGTCGTCCACCAGATCGGCAGTGGCCTGGGCGACCGACAGCGGCGTCTTGTCGCCGTAGTGCACCCGGCGCCGATCCTTGGTGCGGCGCAGCCGGCTCTCCAGCTTCGCGGTCACCGACTCGAAGGCGGCGTAGAAGCTGTCGGCGCACGCCTCCGCCCGCACGACGGGACCCTTTCCGCGCGCGGTGATTTCGACGCGCTGGCAGTTCTTGCGCTGACGGCGGTTGCGCTCGTGGAACAGCTCGACGTCGAAGAGGAAGATCGATGGATCGAAGCGTTCTAATCGGGAGAGTTTTTCCGCGACGTAAACACGAAAGTGATCGGGCACCTCGACGTTGCGGCCCTTCACCACGATGTCGCCGCGCGGCGCCCGTGGTCGTTCCGTTGCGGGTTGCTCGAATGTTTCCTGGGTGCCGGCTTCCAGCACCGAAGGAGCGGGATCTTTCACTGAAGGTCGTGAAGAAGTCGTCACGCGTACCTCCCGGATCTGGCCGCACCGACCGATTCCAGTGCGGCGGGATTGAGCCGTGCCGATCGACAATTGCTCGGCACATGTGGTCCGAGGCGCCACCTCCAAACTTGCGGTTCGGGTGTGTGTCCGCGACGCTAGTCCGCCGACGCGCTGATCGCCAGTGTTCACGCAAATTTCCCGGAGTCAAGCAGCACACGTAACCAGAACGCCACGTGTCGGCAATCCGGCGCGCTCCAGCGCACGCACCGACTCGCGGGCCGTCGCACCGGTGGTCAGAACGTCGTCGACCAGCACCACCTCGGCATTCGCCGGTACTCCCCAGTCGGTAGCAGGACCGGGGGCCGTGGTCACCCGCCCCTTCAGGTTGCGAGCCCGCTCGGCGGGTGTCAAGCCCACCGAATCACGCACCCCTCGTCCCATCCGCAACAGGGGCATCAGCTGGCTGTTCGGCAGCCATCGCACAGCTACCGCGGCCGCCCGCGATACCGGATCACCACCCCTGCGGCGCGCCGCCGTGCCTCTGCTGGGTGCGGGCACCAGCACCAACGGCAGGCGTGGCGAACGCAACTCGGCGAGCGCGCTCGCCAGCGCCGCGCCGAGTGGCGTCGCCAGATCCCGCCGCCCCCGTTCCTTGGCGGCGAGCACCGCCCGCCGCGCGGGCCCGGCGTACGGCCCGAGCGCCCAGCACGGAACGCCGGGATCGGTGCGCGGCCACACTCGCACCGGCGGGCCGGACAGCGTGGCGGCGCAGGCGGCGCACCACTCGGCTCCGGGACGTCCGCAGCCCGCGCAGGCGGCGGGCAGCACCAGATCGAGCAGGGTTCGCATCGACCGAGTGTGCGCCCGGCCCCCGACATGTTCGCTCGATCACGTCGATCGCGATGCCACTGGAAGGAAGAACGTACGCCGTTGCGGCACCGACGTTCAGCTGCCGACCGGTCGCCTGCCGACCGGTCGCCGTTTGCCCGGCCGCTGGCCCTTGAATCCACCGAGCCCTGACGACGGCACCTCTGCTCGCGCTCGCCCATGACCACCTGCCCCACGCGGGATACCGGTGCGCCTTCGGCGGTCAACGTGGGGCCGCTGCGGGACTACCCAGGCAGCACAGGGACGGCGTTCGCGCCCAGCCCCGGCACCTCGCGCCAATAGGGCTGCCCTTGGTCGGGAGCGGAGGTCAGCTCCAGCACCGCGCGCGAGTCTGCGACGTACTGATGATCCGGGCTCGCGCTCACCGAACGCACCGGCGCCGTCAGGTTCTGCGACGTCAGCGGCGTCGGCTCCGAGCCGTCGACCGAGACCGTGCTGACCGGGTCCACATTGCCCTCGCGGGCGATGACGATGGTGTCCGCGTCGAGCCAATCGACCGACACCGCGGCCGTGCTGAGCCCGACCCCCACGGGAAGCGCCGAGGTCAGCGCCAGCTTTCCGTCGGGTTGGGGCACCACGACGGCGACGTACACCCTGCCGTCCGCGATCATCGCCGCGCGCACCCCGGAACGCGAGATGCGCAGTTCCGTGATCGGCAGCCGGGGTGCCGTGGCCGAGGACGCCGCCGTCAGCCCCGAGATGTCGACGTTCTGCACCGACACGTTCCCCGTCCCCCGATCGGTGACCGCGCGGATCACCCGCTCACCGTCGACCACCGCCCACGCCGCGCTGCCGTCCGCGGTCCACGACGGCCGGGAGATGGTGAAGCCTTCGGCCACCGGAAAGGCGTTGCCACCGTATGTGCCGACCATCAGGGTGCGCGACGGCACGCCAGGCGGTCGTGCGGCTTCCGCCACCGCGGCCACCAGCTGACCGTCCGGCGAGAGCGTCGCCGACTGCAAGTTCGTCACCGCGCCGAAGTAGCCGGGCGCGGGAGTGATGCCGCCGTTGGCGGCGATCTGGACCAGCCCGCCGCCACGCAGCGCGTGCAGCCCGGCCTGGTTGCGCGCGGAGGAGACCGGATTGAACTGCTGCACGTCCGCCACGCTCCAGCCATTCGCGGCGAATCGCTCGTCCAGCGGCTTGCCGTCGGCGAGCAGCATGTACGGGCCGAGGATGTCGGCACTGGACAGCGTGAGCACCACCTGTGCGGCCAGGAGTTCGCGCTCGCGCGGGTTCAGCGCCGACGCGCCGGCGAAGTCGATCTTGACACCACCGAGCCCGATGCCGACGCCGTCGGGGTCACCGTTGGCCTTGGTGATCGTCCCGCGCAGCGCGATCGGCGGCGTCAGCTCGTTGCGCAGCACCGACGCCAGCGCGGGCTGCGGCCCCTCGAGCAGCGAGCTGAGCAATCGCTGCGCCAGCTGGGCTTTCGGCACCGACATCCAGCGCAGGTCCGGGGCGGCCAGGTTGCCGGTCGGATCGATGAAGTACAGCACGTAGCGGCGGTAGGACTTGAAGAACGCGGTGGAGTCCATGACGACGCCGTCGGGCAATTCGTCGATGCGCCACTGGCCGTTGATCTTGGTCAGCTCGATCTTGTTCTCGACGAAGGGAATGTCGTCGTTGGGGCGGTACCCGCCGTCGGCGGACAGCTCCCCGACTTTGCGCGCGCGGATCAGGTAGTTGGCTTTGTCTCCCGAGCGCGACTCTCGCAACGTGTCCGGTTTCTCGACGATGACCGTGCCCGCCGCGTCGTCCCACTGGGTGGAGGCCGCGGGCGTCATGTACTGCCGGGCGGCCAGGTGCCGGTTGGTGGGATCGGCGGTGGCCTGGAGGAAGTCACGCAGCAGCAGATCGGGATCGCGGTCGGCGACCGGTGGCGGCGGCCCCTCGGAGGTGGGCTCCCGGTTGATGGTGCCCAGCGCCTCCGGCGCGGAGGACTCCGGCAGGCTGGCGCAGCTCGTGAGCGGCACCACGACCGCCAGCACCGCCGCCACAAGCACGCTCAGTCGCCGCATCCGCGTAGCTCCGACACGCATTGTCATGGCTGTCCGTCCCCCGATTCGCGTGACCCACCGGTCTGCGCCGACTCCGACGCGGGCGATCCGTTCGCTCCGGACACGGGCGCCGCTTCGGTCGAAACGCTGTCCGCGGGCGTCGCCGTGCCGTTGGCCGCTCCGTGCGGCCCACCCGTGCTCGGCTCGCCGCCTCCCGAGCCCGTGTCGTCGCCGTCGTCGCCACCCGGCTCCGAGCCGTGCGGCGCGGCCGCATCGTCCGAGAGCTCCGACCGCACGCCCACCGGCGCCACGGTCTCGGAGCCGTCCGGATGCGCGCCGACCGGATCGGAAGCATCCGCCTCCGCGTCATGACGCACGGCATTCGTCACCCGCGCGGCACCTGGATCGGCCGAGTCGCGCCGCGGCGCGCTCGCACCGCCCGGCTCGGCGACGGCCGGTTCCGCCGTACCCGCGTCGGCCGCGCCGCGATCGGCCGGCGGTTCCGGCTCCACGACGCGCATCGACTTGCGCGCCGGCTCCAAGGGCAGCGGGCTCGGGCCGAGCTTCTTGCCGCGCACCAGCGGCAACGTCAGGCGGAAGCTGGCGCCGAGCCCGGCCTCACCCCACGCTTCGAGCTTGCCTTCGTGCAGGTTCGCGTCCTCCACGCTGATCGACAGTCCGAGGCCGGTGCCGCCGGAGCGGCGCATACGGGACGGATCCGAGCGCCAGAACCGGTTGAAGACCAGCTTCTCCTCGCCCGGCCGCAGGCCGACGCCTTGATCGCGGACGACAACGGCGACGGAATTGGCATCGGCGTCGCCCCGCATCCGGATCAGCACCGGCTTGCCCTCGCTGTGGTCGATCGCGTTGGCGAGCAGATTGCGCAGCACCCGCTCCACGCGGCGCGGATCGACCTCGGCGACCAGCGGCTCCTCCGGCATGTCGCTGATGATCTCGACGCCGGCGTCCTTCGCCAGGTGCCGCACGGTCGAGATCGCGGCCCGCGCGCACATCCGCACGTCCAGCGACTCGACCTGGAGTTCGGCGACGCCCGCGTCGTGCCTGCTGATCTCCAGCAGGTCGTTGAGCAGGCCCTCGAATCGGTCCAGCTCGTTGACCAGCAACTCGGCGCTGCGGGCCAGGGCGGGATCGAGGTCGTCGCTGCTGCCGTGGATGAGGTCGGCGGCCATGCGCACGGTGGTGAGCGGAGTGCGCAGCTCGTGGCTGACATCCGAGGTGAACCGGCGCTGCAGATTGCCGAATTCCTCCAGCTGGGTGATCTGGTTGGACAGGCTCTCGGCCATCTCGTTGAACGCCTGGGCCAGTCGAGCCATGTCGTCCTCGCCGCGCACCAGCATGCGCTCCTTGAGCCTGCCGTCGGCGAAACGGCCCGCGATCCGGGCCGCGGAGCGGATCGGCAGGACCACCTGCCTGGTCACCAGGGCGGTGATCGCGGCCAGCAACACCAGCAGGACGATGCCGCCGACCAGCATGGTGCCGCGCATCAGCGACAGGCTGCGCTCCTCGTTGGCCAGCGGGAAGATCAGGTAGATCTCCAGGGTCGGGATCTCGGCGCTCGGGCTGCCGATGATCAGCGCGCGACCCCGGTAACCCCTCCGCGTCGTCGACGGTGGCGAACTGGTAGCTGACCTGGTTGCGCTGCACGAACCGGCGCAGCTCGTCGGGCACCTCCTGGATCGGGCCGGACGGGATCTGCTGCGGCGGCATCCCGCCGATGACGCTCAGCGCCGAATCGAAACTCCCTGCCGCGCCGGTGGATCGGCCGGTACCGGCCCGGTTGGACAGCGCGTTACGCGCCTCCTCCAGCCGCTGCGGCTGAGCGCCGATGTCGTGCACACCGGCAAGCTGGCTCTCCACCGTGTTGCGCGCACGGTCCATCTCCTCGACCGCGGCGTTGATCTTGGCGTCCAACAGCCGGTCGGTGATCTGACTGGTCAGCACGACGCCCAGAATCGTGATGACGATCAGCGACAGCGTCAGCGTGGACACGATGACACGCAATTGCAGCGAACGCCGCCACAGGTGGCCTAAGGCAATGCCGACCGCTTGGAACCAGGCCACCACCGGAGCCAGCGATCGTTGGAGACGCGAGATCACGCCATGGATCACGGCGGTCCGGCCTTGTAACCGACACCGCGGACGGTCAGCACGATCTCCGGGTTCTCGGGATCCTTCTCGACCTTCGCCCGCAGCCGCTGCACGTGGACGTTCACCAAGCGGGTGTCGGCGGCATGCCGGTAGCCCCAGACCTGCTCGAGCAGGACCTCACGGGTGAACACCTGACGCGGCTTACGAGCCAGAGCGACGAGCAGGTCGAACTCCAGCGGTGTCAGCGAGATCTGCGCGCCGCCGCGGCTGACCTTGTGCGCGGGCACGTCGATCACGATATCGGCGATCGACAGCAGCTCGGCGGGCTCCTCCTCGGTGCGGCGCAGGCGGGCCCGCACCCGGGCGACGAGTTCCTTCGGCTTGAAGGGCTTGACGATGTAATCGTCGGCGCCCGATTCCAGACCCAGCACGACGTCGACCGTGTCGGTCTTCGCCGTGAGCATCACGATCGGAACCCCGGAATCGGCCCGCAGCACACGGCACACGTCGATGCCGTTCATGCCGGGCAGCATCAGGTCCAGCAGCACCAAATCGGGGCGGATCTCGCGAACCGCCGCCAGGGCCTGTGTGCCGTCGCCGACCACGTGCGGGTCGAACCCTTCCCCGCGCAAGACGATCGTCAGCATCTCAGCGAGTGCCATATCGTCGTCGACGACCAGAATCTTCGGCTTCATAACTACTATGTTGTCATCTCCCAGGCCAGGATCGGGCCGCCACGCCAACACTGGTGCGAACCCGCGGCACAACCAACCTTATCGACCAACGATTTCGGCGATGCGCGCGGCCAGCGAAGCCGGGCCGTCCTCGGATCGATAGGTCCACCACGGTCCGCGCCAGTGGCGTTCGGCCAGCTCACGGTACACCGCGCCGGTCCGGTGCTGCAGACCGCCGTCACGCTCGTACGCGTCGAGCGCGCGCTCGGCGTCGAGTTCGCCACGCTTGCGGGCACGCTCGGCGGCGAGTTCGGTCGGCACGTCCAGCAACACCTGGAGCGCGGGCTCCGGCAGAGCGAATCGGCCGAACTCCAATTCGCCCACCCAATCCACGATTTCGCCGTCCGCCGACTGTCCGAGGCGGGCGGCCGAATAGGCGGCGTTGGAAGCGACATAACGGTCCAGGAGCACAACGTCGTTGTCGGCCAACAGCTTCGACAGCTCGTCTGCGGCGTCCGCGCGATCCAGCGCGAACAGCAGGGCCATGCCGCTGACCGAGCCCGCGAGGTCGCCGTGCGCGCCGCGCAGCGCCTCCGCGGCCAGGTCGGCGTGCACCGAGACCCGGTAGCGGGGGAAGGCCATCGTCGCGACGTGCAGCCCGCGACCACGCAGATCGGCGACCACCCGCTCGATCAGCGTCCGCTTACCCGCGCCGTCGAGCCCCTCGACCGCTATCAGCACTCCCATGACCAGGGAGAATACCCCGCCTACTACCCGATGCCACCACCGGCTGACCGGTGGGCATCCCCTGCTCCGGCGGGGTTCGCCGGGCCGGGTGTCCCGCCACCGAACATCGACGGGACATCCGGCAGGGCGGTCAGTAGCGGTAGTGGTCCGGCTTGTACGGGCCCTCGACGTCGACGCCGATGTACTCGGCCTGGTCCTTGGTGAGCTTGGTCAGCTCGCCGCCGAGCGCTTCGACGTGGATGCGGGCGACCTTCTCGTCGAGGTGCTTCGGCAGCCGGTAGACCTCGTTGTCGTACTCCTCCGGCTTGGTCCACAGCTCGATCTGGGCGATCACCTGGTTGGAGAAGCTGTTCGACATCACGAAGGACGGGTGGCCGGTCGCGTTGCCGAGGTTGAGCAGACGCCCTTCCGACAGCACCAGGATCGAGCGGCCGGTCTCCTTGAACGTCCACAGATCGACCTGCGGCTTGATGTTCAATTTCGTTGCGCCGGAACGCTCCAGCGCCGCCATGTCGATCTCGTTGTCGAAGTGGCCGATGTTGCCGAGGATGGCCTGGTCCTTCATCGCCTTCATGTGGTCGAGGGTGATGATGTCCTTGTTGCCGGTGGCGGTGATGACGATGTCGGCCTCGCCGATCGCCTTCTCCACGGTCACCACGTCGTAGCCGTCCATCAGCGCCTGCAGCGCGTTGATCGGGTCGATCTCGGTGACCTGCACCCGGGCGCCCTGTCCGGCAAGCGATTCCGCGCAGCCCTTGCCGACATCGCCGTAGCCGCAGATCAATATCTTCTTGCCGCCGATGAGCACGTCGGTGCCGCGGTTGATGCCGTCGATCAGCGAGTGGCGGGTGCCGTACTTGTTGTCGAACTTGCTCTTGGTGACCGAGTCGTTGACGTTGATCGCGGGGAACACCAGCTCGCCCGCCGCCGCGAACTGGTAGAGCCGCAGCACGCCGGTGGTGGTCTCCTCGGTGACGCCGCGTACCGACTCGGCGATCTTCGTCCACTTGCCGCGGTCGGTCTCGAAGCGCTCGCGCAGCAGGTTCAGGAACACCTTGTACTCGGCCGAGTGGTCCTCGTCCTCCGGCGGCACGACGCCCGCCTTCTCGAACTGCGCGCCGCGCAGCACGAGCATGGTGGCGTCACCGCCGTCGTCGAGGATCATGTTGGCCGGCTCGCCCGGCCAGGTGAGCATCTGCTCGGCCGCCCACCAGTACTCCTCCAGCGTCTCGCCCTTCCAGGCGAACACCGGGGTGCCCTTGGGCTCATCGACGGTGCCGTTCGGGCCGACGACCACGGCGGCCGCCGCGTGGTCCTGGGTGGAGAAGATGTTGCAGGAGGCCCAGCGGACCTCGGCGCCCAGGCTGGTCAGGGTCTCGATCAGCACCGCGGTCTGCACGGTCATGTGCAGCGAGCCGGAGATGCGCGCGCCCTGCAGCGGCCGCACCTCGGCGTACTCACGGCGCAGCGCCATCAGACCGGGCATCTCGTGTTCGGCGAGGCGGATCTCCTTGCGGCCGAAATCGGCCAGCGACAGATCCGCCACCTTGTAGTCGATGCCGTTGCGGACATCGGCGGTCAACGACGTGCGTGCGGGAAGTTCTGAGGTGGTCATCAGCCTCTCCTGGTTCGGCAAGTACCGAGGCAAGGCTAGTCGCTCACGACCGGGGGCGGACGACGCGGCCGCTCTTCGCACCGGCCGGGCCGGGACCCGGCGACCGCAGCGCCCGTTACGCCGTCGCCCCGCGCGCCGCCAGGATGCGGCCCCGCTTGCGCGGCTGAATGTTCGCCAAGGTGATGTCGCCGCCGTAGTGGGCGAGGACGCGGTCGTCCATCATCCACCGCCACAGCGGCGGGATGGCGGCCAGCACGATCATGGCGGCGTAGCCCGCGGGCAGTTGCGGGGCCTGCTCGGAGGTACGCAGGGTCTGGTAGCGGCGGCCCGGATTGGCGTGGTGGTCGCTGTGCCGCTGCAGGTGGAACAGGAAGATGTTGGTGACCAGGTGGTCGCTGTTCCAGCTGTCGCGCGGCGAGCAGCGAGCGTACATGCCGTTCGCGCGGCGCGCCCGCAGCAATCCGTAGTGCTCGACGTAGTTCACCGTCTCCAGCAGGCCGATGCCGATCACGGCCTGCAACAGCAGCCACGGCAGCACCTGGTAGCCGAACGCCGCGATCAGCGCGCCGAACAGCACCAGCGTCATCGACCATGCCTGCAGGATGTGGTTGTGCACGCTCCACCAGCCCTTGCCCTTGCGCGCGAGCCGCTCCCGCTCGAGTGCTAGCGCGGACCGGAAACTGCCGGAAACGCTGCGTGGCAGGAACTCCCACAGCGACTCCCCCAGCCGGGCGCTGGCCGGATCCTCCGGTGTCGCCACCCGCACATGATGGCCGCGGTTGTGCTCGACGAAGAAGTGCCCGTATCCGGACTGGGCCAGCGCGATTTTGGCCAGCCAGCGCTCCAGGTGCTCCACCCGGTGCCCGAGTTCGTGGGCGGCGTTGATGCCGATGCCGCTGACGAATCCGAGGGTCGCCGCCAGACCGAGCTTGTCGACCACGCTCAGGTCGTCACCGGCCCACATGTAGCTCGCGATCACCAGGCCGATCAGCTGCACCGGGAGCATCAAGTAGGTGCACCACCGGTAGTACCGGTCGTTGGAGAGCAGCTCGTAGTCCTCGTCCTTCGGATTGCTGCCGTCCACGCCGATCGACCAGTCCAGCACCGGGATGACGATCAGCACGATGATCGGGCCGATCCACCAGAACACCTCCAGACCGGTGTGCAGCACCAGTTGTGAGGGCAGCAAGGCCGACGACGGCGCGAGCAAGCCGAGAACCCACAGATGGCGTTTGGGATCGGGCGATCCCACCCGTTTGCCAACCGTTTGCACTTTTGCTCCACTCAGAGAAGACCCGAACACCGTCGCCTGAGAATACTTCGTGACTTGTGGTCCGTTACAACGATGCCGTCGGTTGAAACGCGATCGCTATTACAAGCCGTGCAGTCGGTTTTTAATGTGCTGCATATGCGCCAGGTCGCGAGCGGTGGCTCGCGCGGCTCAGCTCTGCACCCGCGCGGCGAGGATCGCTTCGACGTAAGGACTCAGCAGCGCGCTCAATTCCGCGGGCGCGTCGCGGCCAGGACCGGGCGGAGTGGGAATGTAGCTGAGGGCGATGCGCACCAGCGCGTGCGCGATCACGTCCGATTCGGCCGCCGTCGACGCCACCCAGCT
The DNA here is from genome assembly GCF_040632645.1 of Nocardia sp. NPDC019219. Taxonomy (NCBI): domain Bacteria; kingdom Bacillati; phylum Actinomycetota; class Actinomycetes; order Mycobacteriales; family Nocardiaceae; genus Nocardia; species Nocardia sp. NPDC019219. The sequence goes on along the minus strand of NZ_JBEYCG010000008.1, from coordinate 276,105 downwards.
GTGCTGGAAGGCGCGCGACAGCCGTTCGGTCGCGTGCTCGAGCAAAGGTCCCGCGTCGAGCGTGATCAGGCGCAGCAGATCCAGCTTCACCTCGCCCGCGACCAGGGACTGCACCAGCGGGTCGGACGCCGCGTCGAAGAAGAAGTTGGCCATCCCGTCGCGGAACGCGGCGCGGACGTCGCCGACGTTGCCGTTGATCGCGGCGTCGACGTGATCGACCAGGAAGTCGGCCAGGCGCAGCGCGTAGGCCTGGGTGAGGCCGCTGCGCGAGCCGAATTCGTTGTACAGCGTCTGCCTGCTCACGCCCGCCCTGGCCGCGACGTCACCGAGCGTGATCTTGGACCAATCCCGCTCGGTGAGCAGTTCGCGCATCGCGTCCAGGACCGACGTCCGCAGCAGGTCCCGCGCGGCCTCCTGGTAGGGAATCCTGGTTCCGTTGCGCGGCATACCCGCGACCCTGTCACGGGCGCCTGCCGCAGTCAAAATCTCACGACCGTTCGATTTCGACCATGTAGAAATCCGCCTTGGCGGCGCCGCAGTCCGGACAGGTCCAGTCGTCGGGGATGTCGTCCCAGCGGGTGCCCGGCGCGATGCCGTCCTCCGGCCAGCCCTCGGCTTCGTCGTATTCGAAACCACACTGGATGCACTGGTAGAGCTTGTACTCCGTCATTTCGTCGTCCTATGTCCCTATCGGCTCGAAGTCGATCTTTTCCCGTACACCACAGTCCGGGCAGCACCAGTCGTCCGGAACCGCCTCCCACCGGGTGCCCGCCGGAAAGCCCTCGTGCGGAGCACCTTTCGCCTCGTCGAAAACGTAGTCGCAGACGGGGCAGCGATACGCGCTCACGCTGTCTCCCTTTCGGCACCTCCGGCATCGGCGGAGCCGTAGCGCGCCAGCACCTTCTCCCGCTTGCGCGGATCGATATTGGCGCGGGTGATGTCGCCGTCGTAGTGCGCGAGCACCCGCTTGTCCATGACGCGGCGCCACAGCGGCGGGAAGTAGGCGAGCAGGATCATGCTCGCGTAGCCGCTCGGCAGGTTCGGCGCGCCGTCCCAGCTGCGCAGCGTCTGGTAACGGCGGGTGGGGTAGGCGTGGTGGTCGCTGTGCCGCTGCAGGTGGTACAGGAAGATGTTGGTGACGATGTGGTCGCTGTTCCAGCTGTGCACCGGGGCGGGGCGCTCATAGCGGCCGCCGGCCGTGCGCTGGCGCACCAGACCGTAGTGCTCGAGGTAGTTGACCGCCTCCAGCAGACTGAAGCCCACTACCGCCTGCAGGATCAGGTACGGCAGCAGCTCGATGCCGAACACCGCGATCAGGATCGCGAACAGCGCCACCGACATCAGCCACGCGCTGAGCACTTCGTTGCGCAGGCTCCACGGCTTCTTGCCGAGCCGTTCCAGCCGGACCTTCTCCAGGCGCCAGGACGACTTCAGGCTGCCCCACACGGTGCGCGGCCAGAACGCCCAGAACGTCTCGCCGACCCGAGAGCTCGCCGGATCCTCGGGCGTGGCGACGCGTACGTGGTGGCCGCGGTTGTGCTCGATGTAGAAGTGCCCGTAGCAGGACTGGGCCAAGGCGATCCGGGACAGCCAGCGCTCCAGGTCGACCTTCTTGTGGCCGAGCTCGTGCGCGGTGTTGATGCCGATGCCGCCGATCATGCCGACGGTGATCGCCAGCCCGATCTTGTCCACCACGTGCAGGCCGCCGTCGATGCCGAGCCAGCTCACCTCGTCGGCGGTGATCAGGTAGGCCGCCATGAGCAGCGTGGCGTACTGGAACGGCAGATACAGGTAGGTGAGGTAGCGGTAGTACTTGTCGTTCTCCAAGTACTCCATCACCTCGTCGGGCGGGTTGTCGCCATCCGGTCCGAAGAAGATGTCCGCGATCGGGATCAGCACGTAGACCAGGATCGGCCCGAGCCAGAACGGCACCTGCGCGAGGCGATGCCAGCCCAGCTCGTTCAAGCCCCAGATCAGCGGCAGGCCGATGAGGAACAGACCGGCCGGGGCGAACAAACCCCACAGCCACATGTAGCGCTTGCGATCCCGCCAGGCCGGTACCTCGACCGGCTGGGCGGACGTGTCGGCGTGCGTCGACATCGTTGTCTCCATTCCCGAAGGGCACGTCACATGTGACGTGCATTACCTCGTCTATGGACGATATAGGGACATTTGTCGCATGTCTAGACAAATGAGGCAATTTGTAAACACCGTCGGGCGCGGACGACGTGAGCCCCGGCCGGATGGGCATCCGACCGGGGCTCACGCGTTGGAATGCGGCTAGCTCACCGCAGCAGGACGTCGGCGTCGATGGGCAGCGCGTTCACCGGCCACCAGCGCAGGTCGGTCGATTCGTGGCTGCGCACCGGGATCGCACCGGCGGGGGCGGTGATGCGGAACAGGAGGTCCAGATGTCTGGTGGGCACGCCGAGCGAGCAGGTGATGGGGTGCGCCTGCGCGCCGTACAACCCCGGCGCCAGCCGCAGGTCCGCGATGCCGGACTCCTCGGTGGCTTCACGCAGCGCGGCGCCCGCGACCGTCTCGTCCCGCTCCTCGCAGTGGCCGCCGAGCTGGATCCAGCGTCCCACCCGCGGGTGCAGGGTGAGCAGCACCTCCCGCCCGTCGTGGGAGAAGACGACCGCGGAGGCGGTGATATGGCCCGGCGCGTGCTCGCGCAGGCAACCCCGCGGGGCCGAACCGAGGAAGGCCAGCATCGCCTCACGCAGCGATCGCTCCGGACCGGTTGCCGGACACCAGGTTTCGAGCAGTTCGGTGGCCGAAGCGTGCAGCGACTCCGCGCTCACCGGCGCTTCTCCCGCGCGGCGGAGAGGAGGCGCTTCACAGCTCGACCAGCCCGGCGCCCGCACCCGTCGGCTGCCGCGGAGTCAGGTCCTCGAGCGGATGACCGACGGCGATGGCGCCCAGGGGGCTCCAGTCCTCGGCCAGGCCCAGCACCGCACGCGTGACCTCCGGCGCGAAGATCGTCGACCCGATCCAGCAACTGCCGATCCCCTCGGTCGCCAACGCGACCAGCAGCCCCTGCACCGCGGCGCCCACCGCGACGGTGAACATGGTGCGCTCGTTCGCCCGCCTGCGCTCGTCCGGATAGTCGTGCGCGCCGTCCGGCACGCAGAACGGGATGATCACCTCGGGCGCGTCGAACAGGATGCGCCCGCGGGCGACCCGGCGCTCGATCCGTTCCGGCGGCAGGCCGTCCGCGGTCAGATCCGCTCGCCACTTCTCCGCCATCGCCTCGAGCAGCCGAGCGCGCAGTTCCGGCGTACGCAGCCACACGAACCGCACAGGGCGCGTGTGGTGCGGAGCGGGCGCGGTCAGCGCGACCGACACCGCCGAGCGGACGCGCTCGGGATCGACGGGCGCGTCGGAGAACTGGCGGATCGAGCGACGCAGCAGGATCGCCTCTCTGCGGCCGCGTTCGATCGCCTCCGCGGTGCCGAGCCAGAACAGGTCGTCGGTGCCGCCGCGGAGCAGATCGGCGGCGCCCGAGCCGTCGTCGACGATCGGCAACCCGCGCACCACGGCGACCGGGACACCGCCGAGTTTGCCTTTGACCAGGTCGGCGGCCGCGGCCAGTTCGTCCGCCACGGCCACCTGGGTGACGAACAGCTCGTTGCCCTGACCGTCGACCGCGCCGGCGTAGTCGTGCAGCACCCGCAGGCCCGCCGCGCCGATGGCGGCGTCGGTCTGCCCGTTGCGCCAGGCACGGCCCATCGTGTCGGTGACGACCACCGCGACCGTCACGCCCAGCCGCTCGGCGAGCGCGGCGCGCAACGCCTTGGCGCTGGCGTCCGGGTCGACGGGCAGCAGCACGAGTTCGCCCTGCTCGACGTTCGAGCCGTCCACGCCGGAGGCCGCCTGCACGATCCCCAGCTTGTTCTCGGTGATCAAAGTGCGGCCCTTGCGGGCGAGCACCCGCACCGCCTCCTGGTCCACGAGCCTGCGCCGGGCGGCGTCGCGCTCCTCGGGGTCCAGCGGCGCCTGCACGATGCGCCCCTCGACCTTGGCGACGATCTTGCTGGTCACCACCAGCACGTCCCCGTCGGCCAGCCAGGGCGCGCAGCGGGCGATGTGCGCGGCGAGGTCGTCGCCGGGACGGAATTCGGGCAGCCCGGTGACGGGCAGGATGCGCAGCTCCCCGGCCGCGTGATCGATGGGTGTGGTCACAGGGCGACTCCAGCGAGATCCAGGGCCTGACGCACCATTTCGGCGGTGGTGGGCGGGTCGGTCATCAACAAAGGCACGCTGCGCACCTCGACCCCGGGCACCTCGGCGGTGTCGGTGCTGTGGATCAGCCAGCCGTCCAGGATCCCCGTGGCCGAACGCGCGCCGTAGTACCGGCCGATCGCCTCGGCCGTGGTCTCCACCCCGATCACCGACAGGCACTCGTCGGCCATGCCGCGCAACGGCTTGCCGTCGATCACGCCGGAAACGCCGATCACCTTGGCCGCGGTGGTGCGCAGCGCGCCGCGGATCCCGGGCACCGCGAGGATGGCGCCGATGCTCACGACGGGGTTCGACGGCGCGAGGAGGACCACGTCGGCGGATTCTATGATATCGATCACATTTGGGGCAGGTTTGGCTTCATCGGCGCCAATTGTGGCGAATCCATGGGTGTCGATGTTCGCGCGGTAGCGAACCCACCACTCTTGAAAATGGATCGCGCGCCGTTCGCCAGGGTTGTCCGGATCGGTCACCACGACATGCGTTTCGCAGCGATCGTCGGTTGCCGGGATCAGTTTCACGCCGGGCTGCCACCTGTTGCACAGCGCCTCGGTGACCGCGGAGAGCCGGTACCCGGCGCGCAACATTTCGGTACGGATCAGATGCGTGGCGATATCGCGGTCGCCCAAGCCGAACCAGTCCGGCTGCGCGTGATATTTCGCGAGTTCCTCCTTGGCGTGCCAGGTCTCGCCGACCCGGCCCCAGCCACGCTCGGTATCAATGCCTCCGCCCAGCGTATACATGCAGGTATCGAGGTCGGGGCAGATCCGGAGCCCGTGCATCCAGACGTCGTCGCCGACGTTCACGATCGCGGAGACGTCCGCCTCGGGCAGCAGTTCCCGGACGCCCTGAAGGAAACGCGCGCCACCGACGCCGCCGACCAGCACGGCGATGCGGGGTCCGTTCGCGGGCGTGGCGTCCGCTTGTTGTCCAGTCACATCCGCACAGCCTATGCGTTGACGCGAACCCTCCCGTTCGCGGCAAATTTGCTATACATTTGCTATCGCAGATCACAAGACAGACTCGGAATGCGGCTGCGGATAGTAACGGAATAGCGACGGCGGCTTGACCATCGACGCGTCCGGCGTGTCTAATCACAGTCATGTCATTCCGGGTTCGCGCGAGAGGTCAACGCGCGAACCGCTTTTCGAACAGATGTTCGCATCGGTATGACAAGCTCGGGGACGTCCGCGGGACAACGTCGCGGGGTATGGCCGTCGGTGCGAGTGTTGGTCCGACGGAAAGAATCATTCTGCGCTAACACACAGTGAGGAGGCGGAGCGTGGCCAACGAGATGGTCTCGCCGACCGATTCCACAGCAGGCGCAGCACGTGGCGTCTGCGCAGATAACGGCGGCTGGAAGGACCAAGAGGGGGGTGACGGAGTCACGGCGCCCCGGCTCAGCCTGGTCGTGACCGGCTTCGACGAGATGTTCGAATCCATCGAAGAGCAGTGGCAGGAGCGCGCCCTGTGCGCGCAGACCGATCCAGAGGCGTTCTTCCCCGAGAAGGGCGGCTCGACCCGCGAGGCCAAAAGGATCTGCATGGGCTGCGAGGTACGCGACGAGTGCCTGGAATACGCGCTCGCGCACGATGAGCGCTTCGGTATCTGGGGTGGCCTCTCCGAGCGGGAGCGCCGCCGCCTCAAGCGCGGCATCGGCTGACAGACGTACGCGAAGCCCGGAGCCGCCCGTCCACGGGCGCTCCGGGCTCGCGCGACACGACCGGACAGCTCGCCGACCGCCTCGGTGCGGACGACACGAGCCCGCTGGCCTAGATTTTGTCTCATGGCACGTTCCCGTAAGCGCCGACCGCCGACCGCCCGGTCGGTGATCCGCCGCGGCCGCGGAGTGCGCGGGCCGATGCTGCCACCCACGGTTCCCGCCTGGCGGACCCGCGGCCAGAAGTTCGACCGGCTGGTCCTGGAGGCGTTCGCCCCGTTGGACTCCCGCTGGCACGACCGGCTCACCAAACTCGACATCGCGGTCGACGACGTTCCGAAGATCCGTCCGCTGCATCCCGATTCGGTCACCTGGCCGGATGAGGTGGTCGCCGACGGCCCGGTGCCCCTCTCGCGGCTCATCCCGGCCGGCGTCGACCGGCACGGCGCGGCGACCCGGGCGCGGGTGGTGCTGTTCCGCAAGCCGCTCGAGCTGCGCGCCAGCGACCCCGACGACCTGGTGGATCTGCTGCGGGAAGTGCTGGTCCAGCAGGTCGCGACCTACCTCGGCGTCGACCCGGACGTGATCGATCCGGAAGCCGAGTGAGTCCTACCCGTCCACGTGGCGGCGGCCCTCGAATGCCGTTGCGGGGCAGACGCGCACGCGTGTAGGCCGGTCGATCTCGGGTACTCCGGCACTCTCAGCCGCGACGAACCACTCGCGTTGCCGATCGGGACACCGTTGTCCGCGCGGCGGGCTACGTCGTGCAGATCACCGCAAGCCGCGTCGCGGCCTGTGGAGCGCCGTGCTGTCCTCGTTTCGCGACGCGCGGACCGAGATTCTTCAAGCGTGTCTGTCCCCATCGACGCGCCAGGGGGGTTACTCTCATCGGCGTGATTCCCATGCGTCGTTGCTGCCGACCAGGCTGCAAGAATCCGGCCGTCGCGACGCTCACCTATGTGTACTCGGACTCGACGGCAGTGGTCGGACCACTCGCGACGGTCGCCGAACCGCACTCCTGGGATCTCTGCGAAACGCACGGCTCACGCATCACCGCTCCGAAGGGCTGGGAACTGGTTCGCCACGAAGGTGGATTCTCCTCCAGCACACCGGATGACGACGATCTGACCGCGCTCGCCGAGGCGGTGCGCGAGGCGGGGCTACGCCGCCGCCCGCCGGAGCGCGAGCAGCGCGGCTATCGCGACTACGCTCCCCCGCCGCCGCGCACCACACGCACGGGTCGCCGCGGCCATCTGCGCGTCCTTCCGGACCCGCCGTCCTGATCGGACGAGGACGATGTCGGACCGGTCCGGCGCAACCACTAGGGTGTTGGGCATGACAGTCGCCCGCTCTGCCGAATTCGTGAACGCGGTGATCAAGGCCTACGACGTTCGCGGCGTGGTCGGTGATCAGATCGACGCGGATTTCGTCAGGGACGTCGGCGCGTCCTTCGCACGGCTGATGCGCGCCGAGGGCGCGCACCGGATCGTCATCGGGCACGATATGCGCGACTCCTCCCCCGAGCTGTCGGCCGCCTTCGCCGACGGCGCGCTCGGCCAGGGCCTCGACGTCGTGCACATCGGCCTGGCTTCGACCGACCAGCTGTACTTCGCCTCCGGCCGGCTGGACTGCCCGGGCGCCATGTTCACCGCCAGCCACAACCCCGCCCGGTACAACGGCATCAAGCTGTGCCGCGCCAAAGCGCTCCCGGTCGGACAGGACACCGGTCTGGCCACGATCAAGCGCGAACTGATCGACGGCGTGCCCGAGTACGCGGGCGAGCGCGGCACCGCGACCGAACTGGACCTGCTCACCGAGTACGCGGAATTCCTGCGCGGCCTCGTCGAGCTCGGCGGCATCCGCCCGCTCACCATCGCGGTGGACGCGGGCAACGGCATGGGCGGCCACACGGTGCCCGCGGTGCTCGGCGCCCTGCCCCAGGTGAAGATCGTGCCGCTGTACTTCGAGCTGGACGGCAGCTTCCCGAACCACGAGGCCAACCCGCTGGACCCGGCGAACCTGGTGGACCTGCAGAAGCTGGTCCGCGAAACCGGCGCGGACATCGGGCTGGCCTTCGACGGCGACGCCGACCGCTGCTTCGTGGTCGACGAGAACGGCGACCCGGTGTCGCCGTCGGCGATCACCGCCCTGGTGGCAGAGCGCGAACTGGCCAAGGAACCCGGCGCGGTGATCATCCACAACCTGATCACTTCCCGCGCGGTGCCGGAGCTGGTGCACGAGCTCGGGGGAACGCCGGTGCGCACGCGGGTCGGCCACTCGTTCATCAAGCAGGAGATGGCCGCCACCGGAGCGGTGTTCGGCGGCGAGCACTCCGCGCACTACTACTTCCGCGACTTCTGGGGCGCCGACTCCGGGATGCTCGCGGCGCTGCACGTGCTGGCCGCGCTCGGCGAGAAGGATCGGCCGGTGTCGGAGCTGATGGCCTCCTACGCGACCTACGCGGCCTCGGGTGAGATCAACTCCACCGTGGCCGACGCCAAGGAGCGGACGATGGCCGTGGTGGACGCCTTCGCCGACCGGGCGCACTCGGTGGACCGGCTGGACGGGGTGACCGTGCAACTGGCCGACAACGCGTGGTTCAACCTGCGCGCGTCCAACACCGAGCCCTTGCTCCGGCTGAACGTCGAGGCCCGATCGGCGGAGGAAGTAGACGCACTCGTGACCGAGATCCTGAGCATCGTGCGCTCCTGACTGGAATAGTGGAATCACAGGCCTTGGATTCGCCCGCCCCGGTCTCGCTGTCGCAGCCGGACCGGGAGGGCGTGGGGGCGGAAAAGACACAGCGCGATGAGGGGAGGTGGGACGCCCGATGATCGCTGGAACACCGGTGCTCGACCTCGACGATGCCGCATCACTCGAGGCCGCCGACGCAGGCGGCGCCCTTCGCTCGGCCGCCTCCGGCGGCGCCCAGGTACGCGCTACCGCGGCGGCCGTGGGTGAGGACGCGCTGGCCCGGCTGGCCGATCTGCGGCCCCGCAGCGTGGTGCTGGTCTCCGGTTCCGGACGTGCCTCGCGTGCCGCCGGACTGCTCGTAGCCGCGCTCGGCGATCGTGCCGGCCTACCCGTGGTGCCCGCCGCCGCTCTTCCGCCGTGGGTGGGGCCGCTGGACGTCGTCCTGGTCTCCGGCGACGACGCGGGCGATCCTCGCCTGATCGATGCCGTCGACCGGGCGCTGCGCCGCGGCGCCGAGGTGGTCGTCGCCGCGCCGCACGAGGGGCCGCTGCGCGCCGCCGCGGCCGGACGCGCCGCCGTGCTGGAGCCACGGGTGCAGGTACTCGGGCACAACCGCCTGTTGCGCTTCCTGGCCGCCGGAATCGCGGTGCTGCGCGCGGTCGACCCGCAGCGCACCGGGCCCGTCGTCCCGGAACTCGCCGAACTGGCCGACGTGCTGGACGCCGAGGCGCTGCGCGACGGCCCGCACAACGAGGTGTTCCACAACCCGGCCAAGACGCTGGCCGCCCGCATGCAACAGCACGGCATCGTGCTCGCGGGCGATTCCCCGGCGGCCGCTGAACTGGCCGAGCACGGCGCCGAGGTGCTGCTGCAGTCCGCGGGCAAGGTCGCCACCGCGGTGGATCTGGCCGAGGCCGTGGCGGCGCGGACCCGGATGGCCGAGGCGGCAGGCGAATCCGCGCCCGGCTTCGATCCGCTGTTCCACGACGAGGAACTGGACGGCCCCGCCCCGGTGGAGCGCATCCGGGTGTTCGTGCTCAGCGCCGATCGCGATCGCGCGGCCGCGCGCCGCCGCATCGCGGTGTTCGGCGGGGAGGGACCGAACCTGGTGGACGCCGATCTGGTGAATGCCGACGTCGACCTGCTGCACACCGAGATGACCGACCCCGCCGCCCCCGCACCGGCCCGCGCCGAGGAGCCCGCGCCCGCGAACGGCACCGAACTCGAACAGCTCGCGGTACTCGCGCTGCGACTGGAGATGGCCGCCGCCTACCTGCGCCTGATCGGCTCGCGCACCGCCGCCGCCGACAGCCAGGGGCAGTACGGGGGAAGCTACTAGTGCACGAACTCGTTGGTGCGCTGCGCTCGTATGCCTGGGGCTCGCGCACCGCGCTCGCTCAGCTGTGCGGCAGGCCGGTGCCGTCCGCGCATCCGGAGGCCGAACTGTGGTTCGGCGCTCACCCCGCCGACCCGGCGCACGTGCGCGTCGGCGACGGCACCACCTCGCTGCTGGACCTGATCGCCGGCGATCCGGACCGGGAGCTGGGCTTCGCCGCAGACCGATTCGGCGGGAAGCTGCCGTTCCTGCTCAAGGTCCTGGCCGCGGAGGAACCGCTGTCGCTGCAGGCGCATCCGAGCACGGAGCAGGCGCGGGCCGGCTTCGATCGGGAGAATCTGGCGAAGGTGCCGTTGGATTCCCCGCTGCGCAACTACCGCGACGACAATCACAAGCCGGAGCTGGTCGTCGCGCTGGAGCGATTCGAGGCGCTGGCCGGTTTCCGCGATCCGGACCGCACCGTCGCGTTGCTGCGCGCGCTGTCGGTGGACGGGTTGCGCTCCTATTGCGAACTCCTTGCCGCCCAACCGGATTCGGCGGGCCTGCGCACACTGTTCACGACCTGGATCACGCTGCCGCAGCATGTGCTGGCCACGTTGCTGCCCGAGGTGCTCGACGGGTGTGTGCGGTACCTGTCCGGCAAGGGCTCCCGCGAGTTCACGGCCGAGGCGCGCACGACGCTCGAGCTGGCCGAGGCATATCCCGGCGACGCGGGTGTGCTGGCGGCGCTGCTGCTGAACCGCGTGACGCTGGAGCCCGGGCAGGGCTTGTTCCTCGCGGCCGGGAACCTGCACGCCTACCTGCGCGGGGTGGGCGTGGAGATCATGGCGAACTCCGACAACGTCCTGCGCGGCGGCCTCACCCCCAAGCACGTCGACGTGCCGGAACTGTTGCGCGTGCTGGATTTCGAGCCGATCGGCCTGCCGGTGGTGCTGCCCGAACCGGCCGGCGACGGCTCGGTGCGCTATCGCACGCCCGCCCCGGAGTTCGCGCTGCGCCGCTTCGACCTGGTCGCCGGTTCCGCGCGGGTGCCGCTGACCGCGGCGGGGCCGGGCATCGTGCTGTGCACGGCGGGGACGGTGCGGCTGTTCCGGGAGGGCTCGTCGCTGGAGCTCACCCGGGGCGCCGCGGCCTGGATCTCCGCCGCCGACACCGACATTCGCGCGCAGGCGGTGGACGGTGCGGTCCAGCTGTTCTGCGCCTGCGTCGGTGCGGCCGGCTGACCGATCCGGAACGCCTGGTACCCGGTGCCCTAGTCTGTTCGCGGTAGGTGGAAAACAGAGAGGACATGCTTCCATGTCGGCTGGCGGTGGCAAGAAGGCGATCATCGCGGCGTTGACCGCGAACGCGGGGATCGCCGCGGCGAAGTTCGTCGGTGCGGCGATCACGGGATCGGGGTCGATGCTCGCCGAGGCCGTGCATTCCGTGGCCGACACGGGCAACCAGGGTCTGCTGCTGCTGGGACAGCAGCGCGCCGCGAAGGAAGCCGACGAGCTGCACCCGTTCGGCTACGCGCGCAATCGCTACTTCTACTCGTTCATCGTGGCGCTGGTGTTGTTCACCCTCGGCTCCGGTTACGCCATCTACGAGGGCATCCACAAGATCCAGCACCCGGAGGAACTGAGTTCGCCGATCGTGGCGATCGTCATCCTGGTGATCGCGATCGCGCTGGAGACCTACAGCTTCACCACGGCGGTGCGCGAGTCCGCGCCGCTCAAGGGCGGCGCGAGCTGGTGGCGGTTCATCCGCAATTCGCGCAGCCCGGAGCTGCCGGTGGTGCTGCTGGAGGACACCGGCGCGCTGATCGGTCTGGTCTTCGCGTTCGCGGGTGTCGGCCTGACCATGCTCACCCACGACCCGATCTGGGACGGCGTCGGCACGCTGGCCATCGGCGGCCTGCTCGGCGTCATCGCGATCGTGCTGATCGTGGAGATGCAAAGCCTGCTGATCGGTGAGGGCGCGACGCCGGAGGAGAACCGGCGGATCCGCGCGAACCTGGTCGACGAGACGCGCATCGACCGCGTGATCCACCTCAAGACCCAGTACCTCGGCCCGGAGGAGCTGCTCGTGGCCGCGAAGGTCGGCGTGGTGCCCGGGCTCGACGTCGCGGCGATCGCCGACGCCATCGACGACGCCGAGTCCCGCGTCCGCGCGGCGGTGCCCGCGGCACGCGTCATCTACCTCGAACCCGACCTCTACCGCACCGAACTCGCCAAGGGCTAGGCGGGACATCCCACTCGCGCGGGGACCTGCGCGGTCAGCGGTGTTGGAGAGCGGGAGCGCGTAACAGATCGAGGGGATCGGTGCGAACCCCGAAACGGTCGCGCAGGGCGTGGCGCGCGGCGTGCAGCCCGCACATGCCGTGGACTCCCGGGCCGGGCGGGGTCGCTGACGAGCACAGGTAGACACCCGGGATCGGTGTGGCGTAGGGGTTCCAGCGCGGGGCGGGACGGAAGGCGAACTGCCGCAGGGTCATCGCCCCGGCGGAGATGTCGCCGCCGATGTAGTTCGCGTTGTGCGAGGGCATCTCCGCGGCGGTGATCACGTTCTTCGCGACGATCAGATCGCGGAAACCCGGCGCGAACCGCTCGACCTGAGCGATCACCTCGGCGCTGACATCGCGGGTGGAGCCGTTGGGCACGTGGGCGTAGGTGTAGAACGTGTGGCCGCCCGCGGGCGCGCGAGTGGGATCGACCACGTCCGGCTGAATGGACAGCACATAGGGCCGTTCGGCGTGCCGCCCCATGGCCACGGCGTGTTCGGCGGCCATGGCCTCGGCGCGGGTGCCGATCACGTGCACCGTTCCGGCCAGCGCGCAGCCCTCGGCCTGCCACGGCACCGGCCCGGAGAGCGCGAAGTCGATCTTGCACGCCGCACCGCCGTACCGGAATCGCCGCAGCCGCTTCGCGTACCGCGCGGGCAACCGGTGCTCGGCGATGCGCAGCAGTTCGGCGGGAGCCAGGTCGAGCAGGACAGCGCGCGCGTCGGCGAACTCGTCGAGCGAATCGACCCGGTGCCCGGTGTGCACCCGGCCGCCGAGACGTTCGAGTTCGGCGATGAGCGCGTCGGGAATGGCCTGACTGCCGCCGCGCGGAATCACCCAGCCCCCGACATGGGCCAGTGCGCCGAGCATCAGCGCCGCGCCCGCGGCCGTGATGGCACGCGGCGGAATGATCGCGTGCGTCGCGATGCCGGTCAACAGGGCGGGCGCGACCTGTTCGCGAAACCTGATGTCCCACAGCGGCGAGCCCTGCTCCAGGGTGCGCAGGCCGAAACGCATCGCGGTCGCGAGCCCGGACGGGACGCGGCGCAGATCCGACATCGCGAGGTCGACCACGTCCGGCCAGTGCCGTACCAGCGGAGCGAACAGTTTGCGCCAGGCCGGGCCGTCGGCGCCGAGATCGTCGACCGTCCGTTCCAGGTCCCGCCAGGCCAGTCCGGCCACGCCGCCGTCGAGCGGATGCGCGTAGGAGACCTCCGGCGCGAGCAGGTCGACGCCGTGCGCGGTCAGGTCGAACGCGCGGAAGAACGGCGCGGCCGCCGCCATCGGGTGCGCGCCCGCGCACAGGTCGTGCCGATAGCCGGGCAACGTCAGTTCCGCGGTGCGGCATCCACCCCCAGCCGTCGCCTCGGCCTCGTACACCTCCACGGCGAGTCCCGCCCGGGCCAGGATCACCGCGGCGGCGAGCCCGTTCGGACCGGAACCGACCACCACCACATCAGCCATATCCCCACGCTACCGGCCGACCTGCTCTCGACGCGGTCGCCGACACCGCAGCACCGCCGCACCCAGCAGTACGGCACCAGACGCGCGTCGTCAGTGCGGACGCCCCACCGCTTCGAGCATGGCCGGACGCCAGGCCTGCTCCGGACGACCCGGACTCGTTCTCGAAGGCCGGAACATGGCCCCGCCTCCAGACCTCGCCGACCGCGGCGAGCCACTCCACCACCAGGACGTCCGATCGCCGGCCGCGCTGCTCAGGTCGAAGACGGCCGCCGCGTTCGAGGGTGGCCAGACCGTGCGCGGGCCGCCTCGGTGCGCGCGCCCACTTCGGACTCCACCGAGCCATAGCGAATCCTGTTTCAGGTGATCCCGAACACTTGGGCGGGACCGGCGACGACTTTCCGAAGCCCGCGCCGTCCGCACCAACGAACGCACGACGAGCAAGGAGAACCACCATGGCGACCAAGCCGCACGGCCCCGCGTCCTACTTCCCCGCCATCGAGGCCAAGTACGGCCGCGCCATCGAGGAGTGGAAGACCGCCATGCGCGACTCCGGACTGACCTCGCACAAAGAACTCGTCGAATGGCTGAAGACCGAGCACGGCTTCGGGCACGGCCACGCCACCGCCCTCACCCAGCACCACCTGCACCCCGAGAAGTGGGCGGCCTGACCCCGGACACCACGAAGGGCCCGCAGATCCTGCGGGCCCTTCGTCCTGCGAGCGCTATGCCTGGACCAGGTCCTTGGTCTCGGCCTCCTGCGGCTGCGCGGGCGTGCCGTGGTCGTCGTCGACCATGGTCCGCTCGTCGAAGGGCGCCTTGCGGTCGAGCACGTCGCGTACCCGATCGACGTCCACGGTCTTGGTCCAGGTACCGATCAGCACCGTGGCGACCGCGTTGCCGGAGAAGTTGGTCAGCGCCCGCGCCTCGGACATGAAGCGGTCGATGCCGACGATCAAGCCGACGCCGTCGAGCAGTTCGGGACGATGACTCTGCAATCCGCCCGCCAGCGTGGCCAGCCCAGCACCCGTCACACCGGCCGCGCCCTTGGACGCGACGATCATGAACAGCAGCAGCCCGAGTTGCTCGCCGATGGACAGCGGCTTGCCCATCGCCTCGGCGATGAACAGCGACGCCATGGTCAGGTAGATGGCGGTGCCGTCCAGGTTGAACGAATAGCCGGTCGGCACGACGACGCCCACGGTGGTGCGTTCCACGCCCATGTGGTCCATCTTCGCGATCAGCCGGGGCAGCGCCGATTCCGACGACGAGGTCGCGACGATCAGCAGGTACTCCCGCGCGAGGTAGCGGACGAGCTTGAAGATCGATACCCGCGAGACGCTCCACAGCAGCAGTCCGAGCACGCCGAAGACGAACACCACGCAGGTGAGGTAGAACGCCAGCATCAGCGTGCCCAGCTTCACCACGGCGTCCAGGCCGGTCTTGCCGACCACATTCGCGATCGCCCCGAACGCGCCGATCGGCGCCAGCCACAGGATCATCACCAGGATCCGGAACACGAGCTTCTGCAGCAGCGCCACACCGCGCAGGATCGGCTCGCCCGCCGTGCCCATGGCTTGCACCGCGAAACCGACCAGCAGCGCGACGAACAGCGCCTGCAGGACATTGCCCGTGGTGAGCGAGGACAGCAACGTCGAAGGGACGATGTTCTGGATGAATTCCCAGGTGCCGCCCGCACTGTGCGCGGTGTTGGCCAGGTCGTGACCGGCTTTGGCCGACTTGCCGATATTCAGTCCCGCGCCGGGTTGCAATAGATTGCCGACGACCAGGCCGATCCCGAGCGCGATGGTCGACATGACGAGGAAGTAGCCGATGGCCAGCCCGCCGACCTTGCCGACGGTGGCCGCCGCGCGCACCGAGCCGATCCCGAGCACGATGGTGCAGAAGATGACGGGAGCGATCATCATTCCGATGAGGTTGACGAAGATGGTCCCCAGCGGGGCGAACGACTGCGCGGCGCCGGGCGCCAGCCGGCCGACCAGGACGCCCGCAACCACCGCCACGATGACAGCCAGATACAGCCAATGAGTGCGGTCGCGCCGCGTGCGAGTCGAGTCGCTCATAGCGAGGATTTCCCTTCGAACGGTACCGACGCGAGGTGGCTCACGCCTTCCAGGCAGAATGATGGTCGGCCGGGTGATCCCGGTCACTGTTTGGTGCATTACGTTCAGCGGAGGCAGAGCTTGTGAGACGCGGTCGGCTCTCCCTCGCCGGGCAGGCGTTCGTCTTCCAGTTGGTCGTACTCGCGGTGATGATCGGGATCGGTGTGGTGCTCGCGGTCCTGGACGCCAGGCACGACAGCGACGTCACCACCACCAGGGAGGTCACCGACGTCGCGGTGAGCGTGGCCGACGCGCCCTCCACCGTCGACGCGCTGCGCAGCGCGGATCCGACGGCGCTGTTGCAGCCGGTGACCGAGGAGATCCGGCGCGAGACCGGCATGGACTTCATCGTGGTCATGGCGCCGGACCGGACCCGTTACACGCACACCAACCCCGCGATGATCGGGCTGCCGTTCAGCGGCACCATCGATCGCGCGCTGGCCGGCGAGACCTTCACCGAGACCTTCACCGGCACGCTCGGCCCCTCGATCCGGGCGGTCACGCCGGTGCACGACAACGGGCGGATAGTCGCCTTGGTCTCCGCGGGCGTGACCCGTGCCAAGATCGGCGACCAGGTCGCCACCCAGCTCCCGGTGATCCTGGGCGTCGCGGGAGCGGGCCTGGTGCTGGCCGCGGGCGGTTCATTCCTGCTCAGCCGCAGGCTGCGGCGGCAGACCCACGGCCTGGCGCCGGACGAGCTGCGCGTGATGTACGAGCACCACGACGCCGTGCTGCACTCGGTGCACGAGGGGTTGGTGGTGTTCGGGCCCTCCGGCGAGGACGCCGAGGTGGTCAACGACGAGGCGCGCCGCCTGCTCGACCTGCCGCCGGGCCAGGTCCGGCGCAGCGACCTCCCGCTGTCGCTGCAGCGGATGAGCTGGGGCACCGTCCGCGACGAGACGCACGTGACCACCGACCGGATCCTGCTGGTCAACCAGGACACCGTCGAATGGGAAGGCCGGGCGATCGGCACGGTGATGACCATCCGCGACCACACCGAATTGCAGGCGGTGATGGGCGAATTGGATTCCGTGCGCAGCTTCGCGGAGTCGTTGCAGGCGCAGGCGCACGAGTCGGCCAACCGGTTGCACACCGTGGTCACCATGGTCGAGCTGGGCCGCCATCGCGAGGCCGTCGAGTTCGCCACCGCGGAACTGGAGCTGTCCCAGGCGCTGATCGACCGGCTGTTCGCCGCGGTGGGCGCGCCCGCCCTGGCCGCGTTGCTGCTCGGCAAGGTGAACCAGGCCGCCGAACGCGGCATCGAGCTGACGATCACCGACGACACCGCGCTGGACTCGGTGGAGCCGCTGTCCCCCCACGAAACCGTCACGCTGGTCGGTAATCTCGTCGACAACGCGATCGATGCCGCGGCGGACAGCACGTCCGGCTGGGTGGAGGTCACCCTGGCGCACCGGCGCGACGCCGCGGACGAGTCGATGCTCTACATCCGGGTCGCCGACAGCGGTCCCGGCATGTCCGCGGAGATGTTCGCGCGCGCGTCCCAGCGCGGGTATTCGACCAAGGCCGCCCATCACGGTCTCGGACTCGCGCTCGTCCACCGGCTGGTGGCTCGCCACGGGGGCAGTATCCGCACCCAACGGGATCCCGAAAGCGCGGTGACCGTGACGATTCCACGAAAGGAAGCGCGATGATCCGTGTGCTGATCGTCGAGGACGAGCCGCTGATCGCCGAGGCGCACCGCGCCTACGTGGAGCGCATCGCCGGATTCACGCCCGTCGGCGTCGCCCACACCGGACGCGAGGCGATGCGCGCGGCGGCCGACGCGGCGGCCGAGGGCACGCCGATCGATCTGGTGCTGATGGACATCGGCCTGCCCGACGCCAGCGGCCTCGACGTCGCCGCCGCGCTGACCGGTCTGGCGCCGCGCCCGGACGTCATCGCCATCACCTCGGCGCGGGACCTGGCCATGGTGCGCACCGCCGTGTCGCACGGCGTCGTGCTGTATCTGCTGAAGCCGTTCACCTTCGCCGCGTTCCGCGACAAACTCGACCGTTACCGCGAGTTCCGCACCGCGCTTCCGGCCGGTGAGAGCGCCATCTCCCAGCACGACATCGACCGGGCGCTGAGTGCGCTACGCACCCCCGACCAGCGCGCGGCGACACCCAAGGGCGTCGCGCCGCAGACCCTCGACGAGATCTCCCGCACGGTGCGCGCGGCCGAGGGCGAGGGCGTGACCGCCGCGGACACCGCGACCTCGGTCGGCGTCTCGCGCATCACCGCCTGGCGTTACCTGGAGAAACTGGCCGACGACGGGCTGGTCGTCCGGCGCTCGGACTACGGCAGGGCCGGGCGTCCGAAGACCCGCTACGTCTGGAAGACCACCGGTTGATCAGACCGGCTCCGGCGCCTGCGCGGGTTGCCCGAGACGCACCGGCAGCCGCTCGTAGCCGTGCAGGGTGAACAGCGCGCGCCGCTTCGGCGAACCGTCCGGGCGCAGTCCGGGGAACCGCTCGAAGAGGGCTCGCAACGCGTAGACGCCTTCCATCCTGGCCAGGCTTGCCCCCAGGCAGACGTGCACGCCGCTGCTGAACGACAGGTGCTCCTTGGCGTTGTCGCGCCCGACGTCGAATCGCCCGGGATCGGCGAAGACCGCCGGGTCGCGGTTGGCTCCGGCCAGCGACAGCACCACCGTGTTGCCCTCGCGCACCGTGATCCCATCGATCTCCACGTCGGTCAGCGCGGTCCGCGCGGTGGTCTGCACCGGTGAGTCGAAGCGCAGGATCTCCTCGACGGCGTTGGGCCACAGCTCCGGTTCCGCGCGCAGCCGCTCCAGCTGATCCGGGTGCGCCAGCAGCTGCGCGACACCGTTGCCGATCAGGTTGACCGTCGTCTCGAAGCCCGCTCCCATGAGCAGGCTCGCGGTGGCCTTGAGCGCGTAGGAGTCCAGCTCCCCCGCGGTGACCAGCGCGGAGAGGATGTCCTCGCCCGGCTCGCGGCGCAATCGTTCGATGTGCTGGTCGAGGTAGTCGTTCATCACCTCCATGGCGCGCAGCGCGTCGCGGTACGCCCGCCACGGGATGCCGACGTCCAGCAAAGGCGTCATCTGATCGCCCCAGTGCAGGAACCGCGCTTTGTCCTCGTCGGGGAACCCGAGCATCTCCGAGATGATCGCGATCGGCACCTGGGCGGCGAACGACCGGATCAGGTCCGCCGAACCGTGCGCGGGCAGCGCGTCCAGCAGCTCCGCGGTGACCGTCTCGACGCGGTCGCTGAGCCTGCGGATCGCGCGCGGGGTGAACGCCGAGGCGACCGGCTTGCGCATGGCCGTGTGCTCCGGCGGATCGATCACCAGCATCGAGGGCGGCTCGACCGGATTCGGCGGCAACGGGAAGCGTTCGGCCAGTTTCTGCAGCGGCTTGGGGATGTTGAAGCTCTCGGTGGTGCGCACACCGAAACGGCTGTCGCGCAGGATGGCGCGGCACAGCTCGTGGTCGAAGGTCGCCCACGCGATGGAGGTGCGCAGCAGCCTTCCCTGCCCACGCAACCGCTCGATGAGCGGATACGGGTCGTCGAAGCCCGCGGGCCCGCCCATCAATTCGGCGAACGGGTCACCGTGGCGCGCCTGCAGGCGCAGGACGAGGCGCGGCGCGCCCTGTACGGACAACCAGCGGAACCAGTAATGCGGCTGCATACTCCAAACCCCCTCGTCGTGCGGTGACTCCACCGTACGGAACGCTACCGGGTTGTGGAACGTGCTCAGGTCGGATTCGGCGCTGATACCGTGGTAGGAGCCGCTACCGGCCGTGCGCCGCGCTCATCCGCGCTGCGCGGTCACCCGCTCCGCCGCGACGCGCCGCTCGCGCTGCGCCGGATCGGGGTTGATCACCTGCACCAGCGACGCGCCCGCGGCGAGCACCGCGAGATACCCGTCGATCAGTTCGGCCGGCGTGTCCCACGGCGTGCTGGACAGCACCCGGTCCCCTTCGGCGAAGCCCTGCCGCATGGCGGACTTCCGCGCCTCGGCGAGCACCTCGGCGACCGGCATGCCGTCCAGCGCGACCCCCGCGCCGCGAGGCAGGAACTGATCGCCGTGCACGCGCACGGAGGTGGCGAAGTCGGTGACGCCCACCGGCACGTCGCGCACCGGGGACCCCATCGCGTCCAGCGACAGCGCCGCGACCTCGCCCACGCCGTCGGCGTCGTCCAGGCGATCCAAAGTGACCAGGGCGAGATCGGCGTCCTCGTCCGGGCGCAGCACCACCTCGGTACCCGCCCACCAGCAGCCGAGCAGCACGGCGGCGGTCTGCCAGTGCGCGGGGAGCAGGACCGCGACCCGGGCGCCCGGGCTCAGGCCGAACTCGTCGCGAATCAAGTTGGCGGTCTTGGCCGCCCAGTTCGCCAGGGTCGCGCCGGACAGCTCGATGCGGGCGCCGGTGGCGTCGTCGTAGTAGGTGACGCGCGGGCCCGCGGGATCGCGGGCGAGGATCGGATCGAGTACCGCTTCGGTGAGGGTGTTTGCCTGGTCGATGTCACGCATGGTTCAGTTCACGCATTTCGGTCCGTTCTGGCCTGCGTCGATCGGTGGAGCGGGCGGGACTGGTGTGGCCGCCGCCGACGATCCGGACAGGTCGAACATCCGGCTCGCCGACGAGCCCGGACCAGAATAGTCGCTCGCCAGTACGACGCTCACCGAATCCGGGGACAGCGCCGGATCCGCCAGCACCGGCAGCCCGCCCAGCGTCTTGGCCACCGCCTGCGCCTTCGGGCTCCCGGTGTCCGCGGCGAGCACCCGGCTGCTCGTGACGCGGCCGCCGGCGTAGTTGGACACCGTGCCTTGACGGAAACCTTTGGCGCTCAGAGTCTGCGCCACGTCGGCCGCGAGGCCGCCGACGCCGCCCGCGTTGTAGACGCTCACGGTCACCGTCGCGGGATCGAAGCCCGGCTCGGCGTTGCGCGGGGCCGGGGCGTCGCCGACCAGCGACGCGACGTAGGACTTGACCGCCTTCGGCTCGACCTTGACGACGGATTCGCCGGTGCCGGTTTCCCCGTTGAGGTCGGCGACCGGGATGGTCTCGAATTTCACCTGGCCGCCGGACAGATCCTTGAGCCGCTGCAGGAACGCCAGCACGTCCCAGTCCTCGTCCAGCACGATCGTGCGCCCCACCGCGTCGCTGAGCTGCTGCAGCTTGACCGGATTGGCCAGCGTCTTCGCGCTGAGCACCTGCTGCACCAGCTGTGCCATGAACACCTGCTGGCGCACGATGCGGTCGATGTCGCCGCGCGGCAGATCGTGGCGCTGGCGCACGAAACTCAGTGCCCGCGGCCCGTCCAGGCGCTGACGTCCCGCCGGGAACCGCGCGCCGGACATCCATTCGTCGACCGGGTTCTTCAGGCACACTTCCACCCCGCCGACGGCGTCGGTGAGCAGCGCGAAGCCGAGCAGGCTCACCTCCGCGTAGTGGTCGACGGTGATGCCGGTGAGACCGGCCACCGTCTTGATCAGCGCCTGCCTGCCCGCCTGGGTGGACTGCCGCTCCGCGTCGGCCTGCGCGACCCCCTGCTCGGTGAGCTTCTGCAACTGCGTCGCCTTGGTCGCGCCGTAGGCCGAATTGATCTTGCCCATGCCCAGGCCGGCGATGTTGACGTAGGAGTCGCGCGGGATGGAGATCGCGGTCGCCGAGCGTCCGTCGTTCGGCACGCGCAGCAGCACGATGGTGTCGGTGTTGGTGCCGACCTCGTCGCCCGCGTGCAGCATCGCGCGCTCGGCCTCCGACAGCGGGTTGCCGTGCGCGTCGGTGCGGCTGTCCACCCCGACCAGCAGAATGTCCACCGCGCCGTCGCGGCTGCCGCCGAGGCCGAGATCGCCGAGGCGCTCGATGTCGGCGACCAGCGCGTCCACGCTGTGCCAGGCGAAACCGGTGAGCGCCAGCACGATCACGGCGGCGGCCACGGCGAACGAGCGCAGCGGACCGAAGGAAGGGTCGCGGGTTCCGGTCCGCCGCGCCGCCGATGTGCCCCTCCGCTGCGACAAGTCTCATCCTCTCGCCGAAAACCCGCTCTCGCCGAAAAATTGGTGTCCTGGCGACGCGCGCGCAACCGATCCGCCACCATGGTTACCGCTCGCCCCGCCCGATTTCGGGATTCCCCGATAGCTCAAGGCTATCGAACGGTTATCGCGAACGGCCGCAACCGAGGGACCGGCGGCGTGCCAGACTTGCGCCCGTGACCGACCCCACCGCCCCCCAACCCACCGTATCCGCCCGCCTCGTCGTCACCGGGGCGCACGGACAGGTGGGCCGGGAACTGCGGCGTCTCGCCCCGGCCGCCGACGGCTACGGGCGCGCCGACCTCGACATCACCGATCCCGTCGCCGTGCGCGCGGTGCTCACGCCCGGCGACGTGGTGCTCAACTGCGCCGCCTATACCGCCGTGGACCGGGCCGAAACCGAAGCCGAAGCCGCGTACGCGGGCAACGCCACCGGACCAGCCGTGCTCGCCGAGGTCTGCGCCGACCTCGGCGCCCGGCTGATCCATCTGTCCACCGATTACGTCTTCCCAGGTACCCAGGATCGGCCGTACGACACCGCCGATGTGACCGGACCGACGTCCGTGTACGGGGCGTCCAAGCTCGCGGGCGAAGAAGCGGTGCTCAGCCGCTGCCCGGACGCGCACGTGGTGCGCACCGCGTGGGTATACAGCGGGCGCGGCGGCGATTTCGTCGCGACGATGCTGCGGCTGGAGCGGGAACGCGACACCGTCGACGTGGTCGACGACGAGATCGGCTCGCCCACCTACGCCGCCGACCTGGCCGCCGCGCTGCTGGAACTGGCGGGCCGGCCGGACGCCCCGCGGGTGCTGCACGCCACCAATGCGGGGCGGGCCAGTCGATTCGAGCTCGCCCGCGCCGTATTCGCGGGTGTCGGCGCCGATCCAGGGCGGGTCCACCCGTGCGACTCGTCCCGGTTTCCCAGACCCGCACGGCGCCCGGCGTATTCGGTGCTCTCGCCGCGGGCCTGGAACGACGCCGGACTGACGCCGCTGCGGGATTGGCGCACGGCGCTGCGCGACGCGCTGGCGCGGCGGTCCGGCTAGGCGGTGCCCGCGCCGGTGCTCCCACCATGCGCGGGCCATCGACGGACGGCGTCCGGCCGCGCCCATTAGAGTTGGCTGTCGTGAGTGATTCCGATTCCGCCGCGCCCGCGGGCCTGGCCGTCGTCACGGTGACCTACTCGCCGGGTGAGCACCTCGAGCACTTCATCAGCACCTTGGCCGCGGCCACCGCGGAGAAACCGCAGGTGATCCTCGCCGACAACGGGTCGGAGGACGGTGTGCCCGAGCTGGTCGCCGAGGCCAATTCGCACGTGCGGCTGCTGCGCACCGGTGGCAACATCGGCTACGGCGGCGCGATCAACCGGGCGGTCGCGGAGATCGATCCGGGCATCGAGTTCATCGTGATCGCCAACCCGGACATCCGCTGGGGCACCGATTCCATCGATAAACTGCTCGCCGCCGCCAAGCGCTGGCCGCGCGCGGGCGCGCTGGGGCCGCTGGTGCTCGAGCCGGACGGCAGCGTCTACCCGTCGGCCCGGCGGGTGCCCGGCCTGCTCGACGGCGCAGGCCACGCGATCCTGGGCACGGTGTGGAAGTCCAATCCGTGGACCCGCCGCTACCGGCAGGAGAACGAGGAGATCTCCGAACGCGCCGTCGGCTGGCTGTCCGGGTCGTGCCTGCTGGTGCGGCGCGCGGCGTTCGACTCGATCGACGGCTTCGATTCCCGCTACTTCATGTACATGGAGGACGTCGACTTCGGCGACCGGATGGGCAAGGCGGGCTGGCACAACGTGTTCGTGCCGGACGCCGAGGTGACCCATGCGAAGGGTCACGCCGCGGGCCGCCATCCCGAGAAGATGCTGCCCGCCCACCACGCGAGCGCCTACCGGTTCCAGGCAGACCGGCATCCGCACTGGTGGCAGGCTCCGCTGCGGCTGGCGTTGCGGGCCGGACTTGCGATCCGCTCGCGGATTGCGGTTCGATCTGCCCTGCGCCAGCAGGCGCGCGACGCCGGGTAACCGGCGGCGCAGGCGAGAAACGACCTTGTGAACAGGGGAGCTTGATGGCAGGAAATACAGGCACCGACGCGGTGATCCTGGTCGGCGGGCAGGGCACGCGGCTGCGTCCGCTGACCCTTTCGGCGCCCAAGCCGATGCTGCCGACGGCCGGGCTGCCGTTCCTGACCCACCTGCTCGCCCGTATCGCGGAGGCCGGGATCACCCACGTGGTGCTGGGTACGTCGTTCAAGGCCGAAGTGTTCGAGGAATACTTCGGCGACGGCTCCGACCTCGGCCTGGAGATCGAGTACGTCACCGAGACCGAGCCACTCGGCACCGGCGGCGCGATCCGCAACGTGCTGCCCAAGCTGCGCGCGGACAACGTCATGGTGTTCAACGGCGACGTGCTCGGCGGCACCGACCTCGGCGCGGTGCTCGACACCCACGAGTCGACCCGCGCCGACGTGACGCTGCACCTGGTCCGGGTCAGCGACCCGCGCGCGTTCGGCTGTGTGCCCACCGACGAGGACGGCCGGGTCACCGCGTTCCTGGAGAAGACTCAGGACCCGCCCACCGACCAGATCAACGCCGGGTGCTACGTCTTCCGTCGCGAGTACATCGAGAAGATCCCGGCCGGGCGCCCGGTGTCGGTGGAGCGCGAGGTGTTCCCGGCGCTGCTGACCGAGGGCGCCCGCCTCCAGGGGTACGTCGACGCGTCGTACTGGCGCGACATGGGCACCCCCGAGGACTTCGTCCGCGGTTCCGCCGACCTGGTCCGCGGCATCGCCCCCTCCCCCGCCCTGCCCGGTCAGCGTGGCGAGTCGCTGGTCCATCCCGGCGCGGGCGTCGCCCCGGGGGCGGTGCTCATCGGCGGCACGGTCGTGGGCCGCGGCGCCGAGATCGGCGCGGGCGCACGCTTGGACGGCGCGGTCGTCTTCGACGGCGCTGTGATCGAGGCGGGCGCCACGGTCGAACGCACGATCATCGGGTTCGGGGCGCGCATCGGCCCGCGCGCGCTCGTGCGCGACGGCGTCATCGGGGACGGCGCGAACATCGGCGCGCGCTGCGAACTGCTGCGCGGGGCCCGCGTGTGGCCCGGCGTGGAGATCCCGGACGGCGGCATCCGCTTCTCCACCGACGTCTGACGCGCGCGGCCGCAGATTCCCGCCGGAGCGTATCGGACTTCGATCTACGCGGGCGGAACGCCGATCACGCGGTCTCGGGTATCCACACCTGCGGTCGCCAGGCGCGGACAACGCCTGCTAGGAGAACCCGACGGCTTGCTGCCCCCAGGCGGTGTGCAGGTCACGGTCCGGGTCGTCGACCACGCGGTCGACGCTGTCGAGGAGCAAGGTGGTGCGGGCGGGCAGGCGGTAGGGCGGCCAGTGTTTGGAGCCGTCCAGGGCGGCGGGAACGCCGTGGGCGGCGAAGGCGAGCCAGCGGCGCATCATCCGCCCGGAGACCTCCATCGCCGCTCTGCGCCCGCCGAGCCAGAACGTCGGGTCGAGGTTGAGCGTGCCGAAATTGCCGAAGACATAAGGCAATTCGGTGGCGTGGCCGGCGCCGACCCGGGCCGCGCGCAGCATCGGGGTGGCGTAGTCGAACCGGTACATCCAGGTGGGCGAATGCTCGGCGTGACCGTCGGCCACCCAGTGCGCGGGCATCCGGAACGCCGCGTCGGTGGACATCGCCAGGGCTCCGCGCGCCTTGCCGAGGTCCGGGTAGGCCGAGGTGATCTCGGCGATCCGCTCCGCGGACATCTCCGGGTGGCTCGCCGCGACGTCCCGCAGCATCGCGTTCACCGCGTCCGGGGTCACCGGCATGATCGGTGAACGCAGCAGCCGGAACAACGACGCCTCGTCCTTGTTCGTCCCGATGATCAACGGCACCCGGTGCGACCCGCCACGCTGGAACCGGTCGATCGGGTAGGTCGGCAGGAGATCGCCGTCGACCACGGGCGCGGCCGCGAGCCTGCCCGGCTCCTTGAGCGGTATCTCGTCGAGCAGGACACCCGCCGCCGTCACGATCCGCTCGATCGGGCATTCCAGCAGCTCCGCCGCCCGGGCCGGGGGCAGTTCGATCAGCTCGAGGAAACGCTGCGCGACCGTCGCCGCCCGCTCCGGACCGAACACCGTGGTCGCGGGCGGGCTCTGCGCGATCGCCTTGTGGAACAGGCCCGCCGCGCGCGGCGCGGTGAGCAGCGCGGTGACGCAGCCCGCGCCGGAGGACTCGCCGAAGAGCGTGACGTTGCCGGGGTCGCCGCCGAACGCGGCGATGTTGTCGCGCACCCACTCCAGTGCGGCGATCTGGTCGCGCAGGCCGAGGTTCGGCGCGAAGTCCTCGCCGAGCGAGGACAGGTCGAGGAAGCCCAGCGCACCGAGGCGATAGTTGACCCCGACGACCACGACGTCACCGGTCGCGGCCAGTTTGCGCCCGTCGTAGATCTGCTGCGCGGCGGTGCCGAGGCAGTACGCGCCGCCGTGCAGCCAGACCAGCACCGGGCGCGGCTCGGTGTCCGCGACGCGGTGCGGATCGCCGGTCTCGGGCCGTGGTGACCAGACGTTGAGCCAGAGGCAGTCCTCGCCCATGGTCAGGCCCGAGTCGATGGGGACCATGGTGCCCATCGTCTGCGGGGCGATCTGCCCGAACGAGGTGCAGTCGCGCACTCCCTCCCAGGGCTGCGGGGGCTGCGGCGGCGCGAACCGGGCCGGTCCGGTGGGGGCCGTGGCGTAGGGGATGCTGCGCCAGACGGATACGGAGCCCTCGCGCACGCCGCGGACGTCGCCGTGCGCCGTTCGCGCGATGGGCTCGGCGAAACCGTCGGGACCGGGCACCGCCTCGGAGAACTGAGCGCGCATCGCGGACCTCCTCATCCTTCTTTTCGAGAGTACGTCGAAGATCAGCACGCCAGCGTCGCGATGTGGGACATCGCCGCGTCGACTCCCATTCATCCGCTGTTCAGGCCCTGCCGTCGGCTGCTGTGTCGAATCGGTCACGGCGGCCGCCGCCACTTCCGATCGTCTGGAGGATGCGCGGACGCAGGCCCTAAACTGAGCGGATGCCGAGTTACAGCTATCGGTGCCGCAGTTGCGGCGACACGTTCGAGGTGACCCGCCCGATGGCGGAGTCGTCGGCGCCGGCGACCTGCCCGGTCGGCCACGACGACACGGTCAAATTGCTGACCACTTTCGCCACCGTCTCCCGGGGCGGCGTGAGCGCGCCCGCGCCGAGCCCCGCTGCGCCTCCGGCCGGCGGCGGCTGCTGCGGTGGCGGCTGCTGCGGCTGACTTCCGGCGTCAGTCGCGCCGGTCGGCGTGACCGAGATCGCGGTCGGGTGCCACCCGGTCGCGCACCCGCTGCTTGAGCACCGCGATCTCGGGGAAGCCGCCGTCGGTCTTGCGTTCCCAGATCTGTTCGCCGTCGACGGTGATCCGGAAGATCCCGCCCGAACCCGGGAGCAGCGCGACCTCGTCCAGGTCGGTGGCGAACGTGCTGAGCAGTTCCTGCGCCATCCAGCTCGCCCGCAGCAGCCAGCGGCATTGGGTGCAGTACTCGATCGCGACGCGTGCCATGCCCGCTGACGCTACCGGTCACTCGGCGTGCGTGCCGTCCAGGTAGACCCAGGCGCCGTCGGAGCGAGCGAATCGACTGGTCTCGCGCAGTGCGCCGCGCCCGTCCGCATCTCGGTAGTGCGCGACGAACGCCACCGTTCCGGTGTCGTCGAACAGCCCGCCGCGGTCGGTGCGGGTGATCTCCAGGAACAGCCAGCGCTGGGCGGGGTCCACCGTGAGTTCGCGCGGGCGGGTGCGCGGATGCCAGGAACGCAGCAGATAGTCGACATCCCCCACCGCGAAGGCGGTGTAGCGCGAGCGCATCAGCGCTTCGGCCGTGGCAGCGGGACGCTCGCCGCGCAGCACCGGACCGCAGCAGTCGTCGAAAGCCTCGCCGCGCCCGCACGGGCACCGTCGTGATTCGCTCATGCCACGTCCTTTCCGGCCCGAGTGAGGCACCGCATGGTCACGCTCGCCAACGTCTGCCCAAATCCGCTCATATCGTGCCTCTGTCCGGCCGGGCGGCATACTCCACGCGCACACTTGACCGCATCATCGCCGGGGTCAATCTCGGCGCGCCTCCACGGCCGCCAAGTCCGCGGCCAAGGCGACGGTCTGTTCCCGCCAGCGCCGTAGATCGGTGACGCTGGGCGCGAGTTCGTAGTCGTGGTGGTGGGCCGCGCGCGACAGCGCCGCCCAGAGCACCGCGACGCGCGCCGCCACGTCCGGTCCCGCGAAGGCGCGCAGCGCGATCAGCTGCGCCCGCATCGGGCAGCGGACCAGCGCGGGCGCCAGCCGCAGCCACAGTTCGTCCACGGCCTGCTCCAACGCGATCCGCAGGATCCAGGCTGTCGCCCGGGACCACAGTCCGCCCGCGTCGGTCACCGATCCGGCGAGCAGCAGATCGACGGTCTCCAGCCGCTCGGCGATCGACGGCCGATCGGCGCGCGGCCGACGCGCGCCGTTGTTCCGCCCACGCTGTCCGTGCCGGGGCGCGCGACCGCCGCCCGCGGGCCCACGGCGCGCGCCGACCGGCTTGCGCCGCCCGGTCATCCGCGCTTCACCTGGCCAGCCACGCGACGAATTTCTCGGTCTCACCGATCAACTCGCGCATGTCCCGCCCGATCGGCACGTGCGCGCCCGCCGTGGCGTCGCGCAGTGCGTCCACCACCCACCGCCCTTCCCGCTCGATCAGATTCTTGTTCAGGTCGTCGACCTTGCTACCCACCCCGAAGACCGCCAGCGCCACCTTCGCCCTGGTGGAGTGGGCGGCATCGATGTGGCGTTCCACCTCGCGGTGATTCATACCCGCGGCGAGCAGGGTGCGCCGCGCCCTGGCCAGACTGGCCGCCTCCACCGCCGAACGGCAGCAGGTGGCCACCAGTTCGTCGGCGATCGCCGCGGGCAACTGGGGCGTGCGGACCAAGGCGCGGGCGTCGTCGAGATAGCGTCGGATCGGGTCGCTGGACACCCGCACCTCGACCACCGAGCGGTCGCGGCGCTGCACTTCCAGGACGGTCGCGTCGAGCTGCATCCGCCGCACCGCCTCGGCGAGGCGCTCGTCATGGGTGAAGACCACCACCTGACGGGTCCAGGCCACCGTGGCCAGCACCTGCGCCAGGCCGTCCACCTTGGCCGGGTCCATCGCCTGCACCGGGTCGTCGATCATGACGAAACGGAACGGGCTCTCCTCCACCGTGGCGCGCGGCAGGAACAACGACAGACCCAGCGCGTGCAACTCGCCCTGGCTCATCACGCCCAGCGCGGCCCCGTCCACCTCGTCGACGGTCACGTCGAGCAGCACGCGCCGCGCGGTGCCCGCGTTGCCCTGCAAGCGGATCGCGCCCAGCTCGACGTTGCTCTGCTGCCGCAGCGTGCGCCACACCCAGCGGGCCGTCGTCTCCAGCGGCGTCATGCGCTCGCCGCGCAGGCCCGCGGTAGCCGCTTTCAGCCAGTCCTCGGCCTTCTTCACCGTGCGCAGTTCCGCCGCGTGCGCGGCCACCTCACGCGCGCCCTCGAGCCAGGTCACGATCCGCGGCACCAGCGGGGTCCACACCTCGTCCAAGCGGTCGAGTTCCTTGCGGGTGCCCTGCTGCAGCAGGTCGAGTTCGTCCACCAACCGCGCGTGCGCGCTGCGCAGCAGCTCGGGCAGGTCCGGGGTGTATTCGGCGGTGGTCAGCGCGGCCCACTCGGCCCACGCCTCGCGCACCGCCGTGGTGTCGACCGACGGCGGGTTGCGCGGGTCGAAATCCAATTCGGCGGGAACGAGTTCGGGAAGCGCCCGCGCGGCCCGCACGGCGTCGCCGAGTTCGACGCGGGCGGTGGTGAGCGCGTCCACCCGGGCGGCGAGCCGCTCGATGGCCGTGTCGGTCTCGCGTGCCCAGTCCTCGTCCAGTGCGCCGCGGCCGCACACCGGGCAGGGGCACGGCCCGCTCGCCGCCTGATGCGCACGCGCCATGCGCAGCAGTTCGAGCAGGCGCAGATCGGCTTCGGCGTCGTCGGTGGCGCCCTCGGCGATGGCCGCGCCCCAGGTCTCGAGCCGGGTGGCCACCGCATCGACTTCGGCGTCGCCGGGCAGCGCGAGCCGCACGATCGCGCGCAAGCCGTCCGGGCCGGCCGGGTCGTCCACCACGCCCAGCACTTCGCGACCCACCGCGGCGAGGTCCGGTTGAGCGGGCCGCAGCAATCCGGCGACCCGGACCGCCCGGTCGTCGGCCACCGACGCGAGCAGTTCCAGCAGCTCCAGCCGCTCCTGACGCGAATCCCGCACCGCGCGTTCGAGTTCCAGGCGGCGCATCCGGATGCGTTCCTGCGCCAGGGTGAGTTCGTCGAGACCCAGCAGTTGGTGCAGCGCGTCGAACAGGTCGCTCGGCTTCCCGTCCACCAGCGCGCCGAGTTCGCTGTAGGACAGGAACGGACGGTAGAGCTCGAGCTGGGCCGCCCACCGGTCCATGTCGAACGCCGACGGCGGCGCGGGCGGATAGCGCTGGGTCCAGTCCGCGTCGGGCAGGTCGGCGTCGGCCGCCCATTCCTTGGCGATGGTGAGCCGGGGCGCGTCACCGGCGGTCAGCAACTCCAGCTCGATGCGGGCAGCAGCGCCGTCGTGCAGGTTGCGCCAGCCTTCCCGCCAGGCCGCCGAGCGACCGTCCCACCGACGGTTTCCACCGGTCAGAGCCATTTCGGCGGCTTCGGCGAAACTGGATTTGCCGCTGCCGTTGCGGCCGACCACGAGCGTGAGACCCGGACCGGGTGGCAGTTGCAGCGTCGTCTCGGGACCGATGCCGCGGAAACCGCGTACCCGGATGGCGCTCAGAAATATGCCGGAATGATCGAATGTCGTTGCCCCATCACCCGATTCGGCGGCGCCCAGGGCGCGCAGCACGGTCCGCGTGACCGAGGGCGTGACCGCCGGATCCTCGGCGAGGCGCCGGGTCACCACCTCCGAGAGCCGGGGCGGCGCGTCCGCGGAACCGACGGCCTGGACAGCGTCGGGATCCAGGCGCATGCGAAAAATCCCCTCCACCATCGAGCCGCCACACGTCCTCCGACCCCGTGCGCGGCGCCTTGTCGAAGCTGTGCGAAACGCTACCCGATCGCGCCGGGATCGCCCAGCGCACCCAGGCGAATCTGCCCGCGGGGATGGATATGGTCATCGAAACGCCTGCGCCCTGTCTCGATGTCCACCCCTCGCCAACCCCGGCGGGCAGCTCGATGGTGTCTACACCCGTTCCGGGTGGCTCGGTCGAGCCGAACAGGACAGAATGCCAGAGCGTCCCCATCGGCGCAAGATTTGTCCGAATGACGAATACGGCGCCGAGACAAGCGCTTCCGAGCGCGGCGCGGCACCGGTGGCGGCACATGTCGGTGCGCTGCGGTAGAAATCCGGTCAACCGAGCAACGAAGGAAGGCGATGAGCCACCACCGAGCTGGAGCCGTGCGATGACGACGCCGTGGACCGAAGACCAGGTCGCGGCGCTGGCGCCCGACGCGAATTCGCTGTCGGCGGCCCACAAGCTGGTGCATCGCTGGCGCGAGTGCGGGCAGCACGGCACGGCGCTGTGGGGGCGGTGCCAGGGCAGCGGCGCCACGCCGTATCAGACGATCGTCGACCTGTCCGGCCCGGCGTACCGGTGCTCCTGCCCGAGCCGCAAATTTCCCTGCAAGCACGCGTTGTCGCTGTTGCTGCGCTGGGCCGCGGGCGAGGTCGCCGTCGCGCCGGAGACCGCGGACTACGCGGCGTCGTGGATCGGCGGCCGTGCGGCGCGGGCCGCCACGACAGCCGACCGCCCCCGCACCCCGAACCCCGCTACCGCCGAACAGCGCCGGGTGCGGGTGACGGCCGGGCTGGAGGAACTCGACACCTGGCTCGGTGACCAGGTACGCACCGGGCTCGCGCAGGCCGACCGCTCGTATCGCGCCTTCGAAGCCGTGGCCGCCCGGATGGTCGACGCGCAGGCTCCCGGCCTCGCCGCCACCCTGCGCAGGCTCCCGGCCGCCGTGGCCACCAGGACCGACTGGCCCGAGGTGGTGCTGCGCGAGTACGCGCGGATGCACCTGCTGATCGCCGCGCACCGGCAACTCGACGCGTGGCCGGCTCCGCTGCGTGCCAGCATCCGGACCCACGTCGGCTATCCGAACCCGGCCGAGGCGGTGCGCGCCGAACCTCCGGTCCGTGACCGGTGGATGGTGTTCGGCTCGCGGATCACCGAGGACGAGCGCCTCTATACCCGGCGCACCTGGTTGTACGGGCGGACGAGCGGGCGCTGGGCGCTGGTGGTCGACCATTCCTTCGGTTCCCCCGGCTTCCCCGCCGACGTTCCCGCGCTCGGGCAGCTGGCCGACGCGCAGCTGCATTACTACCCGGGCGCCGCGCCGTTGCGCGCGTTGTGGGGAGAACGGCACAGTGCCGCCGAACCTTTCACCACGCTGCCCGTCGACGCCGATCGGCCCGCCACGATCGCCGCCGCGCTGGCCGCGCACGCGTCGGCGCTCGGCGCCGATCCGTGGGTGCGCTCGTGGCCGATGCTGCTGGCCGACGTGATCCCCACCCGCACCGAGCAAGGCTGGTTCGTCACCGACGCCGATGGCACGGCGCTGCCGATCCGGCCCGGGGAGCAACCGTGGACGCTGCTGGCCGTCTCCGGCGGTCATCCGGTCACCGTGGCAGGCGAATGGAGCGCCGACGGATTGGAGCCGATTTCGGTGTTCGCCGCGGGTGAGGTCGTCGACCTGGCCGCCACCGAGACCTTCGGGCCCGAGCCGGACCGCCCGGCTCCCGGCAACGCGGACCTCACTTCCGTCGCGTTGCTCGGCACCGCGCGCCGCGCCCCGGATTCCGCCGCACTGCCGCCCCCGATCGCACGCGCGGCCGGCCGGTTGCCGAGCGATCCCGCGACGCGTCTGCTCGAAACCGCCGCGTTGCACGACCTTTTCACCCGCGGTGGAGTCACACCGGCCACCGCGGCGGCGCCGGAGCCCGCACCGGACGACCCACGGCCGTCACTGCCGCGTCCGGCGGCGGCGCGGCTGGCGCGCATGCTGCGGGAACGTTCGGCATTCCTTCCCGAATGGTTCGAGGCCGCGCTGCCGTACGACTACCGCGCGCCGGACGCCCTCTGCGAGCAGCTGCTCGAGCACGCGAAGATCAATGCCTCGTTACGCGAGCCGCTGCTGCGCCTCGCGGGTGCCCGCGGCAGCTGGCTGGCGGCCCGGCATCCGGCCTGGCGGGAACTCGTGCGGCGGTCGTCGACCACGTCCGAGCGTTCCACCGACACCTGGCTGTTCGGCCAACCAACCGAGCGGCGCGACTGGCTCGCCGACCTCCGGCGCGCCGACGCAGGCGCGGCGAGGGCGCAGTTGACCGCGGCGTGGCCGAAGGAGTCGGGCCCGCTGAAGGCCGAACTGCTGGCCGTGCTCGCCGAAGGACTCGGCCCGGACGACGAGCCCCTGCTCGAGACGGCGTTGGACGACCGGCGCGCCGACGTGCGCCGCACCGCCGCCGGACTCCTCGCGCTGCTGCCGGAATCGGCGTTCACGCGTCGGATGCGCGAGCGAGCGAGCGCGTGGATCCGCGCCGAGCACCGGATGCTGCACACGAATGTGGTGCTCACGCTGCCCGATACGCTCGACGCCGCCGCGCAGCGCGACGGGATCACCGATCGCACCGTGGAATTCGCCTACCGCTGGAACGGCGCGCCCGACGTGCTCGCGGCCCGGCTCCGGCAGGTGGTCGCCGCCACCCCGCTGACGCACTGGGCCGGTGTGCTCGGCACGCCGCAGCAGGCGGTGCGCGCCACGATCGAAGACCGGTTCCGGCAGCCGGTCTTCGACGGCTGGGTGGATGCCGCTCTGGCGCAGCGCGATTCGGCCTGGGCGCGGGCGCTGTTCGAGGCGGGCGTGCCCACCGACCTCGCGATGCTGCGCAGGAGGGAACTGTTCGCGCTGCTGCCGCGGGCGGATCGGACCGCGCACCTGGTGCGGCTGGACGGCTCGTGGCTGTCCGAAATAGAAGCGCTGCTGCCCGCGACGGGCCACCCGTGGCCGGACGCGCTGGCCCAGCACGTGGTGCTGCTGCTGTTCGAGCGGGCCCGGGCGGCGGCGCGGCGCCCCGAGACGCACGGCGCGGCGCCGAACGCGCATCGGTCGCTGCTCGCCGCGGCCGCGGTCCACCTTCCGGTCACCGCCGCGGACACGCTGTCCGCGGTGGCCCGCCGGTGCGACGATCCCGCCTGGGCACGAGCCTTCGACCAGCTCGCCCACGACCTCACCCACCGCTCGATGATGCTCGAGGAGTTGCAGTGACCACCACCGACCCGGCGCCGGACCTGCTGCGCCCCCATGCCGAACAGGCGTACGCCGACGAGTTGCGCGCCCTCGCCGCCGCCGACGACCGCCCCCGCCCGCCGTCTTGGCGGTTGTCACCGTGGGCGGTGGTCACCTACCTGCTCGGCGGCACCCTCCCCGACGGCACCGTGATCACCCCGAAGTACGTGGGTCCGCGCAGGCTGATGGAAGTGGCGGTCGCGACGCTGGCCACCGACCGGGCGCTGCTGCTGCTCGGCGTGCCGGGGACCGCGAAGACCTGGGTGTCGGAACACCTTTCCGCCGCCATCAGCGGTTCCTCGACGCTGCTGGTGCAGGGCACCTCCGGCACGGCCGAAGAGGCGATCCGCTACGGCTGGAACTACGCGCGGTTGCTCGCGGAGGGCCCGAGCGAGGCGGCGCTGGTGCCGTCGCCGGTGCTCACGGCCATGCGGACAGGCTCCATCGCCCGGCTCGAGGAACTCACCCGCATCCCCTCGGACGTGCAGGACGCGCTGATCACCGTCCTGTCCGAGAAGACGCTGCCGGTGCCCGAGCTCGGTATGGAGGTGCAGGCCGCCAAGGGCTTCAACGTCATCGCCACCGCGAACGACCGCGACCGCGGGGTGAACGAGTTGTCCTCCGCGTTGCGCCGCCGGTTCAACACGGTGGTGCTGCCGCTGCCCGCGAGCGAGGACGAAGAGGTCGCCATCGTCAGCAGGCGCGTCGAGCAGCTCGGTTCCGCGCTGGAACTGCCCACCGTGCCCGCGGCGGCCGAGGAGGTGCGGCGGGTGGTGCGGGTCTTCCGCGAACTGCGCTCCGGCAGCACCGCCGACGGCCGGACCAAGCTCAAGTCGCCGTCCGGAACGCTGTCCACGGCCGAGGCGATCTCGGTGATCACCAACGGCATCGCCCTCTCGGCGCACTTCGGCGACGGTGTGCTGCGCGCCTCCGACATCGCAGGCGCGGTGCTCGGCTCGGTGATCAAGGACCCGGTGGCCGATGCCGTCGTGTGGACCGAGTACCTGGAGGCCGTGGTCCGCGAGCGACCCGACTGGGCGGACTTCTACCGCGCTTGCCGCGAGGTCACCGGGTGACCTCCGGCACCGGATCCACCGCGGTGACCAGGGTGTTCGGCATCCGCCACCATGGTCCCGGGTCCGCGCGCTCGCTGCGGCTGGCCCTGGCGGACTTCCGGCCCGACATGATCCTCATCGAAGGTCCCGCGGACGCCGATCCGCTGGTTGGCTACGTCGCCGCCGAGGGGATGACCCCGCCGGTCGCGCTGCTGGCGTACGTTCCCGACGCACCCGCCAAGGCCGCGTTCTGGCCGTACGCGGTGTTCTCGCCCGAGTGGCAGGCGCTGCGGTAC
The DNA here is from genome assembly GCF_040632645.1 of Nocardia sp. NPDC019219. Lineage (NCBI taxonomy): Bacteria > Bacillati > Actinomycetota > Actinomycetes > Mycobacteriales > Nocardiaceae > Nocardia > Nocardia sp. NPDC019219. The sequence continues at coordinate 240,594 of NZ_JBEYCG010000008.1, read as the reverse complement.
GCGGTGGACAACGACGTGCCGGTGCGGTTCTGCGACCTGCCCGCGACCGTCACGCTCGCGACGGAGGACGAGCCCGGCGACCGGTTCGACCCACTCGCCGCTCTCGCCGAGGCGGGCGGCTACGACGACGCCGAACGCTGGTGGGACGCCGTCGTCGAATCCGTGCCCGACGCCGAGGCGTTCGACGCGATCACCGAGGCGATGGGCGCACTGCGGGAGACCGCCGAGCGACCTGTGCAAGGCGACCCGGCCTCGGGCACCGGCCCGGCGAACGGGAACCCGTCTAACGGCGAGTCCACGGACGCCGGAACCGTCGGCACAACGCCGGCGGCCGAACCCACCGCAGACCGCCCAGCACAACGCGTACCCACGAGCACCGGAACCACGGGAGACCGGCACCTGGACGGTCCCGCATCCGCAGACCACGCGACGCCGCCCGCGGAAGACCCTTCGGCGAACCGCGCGCCTGAACCGGATGGGGACCGAGCGGCCACCGAATCGGGGCGCGGTCGATCCGAGAGCGATCAACCCCGGACCGCCCCACCAGCACAGGATCGATTCACGAAGAGCCCTGCGCCGGAATTCGATTCGGTCGCGGAGGCGGTCTCCGAATCGGTTGCCGAATCACCGCCAGAGCCACTCGTGGTCGACGCGCACACCTTGCGGCGCGAGGCCTACATGCGGCAGACCATGCGCAAGGCGCTCAAGGACGGGGCGGTGCGGCTGGCGGTGGTGTGCGGTGCGTGGCATGCGCCCGCGCTCACCGGCGCGCTGGGTCCCGCCGCGCCGGACGCCCGGTTGCTCAAGGGGCTGCCGAAGACCAAAGCCCGGCTCACCTGGGTGCCGTGGACGCATTCGCGGCTGTCCACCTCCTCCGGCTACGGCGCAGGCGTCACCTCGCCGGGCTGGTACCACCACCTGTTCACCGCCACCGAGCAGCCGATCACCCGCTGGCTCACCAAGGTGGCGGGGGTGCTGCGCGCCCACGATCTGCCCGTTTCCAGCGCGCACGTCATCGAAGCGGTCCGGCTCGCCGACACCCTCGCCGCGCTGCGCGGCCGGCCGCTCGCCGGTTTGCCGGAGGTCACCGAGGCCACGCGGTCGGTGCTGTGCGGCGGTGACGAAACGATGCTGCGGTTGGTGATCGGCGAACTCGTGGTGGGTGAGGCGCTCGGCGCCGTGCCGGAGGAGACGCCGACCGTGCCGCTGGACGCGGACCTGCGCGCCACGATCCGTTCGCTGCGGATGAAGCAGGAGCCCGCGATCCGCGCCATCGACCTGGATCTGCGCAAGCCACGCGAGGTCGAGCGGTCACGCCTGCTGCACCGCCTGCGGGTGCTCGGCATCGAGTGGGGCACGCTCACCACCAGCGACGTTCGCAGCACCGGCACCTTCCGAGAGACCTGGACGCTGCAATGGCATCCCGAGTACGCGATAGCGGTCATCGAGGCCTCGCGCTGGGGTACCACCATCCGCACCGCGGCGGAGGCGAAGATCCTCGACACCGCGAGCCGCGCCGACCGCTCGGTGGGCGAACTGACCGCCGCGCTGGAAGTCGCGCTGCTCGCCGACCTGGGCGGTGCCACCGACGGTTTGATCGCCCGGCTGGAATCCACGGCGGCGCTGGACCACGACGTGACCCACCTGCTGGCCGCGTTGCCCGGCCTGATCCGCACGCTGCGCTACGGCGACGTGCGCGGCACCGACACCAAAGCGCTGGCCCACGTCGCCGACGGGTTGCTGGTGCGCATCTGCGCGGGCCTGCCCGCGGCGGTCACCGGGTTGGACACCGACGCTGCCACCGATCTGCGCGGGCTGCTGGACGCGGCGCACACCGCCATCCACACCAGAGACGACGGCTGGGCCACCGGCGAGTGGCTGGCCGCGCTGCGCCGCGTCGCCGACCGCGACGACGTGCACGGCGCCCTGGTGGGGCGCGCCGTCCGCTTGCTCGCCGACGCGGGCCGCATCGATGACGCCGAATCCGCGCGCCGCCTGTCCGCGGCCCTCTCGGTAGGCGCAACGGCCGCGGCCAAAGCGGCGTGGATCGACGGGTTCCTCGGCGGACGCGGCCTGCTGCTGGTGCACGACCGGGAGTTGTTGCGGCTCATCGACGACTGGCTGCGCGGACTGGGCGACGACACGTTCGTCGAGACGCTGCCGCTGCTACGCCGCACCTTCGGCGGGTTCGAATCAGGTGAGCGCCGCGCGATCGGGCAGGCGGTCCGCGACGGCGGGTCCGCGGCCGCCGCGTCGGCTGTCGCCGGAATCGACGCCGACCGCGCCACAGTCGCGGTGCGTGCGGCAGCGGAGATTCTGGGGGTCACGATATGAGCAGTCAGGCGGGGATGTCGGCCTCGCGGCAGCACCACGCCGTCCATATCGAAAGCGCACAGAGCACAAGACGCCAGGCCCGCAGACGACAGCGCAGCACTATCGCCCGCACCGAAAGCGGGGACAGTGTGAGCGGGTCAGGCCCGGCGGCGCCAGTTCAGCGTCCACCCGTGACGTCCGCGCATGCCGGAAAGGACACAGCATGAGCGGTCAGGCCTGGAGGCGGCAACGCAGCGAGGTTCCCGCTCTAACCTGGAAGGACCCGGCATGACCGACGAAGCGCAGTCCCGGCGTTGGCGCTTGGTGCTCGGCGCGGCCGCGGAGGAAGGATTGGGCGGGCTTGGCTCCGGTCCGGACGCGGCCATGGACCGGGCGCTGTCGGCGCTGTACAACACCGATGACGAGACCTCCCCCGGCAAGCGCACCGGCGGTTTGCAGGGTTCGGCGCCGCGCGTGGCCCGCTGGCTCGGCGATATTCGCAGCTACTTCCCTGCCTCCGTCGTCGAGGTCATGCAGCGTGACGCCGTGGAGCGACTCGATCTCACCCAGCTTCTGCTGGAGCCGGAACTGCTCGAGGCGGTGGAGCCGGACGTGCACCTGGTCGGTACCCTGCTGAGCCTGAACCGGGTGATGCCCGAGACCACCAAGGCCACCGCCCGCATGGTGGTGGAGAAGGTGGTGCGGGAGATCGAGCAGCGCATCGCGGCACAGACCGTCGCCGCCGTCTCCGGCGCGCTGAACCGCGCTGCCCGCGTCTCCCGGCCGAAATTGCGGGATATCGACTGGGACCGCACCATTCGCAAGAACCTCGCCACCTACCTGCCCGAGCATCGCACTGTGGTGCCCGAACGCCTGGTCGGCTACGGCCGCAAGGCGCAGGCGGTGCGGCGCGACGTGGTGCTGGCCATCGACCAGTCCGGTTCGATGGCCGCCAGCGTCGTGTACGCGTCGGTGTTCGGCGCGGTGCTCGCCTCAATGCGGTCGCTGCGCACCTCGCTGGTGGTCTTCGACACCGAAATCGTCGACCTCACCGACAAACTCGACGACCCGGTGGACGTGCTGTTCGGCACGCAACTCGGCGGCGGCACCGACATCAACCGGGCCCTCGCCTACTGCCGGTCGTTGGTCACCCGCCCGGCCGACACGCTGTTCGTCCTGATCTCCGACCTGTACGAGGGAGGCATTCGCGACGAGATGCTGCGCCGCGTGCGCTCGATGCAGGAGTCCGGCGTGCAGGTCGTCGTATTGCTCGCCCTCTCCGACGACGGCGCGCCCGCCTTCGATCACGACAACGCCGCTGCTCTTGCCGCCCTGGGCATCCCGGCCTTCGCCTGCACGCCCGACAAGTTCCCGGAGCTGCTGGCCATCGCCCTCGATCGGGGTGATGTGCAGTCCTGGGCGCATACGAACGCCGCCCACCACTAGATCCCGCCTTGTCGGTTGGCGTTGTCGACTACCGGAGATCAGGACGGTCGGACCGCGGTGACCTGGGCTTACTCGTTCCAGCCCACCGCGGCCCCGTCGCGGCCACCGGTATCGGCATTCGGCGGCCGGACCATGCCGGCGCTCATGCGGGAGACACTCGCCGCAAGCAAGAGCGGCGCGGAAGCCGCGGCCGGAACGGGTCAGCCGGGGTAACCGCCGGGGAATCCTCCCAAAAGAGAGAACACCTGGATGGCAAGCGAAGACAGCAGATCCATGATGGTCATCGGTTCCATGGCAACTCCTTGTCCGGACGGGCGAACAGGATGACTCCGCGATCGTACGCGCGACGGAGCGCTCTTCCGGTCAGCGCCGCCGCGCGTGGCGGACCGCTAGGAGCTGGTCAGCATAGGTTTCGGTGGAACGGGACCCATCACGCCCCACGCCGTCGCCGCCGCGGGCACCACGACGGGATGCAGCACGGCGGACAGCGCCAGCAATACGACCGCGACGATGACGTCCAGCCAGTAGTGGTTGGCGGTGCCGACCACCACGAGCGTGGTCAGCGCCGGATGAGCCAGGGCGAGCCAGCGCCACGGCGTGCGGGTCGCGGCGACCACCGCCACACCGAGCAGCAGCGCCCAGCCGACGTGCAGCGACGGCATGGCCGCGAACTGATTGGACAGCCCGCCGGAATCCGCCGCGCCGTAGACGGATTGGCCGTATCGCGCGGCCAGATCGACGAAGCCGCGATCGGTCAGCATGCGCGGAGGCGCGAGGGGGACCAGGATGTGCACCGCGAGCGCGCCCGCGGTCAGCGCCACCATGAGATTCCTGGTCCAGCGATAGTGCTCCGGCCGGAACATCCACAGCCACAGCAGCACTCCCACGGCCACAGTGAAATGCGCACTGGCGTAATAGAAGTTGGCCGGAACGGCGAGGAACTCGCGGTGCAGGAACAATGCCTGAACCGTCCGCTCGTCCGGCAGGCCGAGCCGTTCCTCGAAGCCGAGCAGGCCGTGCGCGTTGCCCATGGCGCGCCCGGTGTCGTCGGCGGTGATCAGCCGCCCGGCGCGATAGCCGAGATAGAGCACCGTGATCAGAAGGAGCTGGGTCACCGCTTCGCCGCCGCGACCGCGCACCGCCGACCGCATTCGTTCGACGACTCCGCCCGGCGCGAACTCCAGTTCGCCGAAGTCCACAGCGACCATCGCGCGGCCTCCTTCCCCGTCGAATCAGGCCGTTTACCGGAAATTAAGTGGAGTGGTAACCTCCGTTTGAGTTAACACTACGAACCGGACAACTTCAGCAGGATGTGACGGGATAGACACCGCCACGATGACGATCGAATTCGCTTGTGTCGCAAGTGAATTCGCGATTCCTTCGGTCCGCACCATGCGAGGCGGCAGGCACCGGCAGCGGCGGTCTTCCGCCATTCGGTGCGCGCACGGCGCCCGCGCCGAGAGTCACCCAGGGGTACCAGCGGTCGCATACGAATCGGCGACGACTCCGTCGGCGGGTCCAATGAACGGGACACTTTTCGCTGTCAGCCCGCAGACGACGCGGCGATACCGTCGGTGTCCGGCGCGGCCGATCTTCGGCAAGAAGATCACCAACTTCTACGCCGTGCGCAACCCCGACAAACTTGTCACCGTGGCGGTTCCGCGGCGGATCAGCCGATAGCGGGAGCCGACAACGTTCCGTCGTATCCACGACCGCACTGATCCGTCACCCGTGCGGCGCACCGCGCAGGTGCGCCGCACGGACGTCAGAGATCCGCGATGGCCGCCAGCGGCGGTGTGCGCGCCGCCCGCACCGCGGGCCAGAGCGCGGCGAGCACCCCGACAACCGCCGAGCTGACCAGGACCAGGACCAACTGGCTCCACGGGACGGCGATCTGGTCGAGCCCGAAATCGCGCAGGGTCCGCAGGAAGCCGACGCCGAGCCCCAGCCCGAGCGCCATGCCGACGACCGCGCCGAACACCGCGATCAACATCGACTCCAGATAGATGGTCCGGCGCACCTGGGGGCGCTGCATGCCGACCGCGCGCAGCATGCCGATCTCCCGCCTGCGCTCCACCACCGACAGCGCGAGGGTGTTGACGATGCCGAGGATCGCGATCACCACCGCCAAGGCGAGCAGGCCGTACAGGATGGCCAGCAGGGTGTTGATCTGCTTACCCTGTGCTCCCTTGAACTCCTCGCGGTCCTGCACCTGCACCACGACGAACTGCTCGGTGGCCTTCTCCAGGTCGGCGCGCATCTGGGTGGGATTCGCGCCCGATCGTGCCTTGATCAGGACCAGGAAGTTGGTCCGGAAATTGAGCGGGACGACCTCGTCGTAGACCGTCTGCGACACCACCATCGGACCGAGCAGCGGGTTCTTCTTGTACACGCCGGTCACGGTGAGCGGAACCTTTTTACCGTCGACGCTGGTCGGGGTCACCTGATCGCCGACCTTCCATCCGCGATCAGTGGCCTCGTCCTCCGACACGAGTACGTCCCTGGCGCCGAGGGTGTCGCCGCCGCGCACGATCTCGTAGTTCAGCACGCCGGCCAGCGGACCGTCCGGCGACGTGGCGAACACCTGCTCGTCGCCGAGTTTGAACCCGGCGCCTCGCATCCCCACCGCCTGCTCCACTCCCGGCACCTCGGTGCGCGCGGCATCGGCCGCGCCGAACGGCACGCCGAGCAACTGCGGTCCCGCCAGCACGTAGTCGGCCCGCACCCCCTTGTCGACCAGCACACCGACGCTCTCCTTCGCCGAAGCGCCCAGCATGCCGATGGCCGAGACGAGCATCAGTCCCAGGGTGAGCGCGAAGGCCGTCGCGGCGGTGCGGCGCGGATTGCGCGCCGCGTTGTTGCGCGCCATGCGGCCGATCGGCCCGAACGGGCGCACCAGCACGCCGAGCCCACCGACCAGCGGCCGCGACAGCGCGGGCGCGGCGAGCAGCACCGCGAAGACCAGCCCGAGCGCGCCGACGCCGACCGTGGCGGCCGCCGTACCGCCGGTGCGCTGCGCCCCCAGCACGACGAAACCCGCGCCGAGCACGGCGAGCACCACACCGAAGACCGTGCGCAGGCGCAGCGACTCCCCGGTGGACGCGAACTCCTCGCGCATGGCCTGCACGGGCGGAATGCGCGAGGCGCGGCGCGCGGGCGCGTAGGCGCTGACCATCGTCACCGCGAGACCGACCAGCAGCCCCACCACGATGGTCCGCGGCCGCACCGCCATCGATCCGGTCGGCAACCCGAGGTCGAACGCGTTGAGCACCGCCGACAATCCGAACGCCAGACCGACGCCGCCCGCGAGACCGACGGCGCTGCCGATCAACCCGATGACGAACGCCTCCGCCACCACCGACGTGCCGACCTGCCGCCTGCTCGCGCCGACCGCGCGCAGCAGCGCCAGCTCCCGCAGGCGTTGCGCGACGATCATCGAGAAGGTGTTGTAGATGATGAACGTGCCGACGATCAGCGCGATCGCGCCGAAAGCGAGCAGAAAGTAGTTGATGAAGTTGAGCGCGTCGGACACTTCCTTCTTCAGGTCCGCACGCACCTGATCGCCGTTCTGCACCTTGTAGCCCGGCAGTTCTCGGGCCAGGTTGTCGCGCAGTTCGTCGCCGGGGATGCCGTCGGCCGCCAGGTCCACATACGCGACGTGCAGGCCGTCGGTGAACAGCTTGCGCGCCTGCGTGTCGTCGAACAGCACCCCGATCAAACCGCCCGTGTCAGAGGGTATTTCGTAGATGCCGGTGAGGGTCACATCGATGGGATCCGGCTGGGATGGGATGAGGATCTTCGTCCGGTCTCCGACCTTCAGTGCGGCGCGCTCGGCCCCGCCGGTGTTGAGCGCGATCTCACCCGGCCGGGCGGGCGGGACGCCCTGCAGGAATTTCTCCGGCTCCGCGACGGCCTTCTCCGGCGGCAGGTAGGACTTGCCGAACGTCGGCGCACCGCCGGTCTGGACGGCCTTCTTGCCCGCCGGATCGAGCAGCACCACCGGGCCGTTCACGCTCGGCGCGACCGTGCGGACGCCCGGATACTTCACCAGCTCGTCCACCACATTGTTCGGAACACCTTGCGCCTGGCGCTCCTTCGGGCTCACCCGGACGTCGACGCCCTTCGCCTCGTTGGCGAAGATCCCGTCGAACGTGCTCTGCAACGTGTCGGTGAAGACGAACGAACCCGCGATGAACGCGGTGCCGAGCACCACCGACAAGAGGGTCAACGCGAGCCGCACTTTGTGCGCGGCGAGATTGCGCAGCGCGACTTTGCGCATCGGACTTCCGGCCATCACGCCCGCCCCCGATTCTCCCGCGAGCGCCCGATCACGCCTGCTCCAACGCTTTCATCCGGTCGAGCACCGTGTCGGCGGTCGGATCGCGCATCTCGTCGACGATGCGTCCGTCGGCGAGGAACACCACCCGGTCGGCGAACCCGGCCGCGTGCGGTTCGTGGGTGACGATGACGACCGTCTGCCCGAATTCGTCCACCGCGGCGCGCAGGATCGACAGCACCTCCTCCGAGGCGCGGGAGTCCAGGTTGCCGGTCGGCTCGTCACCGAAGATGATCTCCGGCTTGCCCGCCAGCGCCCGGGCGCAGGCCACCCGCTGCTGCTGACCGCCGGACAGCTCGCTGGGACGGTGCGTGAGCCGATCGGTCAGCCCGAGCCGCTTCAGCACCGTGTCCAGCCACTCCTCGTCTGGTTTGCGTCCCGCGATGTCCAGCGGCAACGTGATGTTCTCCAGCGCCGTCAGCGTCGGCACCAGGTTGAACGCCTGGAAGACGAAGCCGATCCGGTCCCGGCGCAGGCGCGTCATCTGCTTGTCGGACAGCGTGGTCAGGGCGGTGTCGCCGATGCGGACGGTGCCCGAGCTGGCGCTGTCCAGCCCGGCCAGGCAGTGCATGAGGGTCGATTTGCCCGACCCGGACGGACCCATGATCGCGGTGAACTCGCCCTTCGCGAACTCGGCCGACACCCCGTCCAATGCCCTGACCTGGGTATCACCCGATCCGTAGACCTTGGTCAGTTCGATAGCGTGGGCCGCGACATCGGTGGATGCCGCCAGGTCGGCGGTGTCGGCGCCCAAGGCTTGCGAAGTCATGCCGTCCAGTCTTACCGGCATCTCCCCCGCACGCCATCAGGGAACACCCTGTGTTGGATTTGCATGCTCGGTCTCGCTTCGCTCGAAACCAGTGGTCGAGGTGAGCTGAGCGCGTCGGGTTGGAGCCTTCCGGAACTGGCTCGCAGTTCGGACGCACCAGCACTGCTCCGATGTGAGCCGGGCAGACGGCAGTGTGCGCCGTTCGGCACAAGCCCGGTACCCGGCCGGTTCGGGAGCGACTATGCCTGCGGCTGACTTACCACCCACGCGAAAGCCGATGCCTTGGATCTGGCTCCTTCGAGGGTGCGGGAGCGGTTGGGTTCGCCGAGTTCGGCCAGTAGTTCTTCCGAGAGGTCGACCAGCGCGGCCAGGGTGGCAGGGGTGAACCAGTCCGGCCTGGTGGCGAAGAGAATGTCCTCGGAAGCGGTGTTTCCGCTGGCACCCGGCGCGAAGGGGCAGCCGCCGAGCCCGCCGAGCGCGCCGTCGACCATATCCGCGCCCGCCGCGACCGCGGCGAGGGTGTTGGCCACGCCCATGCCCCAGGTGTCGTGACCGTGGAAGACGACCCGTCGCGCGGGCGTCCGGTCGCGCACCGCGGCGACCAGCGCGGCGACCTCGCCGGGATGGGCCTGGCCGAGCGTGTCGGCCAGGACTATGTCGTCCGCGCCCTCGGTGCGCGGGTCGCGGGCGATGGCCAGTACCCGCTCCGGGTCGACCGGGCCGTCGAACGGACAGGTGAATGCCGTCGCCAAGCAGAGCTGAATGGACCCGTCCACCTCGCTGGCCAGGCGCACCGCGTCCGGCATGGCGGCGACGCTGGCCTCGGTGTCACGTCCGATGTTCGCCCGATTGTGCGCGTCGGAGACCGAGAAGCAGTACTGGAAATTGCGCACTCCCGCCGCGGCGGCCTTCTCCACATGGCGCGGCGTCGCCACCCAGACCCAGCAGCGGCTCAGTTCCTCGGGCGTCAACGCGGCGACCAGTTCCATGGTGTTCGCCATCGGCGCGACCAGGTCCGGGCGCGCCATCGAGCCGATCTCCAGCGCGGGCACGCCGAGTGCGAGCAGGCGGCGCACGATGTCCACCTTGCGCTGCACGGGCAGCAGCTTGCCGGTCAGCTGCAGTCCGTCGCGCAAGGTGACGTCGCGCAGCACCGGCGCGGTCATCGCTGCTCCCGCGCCCGGTGGTGCCCGCACATCACGCCGCCCCAGGGCTTCTCGCCCGCTCCGGTGGGATTCGGCTGGACGGCGGGCCTGCTGGTACCCGGCGAACGCAGTTCCCGGGTCCCGCGCCCCTTCGGACGCCTGCGGTCGTGCGGTCGCGTGCTCATCGCGCCTCCAACGCATCGATCTCGGCCTCGCTCATGCCGAGCAGATCGGACAGAACTTCCCGGGTGTGCTCACCCAGGTCGGGGCCGACCGTACGGATGGGAAGGGACTGATCGCCGATCACCGGGACGATGCCGGGAAAGCCGACCACCTTCGGCTCCGGCGCGCCGACGTCCACGGCGAACGGCTGGATCATGTTGCGTGCCCGGTACTGCTCGTCGGCCACGATGTCGGCCGCGGTGTAGATCGGGCCGCACGGGATGGCGGCGGTATCCAGCAGTTTCAGCGCCTCGGCGCGGGTGTGCCGGATCGTCCACTCGCCGATCGCCGCGTCCAGCCGCTCCCGGTGGCGCCAGCGGCCCGCGTTGTCCTGGAGTTCCGGGTCCGCGGCCAGGTCGGGCCGCTCGATGACCGCCATGTAGCGCTGGAAGATGGCGTCGCCGTTGCCGCCGATGATGATGCTGGTCCCGTCCGCGCACGGGTAGGCGTTGCTCGGCGCGATGCCCTCCATCCGGCCGCCGACGCGTTCGCGCTGGATGCCGTAGGCGAGATAGTCCGGCACCAGCGACTCCATCACCGAGAGGATGGCTTCGTTGAGCGCCACGTCGATCACTCTCTCCCGCAGCGGGACAGGCGCGTCCCGCTCGGTGCTGCGCTCGCGCTGGAACAGCGCCATCACGGTGCCGAACGCGGCGTAGATGCCCGCGATGGAGTCGCCGATCGAGACGCCCGTGCGCACGGGGGGACGGTCCGGATCGCCCACTAGTTCGCGAAGGCCACCCACCGCCTCGGCCACCGCCGCGAACCCGGGACGTTCCGACATCGGCCCCGTCTGCCCGTAGGCGGAGATCCTGGTGATCACCAGATTCGGATTCGCCTCGTTCAGCACCTCCGGCCCCAGGCCCCACTTCTCCAGCATGCCGGGCCGGAAATTCTCCAGCAGCACGTCACAGCGCCGCACCAGATCGAGCACTATCCCGCGCCCCGTCTCGGTGCGCAGGTCCAGGGTGATCGACTTCTTGTTGCGGTTGATAGTCCGGTACAGCATCGAGGTGTCGCCGCCGTAGAGCCGCCAGTTGCGCAGCTCGTCGCCTGCCTTCGGGCGTTCCACTTTGATCACCTCGGCGCCGAAATCACCGAGGATGCGCCCGGCGGTCGGCGCGGCGATGTAATTGCCGAGTTCCAGGACGCGCACCCCGTCCAGCGGCCGAATACTCATGGCAACCAGTCTGGACCATGCCGTGCCGGTTTCCGCACCGCCCGCGGCGCCGCGTGTTCGCGGCCGTGGTGAGTTCGGGGGGCACACGCACCCTCCGCTTCGGTCGCCGCGCGGGGTCCAGGGCGGCGGGAGCTGGTCGCGGTGCACCCGCCGACGGTGGATCCGCTTCGGTCACCGGGCGAGGATCAGGGCCGCGGGAGCCGGTTCACGGTGCGCCGGGCGCTGCCGGTTCTTCCGCCCTGTTTGCGATCAGCCCGACGAAAACCCTGGTCAGCGATGTGGTTTCGGTGATGTGCTCGAGCGAGCACCAACCGATCTCGACAGCGAAGGTATCTCATGACGGTCGCACCCGTAACACCGACCACCGCCTCGGTGACCAAGCTCGGCGCCCGCATCGGCGCGCGGATCGACAACGTCCGGCTCGGCGGCGATCTGGATTCGGCGACCGTCGAGGTGATCCATCGCGCACTGCTGGAGCACAAGGTCGTCTTCTTCCGCGGGCAGGATCACCTGACCGAGGACGGGCAATACGAATTCGCCCAGCTGCTCGGCGCGCCGACCACCCCGCATCCGACGGTCACCTCGCACGGCGTGAAGAGCCTGGCGATCGATTCGGAACACGGCCGCGCCAACAGCTGGCACACCGACGTCACCTTCGTCGACCGCATCCCGAAGGCGTCCATCCTGCGCGCGGTTCACCTGCCGTCCTACGGCGGCGCCACCACCTGGGCCTCCACCGTCGCGGCCTACGAGTCGCTGCCGGAGCCGCTCAAGCGGCTGGCCGAGTCCTTGCGCGCCGTGCACACCAACGTCTACGACTACGCCCGCGTCGAGGAGACGCCGCGTCCGAACACGGCCGCCTACCGCGCCGAGTTCGAATCCACTTACTACGAGACCGAGCACCCCGTGGTGCGCGTGCACCCGGAGACCGGCGAACGCGCGTTGCTGCTCGGCCACTTCGTCAAGCACTTCGTCGGGCTGTCCAGCACCGAGTCGCACGCGCTGTTCCGGCTGTTCCAGGACCGGGTGACCCGTCTGGAGAACACCACCCGCTGGAATTGGGCCCCCGGTGACGTCGCGATCTGGGACAACCGCGCCACCCAGCACTACGCCATCGACGACTACGACGACCAGCCGCGCAAGCTGACCCGCATCACGCTGGCCGGCGACGTCCCGGTCGGCGTCGACGGCGCGACGAGCACCACCATCGCGGGCAACGCCGAGCACTACTCGATCATCGAGGACACCCAGCTGCTCGCGTCCTGAGCCGAGGACCCCGCATGGTTGCCGGACCCCGGCTGTTGAGGGGCCATGCGGTGTCTTCGGTCGGAGCTGAGGTCAGCTCCGCTGTCGCGACGGAACCGACCAGCCGAATCGGCCCGTCGTGCGCCCGAAGCGCGGCGCGTCGCCGGGAAACACCCGTGGTCGCCGGCTGGCTTCCGACGCGCTGGTCCGATCGCCGAAAGCGCCCGTTTCGATCAAGACCAGTCCGTCGGACGCCGTCTCGACCGGATGGCAGTGGTTCCCGGCATGCCGCGCGGCGATCGAACCGAGCGCCGCACCTCAAGCACAGTGCTCGCGCAAGTACGCCAGATCCTCCGCGAGGCCGTCCCCCGGAGTTTCCAGGACAACCGGCGCGCCCGCCGTCCGGCACACCTCGGCGAGCAGTTGCGGGTCGATGGTGCCGTCGGCGAAGTTGGCGTGCCGGTCGGCGCCGGAGTTGAACTCGTCGCGGGAGGAGTTCAGGTGCACCAGGTCGATGCGCCCGGTGATCGCCTTGATCCGGTCCACGACGCCGACGAGTTCTTCGCCGCCCGCCCAGGCGTGGCAGGTGTCCAGGCAGAAACCCGCGCCGTAGTCGCCGACCGCGTCCCACAGCCGGGCGATGGCGTCGAAGTGCCTGGCCATGGCGTGATTGCCGCCGGCGGTGTTCTCGATCAGGATCGGCACCGCGAAACCGCCCTTGTCCTGCTGCCGCTCGAACAGTTTGCGCCAGTTGTCGATTCCGGTCTCCAGCTCGGCGTCGGATCGCACATGCCCGCCGTGCACCACCAGGCCGAACGCACCGAGGTCGGCGGCCGCCCGCGCTTGCTGGGCCACCGCGTTGCGCGAGGGCATGCGCAGCCGGTTGTTCAGGCTCGCGACGTTGATCTGATAAGAGGAGTGCACCACGACATCGATCGGGCTGGCAAGGATCTCCTCGGTCCGCGGGTGCGGGGTGGGTTTGTCCCAGCTCTGCGGATCGACCACGAACATCTGGATGACGTCGGCGCCGAGTTTCTCCCCGAAGCCGATCGGGTCACTGTCGAGCCGGACGTGTGCTCCAATGCGCATGCGGGCCACAGTACTGGCAGCTACCGACGGCAATCGAGGTTGCGCCGCGACTGTTGCATCCCGATGGTTCGCAGAGATACATGGATAGTGTCCGCGCGCTCGACTCGACAAGGGGGTGTAACGGTGTCGCAGACCGGCGATGTGTTCGCGGGCTATCGCGTCAAGCGCGACCTCGGCCGAGGCGGGATGGGGACCGTGTCCCTGGCCAGGCGCCGCCCCGTGCACCCCGGCCTGATCGAGTTGCCGAACTTGTCCATGCGCCCGGGATCCGGGGTGCGGCCGCACCAGCAACCTCCGGACCCCCGGCCCCCGCCGGGCGGTCCGGGTCCCGTCGATCGCCCGCGCGTCACCACGCTCGACGAGCGATAAGGCGAGGCGCGACTACTGCTATGGTTTCGATGTTTTCCGTGGTCGGACCCTGCTCCGGCCACGCATTCTTTTGCTGTACGCCTGTTCGCCGGTGGGTCCCGGCGGGCGGCGGGAAGTGGAGCAGTCATGCTGGCCAGCGGTGATGTTTTCGCCGGCTATGTCATCGAGCGGCAACTCGGCCGCGGTGGCATGGGCTCGGTCTATCTGGCGAAACATCCGCGGCTGCCGCGGATGACCGCGCTGAAGCTGCTGAATCGGGAGATGTTCTTCGACAAGGAGGTGCGTGCGCGGTTCGAACGGGAGGCGGATCTGGTCGCCCAGCTCGATCACCCGAACATCGTCACGGTCTACGACCGCGGGCTCGAGGACGAGCAGCTGTGGATCTCGATGCAGTACGTCGACGGCATCGACGCCGCGTCGGTGGAACCGAAGTCGCTGCCCCCCGAACGCGCCGTGCAGATCATCAAGGAGACCGCCGACGCGCTGGACTACGCGCACGGCAACGGGGTGCTGCACCGGGACGTGAAGCCCGCCAACATCCTGCTGGCCCGCTCCACCGCCGGTCGCGGCGAGCGGGTGTACCTCACCGACTTCGGCATCGCGCGGCTGCGCGACGACACCGGTCATCTCACCCAGACCGGCACGTTCACGGCGACGCTCGCCTACGCCTCGCCCGAACAGCTCACCGGCGCTTCGCTCGACCACCGTTCCGACCAGTATTCGCTGGCCTGCTCGCTGTTCTGGTTGTTCACCGGCACCGGACCGTTCTCCGCGACCAATCCCGCCGCGGTCATCCAGGGGCATCTGCAGGGCGCGCCGCCCGCGCTGAGCAGCGTCCGGCCCGGACTGCCTTTCGCGCTGGACGGCGTTCTGGCCAGGGCGATGGCCAAGCGGCCCGACGACCGATACGGCAGCTGCGCGGAATTCGCCGCGGCCGCCAAGCAGGCGCTGACCGGTTCGAGTGTGCCGTCGATGCCGGTGGTGGGCGGCCCACGCCCGGTCACCGGGCCACCGCACCCGACCGCCGGACCACGTCCGACGACCGGGCCGCAGGTGCCGACCACCGGCTCGCCGTATCCGGCGGCGCAGGGCCACTTTGTCAGCGGTCCCGGACACCAGATGCACACCCCGCAGACCAGCGGACCGAACCCGCTCGCCGCCTCGGCGTCGCCCGCGACTCCACCGCCGGCGCCGGTGGCCAACTCGCGACCGCAGACCGGCCCCGCGCCGCAGCCGACGGCCGCCAATCCTTACCCCCAGCAGCAGTTCTCCGGCTTCGCCGCGCCGCCCGCGCCGCCGCACGGCGCGCACGCCCATCCTTCGGCCGTGCCGCCGCCCAAGAAGAACACCGGGCTGATCGTCGGCCTGGCGGTGGGCGTGGTCGTGCTGATCCTGGTGGTGCTCGGCATCATCGGCGCGGTCTCCGATTCGGGCTCGAACAACGGCGGCACCACGACCACATCGGCGGTGAAGCCGAACCTCGTCGACGCGACGCCGGAGTCGATCAGCGCGGAGTTCCCGCGGATGGTGCCCGCTTCCCAGACCGAGGAGATCGGCTACAACGGCGCCGAGTGCTGGCTGGCCTCGCCGAGTTCGCCGCCCTCGCCGTCCAAGGGCGACCCGGACTTCGGCGACTGGGCCGCGCAGTGGCGCTGCTTCAAGGGCGGCAACAACGAGGACCCGTACTACCGCATCTACGTCTACAAGACTCCGGCCGACGTCCAGGCGGTGCTGAAGACCCTGCCCTCGTCGGCCACCAAGTCCACCGACACCAACGGCGGGAAGACCTACACCAATTACAAATACGTCGACGAGGGCGCCAAGATGGTGACCGCGTTCACCGGCGACCCGGATCGAACCCAGTACCTGATGTACACCGACGGCTTCGCCCACACCACCATCGACGAGGCGCTGCGCTGGTGGCGCTCGGCGCCGCTGAACTGACCGATGCTGCGCACCGGCGAGGTCTTCGCGGGATACACCATCGAGCGTCTGCTCGGCCGCGGCGGGATGGGATCGGTGTACCTGGCCCGGCATCCGCGGCTGCCCCGGCTGACGGCGATGAAGCTGTTGAACCCGGAGCTGTTCGACGACCGGGAGATCCGGGCCCGCTTCGAACGGGAGGCGGACCTCGTCGCGCGGCTGGACCACCCGAACATCGTGACGGTGTTCGATCGGGGCATCGAGGGCGACCGGCTGTGGATCTGCATGCGCTACATCGACGGCACCGACGCCGCCGCGCTGGACGCGTGGACGTTGCCGCCGCAACGGGCGGTGCAGATCATCGCGGAGACGGCCAAAGCGCTGGACTTCGCGCACAGCCGCGGCGTGCTGCACCGTGACGTGAAACCCGCGAACATCCTGCTGGAGCGCGTCGACGGCGAGCAGGAACGCGTCTACCTCTCCGACTTCGGCATCGCCCGGTTCCGGGACGACACCGGAAGGCTCACCCAGACCGGGACCTTCACCGCCACCCTGGCCTACGCCGCGCCGGAGCAGCTGTCCGGTGCGCCGCTGGATCACCGCGCCGACCAGTACGCGCTGGCCTGCACGCTGTTCCGGTTGCTGACCGGCACGGTGCCGTTCGACGCGACCAATCCGGTCGCGGTGATCCAGGGCCATCTCAGCGCTCCACCGCCACCGGTCAGCAGGCTGCGGCCCGGATTACCGGTGGCGTTGGACGGCGTCCTGGCCGAGGCGATGGCCAAGCACGCGGCCGATCGTTTCGACTCTTGCGGTGAGTTCGCCGCCGCCGCATGGCAGGCGCTCACCGCTCCCGCGACGTGGTCGCCACCGCCCGCGCCGAATGCGCCGCCCCGGGCCGACGCGGCGATCCCCCAGCGTCCGGCGCGCGCCTACCTCGGCCCGAGGCGTCGTTCCCGATGGCATGCGTCGGTGGGCGGCTGGATCGGCTTGCTGTTGGTGGTCGCCCTGCTCGGTCTCGTCGTCGCGGTGGCCCTCACCGACAACGGTTCCCCCGGTTCCGCCGCCCCGACGACGACCGCACGCCCGCAGAACACCATCTCCGCCGCGCCCTCGACCGGGCGGCCCACCACGACCGCGTCCACCACCGCGGACCGTGCCACGATCGGCGCCCGCGCGGCGGAGCTGAGCGCCGCGTTCCCGGACATGCTGCCGGAGACCTCCGCGCAGCGCTTGGTGCACTCCGGAACCGGGTACAACAAGGCGGGCTGTTTCGCGCACGCGCCGGACTCCGCGACGACGCGCGACCACGACGATCCGGATTTCGGTCCCTGGCTGGTGATGTGGAGCTGCTTCGGCGGCCCGAACAAGGCGTCCTTCGACTTCTACCTCTACGGTTCCCCCGCCGACGCGCAGGCGGCGCTAGCCGCGCTACCGGCCAACGACCGCGCCACCGCCACCAACGACAGCGGGCGCAGTTACACCAACTACACGCTGCACGACAGTCGCAACCTGCGCCCGCGGATGGTCACCGCCTTCTCCTCGGATCCGGGCCGCGCGGCCATGTTGATGTACAGCGCCGGATTCATCGCCACCGACGCCGAGTTCATGGCTTGGTGGAAATCCGCACCGCTGAATTGAGTTGCGGGGAGACGCAAGGGTATGCCCACCCGCCGCGCGTTCCGCGGCCACGTTCGGCAGGCCCCGCGCCGCGCGAGTGGATGCCGACACGACCGATGGTGGCCGACGACCCACGCGTGGAGCGGTACCGGTAGTTGCTCGCGGTCAGCAACGGGTGGCCCGCGCCGCCGACTCCGGCGCGGTGTTCGCCTGGTTCACCACCGCCTCGCGCACCGTCCTGGCCGGTTATTCGAAGACGTAGTGCGCGAACTCGTGCGTCGGGTGGAAGCCGATCGTGCGGTAGATCCGGTTGGCCGTGGTGTTGGCGGTGTCGGCGAACAGGCAGACCTCGAGGCTCTGGGCGCGCAGCAGCTTCGCGACGTGCGCGGTCACCGCGGAGGCATAACCGTGCCCGCGTGCCTCCGGCGGGGTATAGACCGGCCCGATCCGGGACCAACCCTGGATCGGGATCTGATGCGCGGCAAGACTGACCGGTTCTCCGTCGCGTTCCCACAGCCACCAGCGGCCCGCCGCCACCCGCCGGCGGATCGCGGCGTGGTCCAGTCCGGACGCCATGCCGGACTCCTCGCGCATGGCCGCCAGCCAGTCCAGGCACAGCGCGACGTCGGAGTCCCGGGCGGGGCGCGGCGCTCCGGCCACCTCGGGGATCCGCAGCGCGCCCAGCCGGTGCAGCCGGGTGGCATACGACTGGTGAAAACTCTTCCCCAGCAGTGCGCACCAGTGCTGCGCGAAAGCAGTCGCGTCTTCGACGACGCCCTCGACGCCCGCGCTCGCGGGGACGACGTCGGCCAGCGCGCGAGCCACCGCGGGAATGCCGTCGGGCGGTAGCGCGCCGAGATACACGTCGCGACCCGCCACGCGCATGGCGGCGCCGACCACCGCGGCGTCCTCGCCGTGGACCGACAGGAATCGCGAGGCCTCGGCCGGGGCGTCCATGCCCGTGAGGTGGTTGGCGACGCTCGTGGTGAGCACGGTGTGCCGCAGCGGATCGCGGAGCAGGAACGACCCCGCGACCGAGCGGAACTCGGCGGCGTCGGTGGTGATCTCGATCCTCATGGAATCACGGTAGGCGCATGAAGTGTTGCGCGCCTTCGTTTCTCACGGCCGATGCCGGTCCGGTCACCGGGCGACCGGCCGGTTTCGTGTCAGTCGGGTTCGCCGCCACCCGCGCGGAGTTTGAGCAGCACCAGCCCTGCGGTGCAGGCGAGAATGAGTCCGGCGACGGTGATCTCGACGTGCAGGCCGGCGATGCCGAGCACCGCCCCGACGAGTCCGCCGATGAAGAACAGCCAGGCGAGCGTCCGCGACACGATCGTGAACACGCCCTGCTGGTTCGACGCGGGATGCTGTGCCGTTGCCGACACCGCATCTTCCGCGGCGCGGGATGAACCACGCCGCGACGCTGTCGAGTAAGCTCCCATCATCTACTCCTCGATGACGCCGGTCAGAGAACCACTATCACGTTCTCACACAACGTGTCTCTCATCCTTGAACCGGCGTCTCACGCGTAACTTTGCTCACACACGCTACGACCCCGGGACGCCGGAAGATAGCGACACGTGCCCACGACACGCCGAAGAGACCAATTCGATATCTGAATCAGAACTGTTTTATATGCGCCGCCCGGCGTACCCCCAGCGACCACTCGCCTCGCCGGACCGACCGGCCTCGAGTAAGGTGAGTCCACTCGATACACACGAGGAGCGTCACCGTTGGAAAGCAGCAGGGCCAAGATCGCCGGTCCGGCGATCGCCGCGGGAGCGGTTTCCATCGGACTCGTCCTGATCGGCGCCTGCGGCGTCGGCAAGCAGGACACCTACGTGCCGCCGCCGCCGCTGAAGGCGGGCGAGTACGCCGAACCCGTGGTCCACGAAAGCACTACGGGATCGACCACCCCCAGGGTCGTCATCCCGCCGTCGCCCAGCTGGCGGATCGCACCGGCCGACCAGCGGCACCCGACCCCGTTCGCGGGCTTCATGAGCAGCACGACCGCCGAGCCGTCCCCGCGTAACCCGCACGAGGACACCTCGCAGGCCGCGCCACCCGAGGACCCCAGGCCGCCCACCGCGCGGACGCCCACCGGCGAATCGACGGACGAGGCGCCCACGCAACTGCGGACCTCCCCGGAGGGCCAGGACGAGTGAGACGCGGTGGTGCGCAAGCACGCACCACCGCGGCACTCCTTACAGCTCGGGCAGCTCGTAGTCGCCGACCCGGTCGCTGAGCACCCGCAGGTGCTCGAGTCCGCTGCCGAGAGTGTGCTCGATCGCGGTCAGCCGTGCCACGTAGTGGCTCACCGGGTACTCCGCCGTGACGCCGATGCCGCCGTGCATCTGGATCGCCTCTTGCCCGATGTGCCGGGCCGCGCGACCGACCTGCAACCGGGCGCGCGAGGCGATCACCGGATCGTCGGCTCCGTCCGCCAGCGACGCCGTGGCGTACAGGCTCATGCTGCGCGCCAGCTCCAGCGAGACGTACATCTCGGCCGCCCGCTGCGTGAGCGTCTGGAACTTCGACAGCGTGACGCCGAACTGCTTGCGCTGCTTGAGGTAATCGGCGGTCAGCCGCAACGCTTCTTCCATCGCGCCGACCGACTCCGCGCACAGGCTCGCCTGCGCGTGCGTGAGCACGGACGCGATCGCCTCGGCCGCGTCCGCCGCGCCGAGCCGCTCGGCGGGCGCGTCGGTCAGTTCCAGCTGCGCGCCGCGCTGACCGTCCACCGTGCGGTAGGACTTGCGGACCACGCCCGTCGCGTCGGGCGCGACGAGAAACAGCCCCACACCGCCCTCCGGCAGCGTGGCGCTCACCACGAGCTCGTCGGCGCTGTCCCCGTGCGGAACGGGGTTCTTCACGCCGGTCAGCGTGTACGAATCACCCCGCGCCGCGGCGGTGGTCGCCAGGTCGTTCGACGGCCAGCGCACCCCGGGCTCGGCATGGGCGAACGCGAGCAGCTTCGCGCCCGAGGCGACCTCGGGCAGGATCCGCTGCCGCTGTTCGGCACTGCCCGCCGCGGCGACCAGCCCGCCGGGCACCAGCACCGCGTCCAGGATCGGTTCCGGAGCGAGCCTGCGGCCCACCTCTTCGAGCACGACCATGGTCTCCACGGGACCGGCGCCGACGCCGCCGTCCTCCTCGGTGAAACTCAGGCCGAGCACGCCCAGTTCGGCGAGCTGGCGCCACACGTCCCGGCTCCAGCCGAGCTCGGAGTCGATGACCTTGAGCCGCGATTCCGCGTCGTAGGTGCGGGCGAGCAGGTCACGGACCGTGTCGCGGAGCATGACCTGTTCATCGGTGAGATCGAAATCCATGGTGTCGCCTCACAATCCGAGGATCGTGGAGGCGATGATGGTGCGCTGCACCTCGCTGGAGCCTCCGTAGATGGTTGTCTTGCGGTAGTTCAGGTAGGAAGGGCCGCTGCGCTGCGCCCAGCCGGGCGAGGCGATGTCGTCCGCACCCACCGGGATGGCGTCCGGTCCCGCGATGTCCAGCAGCAGCTCGGTGGCCGCCTGCTGGAGTTCCGAACCGCGCAGCTTCAGCACCGACGAGGCCGGATTCGGCTTGCCGTCCGAGGAGTTGGACACCACCCGCAGCTGGGTGAGTTCCAGCGCGAGCAGCTCGTTCTCCAGTTCGGCGACCCGCGCCGCGAACACCGGGTCCTCCAGCAACGTGCCGTTGCCCGACTTGGTCTTCGCCGCGTACTGCTTGGCCACACCGATCTTGACCTTGGTGCGGCCGACGCCGGTGATGCCGGTGCGCTCGTTGCCGAGCAGGAACTTCGCGTAGGTCCAGCCCATGTTCTCCTCGCCGACCAGCTGGTCGGCCGGCACCCGGACGTTCTCGAAGAAGACCTCGTTCACCTCGTGCCCGCCGTCGATCAGCTTGATCGGGCGAATGGTGACACCGGGCGATTTCACGTCGAACAGCAGGAAGGAGATGCCCGCCTGCTTCTTCGGCGCGCTGGGGTCGGTGCGCACCAGGCAGAAGATCCAGTCCGCGTACTGGGCCAGCGTGGTCCAGATCTTCTGGCCGTTGACGATGTAGGAATCGCCGTCGCGGACCGCGGTGGTGCGCAGCGAGGCCAGGTCGGAGCCGGCGTCCGGCTCGGAGAAGCCCTGGCACCACCAGATGTCCAGCGCCGCGGTGGGCGGCAGGAAACGCTCCTTCAGCTCCTGCGAGCCGAAGTGGGCGATCACCGGGCCGACCATCTGCGCGTTGAACGTCAGCGGCTCGGGCACCGAGGCCAGCTGCATCTCGTCCTGCCAGATGTGGCGCTGCATCGGCGTCCAATCCTTGCCGCCCCACTCCACGGGCCAATTGGGCACCGCGAGGCCGTGGTCGTTGAGGATCTTGTGCGTGGTGACGATGTCGTCGCGGGACAGCTCGCGGCCGTCGCGCACGCGCTCGCGGATGTCGGCCGGGATCTCGGTCCGATAGAACTTGCGCAGTTCGTCGCGGAAGGCGACGTCGTCGGGGGACAAGGATAGTTTCATACGCATCTCCCTGCGTGTCTCGTACGTCCGAGTCAAACCTACCTCCCGGTAATCCCCCATTGTCGACTGGATCACAACGGAGGGACACACACGCCGGTCACGACCCCCGTCCCAGGCGCCGCTCCCCGGGACGGCAGCGGCCGCGAGCTGGTACGTTGCTGCAGGTGGGTCGGGGGCCCACAGGGTTCGGTATCGAGGAGAACGAGTGAACGGCAGGACCATCGCACGCGCCGCGGCCGCGGCGGCATCTCTCGCCATCGGCGCGGTTCTCACCTTCTCCGCGCCCGCCACTGCGGAGCCCCAAGCGCCGGTGGACTCCGGCCTGGCCCATCTCACCGACATCGCCGGATCCGACCCGTCCGCGCAGGAGGGCGTCGGCGCGCTCAGGCGCTACGCCGACTTGATCGGCGCCGCGCGCCTGCGCGAGGTGTCCAGCGTGTTCACCCCGTTCTCCTACGCCGCGCCCACGTTCGGCTGCGGCAGCAACGGGCCGATCACCACGATCATCGCGGCCGCCACGACCGATGGGACGGGCACCGGCCGGGATCTGAACGTCGGTCCCGGCGAGCTGCGGTTCAGCGCGACCCCGTCGCACTCCGGCGCTCCCCTGGCGTCCGGTCTCGTCGTCGCCTGGGTGAACGTGAACACCGGCGCCAGCGGCATCGATCCGCTCGACGACGTGACCGAGTACCGCCTCCCGACACTGTCGAAGACGGTCAAGAGCGGACCGGGCACGGTGCTCGCCTCGATGTGGGGCATCATCGACTACCCCTTCGCCCACTGTGTGATGACACCCACAGTCGGGTTGTTCACCGTCCCCGATGCCCCGGCTCCGCCGCCTGCGCCCGCGCCTGGCCCTGCCCCGGCGGCCCCCGCGCAGCCCGCGCCGAGCGGCTCCGGCGGCGAGCCCACCCCTTAGGAGCCGTTTCACCCTGGCTATGGACCGGCTACGGCACGTAGCGGTTGCCCTCGGCATGCTCGAAAACGGCGCACCCGCCCAGCCCCCTGGATGCGGTCGCATCGGTCCCCGCTGATCGCTACACGGCCGAGCAGCCACTTGGCGACATCGCTCGGCGGGGCATCGCCCCCGGCGCTCCCTACCGCAGGGCGGCGAAGAAGGCGCGGATGTCGGTGACGTGCGCCTGCGGCTGCTCCATCGCGATGAAGTGGTTGCCGGTGTTGCCCTCCGGCCAGTGCACGATGGTGTTGTCGCGTTCGGCGAGCCTGCGCATCAGCGCGGATCCGCCGCCGTAGGTGCCGGTCGGCACCAGTTTCTGTCCTTTCGGCCAGGCGAATCCGCCATCGCCGAGGCCGTTGTACATCGGCCACGACGAGGAGGCCGCGGTGGAAGTGAACCAGTACAGACTGGCGTTGGTGAGCAGCTGATCGCGGCTGATCACGTCCTCGACGCGGTCGGCGAGCGGGGCGAATTCGGTGAACTTCTGCATCAGCCAGGCGAGCAGGCCCACCGGTGAATCGGTCCACGCGTGGGCGAAGGTCTGCGGGGCGGCGTGCAGCAGGACGTGGTGGTTCACGCCTCCGGTCATCCATTGCTGCATGCCGTCCCATTCGGCGCGTTCCTCGGGCGTCATGGTGGGTACGTCCGCCTCGGTCGGCATCCCGATCCCGCCGTCGAGGTGTACGCCGATCACTCGGTCCGGCGCGGCGATGGCCAGTTCGGGCGCGACATACGCGCCGAGATCGCCGCCCTGCGCCCCGAAGCGCCGGTAGCCGAGGCGATCCATCAGGCTCAGCCACATCCGGGCCACTTTCGCCGGTGTCATGCCGAGCTCGCGCGGCCCTTCGGAGAAGCCGAAACCCGGGACCGACGGCACCACGACGTGGAATGCCTGGGCCGGATCGAGTCCGTGCGCACGCGGATCCGCGAGCGGGCCGATGGTCTCGGCGAACTCGGCGAACGAGTTCGGCCAGCCGTGGGTGAGGATCAGCGGCGTCGCGCCCGGCTCCGGCGAGCGCACGTGCACGAAGTGCACGTCGAGACCGTCGATCCGCGTGCGGAACTGGGGGAACGCGTTGAGCGCCGCTTCCTGTGCGCGCCAGTCGAACCCGGTCCGCCAGTACTCGGCCAGTTCACGCAGGTAGTCGACCGGGACGCCGCGATCCCAGCCCACGCCGGGCAGCTGGGCGGCCCAGCGGGTGCGGGCGAGCCGGTCGTGCAGGTCGGCCACCTCTGCCTGCGGAATCTCGATGCGGAAGGGTCGGATATCGGTCATTCGGTCGGCTCCTTGCCAGTCGGTCCTGCGAGTACGACGACGACGTTAGAAGCGATCTAGGACTGATCAGGTCCTAGATTTCCGGCATGCTCGGAGCATGAACGACACCCCCGCCCGGCTCCTTCGCCTGCTGTCGCTGCTGCAGACGCCGCGCGAATGGCCGGGCAGCGAATTGGCCGAACGCCTCGGCGTCACCGACCGCACGGTGCGCCGCGATATCGATCGGCTGCGCGAGCTCGGCTATCCGGTGACCGCGACGCTCGGCGCGGCTGGCGGCTACCGCCTGGCGGCGGGCGCGGCGATGCCGCCGTTGCTGGTGGAGGACGACGAGGCCGTCGCCATCGCGGTCGGGTTGCGCGCCGCCGCCGGGTCCGCGGTGGCCGGGATCGAGGAGGCGTCGGTCCGGGCGCTGGCCAAAGTGGAGCAGGTGCTGCCCGCGAAGTTGCGGCGCAGAGTGCGGGTCTTCGCCGCCGCGCTGACTCCGCCCACCGGTGACGGGCCAACTGCCGACCCCGAGGTGCTCGCCACGCTCGCGGCCACCGTGGCCAACCGGGAACGGGTGCGATTCGCCTACCGCGACGAAACAGGAGCCGAGACGCGGCGCAATGCCGAGCCGGTGGGCCTCGTGCCCGCCCGGCGGCGCTGGTACCTGGTCGGCTACGACCTCGACCGCGCAGGCTGGCGCGTCTACCGCGTCGACCGGATCGACCGTCCGCAGCCCACCGCCGCCCGCTTCGCGCCGCGCCCGCTACCCGCCGCCGATCCCGCCGCCTACGTCACGGGCCGCCGCACCGACTGGGGGACACCGGCCTTCCGGCTCCGCCTGACCATCCACGCTTCCGCCGACCGAGTCGCGGGACGGCTGGGTGACGGCCCGGGCGAGATCATTCCGATCGACGCGCGTACTTGCCGGATCGACACCGTTCGCGACGACGCACCGGAGTGGCTGGCCCACCGGCTGCTCGGGCTGGGAGCGGACTTCCAGGTCCACGAGCCACCGGAACTCATCGCGCAGCTGCGCGCCATCGCCGACCGCGCCGAGCGCGCGATAGGCACGCAGGAGCGCCCATGACTCGAGCGATTCGAACTCGTCACCGTCGCGCTGGGACAGCGCCGAAACTTGCGAGGCCACGAGCCGACCCGGGAGTTCTGGCGTCCGTGCACATCCCAGGCGAACCGCCGCGCGCACCCGGCCCTCTACGAGTCGTAGCCGAACACTTCTGAGCACCTGGCAATACCTTGATCAGCCGGTCCTCTGCGCATTCTGCGCGACGTCTGCGATCAGGGAGCGCATCCCCTCGGGCGCACCCCGCTTCGAGCGTCTATACGCGCACCCGCCCGCGACCTCCGATTCAGCGGGCGAGGCGGATTCCGAGCAGAGCGCCGGATTCCGTGCTCGCGATCAATTCGTCCGGACGGCCGGGGGCAGCGGCCACCGCGGTGAGCGGCTGGCCCGCGAGGACGGCGCAGCCTGCGCCGGTGCGGGGATCGACCCGGACCAGCTGGCCGGTGAGAGTGGTGACGTACAGGATGCCGCTCGGGTCGACGAGCAGGTCGTCGGCGAAATCCGGCAGGCCGGGCAGTCGCCCGGCGACATCCGCGACGGTGGCGCGGGCCGCGGGGTCGTCGAGCGGGATGCGGACGATCCGGCCGAGCGGGCCGCCGTTGGCGGTGATGTACAGCGCGCCGTCGTGCACGACCGCGCCGTTGGCGGCCAGTCCGGCCAGCGGTGCGCCCCAGGCGGTGTCGACGGAGGCGTCGGGACGAACCTTGACCACGCCGGACAACGTCGCGACGTACAGGTTCCCAGCTGGGTCGAACGCGGCGCCGTTGGGCATCGTGAACCCGGAGACGTAGAGCTCCGGTGCCGGCACTGCCGCCGCCGGATCGAACCGGATCACGCCGCCGGGCCGCACGACGCTGACCGGCGCGTCGCCGTAGACGACGTACAGCAACCCGTCGGGACCGAGCCGGACCGCGCCCGGGAACTCCACCGGAACAGTCGCGGTCAGCGTGCCGGCGGCGTCGTAGCGCTGGACCTCGTTGCGGTTGAGCCGCGAGACCCACAGATTGCCCTGGGCGTCGTAGCCCAGATTCTCCGCCCAGTCGAGCACCGGCACCGGCGCCGGAACGGCCGTGACCGCCGCCGCGGGGTCACAGGCGGCGACCGGCGGCGCGGCCTCGGCGACCGGCGCGAGTACTGCGGTGCAGGCGAGCGCCGCTGCGGAGGCGAGGAAGGCGCCGGGACGGCGGAGGGTTCTCAACGCGGGCACCTCGGGCTCGGGTAGGAGTGAGTCGCCGCGGATCTTAGCCGTTTTCGGCGCGAAATCGTGCGGTCCCGTCCCGGACACGATCTTTGGCACTATCGGTGAATGCCTTTTTTCGACGGCGCGCGCGGGCGGATGCACTATCGGCGGTGGCCGATCGAGAATTCGCGGTACACCCTCGTTCTGCTGCCCGGAATCGGGCAGCACAGTGGGCACTACCACCGGTTCGCGCGCGCCCTGGGACCCGCCGGGGCGCAGGTGTGGGCGTTGGACACCTCGGGACACGGGTTGAGCGAGGGCGATCCGGAACGGCCCGGCGCACTGGCCGAGCTGGTAGCGGACGCCGTGCGGCTCGTCGAACTGGCGCGCGACGACCGGCCACTGATCCTGCTGGGTCACTCGCTGGGCGCGGTGACCGCGCTGGGCATGCTCGGCGCGGCGGTGCCGGAAACCACTGACACGACAGCGCATCCGGTGACCGTGGAACGAGACTACCCGCTGCGGCCGGCCCTCCCCGACGACGCGCTCGCGGGCCTGGTGCTGTCGGGAGTCCCGAAGCGCGCGCTCGGCGGCGGTGCGCCCGGCGCGCCGGGAACGCCACTGCCACGCGAGCTTCCGATCCTCGCGGTGCACGGCGTGGACGATCGGCGCGCGCCGATCGATGCCGTCAGGGTCTGGACTAGCCGCCACGAATCGGTAGATTTACGGGAGTACATCGACGCAGGGCACGACCTGTTGCACGAGCCGGTGCACGCGCGGGTCACTGCCGACATCGCGGATTGGACGCAGGGTGTCGTCGTGGGGTTGGCACGACATCCGTGAACCGCTCTTCGGACGAGGAAGGGGGACGGCGCAGATGCCATCGCAGGAGAACGAGTTCGGCGGAGAGCCACGCGCGGAGGTCACCGCACCAGGTATCGACATCGCCGCGCTGAACAGGGCGGTCGACGACGGCTCGCTGTGGATCGACAGCCTGCTGGTCGCCGACGGCGCGCACGAACGCTGCGCGCGCCAGTACGAATTGCTCGCCGATCGGGTCGACGAGCAGATCCGCGTGCTGAGCGCCGCCACCGCCCTGCCCGGATTCGGCGGATTCGCCTCCGGCGACGCGCTACGCGCCGGCTTCGAGCGCAAAGCCGACGGCGCGATCACGCGACTACGCCAATATTCTTCCGCTGCAAGGGAACTCGCGCAGACATTCCGCGCCGCGGCCGCCACCTATCAGCAGGCCGACCAGGCCCTCGCGCTGGCGGTGGAACGGATCGACGTGACGGGAGCCGCGCATGCGTGAGATGCCACGCGCCGGCGAGCGGGCCACCCACCGGCGCACCGATCCCGCTTACGCGCCGAACGTCGAAGTGTTCGACAACCTCACCCACAGCGAGATCCACGCCAAGGTGCAACTGCTGGATCCGGCCGTGCTCGCGGGCGGCCAGCAGGCGTGGAGCGAAGCGGCAGCGCATCTCGCCGACGCGGTCTTCCAGGCGCACACCGAGATTCGCGCGGCCATCGCCGACGGCTGGCGCGGCTCCGCCGCCAAGAGCGCGGACGCGGTGGTGCGCGTGTTCGAACAGGGCGGCCAGGACCTGGCCGACGTGTTCGCGGTGGTCTCGCAGCGCCTCGGGCGAGCGAGCGACGCGGCCGAAGCGCTGCGGGCCGCGGTGACCGAGCCTCCCACGGACGCACCGGATCTGGCGGGAGCACTGCTGGATCCGTCCCAGGCGACCAGCAATGTCGAGGGGCAGAAGGCGAGTGAGCACGCCCGTCAGGACGTCGTGCGCGCGATGAACGACATCTACGCCGGTGTGTTCGTGCAGACCGGGACCGACGTGCCCGCGTTCCCCGACGAGACGGATCCGCCGACCGCAGCGACGCCCGGTGCCGCACCGTCCAGCAAGATCATCGGAGACGCCCAGCCCTCCCCTGCCGCGCAACCCCTATCGTTCGCGACAGCCTCGCAGGAGCCGAGCCACCCGGTACAGCAGCGGGGCGCTGTTCCGCAGGCCGATCCGGAACCCACTGCGGAAGCTCCATCCACATCCACATCTGCCGCCGCTGCCGCGCCGACCACCACCGCTGCCGCTTCGGGCGAGGCACCGGCGCCGACGGCGCCTCGTGTCGCGCCCGCCGCCGCGGCGGCGCTTCCGGCGATGGCGGCCGCGTCCGTCCACCGTACGACGCCCGTCCCGGGCGCACCGGGGCCGACGACCGCCCCCGCCGCGGTGACGGGCGAGCCGATGACGGTGCCCGCCGTGCCGGGCGCGGGCCCCCAGGTTCCGCCCGAGGAACAGCGCAAGCGCGACGAGCGGCGCAGGAACGACGACAGCGGTGACGCGGCCGTCACCGGTCTCGGCGCGGGCGCGATGGGCGGCCTGATGGGCGGTGCGGTGGCCGCGGTGGACACCCCGCGCGGGGGTGCGAGCGTGGCCGCGAACGCGGCGACCGCACGCCTGGCTCCGATCGACGACGAGGACGAGGAGTTCGACCTCGACGACCTGCCCACCTTCCTCGAGCCCTCCGACGACGGCGGCGAACTCATCGGATCGCTCGATCCGACCACGCCGCCCGTGCTCGGGGAATGGTCCGAGTACGAGTGAACTGGACGCTGACCCCGGACCAGTTCGCGCTGGCCTGGTCACGCACCGACGGTGATCGCATCCCCTATCCCCTCGCCGTGCGCTTGTCGGCCCGCGACATCGGCGAACGCGCCGCGCAGCTTCCGGCGCTCGAACGCTGGTGTGATCAGGTCCTGGACGCGGATCTGGAGGCGGCGCTGCGCGTTCTCGCCGAGCCGGACCTGCGCGTCGAGGTGTTCGGTCAGCGTGACGCGGCGCCGCGCGAGGACAGCGGACACCGACCGGTGTTCGGTCAGCGTGACGCTGCGCCGCGCGAGGATGGCGGACCGCGACCGGCGACCGACACCGAACCGGCGGTGCGGCCGGTGCGCATCCTCGGCGCCGCCGCCGGGAACATCGCGGTGGTCGCGGCGCAACGCCCCGGCGCGACGCCCGACCGCGGCGGCGAGGTGCGATTGTTCGCGGGCAGCTCGAAAAGCCTGTGCGCGCGGATCGTTTCCATGCTTCCCGAGAACGCCCCCGGCACCCTCCCGCGGCTGACCGCTCCCCTGACCCAGGTCGGCGAGGACAGCCGCAACCTGGTCACCGTTCCGGTCGCCGGGCCGTCCACCCCATCCCGGATCCGCAAGTTGCTCCGGCAGCCGCGCGAAGGCATCGGGCAGATGGTCGTCTCCGCCCGTCGCGGCGCGGGCGAACTACGCCCGTTCGGCGTGCTGTGCTGGATCGACGTGGTCGCCGACGGCCGGTACGCAGTGCGCACCGGCGCGGACGTCGACATCGTCGCGGTGAACGCGGAGCGTTTCGCCGCCCACCTCCGACCGCTCGTCACCGCGGCCGCGCGCACGTCCACCGCCTACGCCGGACGCTGAACATCTCGGCTACCCGTCGCGGGTCAAGCGCCCGCCGACACTCGACAGCGCAACGGATGAACGCGTGACGGACACGACGATCGGACCGCACGCTCGGCCCGGCCTGCTGCTGCGCCGCTGACCGTTACGCGGCGATCAGCCACCGGTGTCGGTTGGACCGGCTTGTCCGCACGAACGCGGAGACCGACACGACTGGCATACGCGGGCTCATCATCCGAGGCAGGACGATCGCGCCAGGTGCGGACCGGGCACACGGCAGCCGATGGACCGCGGCACCGCGTTGGGAGTCCCACTTCCATCCCGGATTCGACACTCATGGGATCCAGACCGGGGCTGAGCCGCACGGCGGTTCCCGACGCCGGTCCGGCGACGACCCGACACCACCGTTTACGGTGTACGAGTGCCACTCTACGAATTCGAAGGCAAACGGCCGCAGGTCGATCCGACGGCGTTCGTCGCGCCGACGGCGACCCTGATCGGTGACGTCCGGGTCGAGGCGGGCGCTTCGATCTGGTACGGCGCGGTGCTGCGGGCGGACCTCGCGCCGATCGTGATCCGGGAACGCGCCAACATCCAGGACAACGCGGTGCTGCACGTGCCACCGGACGTGCCGATGGAGATCGGGCCCGGCGCGACGATCGCGCACAGCGTGGTCTTCCACGGCGCGGCGGTCGGCGCCGAGGCCATCGTCGGCAACGGGACCACGGTGCTGGACCTGGCCAAGATCGGCGCGGGCAGCATGATCGCGGCCCACTCGCTGGTGCCGCCCGGGGCCGAGATTCCCGACGGCGTGCTCGCCGCAGGTTCCCCCGCCGAGGTGAAACGGCCGATCGAGGGCACGCAGGCGCAGATGTGGGTGCAGCTCAACCCGGGCTTCTACGCCGAACTGGCCCAGCGCCACCGCAAGGGCATCGCCGAGATCTGAGCACTGTCAGCACAGCAACGCGGTGACCTCGGCGTCCTCCAACTGATGGAAGTCCCGGTACGCGCCGCCGACGCCGCCGAGCGAGCGCGGCACCCACGGGCAGACCGCCTCGTCGGCCTCGTCGGCGACCCGGCGCATCGCCTCCGTGGAGGAGACCGGCACGGCGACGACGACGCGCGCGGGCCGGTGCAGCCGCGCGACCCGGCAGGCGACCACGACCGTGGCGCCGGTCGCCATGCCGTCGTCGACGATCACCACGGTGCGCCCTTCCAGCGGAATCGGCCGCGCCGAACCGCGCAACACCTGCCTGCGCCGCTCCAGTTCGGCGCGCTCGCGCGCCTCGATCGAGTCGACCTTCTTCGGCGTCAGCCCGGTGTGCGCCAGCACATCCGGATTCAGCACCCGAACCCCGTCCTCGCCGACGGCGCCCAGCGCGAGTTCCGGTTGCCAGGGCACGCCCAGTTTGCGGACCAGCAGGATGTCGAGGTCACCGCCGATCACCTCGCGCACCGCGGCGGCCACCGGCACTCCACCGCGCGGCAGCCCGAGCACCAGCGGATTCGCCGCGCGTAGGTGTTCGAGATGCGCACCCAGCGCGTGACCGGCCGAGGTCCGATCGGTGTAGACCATCGATTCCGAACGCTACTCCGGTCCGCGCTCGGTGATCGAGAATCGACGCAACGCGAGGCTCGGGTTGGCGGTGCGCACCTTGCTCAGGTAGGCCAGGTCGATTCCGGCGGTCAGCACACCGGGCTCGTCGCCGAGTTCGGCGAGTACCGCGCCTGCCGGGTCCACGATCATCGACGCGCCCGCGCCCCGGGGAGCGGCCTGATCGGCGGCGGCGACGTAGACGGTGTTCTCGATGGCACGCGCCCGGACCAGCGTGGTCCACTGGTCGACCTTGGCCGGGCCGGGGATCCACTGGGCGGGCAGCAGCAGCACTTGCGCGCCTGCCGCGGCGACCCGGCGCACACCTTCCGGGAAGCGCAGATCGAAACAGGTCTGCATGCCGAATGTCACATCGCCGACCGTGAAGGTCGCCGGGGCTTCGATCACGCCCGGTTCGACCACGTCGGATTCGAGGTGGCCGAAGGCGTCGTAGAGGTGGACCTTCCGGTAGCGCGTGACGAGGGCGCCGTCTGGGCCGAGCACGACCAGGGTGTTGCGGATGCGGTCGCCACCCGGAGCGACCTGCTCCACCGTTCCGGCGACCAGGAACACGCCGAACTCGCGTGCGATCGCCCCGAGGCCGGTGACGAATGGGCCGGTCAGCGGCTCGGCGACGGCGACGACCCGCTCGTCGAGCCGGGTCACGGCAAACATCGAGTATTCCGGTGCGACGACCACGCGCGCCCCGCGCTCGCGGGCCGTGCGGACGTGCTCGCGCACGGTCGCGAGGTTCGCCGCGGGGTCGGTCGACGGGGCGAACTGGACGACCGCAACGTCCAGCTGATCCGGCGTCACATCGCGATGCGCGGGCGAGTTGTCCAGTTGCATAGGTCTCACGGTATTGGGGCGGTGGCCGGGACGACCAGCACGAGGCAGTAAACTCCTGGTCAATGAGCACCAATCAGGTCGACAGCGTTTCTGGCGACAACGACAGGGACACCGACGGCCCGTCTTTCGCCGATCTGGGGATCGATGACCGCATCCTCGCGGCCATCGCCGACGTCGGTTACGAATCGCCGTCGCCTATTCAGGCCGCGACGATTCCCCCGCTGCTCTCCGGCGCCGACGTCGTCGGTCTCGCGCAGACCGGCACCGGCAAGACCGCCGCGTTCGCCATTCCGATCCTGATGGGGCTCGAAGCCACCGGCCGCACTCCGCGCGCCCTCGTGCTCGCCCCGACCCGAGAGCTCGCGATCCAGGTCGCCGAGGCGTTCGGCCGCTACGCCGCGCACATCCCGGGGCTGCATGTGCTGCCCATCTACGGCGGACAGAGCTACGGCGTGCAGCTGTCGGGCCTGCGGCGCGGCGCGCACGTCGTGGTCGGCACGCCGGGCCGGGTGATCGATCACTTGGAGAAGGGCACGCTCGACCTGTCGCAGCTGCAGTATCTGGTGCTGGACGAGGCCGACGAGATGCTCAAGATGGGCTTCCAGGAGGACGTCGAGCGCATCCTCGCCGACACTCCGTCGGACAAGCAGGTGGCGCTGTTCTCGGCGACCATGCCCGCCGCGATCCGCAAGATCTCCAAGCAGTACCTGCACGATCCGGTGGAGATCACGGTCAAGGCGAAGACCTCGACGGCCACCAACATCTCCCAGCGCTGGGTATTGGTGTCGCATCAGCGCAAGCTGGACGCGCTCACCCGGGTGCTCGAGGTGGAGTCGTTCGAGGCGATGATCATCTTCGTCCGCACCAAGCAGGCCACCGAGGAACTCGCCGAGAAGCTGCGCGCCAGGGGCTTCTCCGCCGCCGCGATCAACGGCGACATCGCGCAGAACCAGCGCGAACGCACCATCGGCCAGCTCAAGTCCGGCGCCTTGGACATTTTGGTCGCCACCGACGTGGCCGCGCGCGGGCTGGACGTGGACCGCATCTCGCACGTGGTCAACTACGACATCCCGCACGACACCGAGTCCTACGTGCACCGCATCGGCCGCACCGGCCGGGCCGGGCGCAGCGGCGAGGCGCTGCTGTTCGTCGCGCCGCGCGAGCGGCACCTGCTCAAGTCGATCGAGCGGGCCACCCGCCACCCGCTGACCGAGATGCAGCTGCCCAGCGTGGAGGACGTCAACGCCCAGCGCGTGACGAAGTTCGGCGACGCCATCACCGAGAACCTCACCTCGGCGAACCTGCCGCTGTTCCGCAAGCTGATCGAGGACTACGAGCGCGAGCACAACATCCCGCTGGCCGACATCGCCGCGGCGCTGGCGGTGGGCTCCTACGACGGCGACAACTTCTTCATGGAGCCCGAGCCGGAGCCGGTGGAGCGCCCGCAACGCGACCGGACCCCGCGCGAGCGGCCCGCCCGGCGTTTCGACGAACCGGTCGGCGGTTCCCACCACCGCGCCACCGGAACCGAGCTGGCGACCTACCGGATCAGCGTGGGCAAGCGCCATCGCGTGGTGCCCGGCGCGATCGTCGGCGCCATCGCCAACGAAGGCGGCCTGCGCCGCAGCGACTTCGGGCACATCAGCATCCGTCCCGACCACAGCCTGGTGGAACTGCCCGCCCAGCTGCCGGAGGAGACGCTGGAGGCGTTGCGGCGCACGCGGATCAGTGGTGTGCTCATCCAGTTGCAACTGGATCAGGGCGCGCCGCAGCATCGCACGTTCAGCCGCGGCCAGCGCCGGGAGCGCGAAAGCGGCAAGCGGCCGGAGCGCCGTAAGCCACGGTCCTGAGCCGGGGAGGGTAGGCCGAGGTCAGGCGCGCTAGCTACAGTGTTGCGGTCCGTGTGTAATTCGGCGCACGCCGGCAGCGGGTGTCCCGCGAAGACACAGGAGGGCCGCGTTTGTTCGTGTTCGGTGATCGTGTCGTCTGCAGCACCGTCGATCTCGTCCGCGCGGCGCACTGCGAGTTCGCGTTGTTGCGCGCCCTCGACGCCGAACTCGGTACCATCCCGGCCGAAACCCGCAGCACCGCACCGGGAGACGAGCCCGCGCGGGGAACCGATGACGTCCGGCGACGCCTGCTCGACGATTACCGCACGCGGTTCGGCGGCGCGGTGGTCGAGATCGATCGGCCGCCGGACGATCCGAGCGATCCCGGCCGGTATGCCGCGGCACTGACCGCCGCTCACGCCGAAACGGTCACCGCTTTGCGCTCCGGCGCCCACGTGGTGCACGGCGCGTCCTTCTTCGACGGCCGATTCCACTGTGGCGCCGACTTCCTGGTACGGGCGGAACATCGGGTCCGCTACACCGTGCACGGCATCGCGCCCACGACGGCGGACCGGGTCGCCGCCGCGCTCGAACTCGCCGCCTGCGCCGAGGCCCTCGACCGCTCGGGCGCGCTCACCGCACCGCTGGTCCGGCTGCACCGGGGCCCGCAGAGCAGCGCCCGGGCGCTGAGCGAGTTGCTTCCGTTGTATCGGGCGCGTAGGCGGCGGGTGGAGCGGATCGTGGACGAGAAGCTCGGTGAACTGCTGCCCGTGCAGTGGGGCGACCCCCGCTATCTGGCCTGCGGCCGCTGCCGGACCTGCACCGACGCCCTGTCCGCCGCGCGCGACCTGCTGCTCGTGGCAGGCATGCCGTCCGCCGCCCGCGCCCGGTTGCGCGAAGCGGGAGTGACCACCATCGACCGGCTGGCCACCACCGATGCCGCGGTGCCCGGCGTGCCGCCGCGGACGGTCTCCGCGCTGCGCCGCCAGGCGGAACTCCAACTGCGGCGCGAGTTTTCCGGAACACCCACGTATGCCCTGCTCGACGCGGCCGCGCTCGGAGCGCTGCCCGCGCCGTCCCCCGGTGACCTCTCGCTCACCATCGCGGGCGGCGGCCGCGCTCCGCTCGTCGTGGAGGTCGGCGGCCCGGACACGGTGCATCTCTCGCTGCGCGGGCCGATCGATTCGAGCGACCCCCGGCACGCCGCGGCCGCGGAACGCCGCGTGCTCGAGCAGGTGCTCGACTATCTGACCCAGCGCCGCCGGATCTATCCGGACCTGCACGTCTACCACTACTCCGCCGCGGTGCGCACGGCGCTGCTGCGCTGCACCGGACGGCACGGCGTCAACGAGGAGCTGGTGGACGAACTGCTGTGCGGAGGCGTTCTGGTCGATCTGTATCCGATCGTGCGCGGCGCGCTGCTCGTCGGCGAATCCTCCTACCGGCTCAGCGGGCTGCGCCGACTGCTTCCCGGCCCTGCCGATACCTCCGCCGAACACGATTGCGGTACCGTGCTGCGGCTGCGCGATTGGCTGCTCGATCGCGCGGCCGAGCAGCGCGTCGCCGCGCGGACGCTGCCCGCGGCGGCCGGATACACCGCGGCGATCCCCGGCGCGGCCGCACCGCCGCCGTCGTCCCGGCCGTCGTCGCTGGAGGCCGCGCTCGCCGAATACGCCGCCGCGCAAGGTGATTCGCTGCATCCCGCCGCGCTGACGGCCGCCGCGCTCGGCTACCATCGCCGCGAACGGCAGCCGTTGTGGTGGGCGCACGCCGACCGGCTCAGCCATCCGGTGGACGAATGGGCCGACGCGCCAGGAGTCCTGGTCGCCGACTGGGGCACGGTCGACACCAAGTGGCATCGCCGCCCCGATCGCCCGGCGATGCGGCGCTACCTGACCCTGACCGGCCGGATCGGCACCGGTCCGAGCGGCGCTCCGGGCGCGAGCGCGCTCACTCCCGGTACCACCGTCTACACCTTCTACGACCAGCCGATGCCGGCGGGAATGGTCACCGCTCCGGGCCTGCGGGCCACCGCGACGGCCACGGTTCTCGGCTGCTCGGTGGACGCCGAATTCGACGACACCGTCCGGCTGGAGGAATCGCTGCCCGAAGGGTGCGAACCCTACGACGAACTGCCGTCCGCGATCGCGCCCGGCCTGCCGGAGTGGGACGAGAACGCCGCAGCGGCCATCGAGTTCGCGGCGCAGCAATTGCTGATGACCTTGCCGGACACGCCGCGGGCGGCCGTCTTCGACATCCTGGCGCGGCGCCCGCCCCGGCTGCACGGCGACGCCCGGTTGCCCGAGGTGCACGGCGACTACGCCGCGGCGATCACAGCCGCGCTGTGCGCTCTGGACCACTCCTACGTCGCCGTGCAGGGCCCGCCGGGCACCGGGAAGACCCCGACCGCCGCCCGCGTGCTGGAGCGGCTCATCACGCGGAACAAGTGGCGCATCGGCGTTGTCGCGCGGGAATCCGCCACCGTGGAGAACCTGCTCGACGCGGTGGTGCGGGCGGGCGTCCTGCCGGAACTGGTCGCCAAGAAGGACGCGGCGACGCTCGCCCCGGAGTGGTTGGTGATCGACGCCGCCCGCTACCCGCGATTTCTGGACAACGCGATCAGCGGGTGCGTGCTCGGCGGCGTCCCGGCCGATTTCGCGGACGAGAATTCGGTGCCGCGCGCGGGCCTGGACCTGCTCGTGATCGCCGACGCCGGCCGTTTCCCGCTGGCCGAGGCCGTGTCCGTCGCGGCGAGCGCGCGCAATCTGCTGCTGCTCGGCGATCCGGTGGCGTCGAGCGCGCGCGGCGCCCACCCGGCCCCGGTGGGCGAGTCGGTGCTCGGCTGGCTGGCCGCGGGACGTCAGACGCTGCCCATCGAACGCGGCTACTTCCTGGACCGCACCTGGCGGATGCACCCGGCGGTCTGCGAGCCGGTCTCCCGGCTGTACTACGACGGCCGCCTGCGGGCCAACGAGACGGTCACGCTGGCCCGGCGGCTGGACGGCGAGCAGCCCGGAGTGGACACCGTCCTGGTGGACCATTACGGCAACGCCACCGAGTCGCCCGCGGAGGCGCGCGAGGTGGTGCGCCGGGTCCGCGCCCTGCTCGGCATGTCCTGGACGATCGGCGCGACCACGCGCAGGCTGCACCCGCACGACATCTTCGTGGTCGCGCCGTACGCGGCCCAGGTGGGGCGCATCCGGACGCTGCTGGGCCGCGCCAAGATCGAGGACGTGCTGGTGGGCACGCCGGATCGATTCCGCGGCCGGGAGGCGGCGGTGGTGTTGCTGTCCATGACGACCTCGAGCCCCGCCGACGCTCCCTACGGCATGCCGTCGCTGCTGTCGCGCGGCGTGGTGCACGCGCTGTGCCGCGCCATGTGGAAGGCGATCGTCATCCGCTCACCACTGCTCACCGAGTATCTGCCCGCGAGCACGGACGAACTCGCCGATCTCGGGGCGTTCCTCCGGCTGACCGACGCCGGTCAGCCGAAGCAGACGCCCTCGCCGCGATAGGTCGGCACGCCGACGCGGGAACCGTCCTCGTCGACCAGGTGCACGGTGTCGAACCGCTCGCACAATTCGCCGGCCTTCGCGTGCCGAAACCACACCCGGTCGCCGACCCGGAGTGACGCGCCGCCCGACAGCGGGGTCTGCACTTCGCCCGCGCCCTCGGTGCCGAGCAGCTTCATCCCGCGCGGCCACACCGGCTTGGGCGCCCGCGACGCTCCGGTGGGGCCGGACGCGATGTAGCCGCCCGCGAAGACGGTGGCGATATCGGACGCGGGTCTGCGCAGCACGGGAAGCGCGAAATACAGCGCGGGCCGCGGGGTGAACGACCGGTACCCGTCGAACAGCGTGGGCACGTACAGACCGGACCCGGCGGTCACCTCGGTGACGTCCGGATCGGCGACGCTGACCTCGATGGATCCGCTGCCGCCGCTGTTGACGATCGCCAGCTCGCCGGTCACGGACCGGACCGCGTCGAGCACCTCGGCCCGGCGCTTGCGGATCTCCGCCGCGGACGCCCGCTTCACCAAGCGCACCGCGAGATTGGTGTCCGGCAGTCCCGCGATCTGCGCCTCGTAGGTCATCACGCCCACCACGTCGAAACCACGCCGCAGCGCCTCGCCCGCCAGGGCGGCGGCCTGCTGCGGCGTGCGTACCGGAGAACGGCGCACGCCGAGGTGCAGGGGGCCGATGCGCAGCGACGCGTCCACGTCCAGGCAGACCCGTGGCCGGACCCGGTCGGTGCCGACGGCGGCGCGGATCAGGTCGAGTTGCGCGGCATCGTCGATCATCAGCGTGATCGATCGCAGCGCGATGTCGTCGGCGGCCAGTTCCGCCAGCGCCGCACGGTCCACGCTGGGATACCCGAGCAGCACGTCGCGCGCCCCGTGGCGCACGAGCCAGAGGGCTTCCCGCAAGGAATAAGACATGATGCCCGCGAAACCGCCCGAAGCGGTGAGATCGGCGCCGAGGACTTCGGCGAGCACTGCGCGGCAGCGCACGGATTTGCTGGCCACACGCACCGGGGTGCCGGCAGCGCGGCGCACCAGGTCGGCGGCGTTCGCGCGCACAGTGGGCAGGTCGAGGGCGGCCAGCGGCGGATCCAGGTCGGCGGTGGCCGCGTGCAGCCCCGCGATCGGCGACGTCTCGGTCACCAGGACAACTCAACCACCAAGTTGGTCAAACGTCCAGTATTTGTCAGATCTCCGCGGCCTTGGTGGCCAGTCCGCTGACCATCTCGTCGAGCACCACCAACATGGTCTCGTCGTTGCAATCGGCCAGCCAGCGCAGGACCGTGCCCTGCACGATCGAGACGACGTTGCAGGCGATCGCCTCCACCGGCTCCAGCCACTGCGTCCCCGACCGCTCGGCGCACAGCTTCAGGAACGCGGTGACCTCCGCGTCCTTCTCACGGTAGAACTCCGTCGCGATCGGATCAGGGAAGCAACCGGCCCTGACCTCCCAGCGCGCGCGCAGCGCCTCCAAGGTCCTCTCGTACGACCTGATCTGCTTACCCGGAGTGGCCTTGACCAGCGGCCAGTAGGCACTGACCCCGGCGTGCAGCAACACCCGCAGCGCGCGCAGGCCCTTGTAGTCGAGCGTGGCGGCCGCCGCTTCGACCGCATCCGTGACGGCGGGTCGTAGCCGGATATCTGTTATTACTTCTCCACGTGCGCTCAACGACGACTCCCTCGGCGAAAGAACTCGCGCACCTCCGTTGGCGCGACTCGCTGAACAGGGCGGGCAACATCGGGAAACACCTCGGCTGCCCGGTCCAACGTTCATCAATGGTAGAGCGTTTTCGGGGTTTGAGAACGGGTTCGATGGGTAATTCCAGACTGAAAGAATGTTTTGTTACCCAACCGGGACCGGTATGCGATCCAGCCGTGTCGCCCGGAAATCCCGCTATGACGGTGGATCTCGGCGACGCTGCGCCGCTCGACAGACCATGGACAACGGTACGGTTCAGGTGGGCGGCAACCCAAATCGTGTGGCAAATACCACAGCGAAACCGCCCAAATCGGTCAGCCTGTCGTTCGAGGTCCGATCCGCTATCGACACCTCTTCGCTCCGCCCGGCGGATAGCCTGGATCGGTGACTCTCTCGCCCCCCGCCGACCAGTACTTCCTCTCCGGCACGTTCAACTTCCGCGACACCGGCGGGCTGCGCACCCACGATGGCGCCAAGGTCCGCCCCGGCGTCCTGCTGCGCTCGGCTCAGCTCAGCGGCCTGGATGACGCGGGCCATGCCGGGCTGCGCGAACTGGGCGTCAGCGTCGTCCACGACCTGCGCGGACAGCGCGAGATCGACCATATCGGCGCCGACCGGCTGCCCGCGGACGTCCGGCTGACCATCACGCCGTTCGACTCCCGGATGGCCGAGGCGCCGCCGCACGAGGCGACCGCGCGGACCGCCTACGCGCACATGCTCGAGGTCTACCGGATGTTCCCGGCGCTGCCGGAGGCGCACGCCGCCATCGCCTCGCTCGCCGAGTCCATCCTGCGTGGCGAAGGCGCCGTGCTGGTGCACTGCGCGGCGGGCAAGGACCGCACCGGCTGGGCCGTCGCGACGCTGCTGCGCGCGGTGGGCGTCATCGAGGCCGACGTCCAGGCCGACTACCTGCTCAGCAACGGCGCCGTCCCGGCGCTGCGCGCCCTCATGACGACGAAACTGCTGGCCGGTGAGGAACTCTCGATCGACCTGCTCGGCGTGCGCGACGAATACCTGGACATCGCCACCGCGTCGATGCGCGAGTTGCACGGCGACCTGGACGGCTATCTCGCCGCCATCGGGCTGACGCCCGCTCTCCTGGCGCGACTGCGCGATCGAATGCTGGAGTGAGACCGCGTCATTCGGCGGGCACCGCGCCCCTGCGCACCAAACCGTCGGCATCGATCGTCACCTGATCGCCGGTGTGGAACCACGTTCCGGTGAATCGCGCCGCGGTCGTGGTGGGATCGTTCCAGTAGCGCGGCGTGACGTTCGGCCCGCGACACAGCAACTCACCGTGCCCCGCCCGCGCGCGCGGGCCCCAGAGCGCCAATTCCGTTCCGCCGAACGGGAATCCGAGCACCCCTGTCGCGTCGGGCGAGTCTTCCTGCTCGGCGTCGTCCACCGCAAGACCGATGCCGCTGGTCTCGGTCGCACCCCACACCGACCACTGCCGGGCCGCGGGGAACACGCCGCGCAGTTCGGCCGTCAGGTCGACCGGAGCGACCGGCGACGCGGCGCGTTCGGCCCGGTGACCGGCCTTGCTGATCCGCGCGATGCCCTCGGTGCACAGCCCCTCGGCGCGCAGTTCCGCGAGTTCGGGCAGCAGGCCCGCGAAGATCCGCGGAGTCGCGGAGACCATGTCGATCCGCTCGGCGGTGATGGCCTCGGCCATGCCGCGGGTGTCCCGGGTGAGGACCACGGTGCCGCCGACGGCGAAGGTCGGCAACAGCTGGTCGACGCAGCCGCTGGCGTGCGCCAACGGCAGGAGCACCAGGTTGCGCAGGCCGTCGGTCGGCAGGTCGAGCGCCGCGACCACCGAGCGCACGGCGGAGAGCAGATTCTCGTTGGTCAGCTCCACCCCTTTGGGCGTGCACGTCCCGCTCGTGTAGGACAGCAGCGCCAGGTCGCCCAGCGCCGCGCCGTCATCGATGTAGGCGGCCCCGTCGGGCAGTTCGGTCTCGGCGCCCTGGTGGCCGAGCACGAAATCGGCACGGCTGTCGGCGATCACGCGCTCGGCCACCGCGTCGGGCAGCCCGTCGTGCACCAGCACGGGCACCGCACCGCTGAGCAAGGCGCCGAGGAATGCCTGCACCCACCGGACGCCGGAAGGCATGTGAACGGCGACCCGGTCGCCGTATCCGATCCCGTGCTCCTGCAAGCCGCCCGCGATCCGGGAGGCCGAATGCCACAGCTCCCGGTAGGTCAGGCGCGGGCCGCCGACCTCGACCACGGCTTCGCGGGTACCGAAGGCGTGCACTTGCAGATCCAGCAGTTCGGTCAGCGCGGGCGTGAGGTTTCCGTAGCGCAGCACTCCGTCGGCGCCGCGGGCTAGCGGGTTGTCCCAGACGTGCGGGCCGGTGAGGGGATATTCGACGAGCAACTGCGACATTCGTCCTCCGCGTGCCTCGAGGTATCAGGCACTGCGACTATATGACGCATGTCACAACTTCGCTGGAATAGGCGATGAACGTGTCCCAGCTGTCACCGGCCCGCGTAGCGAGCCTTCCCCGGACCCTGCTCGAGGAAACTGCGCACCCCGCCCTTCAGGTCCTCGGTGTCGAACAACACCCCGGACACCTCGGGCGTCACCGAATCCGCGTGTGCCACACCGCCGGAACGCCACGCCTCGATGATCTTCTTGGTCGCCGCGTTGGCCTTCGTCGGTCCCTCGGCCAGCCGGTGGGTCAGTGCGCGCGCCGCGGCGTCGACGTCCTCGTGCACGGCGTTGACCACGCCCCACTCGGCCATGGTCGCCGCGTCGTAGAGATCGCCGGTCATCACGAACTCGCGGGCCCGGCCCGAGCCCGCGCGTTCGGCCAGACGCTGCGGGCCGCCCATCGACGGGGTCAGCCCGACCACGATCTCCACCAACCCGAACTTCGCCTTCGGCGCCGCGAGCAGGATGTCGCAGGCGAGGGCGATCTCGAAGGCGGCGGTCAGGGTCAGCCCGTGCGCGGCGAACACCACCGGGCACGGCAGCGCCTCCAGCGGATGGATGATCTGCGCGAACAACGTGCGCCACAATTCGGCGCCCTGCTCCGGGGTCAAGCCGTCGAAGACGTGCACGTCGACGCCGCCGGACACCACCTTGCCCTCCGCGCGCAGCAGCAGGGCGCGCGGCGGCCGCGCCGACAGCTCGGCGATGTCGGCGATCAGCGCGTCCAGCATCGACCGGTCGAAGAGGTTGAGCGGCGGGTGGGCGAGCGTGAGGGTCGCCACCTCCGCCCCGCCGTCGGTGAAGTCGCGTTCCAGGCGGGTGGCCTTCGTTTCACTCATCCGGTCAGCGTACGAGGTCGATCTGGAAGACTGTCGATGTGACCAAGTCGGCCAGTGCAAGCGGTTCCTACGTCGAGCCCGGCGAGTTCAAGAGGGACACGAACTACATCACCACCCGGATCACGGCCGACGGCCGCGACGGCTACCCGGTCGAGCCGGGGCGCTATCGGCTGGTCGCGGCCCGCGCCTGCCCGTGGGCCAACCGGACGCTGATCGTGCGCCGTCTGCTCGGGCTCGAACCGGTGCTCTCCCTCGGCCTGTGCGGACCCACGCACGACAAGCTCAGCTGGACCTTCGATCTGGACCCCGGCGGCGTCGACCCGGTGCTCGGCATCCCCCGGTTGCGCGACGCCTATCTGGCCCGGTTCCCGGACTACCCGCGGGGCATCACCGTGCCCGCCGTCGTGGACGTGCCAACCGGGCAGGTCGTCACCAACGACTACGCGCAGATCACCCTCGACTTCTCCACCGAATGGACCGAGCATCACCGGCCCGGCGCGCCACAGCTGTACCCCGAGCCGCTGCGCGCCGAGATCGACGAGGTGAACCTCGCGGTGTTCCGCGACGTCAACAACGGCGTCTACCGCTGCGGGTTCGCCGGGGCGCAGGACGCCTACGACGCCGCCTACGACCGGCTCTTCCGCCGCTTGGACTGGCTGTCCGAACGCCTTGCCGCGCAACGGTATCTGGTCGGCGACACCATCACCGAGGCCGACGTGCGGCTGTTCACCACGCTGGTCCGGTTCGACGCGGTGTACCACGGCCACTTCAAGTGCAACCGGTCCAAGCTCACCGAGATGCCGGTGCTGTGGGCGTACGCGCGCGATCTGTACCAGACCCCCGGATTCGGCGACACCATCGACTTCGGGCAGATCAAGACGCACTACTACGTCGTGCACCGGGACATCAACCCCACCGGGATAGTTCCCAAGGGCCCCGACCTGTCGAACTGGCTGACCCCGCACGGCCGGGAGGCGCTGGGCGGCATGCCGTTCGGCGACGGAACCCCGCCGCCCCCTCCGCCGTTGGGCGAACGCGTGCCCGCGATCCACGCCCCCGAGTAGCAGCGCACCCGTCCGGGTCGAAAGCGCGGCAGCCGCCGGTGGAACCGATGCGGCTGGGTACTTCGTTGTCATGACGAGCTGACGGCAACCGGTGCCATACAGTTCTACCCAGCAGACCGGAAGAGGAGGATGCCGCCGATGCTCAAAGGCGCGTTCGAGAAGACGGTGGTCGAGCTGCTCGACACCGGGTCCCGCCTGCAGGCCCCCGCGGTCGCCAAATACGTGGACCGAATCCGCCGCTCCCATCCGGAGGAAAGCCCAGCGCAGATCATCGAGCGGCTGGAGAAGCAGTACCTGCTCGCGGTGACCGGCAGCGGCAGCGCGGTGGGCGCGACCGCCGCCTTCCCCGGCGTCGGCACCGTCGCGGCCATCGCGGCGGTGAGCGCGGAGACCACCTTCTTCATGGAGGCCTCCGCGGTGTTCACCCTGGCGGTGGCCTCGGTGCACGGCATCACCCCGGAGGACCAGGAGCAACGCAGGGCGCTGGTGCTGGCGGTCGTGCTGGGCGAGAGCGGCATGCAGATCGTGCAGAAGA
Source organism: Nocardia sp. NPDC019219 (assembly GCF_040632645.1). Classification (NCBI taxonomy): domain Bacteria; kingdom Bacillati; phylum Actinomycetota; class Actinomycetes; order Mycobacteriales; family Nocardiaceae; genus Nocardia; species Nocardia sp. NPDC019219. The sequence goes on along the minus strand of NZ_JBEYCG010000008.1, from coordinate 196,132 downwards.
GCGTCGGCAGCTCCGCGAAGAACTGGGGCACGGCCTTCGCCAACCGCATCCCCGGACTGTCGAGCATGAACGACTCGCTGCTGAAGCGGTTCATCGTCCGGTTCATCACCAAGCGCGCCGCTCTGATGGCGGGCAAGGTGCTGCCCGCCGGCATCGGCGCCGTGATCGGCGGCGCGGGCAACCGGGCGCTGGGCAAGGCCACGATCACCAACGCGCGCAAGGCATTCGGGCCTCCGCCCGCCACCTGGCCCGGGCACCTGGTCATCGACGCCGAACCGCTTACCGCGATCGACCCGGCGAAGCCGCGCCCGCCGGCCACGCCACGATGAGCGGGACGCGGCCGATCGCGTTCGCGGTCCGTGGCCTGACCAAGCGGTACGAGCTGGCGACCGCGCTGACGGACGTCAGCTTCACCGTGCCCTCCGGCACCGTCGCCGCGCTGGTGGGTCCGCGCGGCGCGGGCAAGACCACGATCCTGCGGGTGCTGCTCGGGCTGCTCGTTCCCACCGCCGGAACCGCGTCCGTCGGCGGGCCCGGTTCCCGGCGGGACGGCGCGGGCTCCGCGGCTGTGATCGGCGGCGTTCTCGCGCCACGCGGCCTGCATCCGGCCCACACCGCACGAGATCACCTCTGGATCTACGCCGCCGCGGCGCGCGTCGCCGACAGCCGGGTGACCGAGGCGCTCGAGCTGGTGGGCCTGGACGAACACGCCTCGACGAAGATCGGCGTTCTGTCGATCGGGCAGCAGACCAGGCTGGCCCTGGCCACCGCGTTGCTCGGCGATCCCCCGCTGCTGGTGCTCGATGAGCCGATGGAGGGGCTGGACACCGCAGAACGCGGCTGGCTGCAGGACTTCCTGCGCAGGCATACCCGTCGCGGCGGCAGCGTCCTGTTGACCAGCGAGAGTCTCGGCGCCGTCCTGCCCGCCGCGGACCAGTTGGTCGTGCTGAACGAAGGCGCGGTGGTGTACCAGGGCACGCCGGCGCGGTTGCGGCGCGGGCATCCGGACCGGCTGGTCGTCGCCGCGTCCACCCCGATCGCGTTGGCGACCATGCTCGCGGCTCGCGGATTCACCGACGCGGTGATCCGGCCGGACGGTCGCCTCGCCGTCGCCGAGGCGACCGAAGCGCAGATCAGAACGGCGGCCACCGCGGCGCAGGTGCGAATCGATAGCATCGTGCCCGACCCGATCCACCCCGACCGCGTGCTGGCGTCGCTGACCAAGCCCACCGCCGCGCCCGCGCCGCACTATCCGGGCCTCGCCGCGCCCGGCGCCCAGCCACCCTCGCCGATGCCCTACGGAATCCCACGATGATCGCCATCCTGCCCGCGGACCTGGTGCCGAACGTCAACTCCGAGGTGCGCAAGGTCGTCACGATGCCGCGCGGACGGACGCTCGCCGCCGCGCTGCTCGCCGTGGCACTGTTCGCGAGCCTGGTGTCGGCGAGCCTGGCCGGACCGCCGGATCCGCGCGGCCAACCGGCCACGGGCGCTGCGACGATCGGGCTCTACGTGGGCCTGGCGCTGGTCGTGCTGGCGGCCGCCGTCTTCGGCGCGGTGGCGACCGGGGCGGAGTACCGGTATCACAGCATGGCCGTGACCACACTGTTCAGCGGCGACCGCGATCGGCTCGCGGCCGCGAAGTTCCTGGTCATCGGATGCTGCGCGCTGGCGGCTGCGGTCGCTGTCGAACTGGTGTCGGTCGCCGCGCTGTTCGGCGCCGGGCGGAGCAAATTCGCCGTCACCGGGGAGTTCTTCGCGGTGCTCGGCGGCGGGCTGCTCGCGGCGGTCTGCTGGTCGCTGATCGGCGCGAGCGCAGGCATCCTGCTGCGGTCCTCGACCAGGGCGGTGTCGCTGCTGCTGGGCTGGATCGTGCTCGCCGAACCGCTGATCTGGCTGATCGCGCGTGGTCTCGGCATCCCGGGTGTCGTCACCGTGCTGCCCGTCTCCGCCACCGTCGGCACGGTGGCGGTCGGCTCCTATCCCGACAGCGACGTGCTCGCCCCCGCACCGGCCGCCGTCGTGGTCCTTCTGCTGTGGAACATCGGGCTCGGCGCCGCGAGCTGGTGGAGCCTGCGCACCCGCGACCTGTGATGAACGGCCGGTAGGGAACAACGGCTTGTCGGTCGGTGTCGGTACCGTCGATGACGAACGCGGTACGACAAAGGGGGCGAGCGCACGACGTGGACGGGGGAAGCAGACCGGGCTGGATACGCAGGCTGTGGGCCGAATGCCTACCGCACCGCGCGGTGCTCGCCGGGCTCGCGGCGGCGGTGCTCGGCGGCGCGATCGTCGAGACCGCGGGGCCGCTGCTGACCAAACGGGCCGTCGACGCGGCGGGGATCGGTGATGTGGCGGCGATCAGCGCCGTCGCCTGGCTGATCGTCGTCCTGGCCGTCAGCCGATCCGCGGCCGGATTCGGGCGGCGCTGGCTGGCCGGGCGGCTGTCCCTGGACGTGCAGCACTCGTTGCGGGTGCACCTGCTCGGCGCATTGCAACGGCTCGACGGCGTCGGACAGGACACGCTGCGCACCGGGCAGGTGGTGTCCCGATCGATCACCGATCTCCAGTTGGTCCAAGGTCTGCTGGCGATGGTGCCCCTGTCCGGTATGGCGCTGCTGGAATTCGGGCTCGCCGCCGCGGTCATGACCTGGCTGTCCCCGCCGCTGGCCGCCGTCGCGCTGCTGGTGGTGCCCGCGATCGGCCTGGTCGTCTACCGGATGCGGCCGCGCCTGCACGCGGCGACCTGGTCGGCGCAGCAGCGTGCCGCCGATCTCGCTCAGCACGTCGAGGAGACGGTCACCGGCGTGCGGGTGGTCAAGGGCTTCGGTCAGGAAGCGCGGATGGTCGATCTGCTGGAGCGGCACGGTCGCAAGCTGTTCGCGGAGCGGATGCGCGCCGCGCGGATCGACGCCGGATTCGCGCCGACCGTCGCGACGATCCCGCAGCTGGGGATGGTCGCGGTGATCGCGCTCGGCGGCCTGCTCGCACTGCACGGCAGCATCGGCATCGGCACCTTCGTCGCGTTCGCCGCCTATGTCGCCGTGATGACCGGCACCGCGCGGATCCTCTCCTCGGTGATCGTCATGGCCCAGCTGACCAGGGCGGCGGCCGAGCGGGTATTCCAAGTGATCGACACCGCGCCGGTCATCGCCGACCCCGAGCGGCCCGCGGAGCTGCCGGACGGACCGCTCGGCATCGAGATCGACGCCTTGACGTTCGGTTTCGATCCCGACCGTCCCGTACTGCGCGAACTGGACCTGCGCGTGCGGCCCGGCGAGACGGTGGCGGTCATCGGTCCGGCGGGCTCGGGCAAGTCCACCCTCGCCCTGCTGCTCCCCCGGTTCTACGCACCGGACGCGGGCAGCATCCGGCTGTTCACCGGCGCCCCGGCGCACGCGGGCGCGAGCGACGCGTTCGCGCGCGCAAGTTCGCCTGCCGGGACCAGTTCCGCCGAAACCACGGGCGTCGACATCGCCGACGTGCGCGCCGCCGACCTGCGGGCCGCGATCGGCGTCGTCTTCGACGATCCGTTCCTGTTCTCCGACACCATCGCGGCCAATATCGCGCTGGGGCGGCCGGAGGCCACCGACGAGGAGATCAGGCAGGCCGCCGTCCAGGCCGCGGCCGACGAGTTCATCACCGAGCTGCCCGACGGCTACGACACGGTGGTCGGCGAGCGCGGCCTCACCCTCTCCGGCGGCCAGCGCCAGCGGATCGCGCTGGCCAGGACGCTGTTGGCCCGCCCGCGCATCCTGGTGCTCGACGACGCAACCTCCGCCGTGGACGCGGTGACCGAGGCCGCGATCTTCGACGCGCTACCCGACCGCGGCGGACGGACCACGCTGATCCTCGCGCATCGGGAATCCACGCTGGCCCACGCCGATCGCGTGATCCGGTTGCCCGCACCGGCCGGGCACCTCGCGCCCGAGCCGCACGTGGACGCGGCCCCGGCCGCCAAGGGGCGAGCGCCGGACAGCTCCGCCGGTCGCCGCTTCGGCAGCGCGGCGGCCGATATCAGCGAGACCCCCGAGCTGCGCCGCACTATCGAACTCCTGCCACCCGCCACCGAGCAGCCGGGCATGGACGCGCAGCGGCTGCGCGAGCCGGATCCGCGTTTCCGGCTCGCCCGCCTGCTGCGCCCCGTCCGCCGGTTGGTGCTGACCGTGATGGCGCTGCTGGCCGCGGACGCGGCAATCGCGATCGCCTTCCCGCCGCTGGTGCGCTACGCGATCGACGGCGGCGTGCTCGGCGGCGACGCCGCAGCGCTGGTCCGCGCGACGCTGCTCGGCACGGTTCTGGCCGCGGCGGGCTGGGCGGTCGGCGCGGCCACCACGCTGCTCACCGCGCGCACCGGGGAACGGGTGCTGTTCGCCCTGCGCGTCCGCAGCTTCGCGCATCTGCAACGGCTCGGCCTGGACTACTACGAACGGGAACTGTCCGGGCGGATCATGACGCGGATGACCACCGACGTCGACGCGCTGTCGACCTTCCTGCAGACCGGAGTCGCCACCACCCTGGTCGGCCTGCTGACGCTGGTCGGCATCACGGTGGCGTTGCTGGTCATCGACGTCTCCCTGGCTCTCGTCGTGCTGGCGACGGTGCCCGCCCTGTTGATCGCGACGGTGCTGTTCCGCCGGGTTTCCTCCACCGCCTACACCGTGTCGCGCGAGCACGTGTCCGCGGTCAACGCCGACTTCCAGGAGAACGTCACCGGTTTGCGGGCGGTGCAGGCCAATCGGCACGAGCCGCGGGCCGCCCGTCGCTTCGCGGAATACTCGCAGCGCTACCGCAACAGCCGGTTGCGCGCCCAGCGGGCGATCGCGCTGTACTTCGCGTTCGTCGTGGGATGGGCCGATGTCGCGTTGGCGGCGGTGGTGTTCTTCGGTGCGCGTGATGTCGCCTCCGGTGCGACCAGCGCGGGAACCCTGATCGCGTTCGTGCTGTATCTGGAGCTGCTGTTCGTGCCGATCCTGCAGTTGTCCCAGGTCTTCGACAGCTACCAGCAGGCCAGGGTCGGCCTGCGCCGGATCGGGGACCTGCTGCGCACGCCCTCCTCGATCGCCGCCGATCCGGCCGACCCGGTGCCCATCGGGGCGAGGCTGCGCGGCGAGGTGGCGTTCGATGACGTTCGCTTCCACTACGCGGGCAGTCACATTCCGGCGCTGGACGGCGTCTCGCTGCGCATACCAGCGGGTTCCACCCTCGCCCTGGTCGGGCCGACCGGGGCCGGAAAGTCGACCGTGGTCAAGCTGCTGGCCCGGCTGTACGACCTGCCGCCCGATCCGGGCGGTCGCACGCGGCGCGGGCCCGCCGCCGTGGCGAAGAACGGAGCCTCGGCGGATCCGGTGGCCCCCGGCGCGATCCGGGTGGACGGCGCCGATGTGCGCGACTACCGCCTCGCCGACTACCGCGCGCGGCTGGGCATCGTCCCCCAGGAAGCTCACCTGTTCACCGGGGACGTGGCGAGCAACATTGCATTCGGGAAACCATCCGCGACCCCGGAGGAGATCGCCGCGGCAGCCGCGGCGGTGGGTGCGGCGGAGATGATCGCCGCGCTCCCGCTCGGGATGCACCAGCCGGTCGGCGAGCGCGGCCGCGGCCTGTCGGCCGGGCAACGGCAACTGATCGCGCTCGCCCGCGCCGAACTGGTCGCTCCGGACTTGCTGCTGCTCGATGAGGCCACCGCCACCCTGGACCCGGATACCGAGGCGTCGGTGCTGGCAGCGAGCCGATCGCTGACCCGGGACCGCACCACGGTGATCGTCGCGCACCGGCTCGGCACGGCCGCTCGCGCCGACCGGATCGCCGTGGTCGACCACGGGCGGATCGTGGAATTCGGCCCGCACGCCGAGCTGCTCGCGGCGGGCGGACCGTATGCCCGGCTATGGGCAGTGGCAGCGGCGTCGGAGGGAATATTCTCGGGTGACGACGGGTCGTCACCAATAGGGTCGGGGGTGTCGGGTGGTCAGTGAATCCGCCGATTTGCTGCTGGGCCTATCCTCAGATAGGGCGCATCGGCGCGCAATCCGCTGATCCCCGTGCCGGGCACGTCACAAACGTCGCAGCGCGAAGAACGAAATGAGGCGAACACCTGCTGTGAGCAGCTCAACTTCCCAGTTCGGACAGAACCAGTGGTTAGTCGACGAGATGTATCAGAAGTTCAAACAGGATCCATCCTCGGTCGACGAGAGCTGGCACGAGTTCCTGGCCGACTACACGCCTGACACGAGTGGCGACACCGGCAACAGCCAGCCCGCCCCCGCGCCCGCGCAGGCTGCCGCTCCCGCCCCGGCTCCAGCGGCCGCCAAGCCCGCCGCCAAGCGCAACGACGCCAGCCCCGCGGCCCCGAAAGCGCCCGCACCGGCCGCCGCCAAGCCCGCCCCGGCCGCCGCCAAACCGGCCGCGGTGACCACGCGCGCTCCGCAGACGACCCCGGCGCCGACGTCGAACGCCGCGCCGACCTCCGGCCCGAAGCAGGCCGACACCGCCGCCGACGAGTCCAAGGTGCTGCGCGGCGCCGCCGCCGCGGTGGCGAAGAACATGTCCGCCTCGCTGAGCATCCCCACCGCCACCAGCGTGCGCGCCATTCCGGCCAAGCTGATGATCGACAACCGCTTGGTCATCAACAACCACCTCGCCCGCACCCGGGGCGGCAAGATCTCCTTCACCCACCTGCTCGGCTACGCCATCGTGCAGGCGGTCAAGGCGTTCCCGAACATGAATCGGCACTACGCCGAGATCGACGGCAAGCCGAACGCGGTCACCCCCGCGCACACCAACCTCGGCCTGGCCATCGACCTGCCCGGCAAGGACGGCAGCCGGTCGCTGGTCGTCGCGGCCATCAAGGGTTGCGAGGCGATGACCTTCGGGCAGTTCCACACCGCTTACGAGGACATCGTCCGCCGCGCCCGCGACGGCAAGCTCACCGCCGAGGACTTCTCCGGCGTCACCATCTCGCTGACCAACCCGGGCACCATCGGCACCGTGCACTCGGTGCCGCGCCTGATGAACGGTCAGGGCGCGATCATCGGCGCGGGCGCGATGGAGTACCCCGCCGAGTTCCAGGGCATGAGCGACGAGCGCATCGCCGATCTGGGCGTCGGCAAGCTGATGACGCTCACCTCCACCTATGACCACCGCATCATCCAGGGCGCGGAGTCGGGCGACTTCCTGCGCACCATCCACCAGCTGCTGATCGCCGACGAGTTCTACGACGAGATCTTCCACGGTCTCGGCGTACCGTACGAGCCGGTCCGCTGGCGCAAGGACGTCCGCGAGCGCGGCGTCGACAAGAGCGCGCGCGTGCTGGAGATGATCGCGGCCTACCGCAACCGCGGCCACCTGATGGCCGACACCGATCCGCTGCGCCTGGTCAAGGACAAGTTCCGCAGCCACCCGGACCTGGACGTCACCCAGCACGGCCTGACCCTGTGGGATCTGGACCGCACGTTCAACGTGGCGGGCTTCCACGGCCAGGAGCGGATGAAGCTGCGCGACGTGCTGTCCGTTCTGCGCGACGCCTACTGCCGCCACGTCGGCGTGGAGTACACGCACATCCTGGACGTGGAGCAGCTGCGCTGGATCCAGGACCGGGTCGAGCAGAAGCACGCGAAGCCGACGGTCGCGCAGCAGAAGTACATCCTGAACCGGCTCAACGCGGCCGAGGCGTTCGAGACCTTCCTGCAGACCAAGTACGTCGGGCAGAAGCGCTTCTCGCTGGAGGGCGCCGAGGCCGTCATCCCGATGATGGACGCCGTCATCGACCAGTGCGCCGAGCACAGCCTCGACGAGGTCGTCATCGGCATGCCGCACCGCGGCCGGCTCAACGTGCTGGCCAACATCGTCGGCAAGCCCTACTCGAAGATCTTCACCGAGTTCGAGGGCAACATGAACCCGGCCGCCACCCACGGCTCCGGTGACGTGAAGTACCACCTCGGCGCGCAGGGCACCTACCTGCAGATGTTCGGCGACAACGAGATCGAGGTCTCGCTCACCGCCAACCCCTCGCACCTGGAGGCGGTGGACCCGGTCCTCGAGGGCCTGGTCCGCGCCAAGCAGGACCTGCTGGACAAGGGCGACGGCCCGGAGGGCTTCTCCGTCGTGCCGCTCATGCTGCACGGCGACGCCGCGTTCGCCGGTCAGGGCGTGGTCGCCGAGACGCTGAACCTGGGCGGCCTGCGCGGCTACCGGGTCGGCGGCACGATCCACATCGTGGTGAACAACCAGATCGGCTTCACCACCGCTCCGGAGAACAGCCGCTCCACCGAGTACTCCACCGACATCGCGAAGTTCATCGGCGCGCCGATCTTCCACGTCAACGGCGACGACCCGGAGGCCTGCGACTGGGTGGCGCGTCTGGCGGTCGACTTCCGGCAGAAGTTCCGCAAGGACGTCGTCATCGACATGATCTGCTACCGCCGTCGCGGCCACAACGAGGGCGACGACCCGTCGATGACCCAGCCGTACATGTACGACGTCATCGACACCAAGCGCTCGGTCCGCAAGGCGTACACCGAGAGCCTGATCGGCCGTGGCGACATCTCGCTGAAAGAGGCCGAGGACGCCCTGCGCGACTACCAGGGCCAGCTGGAGCGGGTGTTCAACGAGGTCCGCGAGCTGGAGAAATACTCGCCGGGGCCGAGCGAATCGGTCGAAGGCGACCAGCCGGTGCCCGCCTCCGTGGTGACGGCTGTGGACAAGTCCATCCTGCAGCGCATCGGCGACGCGTTCCTCAACGTGCCCGACGGCTTCAACGTGCACCCGCGCGTCAAGCCGGTGCTGGAGAAGCGCCGCGAGATGGCCTACGAGGGCAAGGTCGACTGGGCCTTCGCCGAGCTGCTCGCGTTCGGCACGCTGATCGACGAGGGCCGCGCGGTGCGCCTGACCGGTCAGGACTCCCGTCGCGGCACCTTCACCCAGCGTCACGCGGTGATCATCGACCGCAAGACCGCCGACGAGTACACCCCGCTGCACAACATCGGCAGCGAGAACCCCGGCTGGTTCGCCGTGCACGACTCGGCGCTGAGCGAGTTCGCCGCCGTCGGCTTCGAATACGGCTACTCGCTGGGCAACCCCAATGCGCTGGTGTTGTGGGAAGCGCAGTTCGGTGACTTCGTCAACGGCGCGCAGTCGATCATCGACGAGTTCATCTCCTCCGGTGAGGCCAAGTGGGGCCAGCTCTCCGACGTCGTGCTGCTGCTACCGCACGGCCACGAGGGCCAGGGCCCGGACCACACCTCCGGCCGCATCGAGCGCTTCCTCCAGCTGTGCGCGGAGGGCTCGATGACCGTCGCGGTGCCGTCCACCCCGGCCAACTACTTCCACCTGCTGCGCCGCCACGCACTCGACGGCATCCGCCGCCCGCTGATCGTCTTCACCCCGAAGTCGATGCTGCGCAACAAGGCCGTGGTCTCGGACCTGAAGGACTTCACCGAGAGCAAGTTCCGCTCCGTCTTCGACGAACCCGCCTACGAGCAGGGCGTCGGCGACCGCGGCAAGGTCAAGCGCGTCCTGCTGACCAGCGGCAAGCTCTACTACGAGCTGGCCGCCGAAAAGGCCAAGCAGAAGCGCGAAGACATCGCCATCGTGCGAATCGAGCAGCTCTACCCGCTGCCCGTCCGCCGCCTGAACGAGGCCCTGGAGGGCTACCCCAACGCCACCGATCTGGCGTGGGTCCAGGAGGAACCGGCCAACCAGGGCGCCTGGCCCTTCTTCGGCCTCAACCTCCCCGAAACCCTCCCCGCCCGCTTCGCCAACACGAAGCTGCGCCGCATCTCCCGCCGAGCCATGTCGGCCCCGTCCTCGGGGTCCAGCAAGGTCCACGCGGTGGAACAGGCGGAGATCATCGCGGAGTCGTTCGAACCGACGAGTTAGTTTCCTGCTGTGACGCCGGCCCGGATCGCTCAATCCTTTGAGCGATCCGGGCCGGTTTCGTTCTGCGGGATTGAGTTCTAGGACGTTCGAACAAGGTTTCAGGGCTGCGGGACAGGTCGTTGGCTCTCCCGATCGCTGCTCACGCCTCGAACAAGCTGGGTCGCAACCGTGTTCGGGGCCGGTGATCGTCCGGTGGCGATCGGCCTGTCAGGCCCGGTCGTGGAGAGTGATCTGGTAGCCGTCGGGGTCGGCGAAGGTGAATGTCCGACCGAAAGGGCCGTCGATCGGTGCGGAGACGATGGTGTGACCGTCGGCGACGAGAGCATCGTGAATGGCCTGGACGTCTGTGGCGTGCAGCCAGATCGCGGCGCCGATGCCGGGCTGAGCGGCGGATGCGAGATCAGTGCCGGGAACGACGTCGCGGAGTGCGAACGCGATCGGCTTCGTCTCGAAGACGACGGCGTGCGGAGGTCCGGTCTGCGAGCGGACGAGGCCGAGGTACTGCTCGTAGAACGCCTGCGAGGCGTCGAGGTCGCGCGCTTGCAGCGAGATGAAGTCGGGGCCGGTGGCGGGCATGATGATGCTCCTTTCTTATGTGTCAGTTTTCTGACACAGATCAAGCTATGTCAGGATACTGACATGAGTCAAGACGGTGTCGGCGTCGACCTCGAGACGTCACTGGGCTACCTGCTGAAAGAGGCGTCGAGCGCCCTCCGCGCGGCCATGGAGGAGGTGCTGCGGCCGCTCGGGATGAGCGTGACGCACTACTCCTGCCTCGAACTGCTGGCGCAACGACCGGGTTTGTCGAACTCCGAACTCGCGCGCGGCGCGTTCGTGACCCGGCAGACGATGAACGTGCTGCTCCAGACCCTGGAACGCGAGGGCTACGTGACCAGGCCCGCGGAGGCACCTGTCGGGAAGGTTCTTCCCACGCGGCTCACCCCTCGCGGACGACGGAGTCTCCAGAAGGCGACCGTAGCGGTCCGGTCCGTCGAGGTCAGAATGCTGGCCGGCCTGACCGAGACCGAGCAGGCAGACGCGTTCCGGATCCTGCGGAGCATGATCCATTCCCTGCGCGATGGCAACGACCGCGCATAGCTTGTTCGCCGGCGCACGTCTCGTCGCGCTCGGATAGGAGCGCAGCCGAGCGTGAAATCCGTGCGAGCGAACGACGGACCCAACTACACCCTCTTCTGCGATGAGCCGGTGAAGCACTGCGACATGTGCGCTGACCTCGATCGGCATGGTTACCATCGGACGCGATGCACGTTGACTTGATGCTCGATTCACTCGATGGGCTGTCTGTGGGGGACGCGCTGGGTGCGGAGTTCCCCATCATGGGCCGGTCGATTCCCGATCTTCGCGCGGGCAATCTCCCTGCGCGACAGTGGGGGTGGACCGACGACACCGAAATGGCCTGCACGGTGGTCGCTCAGCTCTCCAGTCACGGTGCGATCGAACAGGATCGGCTTGCCGCCGCCTTCGCGCGACGGTTCGACCCGCGCCGCGACTACGGCTTCCTGGCGGTCGACACGTTGCGTCGAATCCGCAACGGCGTGCACTGGCGGGAGGCGGCCGGAGTCGCGTTCGATGGCCAGGGATCCTGCGGCAACGGTGCGGCCATGCGGGTTGCCCCGCTGGGCGCCTTCTACGCCGACGATCCGGACAAGATCGCCGCCGAAGCGGCGCGGTCGGCGCGGGTGACACATCTGCATCCCGAAGGCGTCGCCGGCGCGGTGGCGGTAGCACTCGCGGCTGGTCAGGCCGCTCATGCCCGCCTGACCGGGAAGCGGCCGACATCGGACGATTTCATCACCACCATCATCGACCGCCTCGACGACGGTGAGACCAGCCGACTGATTCGCCGTGCTCGCACTTTGCTCGGAGCCTCCGCGAAGGACGCCGCGGAGGAACTCGGCAACGGATCTTTGGTCACCGCACAGAACACGGTGCCGTTCACGATTTGGGTAGCCGCAACGCATTTGGCCGATTACCCGGCCGCAATTGCCACATGTATCGCGGCGGATGGAGATATCGACACCACGAGCGCCATCGTCGGCGGCATCGTCGGCGCCTACACCGGCATCGGAATCCGCCCCGATCCGATCGCCGGGGTGCCGCATGCCTGGCTTGCCGCCCGAGAACCGTTGCCCGACTGGTTCAACACGCCCCTTCGAACACGACGCAAGAAATCCGCGTTCCCTCGCGTTCGAAAATGGCTGTCCGGCGCGTCGTGAGCACGCCAGTCGTAAGTGCCGGGTCCTCATACGGTTGCCACTGCCACCAGCCCGACGGCTTAGTGATTCGGCGGATCGCCGCGCTACGAAACCTCCGCGCTATCCGGCGACTCGAACCTTTCCGCGCTGGCGCCGTCAGCGCGGCCGGTTACCTAGTGCGTCGAACACTAAGCGCCCGGCAAGGTCGCATACTACCCGCCGTCCGCGCCCCCGGCGCGTAGACGACTTCGCCATTCGCCTCGCGCCACGTGCCCGCATCGAGAGCCCCGCCTGGAACTCGCCTCCCACAGAAGCCGTTAGAGACGTCAACCCAAAAATTTGTCTTGCCCAACGATATACACTATGCTTTGCTTATGTACAACGAGGGGGATAGCACGGTTTCCAGCATTGATCGTTCCGAGAATCAATTCAGGGAGTCCCTCGTTAAATATGATCCCCTAACGGTGGTGCAGCGACACATAACCTCGGGTAGTTGCATCATGTTACCCGAGGAACAATACACTGAGCTGAAGCAACGGATATCCTCCCACCTCGAAGTTCATCACTCCTCCATATTGGTCGTCGGCTCAGCAAAATTAGGGTTCTCCATAGCGCCAGCGAAAAGATGGATGCGTTTTAGTGAGCGAAGCGACCTAGACGTCGCGATCGTCTCATCTGAGCTATATATTGCCGTTTGGAAGGAGCTTGCTGCACTTGTCAGTACAGATCCTGTTCTGGATTGGCCGTCAAGAAAGAAATTTCGCTTCCTGGACCGCAAACTGCACGGCTGGATCAGACCTGACTTACTCCCACGCTCAGCGGCATTACCACTGGCTGACGAGTGGTTCGAATACTTCAGGCAGCTGACCGCTAGCGGCGACTGCGGCCCATACAAAATCACTGCTGGCTTATATTTCGACATGTACTTTCTGGAAGCGTATCAATCACGCGCAGTGAGCAGCTGCCGATCGAACTGAGGGGACTTATGCGAACCGCCGCTACCAATCGCAGACTTCGAATGATACTGACTGGCGTCAGAGAGTCCAGACTTGTTCCAAACCCAGCATTCCAACGAAGGCTGGTCTGGTCCAACCGAAATAAGGCAGCATTTCTCCGAACCGTGCTCGAAGGCATGCCATTCCCTGAAATTTTTATCGCGGCAGGTCAAGTGGACCCAGATACCGGCGAGGGCACTGAGCTGATCGTAGACGGCCAACAACGCGTAACTACGCTATTCCAATATTTCATTGGTTCCCCTGACTTGAGATTGACCGCAGACGTGCCCGCCTATTCCGATCTTTCACAAGATAAAAAGCTGGCCTTTCTTGAATACGAGGTCGTGGTGCGGGACCTTGGCGCTCTGACCGAAGATCAGACGCGCGAATTGTTCTATAGAATAAATTCCACTTCTTACGCTTTGAATGCAATGGAAGTCAATAATGCTCGCTTCGACGGCGAGCTCAAGCAATTTTGCGATCGATTGAGCGAAAAGCAATTCTTTTCGTCTCGCTCAGTTTTCAACTCCACCGATGCCAAGCGCATGAACGATGTCAGATGGTGTTTGACCCTCGTAATCACCCTACTTTCTACCTATTTCAACCGAGACAGCGAGCACGAGTCGTATCTTGCGCGATACAATGATGAGTTTCCCGAGGGAAATCGGACGCTCGTGCAGCTGGAGAAAGTATTCAAATATGTAGACGAAATCGACTTCGACACAAGTTCTCGCGTTTGGCAGAAGACGGATCTGTTCACCCTTCTAGTCGAACTGCATAGGGTGATCGAGTTGATCCATCAATGCGGAACGTCACAAGAGGTAGGCTCACGTCTCGAGTCTTTCTATTCTAAGGTAAACAGGATCGCCCGAGGAGATTCCCAAGTGCGGGACGACGCAGCATCGGAATATTTCGCAGCCACACGATCAGGAGCCAACGATCGTTCAAGCAGAATCAGGCGTGGCCGCGTCATAAATACGGTTCTCCTCGGCAAGCCGTTCGAACGTGAAGCAACACTTTTTTGAAAATATCTCGAATCCTGCTCCTGCCGTCTGCTGGCTCCATCTTAGTCCTGCTGGCGACAGGGGCGGGCTGATGAGAGACATCAGCGCGGCGGAGGTGAGTGCGTCTGGGACCCGCCCTAATTCTATACTCCAGAAATTGTTAAGCGGCTCAATCTGCCAAACTTCGACGGCAACTTGGGCCGCGGGATTTCCGACACATCCACTCAGTGGCCGCTCGCATCTTTCATCAGTGCCGATGCTAAGTCAGCGTCGTCGTCGACAACTTCAACCGCAGGGCGCCCATCAAGCGTCGCCGCAGTGCTAACAAGCGTCGCACCCTCCCGCCCTGCGAACGAGCCCTGCAGCAGTTCGCCCTGATATACGGCAAGCGCAGCACCGAACACACCGACTAGTGAAATTGGGAACCGATCGCCTTTACTAACGAGTCTTTTTGACAGTTTCTTTAGCACTTGGGGTTGAACGGAGTGCACAAAGGCAAAAGGTTCATGCGGCCTGGGGTTTCCGTGACCGGTGGCGGTGGCGGAACTGCCTCGGTGGTGGGCGCGGGAGCTTGCGTCGGTTGCACAGCGCCGCCCGTGGGCGAGCAGGAGGCCGCCAGGATCCAGATCACCCCGATGACGAGCACGATCAGTGCCACCGCGGCGATCTGTTGTGAGCGGTGGCCGCGTGGCTTCGATTTCTCGGAGGCGCGGCCGGGGATACGTGCGGACAGTGCGGTGATCTGGTCGCGAACCGCTGTCCGTGGACGCTCTAGCACCGCGGTCGGTGTGGGACGGCGCAGTGGCCGCGGTTCGGGGGTGGGTGTGGACCACGCGGCGGGCGGGCTCGGCTGAGGTTCCGGGGCCGGGCGCGGGCGCAGCGGGCGGGACCGGCTCGGCTGAGGTTCGGGGGTCGGGCGCGGACGCAGCGGGCGGGACCGGCTCGGCTGAGGTTCCAGGGCCGGGCGGGCAAGGGCGGGCTCGATCCACGACGACCAACTGTCCGTGAACGACGACGATGCGGGGGCCGATCGCGCGGCCGGATCGAAATCCTCGTCGGCGGGGAGAAGTTCAGGTTCAGTTCGTTCCGGTGAAGTGGGCTCAGCTGCGGCGGGGGGTATCGATGCCACGTACCCGGTCGCGAAGCGTTCCCGCACAGAGGAATTCGGCTCGGCGTCTTCCTGCGCGAACCTCGCCGCGAGGCGGCCTTCGAAGCGAGGCGGCTCCGGATGATGATCTTCTGGCACATCGGGCTCGGCGTCCGCGCGAGCGGATGCCGACCGATGCTCCCCTTCGCCGGCATATGAATGCGCTGTCGCGTCCGACGAGGCGGGCGGTGGGGGCTCCGGCGCGAGGAATTCCGGTGCAAAAGGATCTGATTCGGCAGGTTGCGTCCCCGCCGGGGCAGCGGGCACCTCCGGGGGATGCGACTCGAACGCGTCCTGGCCACCGTCTGGAACAGCCGCGGTCTCGAGCGGCTGCGGAGCCGTCGACGATGACAGGTAGACTTGCGATGCTCTTTCAGCACCCGATTGCGTCGGCGAAACAACCTCCGAACCCGCGCACTCCCCGGAACCAGCTCCGACACCCGATCGCGTCGGCGAAACAACCTCCGAACCCGCGCACTCCCCGGAACCAGCTCCGACACCCGATCGCGTCGGCGAAACAACCTCCGAACCCACGCGCTCCCCGGAACCAGCTTCAGCACCCGATCGCGTCGGCGAAACAACCTCCGAACCCACGCGCTCCCCGGAACCAGCTTCAGCACCCGATCGCGTCGGCGAAACAACCTCCGAACCCA
>NZ_JBEYCG010000008.1:0-180144 GCF_040632645.1 Nocardia sp. NPDC019219 | reverse complement strand
CCACGCGCTCCCCGGAACCAGCGTCCGGGGCGTCGGTCCGCTCCGGCGCGGACAGCATGACAGTCCGATCTTCCTCCGAGTCCTGGTGGTCGACATCGTCAGGCTTTCCAGCGGCTGATGTCGATGCGGTGACCCGCGCTGCATCCGGAACGGCGTCCGACGGCTCGGGCACGGCACCCACCGGTGATGCGTCCGTATCAGCGGACCCGTCGACCGCTTCGGTAGACGTCCTGTCCGCGAGCTCCGTAGTCTTTCGCGTGACACTCTCCAGCGCCGCCAGCGTCCCGGCCCGCAACTTCTGCTCCGGCGGGAAACCGTCCGCCGCCAGGTCGTCGATGGTGACCTGGTCGCCCAGGTTCAAGTCGGTCAGCAGGGCGTGCGTGCGTTCGGCGGTCCAGATGAGCTTGCGGCTCGCGGTGCGGTGGAACCAGGCGCGCAGGTCGGCCTGCCCGGCTCCGAGCACCACAGCGCACCCGCGCCTGCGCGACTCGATGTTCAGCGTGAGGTTCGAGTCCTTCGGCGGCACGACGACGATCAGGCCGTCGACGAAGGCTTCCGCGTTGTGCTTGCGCACCAGCGCCTTCAAGTTGAAGACGTTGTTCGTCACCTGGTCGAACGGGCTGCTGTCGTGGTCGCGCACGTGGATCGGGTCGCCCGCGTAGCCGGACAGTCGCCAGCGGCCGTTGGCCTGCACCGACAGGACACCGCTCGTCGCCTCCGGGACGGTGCCCTTGACCTCGACCACGACCGCTGCCCTGGGGGTGATCACCACCAGATCGGCTTCTTGCGTCTCGTCCGTACGTTCGCGGTCGGGTAGATAGCACCCCGAGATCGCGAGTCCGACAATGACGTACTGGCCGGTCCAGGTCCGCATCCAGTCGAGCACGCGCTGTTCGGATCGCGGCGCCGTCGTTCGTTCATTGATGACCAACATCGGCGGCCTCCATCGCCGTCCCACACCATCGACCACACAACGGTATGCGGCGGGATTGCCGTCACAAAATCGAAAGGCACTGGAACAGCACGGTATTGGCAGCACAAGGGCATGCGGAGTGCGGCGTGTGGGCAGCGCCACAGTCGTGGCCTGTCCATCCCCGGCCACGGGAGGATCGAGGTCAACCCCGCAGCGCGGCGGCCAGAGCCGGGTCCACCGAGAACGCTATGGCGATCAGCGATTCGACCAGCAGGTCGATCAGCTCGGCACGCGGGATGGGTTCGGAGCGCAGCCAGGTGAGCGTGGATTCCTCGACGAACGCGATCCACCCGCGCATCGCGAGCATGAGGCGAGGGTGGTCGGCTTCGGTGACCGGCACTGGAGTCTCGGCGAGGATGATGCCGATGATGGCGTCGCGGGTCTGGTCGACCAGCGGGGCAAGTTCGGGGCTGACGCTGGTGGGGCCGCGCAGGAGCGCGAGGTAGGACGTGCGGTTCTCCGTGACGTACTCGATGTAGCGCTCGATGGAGTCGCGCAGCATCTCGAACAGGCCGAGGCTGCGGTCCGGGGTGACGCGCTCG
Source organism: Nocardia sp. NPDC019219 (assembly GCF_040632645.1). Lineage (NCBI taxonomy): Bacteria > Bacillati > Actinomycetota > Actinomycetes > Mycobacteriales > Nocardiaceae > Nocardia > Nocardia sp. NPDC019219. The sequence continues at coordinate 178,629 of NZ_JBEYCG010000008.1, read as the reverse complement.
AGCAGTTCCGCGTTGGCGTGGTGCACGATCGCGAGCTGGAAGTCCTGCTTGGTCGGGAAGTAGTGGAACAACAGGCCGCGCGAGATGCCGGCCTGCGCGGCGATCTCGCTGACGGAGATGTCCTCGATGGAGCGTTCGCCCAGCATCTTCGCGCCCAAGGTGATCAGTTGCTCGCGGCGCTCGTCCGGGCTCAGCCGCGTGCGCTTGGGGGCGTCTCCCTGGGTTCTGGTCACCCGCCAATCCTACTGAACGCCAGTCAATACACTGTTGACTAGCGCTCAATAGGGCCGTAGGCTCGGTTATATGAGTCGCAAGGTCACAGACAAAGCTGTCGCCGGCCGACCCACGCGCCACGCCAGGACGATCATCATCGGCAGCGGGTTCGCGGGTCTGGGTCTGGCCATCCGGCTGACCCAGCAGGGTCGCAACGATTTCCTCGTGCTGGAGCGCGGCAGCGACGTCGGCGGCACCTGGCGCGACAACACCTATCCCGGCGCGGCCTGCGACGTCCCCTCGCACCTGTACTCGTACTCGTTCGCGCTGAACCCGGATTGGTCGCGGTCGTTCTCCCGGCAGGGCGAGATCCAGCGGTACATCCAGGACGTGTCGAAGCGCTACGACGTGCGCGACAAGCACATCTTCGACTGCGACGTGACCAGCGCCCGCTGGAACAACGAGACCGCCCTGTGGGAGATCGAGTCGAGTAAGGGCAGCTTCACCGCGAACACGGTGGTTTCGGCGGTCGGCGCGCTGTGCGAGCCCGCGCTGCCCGACATCAAAGGCATCAACGAGTTCGAAGGCGAGATCTTCCACTCCGCGCGCTGGAACCACGACGCCGACCTGACCGGCAAGCGGGTCGCCATCATCGGCACCGGCGCCTCGGCCATCCAGATCGTGCCCGCCATCGCCCCGAAGGTCGGTCACCTGGACGTCTACCAGCGCACCGCGCCGTGGCTGCTGCCGCGCCTGGACCGTCCGTACACCAAGGCGGAGCGGCTCGCCTTCAAGCATGTGCCCGGCCTGCAGCGACTATCCCGCGCGGCCATCTACGCCGCGCGCGAGACCCAGGTGGTCGGGCTGGCCAAGGTTCCCGCCCTCATGCAGGTGTTCGAGGCGATCGCGAAGGCCAAGCTGCGTTACGAGATCCGCGATCCGCAGCTGCGCGCCAAGGTCACGCCGAACTTCCGGATCGGCTGCAAGCGCATGCTGATCTCGAACGACTACTACCCCGCGCTGTCGCGGCCGAACGTCGACGTGGTCACCGACGGCATCGCCGAGGTGCGCGCGCACTCGATCGTCACCACGGACGGCACCGAGCGCGAGATCGACGCGCTGATCGTGGCGACCGGCTTCCACGTCACCGACTCGCCGACCTACGACACGATCGCGGGCCGCGACGGACGCACCCTGTCGGAGGTGTTCGACGAGATCGGCCAGCAGGGCTACAAGGGCTCCTCGATCGCGAACTTCCCCAATATGTTCTTCCTGCTCGGCCCGAACGTCGGGCTCGGGCACACCTCGATGGTGTACATGATCGAATCGCAGATCAACTACGTCGCCGACGCGCTGGCCACCATCGACCGCCTCGACCTGCGTACCGTGGAAGTGCGCCGCGACGTGCAGGATGCCTACAACGCCGGCCTGCAGGCGAAGCTGGCCGGGAGCGTCTGGCTCACCGGCGGATGCTCGAGCTGGTACCTGGACAAGCACGGCAACAACACCACGCTGTGGCCGGACTGGACCTTCGAATTCCGTAGGCTCACCAGAAATTTCGACGTGGCGGCGTACGACATCTCCATCTCCCGAGAAGATCTGAAAGCAGTGGCATCGTGAGCAGTGACGCTTACTTCAAGAACAAGGTATGTGTGATCACCGGAGCCGGTTCCGGGATCGGCCGGGCGCTGGCGGTGAATCTGGCCCGGCGCGGCGCCAAGCTGGCACTGTCGGACATCGATGTCGAGGGTCTGGCCGAGACCGTGCGCCGCTGCGAGCAACTCGGCACGCAGGTGAAGTCCGACCGCCTGAACGTGGTCGAGCGTGAGGCGGTGATCCTCTACGCCGACGCGGTGAAGGCGCACTTCGGCACCGTGCACCAGGTGTACAACAACGCGGGCATCGCCCACCACGGTGAGGTCATCCGCTCGGAGTACAAGGACTTCGAGCGCGTGATGGACGTCGACTTCTGGGGCGTGGTCAATGGCACCAAGGCGTTCCTGCCGATGGTCATCGAGTCCGGCGACGGCCACATCGTCAACGTGTCCAGCCTGTTCGGCCTGATCGCGATCCCCGGGCAGAGCGCCTACAACGCGGCGAAGTTCGCGGTGCGCGGCTTCACCGAGTCGCTGCGCCAGGAGATGCTGGTCGCGCGGCATCCGGTCAAGGTCACCTGCGTGCATCCCGGCGGCATCAAGACCGCTGTCGCCCGCAACGCCACCTACGCCGAGGGCATCGACGCCAAGTCCGCCGCGTCGATGTTCGATCGGAAGCTGGCCATCCACACCCCGGACATGGCGGCGCAGACCATCGTCGAGGGCGTGCGCAAGGGGCAGGGCCGCGTGCTGATCGGCTGGGAGGCCAAGTTGCTCGACCTGTTCGTCCGGGTCACGGCGTCGGGTTACCAGCGGATCGCGGCGAACGTCGAACGTCGCTTCCTGCCCTGAGCCGAGGAGCGACGAGTGCGGGACATCGACCTTCCACTGCCCCTCGCGCGGGCGGTACTGAACCCGATCTTCCGGGTCACGCTGAACAAACGACTGCCGTTCGCGGTGCAACGCAGGCTGCTCGACGTGAGTTCGCGGGCGCAACTGCTGCCCGCGGGCGCCGTCGTGCGGCCCGTGCACCTGGGCGGCAGGCCCGCCGAGCGGATCGGCTTCGCGGACACCTCCGATCACGGCGCGGTCCTCTATCTGCACGGGGGCGGGTACGCGGTCGGTTCGCCCGCGACACACCGCTCGCTGGCGGCTCGACTGGCCCGGGACACCGGCTGCCCGGTCTACGTGCTGGACTACCGGCTGGCGCCGGAACACCCCTTCCCCGCCGCACTGGACGACGCCGAAGCGGCGTTCCTGGAACTCGTGGGTAACTCGGGGCTGCGGCCGGACCAGATCGCCGTCTCCGGTGATTCCGCGGGCGGCGGTCTGTCGCTCGCGCTGGCGCAGCGCCTGCTCGCCCGGCACGGGCAGACCCCGGCCGCGCTCGGCTTGATCGCGCCATGGGCCGACCCGAACGAGATCCCGCAGCGCGAACGCGATCTGGTGATCAACAAGCCGTGGTCCCGTGCGTGCGCGGCCGCCTACCTGGGCGATGGCGACCCGGCCGACCCGGGCTACGCGCCGCTGACCGGTGAGCTGCGCGGTCTACCGCCCACCTACGTGCAGGTGGACGTCAGCGAGCTGCTGCACCGGCAGTGCGTCGTGCTGGTCACCGCACTACGCGAGGCGGGGGTACACGTGCGCTTCACCGAGAGCAAGGGCTTGTGGCACGTCGCTCAGCTGCAGGCCGCCTTGGCGGCGCCCGCGGCGGCCGTGCTGCGCGAACTCGGTGAGTTCCTGCGCGAAGCGATTCAACCGGCGGACCTGCGCGAACTAGGATGAAAACCGAGCGGGTCCCCGGCCTGCGGTGATGTGCGGAGGCGATTGGCGGTGGTCGACCTCACGACCCTGGCGCAGGTGTCGTAGATTACTGGCGAGTAAACCCACGTGGAAGGGCACTGATGCGAGAGTTCGAAGTCCCGGCTTCCTACACCATTCCGGATGACGCGAACAATTCCGACAACGTCTTCCGCCACGCCGAGCAGTCGCCGAACGCGGTGCTGTTCAACGTGCCGAACGGCAGTGGCGGCTGGCGGGATGTCACCGCCGCGGAGTTCGCGAAAACCGTCACCGGCGTGGCGAAAGGCCTGATCGCTTCGGGTCTCGAACTCGGCGATCGCGTCGCCATCATGGCCCCCACTCGCTACGAGTGGGCCGTCCTCGACTTCGCGATCTGGGCCGCGGGCGGCTGCACCGTCGCGATCTACGACAGCTCCGCCGCCGAGCAGGCCAAGTGGATCCTGCAGGACTCGGCCACCAAGCTGCTGATCCTCGACAGCGACAAGCACCGCAAGGTGATCGACGAGATCGAGACCGGGTCGCTGCCGGATCTGCGGCAGACCCTGCAGATCGACAAGGGCGCGCTGGACGAGCTGATCGCCGCCGGCGCCGACCTGGACGACCAGATCGTGCACGAGCGCCGCGCCCAGGTCGGCGCGCAGTCGCCCGCCACTCTGATCTACACCTCGGGCACCACGGGCCGCCCCAAGGGCGTCATGCTGACCCACGCGAACCTGTACGCGGAGTCCAAGTCCGACCGGATCGCGCTGCACAAGTACGTCACCGAGGGCAAGAAGACCCTCATGTTCCTGCCGCTGGCGCACGTGTTCGCCCGCGCCGTCGCGCTGGCCGCGTTCGACGCGAAGGTGGTCGTCGCGCATACCGCCGACTGGTCCACCCTGGTCGAGCAGTTCGGCAGCTACCAGCCGCACTTCATCCTCTCGGTGCCCCGGGTGTTCGAGAAGGTGTTCAACAGCGCCAAGCAGAAGGCGCACGACGGCGGCAAGGGCAAGATCTTCGACGCCGCCGCCGACACCGCCATCGCGTGGAGTGAGGCGCTCGACAACGGCGGACCGGGCATCGGGCTGAAGCTGAAGCACGCGTTGTTCGACAAGCTGGTCTACAGCAAGCTGCGGGCCGCGCTCGGCGGCCAGTGCGAGGCGGCCGTCTCCGGCGGCGGTCCGCTCGGGGCGCGGTTGGGTCACTTCTTCCGCGGCGTCGGCGTAACCATCTACGAGGGTTACGGCCTCACCGAGACCACCGCGGCCATCTCGGTCAACACCCCGGAGCACATCCGGGTCGGCTCGGTCGGGCGGCCGATCGAGGGCCACGCCGCCAAGATCGCCGAGGACGGCGAACTGCTGCTACGCGGCTCCGTCGTGTTCAACGGCTACTGGGGCAACACGGAGGCGACCGAGGACGCCTTCGAGGACGGCTGGTTCAAGACCGGTGACCTCGGCGCCATCGACGCCGACGGATTCATCACCATCACCGGCCGCAAGAAGGAGATCATCGTCACCGCCGGTGGCAAGAACGTCTCCCCCGCACTGCTGGAGGACTCGCTGCGGGCGCACCCGCTGATCAGCCAGGTGATGGTGGTGGGCGACAGCAGGCCGTTCATCGGCGCGCTGATCACGCTGGATCCGGAGTCGCTGCCCGGCTGGAAAGAACGCAACAACCTGCCCGCCGACACTCCGATCGAGAAGCTGATCGAGAACCCGGACCTGCTGGCCGAAGTGAACGCCGCGGTGGCCGAGACCAACAAGAAGGTCTCGCACGCCGAGCAGATCAAGAAGATCCGTCTGCTGACCATCGACTGGACCCAGGAGACCGGCGAGCTCACCCCGAAGATGTCGCTCAAGCGCGCGGTCGTGATGAAGCAGCACGCCGACGACGTGGCGAGCATCTACAACTGAGCTGATCGCCTCCAGGCGCTGTCCGCGGACCTTCGCGGACAGCGCCTTTCGCGTATCACGGCTCGTTCCGTGCCCGCGCTGCCGGGAACGCCCCGGTCGGCGCGGCCGACCGGCAGTAGTCTCGTTTCCATGGCCGAATTGCGATTGCGCGTGGTGGCCGGGATCGTCTCGGCGGGCCTCACGCTGGGCGTGGCCGAACTGCTCGCGGCCTTGCTCGGCCCCGACAGCGCGCCGCTGCACCTGCTCGGCTCGGCCGTCATCGACCACACCCCCGACGGGTTGCGGGAATGGGCCATCACCACCTTCGGCACCAACGACAAAGCGGCGCTGTACCTGATCATGGGCGTGCTCGCGCTGGTTGTGGCCGGAGTGGCCGGAGCGATCGAACGGACCACCCGTGCGGCCGGGTCGTGGGTGTTCGCGGTGTTCGGGGTGAGCACGGCATGGGTGGCGGTGGCGCGCGCCGGTCTGACCGCCGCGTTGCCGACCGTCGTCGGCGTCGCCGTCGGCATCTACGCGCTGCGTGCGCTGACCCGCCGTATCGACGCGGCGGTCACGGAATCTGTCGCTGACACGCCGGTCGGCGCGACTCCGTCGACCGGCAAGTCCGCAGCGCTGACCGATGGGTCGGCGTCCACCATCGGCGGCGGGAACGGAGGTGGGCGCCGGCGTGCATCAGACATCGGCGATACCTCCGATGCGGGGGTCGGCGCAGGCACCGGTTCGGCCCCGAACGTGCCCGGAGCCGGTGGAAACACGAAAGACGTTGACGCACAACAGCATCGAACCGGTTCGGCGGGGACGGCGGACGCGACCGCATCGGCAGCGCCGCCGTCGGCGGTAGTCGACACCAGCCGATCCTCGGCCCCCGAGCGCAGGCGCGTCTTGCAGGGACTGCTGGTGGCAGGCGGATTGGCCGTGGTCACCGGCGTCGGCGGACGCGTGCTGGGCGCACGCCGCAGCGATGTCTCCGGTGAGCGAGCCGCTGTGCAATTGCCGGAACCGACCGCCCCCGCCGAGCCGGTCGCGCCGGGCGTGGATCTCCGCGTACCCGGACTGACGCCGTACCTGACTCCGAACGACGACTTCTACCGGATCGATACCGCGCTGATCGTGCCGCAGGTGTCCAAGGACGGCTGGTCGCTGCGCATCCACGGCATGGTCGATCGCGAGATCCGGCTCGATTGGTCCGAATTGGCGCGCCGCCCGGTGGAGGAACACCTGGTCACGCTGGCCTGCGTGTCGAATCCGGTGGGCGGCGACCTGATCGGGAACGCGCGCTGGCTCGGCTACCGTGTGGATCAACTGCTGGCGGAGGCGGGGCCGCACCCCGACGCGGACATGGTGCTCTCGCACAGCGCCGACGGGTGGACCGCGGGCACTCCGCTGACGGTGCTCACCGACGGACGCGACGCCCTGCTCGCGATCGGCATGAACGGCGAACCCCTTCCGGTGCAACACGGCTACCCGGCCCGGCTGGTCGTGCCCGGTCTCTACGGCTACGTCTCGGCGACCAAATGGGTGACCGAACTGGAGGTCACCCGCTTCGACCGCGCCACCGCCTACTGGACCCGCCGCGGCTGGTCGGCACGCGGCCCGATCAAGACCGGCACCCGTATCGACACTCCCCGCGCCCGGGGCCGCCTCCAGCCCGGCCGCATCCCGGTCGCCGGAGTCGCCTGGGCGCAGCATCGCGGTATCCGCGCCGTGGAAGTCCAGATCGACAACGGCCCCTGGCAGCAGGCCCGCCTCTCCGAAGAACAATCCATCGACACCTGGCGCCAATGGGTCTTCGACTGGGACGCCACCTCCGGTCCGCACACCCTCCGCGCCCGTGCCACCGACGGCGCCGGCGAAACCCAGACCGCCGAACGCCGCGACGTCATCCCCGATGGCGCCACCGGCTACCCCTCGGTGACCGTGCAGGTCGCCTGAGCGCGGTCCTCCGGTTCCTTCGATGGCCACCCGCTTGCTGCCGAGCTGGTTCCGCCGACGAACGTGCCCCGCAGAAGGATGCTTCTGCGGGGCACGGTGTCGGATGGTCAGCTCGCGACGGAGTCGACTTCGACCCGTTCTTTCTCCGGTTGTGCCGGTGCGCCCGCGCCGTGGCGGATGAACAGCACCGAGGCGACGACGCCGATGAGCAGGATCGCGGCGGGGAGCACGGTGGCCTGGCTCAATGCCGTGCTGAAGGAATCCTTGACGAACTCCGGGATGGGGCCCTGGCCCGCGCCCCCCTCGGCGACCGGGCCGCCGCCCAGCCCGTTCGCCGTCATCCGGGCCGCCACCAGTGCGCTGATCGCGGCGCTACCGAGGACGGAGCCGACTTGACGGGTGGTGTTGTAGACGCCCGCGCCCGCACCGGCCTGCTGGACCGGCAGATTGTGGGTCGCGGTCGCCGCCAGCGGAGCCCAGATGCAGGCGTTCGCGAAGCCGGCCAGCGCCGCGGCGAGCAGGAACCAGATCAGCGACGAGTCCGGCTCCATCAGCGCCGCGAAGCAGAACACCGACAGCGCGAACAACCCGAAGCCGATGGTGGGCACGATCCGCGGGTGCAGTTTGTCGGCGAACTTGCCGACCAGCGGCGCCGAGAAACCGGTCACGATCGCCATGGGCGCGAAGACCAGCGCGGACTCGGTCGGCGACATTTCCCGCACGGCCTGCAGGTAGAAGTACGTCGGCACCATCAGGGAGGTCACCGCCGCGCCCATCGCGGCGATCGCGGCATTGGACAGCGCGAAATTGCGGTCGCGGAACAGGCTCAGCGGAAGCAAGGGCTCGCCCTTGTTCCTGGCCTGGTTGACCACGAACACCGCCAGCACCACCGCGCCCGCGGCGATCAGCAGCCAGATCCGCAACGACCAGTCGTAGCTGTTGCCCTCCTGGATGCCGAACACCAGCAGGAACATGCCGATGCCGCTGAGCAGCACGCCGGGGATGTCGAACTTGTGCTCGTGGGTGGGCAGCGCGGGCACCAGCCAGACCGCCAGCGCGAAGGCGACGACGCCGACCGGCACATTCACGATGAAGATCCACTCCCAGCCGAGACCGTCCACCAGCACACCGCCGAGGATCGGGCCGACCAGCGTCGCCAACCCCGCGACGCCACCCCACAGGCCCATGGCGGCGCCGCGCCGGTCCGGCGGGAAGGTCCTGGTGATCACGGCCATGGTCTGCGGGGTCATCAGTGCGGCGCCGATGCCCTGCGCGGCGCGCGCCGCGATCAGCATGCCGATGGTGCCGGACACGCCGCACCACAGCGATGCCGCGGTGAAGACCGCCAAGCCGATCAGATAGATGTTCTTGGGGCCGAACCGGTCACCCAGCCGTCCGGTGACCAGCAGCGGCACCGCGTAGGTGAGCAGGTAAGCGCTGGTCACCCAGATCACCTGCGAGATGTCGGCGTGCAGGCTGGTCATGATCGCGGGATTGGCGACCGCGACGATCGTCATGTCCAGCAGGATCATGAAGAAGCCGACGACCAGCGCGAGCAGCGCCGGCCACGGATTGCGTTGAGTGGACATCTCTTTCGTTCCTAACTCGGATTATCCGAAAAACTCGGGAAGGGTTTCGCTGCGGTGCCGGGCGGCACCGGCGGCGACACCGCGGAGCCGGCGACGGGCTCGGCTCCGGCGCGTGCGCCGGTCTCGGGGTCGAAGTCCTCCCACTCGAGTGCGCCGCTGGCCAATTCGGCGGTGAACTCCTTGACCCAGGTGAGTTCGGCGACGAGGAGCGCCCGCAAGTAGGGCAGGGCGATCCAGTAGCGGCGCGGCACGACGTGCTCTTCGGCCCACGCGCTCAGCATGTCGGCGTCGGCCAGTTCGGTTTCCAGTACGCCGATTCGTTCGCGCAGCAGCGTGAGCGCCTCTCGCTTCGGCAGGTTGTGCAACTCGCCCAGCGCGACCGGGAAGATGGGATACTCCGGGACCGGCCGCCGCACGATCTCCGCGATCCGGTTGCGTAACGCGTCCCGTCCGCGCCCGGTGATCCGGTAGGTGGTGCGTTCGGGCCGGTTGCCCGCTCGGTCGACGCCCTCCGCGTGCACCAATTCCTGGTCCGCCAGCCGGGACACGGTGTGGTACAGCGAGCCGGGCCGCACTTTGACCAGCCTGTCCTCCCGCCGGGCGATCAGCGTTTGGAACATCTCGTACGGATGCATGGGCCGCTCCTCGAGCAGCGCGAGCACGGCGATGGCCAACGGCGTCACCGGTGGATGCGCCTGCCCTAGCCCCATGCTTGATCACCTCCGTTGCCGAATCGCCCCGGCCTCTCGGCCGCCAGCGCCGGGAGCCTCTCGCCGACCGGCACGGTATTGCCGGGCGCCGACATGCTCCACACTAAATATTCCGTGTGGAATATACGGCGTGGAACGGTTGGCCGACAAGGTGGAACGACCGGTGATGACCCACACATTTGCCGAACTCCGGTATCGCGTTCCCGAGGACTCGGCCGGTACACGACGAGAGGCCATCGAGATCGTGCGTTCTCGATGGCCTCTCGGTGTCGGTCCCGCCGAAGGTCAACGACGTCGGCGGCCTTCTCCAGCGCCGTTGCTGCCGCGGGACCGCGGGACGACGTAGCGTTCGCCGGTGGACCCTCGACGGGCCCGGTTGCCACACTATGACGCGCCTCACAGCAGCGGCAGTGTCGGATGCGACATCTATCGCTCGATTCCCGACACCATCCGGCCTCTGTCGGGATCAGGCGGGTCGACTACAAGGAGTGCTTGTCCAGCCAGGCACGCGCCAGTTCCCCGGGCGCGGCGCCTTCGTCCCGGACGCTGCGGATCATGGCCGCCAATTCGTCCGTCGTCAGTTCGCCCGCGACGTAGTTGAGCTTCTTGACCTGCCGCCGGTCGAGCACGCCCTTGCGGAACAGCGGCAGCACGTTCTCGGCGCGCACGGCGTAATCGTCGTCGGTCAGCACGGCCAACCCGTCGGTCGCGCCGGGCGCGAGCTCGGGGGGACCATCGAGGAGTCCGGCCTGCACCCGGCCCTGCAGCAGCGCTACGCGCAGCGCGGCCGGATCAGGGAAGGCCACGACGGCCGCGAAGTCGCATCCGTCGACGCGATCGCGCCCGGACGAGGGCAGCAGGCCGGACGGGGCAGCCACGCCGGCGGTCAGCCCGCCGCAGCTCGGCGCGAGATCACGCACCGAACGCAGCTTGTCCCGCACTGACACCTGTTCGGTGAGCAGCACCCGCGGCCGCAGATCGGCGCCGTCGGCGAGATCGGAGACGACCAGCCCTTCGGGCAGCACGGCGCTCACCGCGTCCGCCACCTTCTTCGGCAGCCGATCCGTCGCGTGTTCGTCGAAATGGGCCAGCAACGCGCCGGTGTGCTCGCCGACCACCTGGATCCGGTCCGCGTCGAGGGCGGCGAGGTAGTCCGCGCGGCCGCCCAGCCCCGCGGCCACGGCGGTCCGCGCACCGGTGCGAGCCAGTGCCCCCGCATAGATTTCGGCCAGCACCGAGGACTCGATCGAGTCGCCCGCGCCGACGGTGATCGACGGCCCCGGCTCGTTGTTCCCGCAGGAAGCGACCAGGGCGACGGAAGCGACGACCAGCAACCGAGCCAGCACCCGCTGTGACGCGGCCAACACCATGCGGCGACACCAACTCTCCGACGAATCGACACAGCCAACGGAAAAATCCGGAAGCGGGCAGTATGGACACCCAGAATGTACCGGCGGCCGCTCGGTGCCGAGACCGCGCCCGCCGTCCTGTCGGAAGGACTCTCGTGAAATCCACCCGCACCCCCTATGCCGCCGCGCGGCGGCCCGCCGTGCGCGTCGCGCTGCGCGCGGCCCGCGTCCTCGCCGCCGCGACCGCACTCGCCGTCGCGATGGCTCTGTCGGCTTGTGGCGATTCCGATCCACTCGCCACCGGCGGCAGCTGCTCGGGGGACGGACTGATCGTGGGATCGGCGAATTTCCCCGAGTCCGAGACCGTCGCCGAGGTGTACGCGGAAGTGTTGCGGGCCAACGGGTTCAGCGTCGAGACCAAGCTGAATATCGGCAGTCGTGAAGCCTACGTTCCCGCCTTGCGGCAGTGTGCCATCTCGGTGATCCCCGACTACACCGGCAACCTCCTGCAGTATCTGGACAAGAACGCCACCGCCACCAGCGCCGCCGATGTGGAGAGCGCGCTCGGCAAGGCACTCGGCGCCGAGCTCGCGATCGGCACGCCCGCGCCGGGCGAGGATTCGGACGCCGTCGTGGTCACCCGCGCCACCGCCCAGCGCTGGAACCTGCGCACGATCGCGGACCTGGCCGCGCACTCCGCCGAGGTGAAATTCGGTGCGCCCGCCGAATTCCAGGAGCGGCCGGGCGGCCTGCCCGGCCTGAAGAAGAACTACGGCCTGGACATCGCCGCGAACAACTTCGTGCCGATCGCCGACGGCGGCGGTCCCGCCACAGTGCGCGCGCTGGTCGAGGGTCAGGTGACCGCGGCCAACGTCTTCACCACTGCACCGGCCATCCCGCAGCACGACCTCGTGGTGCTGGAAGACCCGAAGCACAATTTCCCCGCGCAGAACGTGGTGCCGCTGCTCAACGCGAGCAAGAAGTCGGACAAGGTGCTCGCGGCGCTGAACGCGGTGTCGGCGCAGCTGACCACCGCCGAGTTGCTCGGGCTGAACGAGGCCGTCTCCGGCGCGGGAAAGACCGAGCCCAAGGCCGCCGCCGCGGCGTGGGTCGCCGCCAAGGGGCTGAACAAGCCGGTGGGCTAGAGGAGAGATTCGTTGTCCGATATCGAATTCTCCGGTATCAGCAAGACCTATCCGGACGGCACCCATGCCGTCACCGATCTCGATCTGCGGATCGAATCCGGGTCGTTCACCGTGTTCGTCGGTCCTTCCGGCTGCGGGAAGACGACGTCGATGCGGATGATCAACCGCATGATCGTGCCGAGTTCGGGGACGATCACCGTTGGCGGCCAGGACGTCTCGGCCGTCGATCCGGTCCGGCTACGCCTCGGGATCGGGTACGTCATCCAGAGCGGCGGGCTGCTGCCGCACCGGACGGTGCTCGACAATGTCGCGACCGTTCCGGTGCTGCGCGGTGACTCGCGCCGCGCCGCCCGCGCCGCGGCGCTCGAGGTGCTCGACCGGGTCGGCCTCGATCGCTCGCTGGCCCGGCGGTACCCGGCACAGCTGTCGGGTGGCCAGCAGCAACGCGTCGGTGTCGCCCGCGCGCTGGCCGCGGACCCGCCGATCCTGCTGATGGACGAACCGTTCAGCGCCGTCGACCCGGTGGTGCGCGCCGAGTTGCAGGTCGAAATGCAAAGACTGCAAGCGGAATTGCACAAGACCATCGTGTTCGTGACGCACGACATCGACGAGGCGATCACGCTCGGCGACCGGGTGGCGGTGTTCGGCCGCGGCGGGGTGCTCCAGCAGTACGACCCGCCGCAGCGCGTGCTCGCGCAGCCCGCCACCGATTTCGTCGCCGACTTCGTCGGCCGGGACCGCGGTTACCGCGGGTTGTCCTTCCGGCCCGCGAACGACGTTCCGCTGCACCGGATCCGGACGGCCGTGGCGGAAGAAGTCAAGGGGCTGCGGCTGGACGCGGGCGAGTGGGTGCTCGTGGTGGACGCGGCGAACAAGCCGGTCGGCTGGATGGACGTCACCGGAGTCGAAGGCGTCCGCGCGGGCCGCGCGCTGGCCGACAGCATGTCGGCGGGCGGCTCCCTGTTCACCCCGGCCGGTGACCTGCGCCAGGCGCTCGACGCCGCGATCTCCTCGCCCGCCGGAGTCGGCGTGGCCGTCGACGACTCCGGCGCCGTGCGCGGCGGCGTGCTGGCCACCGACGTGCTCGAGCAGCTGGCCGGGCAGCGCACGCGGGAAGACGCCGAACGCAACCGCCACTTCTTCGAAGAGCAGGTGCGCTGAGCGGCTATGCGCTATCTCGTCGACAACTTCCCGGACATCATGGGTCTCACCGCCACCCATCTCTACCTCGCGCTGGTACCGCTGCTGCTGGCCGCGGTGATCGCGATTCCCGTCGGCGCGCTGGTGCGGCGGGCGTCGTGGCTGCGCCGGGTCACGGTGACCGCCGCGAGCCTGGCCTACACCGTGCCGTCGCTGGCGTTGTTCGTGATCATTCCTCCGCTGGTGGGGATCTCCGCCATCGATCCGCTCAATGTGATCATCGCGCTCACGGTCTATTCCACGGCGCTGCTGGTGATCGCGGTTCCGGCGGCGCTCGATTCGGTGCCCGCCGCCGTGCTCGACGCGGCCGACGCGGTCGGCTACGGCCCGTTGCGCCGCACGCTCACCGTGGACATGCCGCTGGCCGTGCCGGTCTTCATGTCCAGCCTGCGGGTGGTGGTGGTCACCAATATCGCGATGGTGTCGGTGGGCGCGCTGATCGGCGTCGGCGGGCTCGGCAAGCTGTTCACCCAGGGCTATCAGCGCGACTATCCGGACGAGATCATCGCGGGCATCCTCGTGACCCTCGCTCTCGCGCTGATCGCCGACCGAACGGTGTACGCGCTGGGCCGCTGGTCGACGCCGTGGGTGCGCGCGGACGCCCGAGCGAAGGCGAAAGGCACCACACCGTGAACCTGTTCCTCGACGCCTGGCACTACTTCACCGATGGCAGCAACTGGAGCGGACCGTCCGGCATCGGGACCCGCATCGGCCAGCACCTCTGGTACAGCTTTCTGACCGTGGCCGTCTCGGCGGTGATCGCGATACCGCTGGGTTTGGTCATCGGCCACACCCGGCGCGGGGCGGCGGTGCTGGTCGGCTTCGCCAATGCCATGCGCGCCCTGCCGACCCTCGGCTTGCTGACCTTCCTGGTACTGCTGCTCGGCCTCGGGCTGATCCCACCGCTGCTCGCCTTGGTCACCGTCGGCGTTCCCCCGCTGCTCGCGGGTGCGTACGCCGGAATCGCCAACGTGCCCCCCGACGTCGTGGACGCCTCCCGCGCCATGGGCATGACCGAGCGGCAGATCCTCTTCCGAGCGGAGGTGCCCAACGCACTACCCATCCTGCTCACCGGACTGCGCGGCGCGACCCTCCAGGTGGTGGCCACCGCGACGATCGCGGCCTACGTCAACCTCGGCGGTCTGGGCCGCTACATCTTCGACGGCATCAGCCTCTACCGCTATGACCGGGTGCTGGTGGGCGCGCTGCTGGTAGCACTGCTGGCAATGCTGCTGGACGGGCTGCTGGCCTTCGCGGTGTGGGCCAGTGCGCCGGGCACGGGCCGGTTGCGCCGTTCGCCTCGCACCCTGGGTACGCCCACCGCCGAGTTGCAGGCCACCAACTGAACTCCGCTTCCACGACAAGGGCGCCCCGTTCCCAGTGAACGGAGCGCCCTGTCGATGCGGAGAACCGGCGTTACGCGACGCCCTCGGCGCGGGCGGCGGCCGCGACCGCTTCGGCGACGGCCGGTGCGACCCGTGGGTCCAGCGGGCTGGGGACGATCTTGTCCGGACCGAGCTCGTCGGCGACGACGCTGAGGATGGCGTCGGCGGCGGCGATCTTCATGCCCTCGGTGATCCGCCGGGCGCCCGCGTCCAGGGCGCCCTTGAAGACGCCGGGGAACGCCAGCACGTTGTTGATCTGGTTCGGGAAATCGCTGCGGCCGGTGGCTACGATCGCCGCGTACTTGCGCGCGACCTCCGGGTGGATCTCCGGGTCCGGGTTGGACATGGCGAACACGATCGACTCCGGCGCCATCGACGCGATGAGCTCCTCGGCGATCAGGCCGGCGGACAAACCGAGGAACACGTCGGCGCCGGCCAGCGCCTCGGCCGCGCCGCCGGTGAGGCCGCGCGGGTTGGTGCGGGTGGCCAGCTCGGCCTTCACCTCGTTGAGGTCGCCGCGCTCGGAGTTGACGATGCCCTTCGAGTCGAGCACGGTCACATCGCGGACACCGGCGGCGAGCAGGATGTTGGTGCACGCCACACCGGCGGCGCCCGCGCCGGACACCACGACCTTCAGGCCCTCGATGCCACGGCCCTGCACCTTGGCCGCGCCGTTGAGCGCCGCGAGCACCACGATGGCGGTGCCGTGCTGGTCGTCGTGCATCACCGGGCAGTCGAGCGCCTCGATGACGCGCTTCTCGATCTCGAAGCAGCGCGGCGCGGAGATGTCCTCCAGGTTCACCGCGCCGAAGCTCGGCCGCAGGCGGATCAGCGTCTCGACGATCGCGTCGACATCTTTGGTGTCCAACACGATCGGGATCGAATCCAGCCCGGCGAACTTCTTGAACAGCGCCGCCTTGCCCTCCATCACCGGCAGCGAGGCACGCGGGCCGATGTCACCGAGGCCGAGCACGGCGGTGCCGTCACTGACCACGACCACGAGCCGATCGGTCCAGGTGTAGCGCTTGGCCAGCGCCGCGTCCTCGGCGATCGCGCGGCTGACCTGGGCTACGCCCGGGGTGTAGGCGATCGAGAGGTCACGCTGGGTCTCCAGCGGCGCACTGAGTTCGACCGAGAGCTTGCCGCCGAGATGTCCCGCGAAGATTTCGTCGTTTGTGATTTCGGACAGGCTTGCGGTGGAATTCGGTGCGTCAGTCACAGGTGACACGATTTCACTCCTGCTCGGGTCGGGCTAAACCGGGGGACGGTTACCACTGGGTAATGGGTATAAGTCGTTTCACTGGGCTCATCGGGCACGCTGACCGGTATGTTTCGAGGCGGCTGCGAGCGAGCGAACACGACTTGCCGGTATCTCGAGGGCGGGCGCGGCACTGATCCGCGAAACAGAACCGGACGGGTGGGCCCGGACAGAACATGCGGTGCGATCTCGCGGGTCGCGACGGTACGTCGGCGAGGCGGAGACCTCCGTGATTCCCTCACCCGGCGGTGGCGGAGGTAAGGAATCCGACACATTCTGCCAGTCCGGTAGGCCAGTTGCCAAACCGGTAACCCCCTGGGCCGTGTCGCGCTCCATCACCCAACGGTATGGGCCGGGAATTACCTTCAGGTAAGCGGAAACTCCCCGTTCACGAGCTCGGCCCGGTGAGTGATCGCACTGCCGGGGGCTGCGCCGGTGTGAGTCCGTCACGGCGGCCGGAGGGCTCGAGCAAGACGCCGTGGCCGCGGGTCACGCGACGATATCGCGGGCCTGCTCCGGCATCGCGTGCGGCGCGTCCGGCCGCACCCACACGCTACGCATGCCACCTGTCATCAGCCGCATCCGCCAGGTGTCGGACGCGCCGGGGTGATCGGTCCGGCGGTGCATGCCGCGACTCTCCGCACGCAACAACGCACTGTATTTCGTCCAGCGCGCGACCGCGAGCAGCGCCGCGGCCTGCCGAGCGCGCAGCAGGTCGGCACCGCTGCCGCCGAGGTCGAATTCCGCGCCGGGCCACATCCCGTCGAGCTCGCCGATGCTGTCGCGCAGGCTGCCCGCGCTGCGCCAGTAGCTGCGCCGCAACGGCAAGGTGTGCTCTTGGACGAGACCGACTACCGCCCGCGGATCGATCCGCGCCACGGCGTTGAGCCCGGCCCCCGGGACCTCGCGCACCGGAGCCCGCCGATCCACCGTGCGGGCGAACTTCGCCGCGCCCGTGCCCGCCCAGACGCCGGACGCGATCGCCCACGCTCCGCCCAGCCCGCCTGATCCGCTCACCGCGCCGCTGATCGCCTCGCGGCTGACGACGTCGCCCGCGGCGAACAGGCCGGGGACGGTCGTGGCGCAATCCGGCCCGGTGACGCGCAGGCCCCCGGTACCGCGCACGGTGCCCTCCAGTACGGCGCGCAGCGGCACGCGCTCGGCACGGCCGCCAAGGCCATGACGCGCCGACCGGGAGCGGAGGGCGACCGGCACGTGGTCCAAGGCGGCGAAGATCCGCTGACCATCGGCGATGGCCGCGAGTGCCGCCGAGCGGTGGCCGGGCAGTTCGGCGCCGGATTCGTCGTAGAGCGGGGCGAACCGCAAGGCGAGACTCCCGAGCGCGGCCGGCTCCGCCGTCCCCGGCGGGATCAGGCTGTAGGCGCAGGAGAACTCCATGCCGGACAGCTCGGCGCCCGCCTCCGCGGCGAGCAGTAGACCGTCGCCGGTGTCCACGTCGGTGCCCGCGGCGCCGGACAGGAACGCGCAGCCCCCGGTGGCCACCACGACCGCGCCCGCACGCACGCTCCAGCGCGGGAAGCCGTCGTGGTGGCGTAGTCCGGTCGCGCCCGCCACCACACCGTCACGGTCGACGAGCAACTGCAACGCCGGATGATGATCGAGGACGCGCACCCCGGCTTCCCGCATCGCGCGGCGCATCCGCCGCAGGTAGCGGGCACCGTCGAGATAGATCCGCCGCCGGGCCGGGCCCGCCGGGTCAGCGGCGATGCGATAACCCCACCGAGCCGATTGCTCGACCCGCTGGTGGGTCTCCTCCAGCACCCGGTGCATCCAGTCCGGATCGCCCAGCCCGCCGCCGTGCGCGTGGCCGCGCCGCACCGCCTCGTCCCGGGCGGGCCCGGGCGGAAGGTGCCACAGCGAGATCGCGCCGTAGGCGGTCGGGCCGCTGGCCCCGGAGCGCGCCTTGTCGACGAGCACGACGGTGGCGCCCGCCGCGGCGGCCGAGACGGCCGCCCAGGCACCGGCGGGACCACCGCCGACTACCAGTACATCCGTCTCGAATCCGGTCACAATGAAAAATGTTCGGGCACAATTCATTCGCCCGCAACCAAACTAAAGGGTCAGCTCCACCATTGGGTCCACAGCAATAATCCAGCAGCCAGGAAAACCGTGATGGATCCGGTCGAGGCGGCCATCCCGCGATGCCGATCCGCGTAGATCTGCGCCGCGAGGGCGACCGTCGCGGCCGCCACATGCCAGGCGACCGATTCGCCGCCGGGCCCCGGGAACCCGCGCCGCTCGGCGAGGACGGCGGCGCCGACCACGATCAGCATGCCCACCACGGTCCCCCCGGCGACCACGCCGCTGAGGCCACGCACGAATCTCACGAGGCGATCACCGGCACGCCGGAAGCCTTGCCCACCAGCTTCTCGAATTGCGCGGGATCGGTGGTGAATTCGCCGAGCCGGATGGTCTTGTTGGCGCCGTGGTAGTCCGACGAACCGGTGGTGAGCAGGCCGAGTTCGGCGGCGAGATCGGTGAGCAGCGCGCGGTCGGCCGCGGAATGGTCGGGGTGGTCGATCTCCAAGCCGCCGAGCCCGAGGACGGCCAGCTCCCGGATGTCGTCGACGGCGAGCAACCTGCCCCGCTTGCGGGCCCTGGTGTGCGCCAGGACGCTGACCCCACCGGCCGTGGCGATCATCTGCACCGCACGACGCAGCGGAGTGTCGGCCTTCTCGGCGTAGTAGCGGCCGTGCGGGGCGAGCAATTCGTCGAACGCCGCGTCCACGCTCGGCACCACACCGGCGGCGACCAGCGCGCGAGCCAGATGCGGGCGTCCCGCCGACGGGCCGGCCGAGGCCAGCACCGCATCCGGGTCGATCGGCAGTCCGTCGGCGGCCATCCGCTCGGCCATCGCGCGCAGCCGGTCCACCCGTTCGGCGCGCAGCCGCTCGCGTTCCTCGGCGAACCCGCGATGGGCCGGGTCGAACAGGTACGCCAGCAAATGCACGGGCACCGGCCAGCCATCCTCGCCCAGACCCACACACGACATCTCCATGCCGCGGACCAGCGTCATCCCCTTCGGGAGCGCGTCGACCGCTTCCGCCCATCCTGCCGTGGTGTCGTGATCGGTGATCGCGACGACGTCCAGGCCCGCCGCGGCCGCGTTCCGCACGAGTTCGGCCGGTGTGTCGGTGCCGTCGGACGCGGTCGAGTGGGTATGCAGGTCGATGCGCACGCCTTCAAGTCTTACAGTGCGGCCGCATCGTCCCGCACGCGCAGGCGACCATCCGCCGGCCTGCGGCGACGTAGCATCGTCACCGTGCCGTCCTTTTCTCCGCTTTCCTCACTTCGTGGATCCGGCCGATCACCAGCGCAGCCCGAGCAGCGATTCATCCCGGTGCCCACGGCGCAGGCGATCGTCGACTGCGCGGTGTACGTGGACGGCGAACGCCTGCCGGGCCGGTTCACCCACCAGGCGGCACTCGCCCGGGCCCGCGAGGAGGACACCGGATTCGTCTGGGTAGGCCTGCACGATCCGGACGCCACACAGATGGCCGACATCGCCGAGACGTTCGGGTTGCACCAACTGGCCACCGAACACGCCCTGCAGCGCCATCAGCGGCCGAAGCTGGAACGCTACGACGATTCGCTGCTGCTGGTGTTGCGCACGGTCAGCTACGTCCCGCACGAAATCGACAGCGTGAGCGAGATCGTGGAGACCGGCGAGATCATCGTGTTCACCGGTCCGGACTTCGTGGTCGCGGTCCGGCACGGTGAGCATTCCGGACTGGCCGAGGTACGCAAGGCCCTGGAAGAGGCCCCCGCGCAGCTGGCCTTGGGCCCCGGCGCGGTCCTGCACGCGATCGCCGACCGGGTGGTGGACTCCTACATCGACGTGGCCCAGTCCGTCGAGAACGACATCGACGAGATGGAAGAGGAGATCTTCACCCCGCGCAGCAAGGTCACCGTGGAGTCGATCTACCAGCTCAAGCGCGAGGTGGTCGAGTTGCGGCGCGCGGTGAATCCGCTCGCCGCCCCGCTGGAGCAGCTCAGTCACAAACCGGATCTGCCGGTGCCCAAGGAGGTCCGGCGCTATCTGCGCGACGTCGCCGAGCATCACGCCGCCGTGGCGGAACGGATCAACGACTTCGACGAGGCGCTCAGCGCGCTGATCAGCGCCGCGCTGGCCCGGATCGGCGTGCAGCAGAACACCGACATGCGCAAGATCTCGGCGTGGGTGGCGATCGCGGCCGTGCCGACGATGATCGCGGGCATCTACGGAATGAACTTCGACCATATGCCCGAACTGCACCAGGTCTGGGGTTATCCCATGGTCTGGGCGCTCATCATCGTCATCTGCACCGGACTGTTCTTCACCTTCCGGCGCAACAAGTGGCTCTAACCGGGCGGCGGATCACAAACTGGCGGCGCCGCGTCTCGGATCGCGCACGTCGATCCCGGCTTCCTGCCAGGCCTCCCGCAGCGCCTGCGCACCACGGACCCGGACCCACGCCGCCTCCGTGGCGGTCACCGGCGTCACCGCGAAATACCGCACCGGCTCGGCCGGGTCGGGCAGCGGCACCGCCGGGATGTCGCTGTCGCCGAGCAGAACGGCGGTGAACGGCGCGTCGCGCCACATCGGCTCACCCAGATCCAGCAGCGCGTCGGCTTGCAGCACAACGCCTTCCACGACCGGCGCCGCGGCCAGCACGCCGAGCGACTTGGCCAGGCCCGAGCTGGCGCCGACCCCGGACCGCAACGTCAGCACCAGTTCCGCGCGCGGCCCGCGCACCGGATCGGCGTGCACCGCCGCGGGATCGCCCATCGGATGCCTGCTGCCGCCCAGCGTCACGTAGTGCACCAGATCGCCCTCGACGATGCGCAGGATCTCGATCGGCTCCAAACCCAGGAAGGTGACCGACGCGGCGTCCACCTGCGCGGCGTCCACGCCGAAATGGCCCAGCACCTCGGTGCGGACCGTCTCCAGCACTTCCATGCGTCAGATCGCCAGCCGCGCGAGCATGTCCCGCGCCTGCTCGGCCGACTTCGGATCGCACAGCACGTCGTAGCGGCCCGCCACCAGTTGCATGGTGGACGCGAAATCGCGCTGCCCCCTGGTCGCGGCGTACGGGATCGAGGTCGAGATGACGCCGAAGATGACGCCGCCGACCAAGCCGACGAGCAGCGGACCCAGCGCGCCGCTGGTGGTGAACAGGCTGAGCAGCAGGCCGAGGAACAGGCCGAGCCAGGCGCCCGACACCACGCCGCCGCCGATCACCTTGCCCCAGGTCAGCCGATAGAGAACCCGCTCCACCTGCATCAAGTCGACGCCGACGATGGTCACGTCCTGCACCGGGAACTGGTTGTCGGCCAGATAGTCGACCGCCTTCTGCGCCTCGACATAGGTCGGATACGAGCCGACCGGCCAGCCCGACGGTGGCGTCGGGAGGCCCGGCCGCGCACGGCTCGAGTTCCCCAAGGGATTCGTCATAGCTCCATTCTGCTATTCCGGCGCATCCTGCGGTGGTGTGAAACGCGTGGTGCGCGTCATTCCGGCCGCCCGGCCCTTTTCCGCGATCACATGGGCCATTTTGGCGCTGGCCTCGTCGATCATCTCGTCGCCGAGCATCACCGCACCGCGCGCGCCGCCGGCCGCCGAGGTGTGAAAGGCGTAGGCGTCGAGGATTTCCTCCGCGCGGTCGTAGTCCGCTTGGCGCGGGCTGAAGATCTCGTTCGCCGCCTCGATCTGGCCGGGGTGCAGCACCCACTTGCCGTCGAATCCCAGCGCGGCCGTGCGCGCGGCGGCCCGCCGGAAGCCCTCGACATCCCGGATCTGCAGGTACGGGCCGTCGATCGCCTGCAGACCGTGGGCGCGGGCGGCGAGCAGGATGGTCATCAGGATGTGGTGGTAGGCGTCGCCGGTGTCGTAGCCCTCCGGCTGTTCACCGACCACCAGGGTCCGCATGTTGATGCTGGCCATGAAGTCCGCCGGGCCGAAGACCAGGGTCTGTACCCGGGGGCTGGCGGTGGCGATGGCGTCGATGTTGCGCAACCCCAGCGCGTTCTCGATCTGCGGCTCGATCCCGATCCGGCCGACGTCCAGGCCACAGGTCTTCTCCAGCTGGGACAGCAGCAGGTCCAGCGCGCGCACCTGCCCCGCGTCGGTCACCTTGGGCAGCAGGATCGCGTCCAGCGCGGCGCCCGCGCCCTCGACCACGGAAATGACGTCGGCGTAGGTCCATTCGGTGGTCCAGTCGTTGACCCGGACCACACGCAGTTGCGTTCCCCACCCGGAGTCGTTCAGCGCCGCGACGATGTTCGCCCGCGCCTCGGCCTTCGCGACCGGGGCGACCGCGTCCTCCAGATCGAGAAACACCTCGTCGACGGGCAGGGTCTTGGCTTTCTCGATCATCTTCGTGTTGCTGCCCGGGCAGGCGAGCACCGAACGGCGCGGCTTCATGATCACTCCCGTCGATCGTGGCGGGGTGCGAACACCCGCCCGCGAACATCTAGCCTGGCAGCATGGCAGCTACCAGGGTGTACGTCGCCAGGCTGGCCGGTTTGGCGGTGCTGGGACCGGACGGCGAGTCTATCGGCCGCATTCGTGACGTCGTCGTGGCCGTCCGCTCCGACCGCCAGCAGCCCCGCGTGCACGGATTGGTCGTCGAATTGCCCACCCGGCGGCGTATTTTCGTGCCGATCCTGCGGATCACCGCGATCGAACCCGGCGTGGTCACGCTGAACACCGGAACGGTCAGCCTGCGGCGGTTCACGCAGCGTCCGGGCGAGATGCTCGCGCTGGCGCAGGTCGTCGACTCGGTGGTGCGGGTCGAGGACCCGGACCTGCCGGATCTGACGGGCGTGGACGTCCACGTGGTCGATCTCGGCATCGAGCAGACCCGTTCGAGGGACTGGCTGGTCAGCAGGGTCGCGGTGCGCGGGCACCGGAGGCTGGGCCGCAGGCGCACGGTGCACGTCGTGGACTGGACCAGGGTGTCCGGCCTGACGCCCTACGAGATCGGCAGGCCCGGACAGGACGTCACGCAACTGCTCGAAGGGTTCGAGGGCATGCGCGCGGCCGACGTGGCGCAGCAGCTGCGGGAGCTGCCGGAGAAACGGCGGATCGAGGTGGCCGTCGCGCTGGACGACGAACGTCTGGCCGACGTGGTGCAGGAGCTGCCGGACGACGAGCAGGTCGATCTGCTCGGTCATCTGGAGGTGCGCAGGGCCGCCGACGTCCTGGAGGCGATGGACCCCGACGACGCCGCCGACCTGCTGGGCGAGCTGCCCGAGGGCGAGGCCGAATCGCTGCTCGCCCTGATGGACCCGCAGGAGTCCGAGCCGGTGCGCAGGCTGCTCGAGCACTCCCCCTACAGCGCGGGCGGTCTGATGACGCCGAAACCGATCATCCTGACGCCGTCCACGACGGTGGCCGAAGCCTTGGCGCGGGTGCGCAACCCGGACCTGACGCCCGCGCTGGCCTCCATGGTGTTCGTGGTCCGTCCCCCCACAGCGACGCCGACGGGCCGCTACCTGGGTTCGGTGCACATCCAGCAGCTGCTGCGTGAACCCCCCGCCCACCTGGTGGGCGGCATTCTCGACACCGATCTCTCGCCGCTGCGCCCCGAACTCCCCTTGGCCGCCGTGACGCGGTATTTCGCGACTTACAACCTGGTGTGCGGACCGGTGGTGGACGAGGAGAACCACTTGCTCGGCGCGGTCAGCGTCGATGACGTCCTCGACCATCTGCTGCCCGAGGACTGGCGCGACCAGGAAGAGACCGACGAGCGGGGCGGAGCGTGACCGCGCGGAGCCCCGCACCCGCCCGAAAGGACAGACCGTGAGCGAGAACGACCCGGGCGTGCGGCTCGGTCACAGCAGGGCCCGCCAGCGTCTGGAGACGCCGGTGGAGGGCCGGTTCCGATTGGAATGGGACGCCGAGGCACTGGCCCGCAGCAGCGAGCGGGTGGCGCGATTCCTAGGGACCGGCCGGTATCTCGCGGTGCAAACGATCGTGGTGCTGGTTTGGATCGCGTTGAACGTCTTCGTAGTCGCGTTGCGCTGGGATCCGTACCCGTTCATCCTGCTGAACCTGGCGTTCTCCACCCAGGCCGCCTACGCGGCGCCGCTGATCCTGCTGGCGCAGAACCGGCAGGACAACCGGGACCGGGTCGCTCTGGAGGAGGACCGGGTGCGGGCCGCTCAGACCAAGGCGGACACCGAGTTTCTGGCCCGCGAACTGGCCGCGCTGCGCCTCGCGGTCGGCGAAGTGGCGACGCGGGATTACCTGCGCCGGGAATTGGATGAGCTGAAAGGGATTCTGGACCGGATCGAGGCCACGGAATCCCCTGAACACGAGATCCGGTCGGAAAGCGGAGGAAAGGGCGGCCGCAAGAAAAGCTCCGGCCGAAAGCCCGCTCCGGCATCGGTTTCACCGTCGGTAACCGATGATCAACCAGAAATGCCGAATAAGGACCTGACTGGTGGGTAACCTGGACAACGTTGTCCAGAGCGGCCAGGGCAGGGGATGTCCCGGACAGCCGCTCCCACGACGTCGAGGATTGGGTGTGGCCGAATGCGTGTATCTGCTCCGATAACGGTCTCGGCTTTGGTTGTTGCTGGTGCGGTGGTGAGTGGTTCGGGGGTGCAGACGCCGGTGCGTGAGCCGGCGCCGCGTGCGCCGGAGGTGCTGGCGGCGGCGAGCGCGGAGTCGCGGGTGGTGGGGTTGTTGCCGGCGACGGCGGAGGGTCCGCGGCGATTGCGGGCGGTGACGCCCGGGGCGCCGTTCGCGGGTTCGGTCCCGCTGCAGGAGATGAGGTTGCCCTCGGCGGGCGGTGCGCTCGGGATTCCCGAGGTGGTGTTGGCGGCGTATCGGAACGCGGAGTTGGCGTTGGCGTCCTCGACGCCGGGGTGCGGGTTGTCGTGGAGTTTGCTGGCGGGGATCGGGCGGATCGAGTCGGGGCACGCCCGTGGTGGGCGCACGGATGCGGCGGGGACGACGGTGGCGCCGATCTTCGGTCCGGCGTTGGATGGGAGTCTGCCGGGTAACGAGGTGATCAAGGCGGCGGACGGGGGGTATGTGCGGGCGTTGGGGCCGATGCAGTTCCTGCCCGGCACGTGGAGTGCCTACGGGGCGGATGGGAACGGGGACGGGGTGGCCGATCCGCACAATGTGTTCGATGCGGCGTTGGCGGCCGGGAAGTACCTGTGTTCGGGGGGTCTGGATCTGCGAGACGGGTCGCAGGAGTTGCGGGCGGTGTTGCGGTACAACAACTCGATGGCGTACGCGGCCAATGTGCTGAGTTGGTCGGCGGCGTATCGGACGGGTGGTTCGCCGACGCAGGTGCGGATCTCGCCGGATCTGGTGGCGCCGGGCACGCTCTCGCCGAGTCCGGACATGAGCGCGGTGCGCACCCAGACGCCGGCCATCGATCCGGACGAGCAGGCACGGGCAGCGGGCCTGGCTCCGAGGCCGCGGCCGCGGCCCGCGCCGACCACGGTGATGATCACGATCCCGGGCCTGCCGCCGATCCCTTGCGGGATCTTCTGCCCGCCCCCGCCGGTCGATCCATGTGTGGGACAGTCGGTTCCCGCGCCGATGCCGTTCCCCGACCTACCCGGGACCGCACGCGTACCACTAGCCCCGCAGCAACCCTATGGCGCCGCACCGGCCCAAACCCCCGGCCCGGCTGGACCCGCCAACGGAGCCAAGCCCGCCGATACCGGAACCATGGGTCAGCCCGGCGCCCCGGACCAGGCAGCCGCCCGATGCGCACAGCCCGACACCACACTCGCCACGACCGAATCCGTACCCCTCCCGGGCGATCCGCCCGCTCCCGATACCGCGCCCCGCGGCGGCGATACCGAGCCGGCCACCACCACACCGCCCGCGCCGGAACCCGAACCGGTGCCCGACGCCGCGTCCACGCCCACGCCGCAACCCGGGATAACCTTGCCCTTCGGCATCGTCATCCCCCTTCCCGCGCCACCGGCTCCCCCGCAGTGATTCAAACCTCACATCAGATCACGAAGCAGTAACAAAAAGGTCTCGGATGCGGTAGCCTCTCCCTTGGTCCGTAACAAACGGCTCACAGCGAGTCATGGGAGGGTCACCACACCGTGGGGCGTCATCGAAAACAACCGCCTGCCACCGCCAGACGGAGTTCCGTCATCGCGTTGACCGGACTGGTTCCCGCCGGGCTGGTATCCGTCACGGCAGCCTCCGAGGTCGGCGACGCCGTACCCCTCGCGGCCGCGGTCCAGACGCCGGACGACCAGAGCGTCCAGGGCGCCCGCCCGCAGGCGGCCGCCGAGCCCGTCGCCGCGGCCGAATTCGTCGCGCACGCCATGGCCAAGGCCGCGCCCACCGCGACACCGCTGGTGAAAACCGTTGCGCTGCCTAATGGTCGGCAACCGGCCGCGATGCCGGCCGGGCCGCTCGGCGTTCCCGGCGTGGCCGTCGCGGCGTACCAGAACGCGGAACGCGTCTTGGCGGCCGAGAACCCGGTATGCGGCATGCCGTGGTCGCTGCTGGCCGGCATCGGACGGGTGGAGTCCACCCACGCGTTCGGCGGCAAAGCCGACGCCGACGGCAATCCGCTGAGCCCCGTCTACGGCCCGGTGCTGGACGGCTCGCTCACCGGCAACCACGTCGTCCGGGACTCCGACGACGGCGCGCTCGACGGCCTGGACGGCTACGACCGCGCGATCGGGCCGATGCAGTTCCTGCCCGACACCTGGAAGCGCTACGCGGCCGACGGCAACGGCGACGGCATCGCCGATCCGCAGAATCTCTTCGACGCCGCTCTGACGGCCGGGAAGTACCTGTGCGACGGCGGCCTGAACATGCGCGACCTGGCCCAACAGTCCAAGGCGATCCTGCGGTACAACCACTCCATGGCGTACGTCGCGAACGTCATGGCCTGGGAGACTTCCTACAGCACGGGGGTCGCACCCCGGGCCGCGGACTTGCCCAAAATTTGACACGCCTAAAATTCCTGCCATGCCAGTCGTTACGGAATCGGATGTGCGGGGTGCCCTCGCGAAGGTCGACGACCCGGAGATCCGCAAGCCGATCACCGAGCTGGGCATGGTGAAAAGCGTCGTGATCGGCGCCGACAGCGATGTCCACGTAGAGATCTATCTGACGACGGCGGGATGCCCCCTGCGTACCGAGATCACGCAGCGGGTCTCCAGGGCCGTCGCCGACGTGCCCGGTGTGGGCGCCATCACCGTCGACCTAGATGTGATGGACGACGAGCAGCGCACCGCACTGCGCAAGCAGCTGCGCGGCGACTCGGCCGATCCGGTCATCCCGTTCGCCCAGCCCGGCTCGCTGACCCGGGTCTACGCGGTCGCTTCCGGCAAGGGCGGCGTCGGCAAGTCCAGCGTCACGGTGAACCTGGCCGCCGCGATGGCCGCGCGGGGGCTGTCGGTCGGCGTGCTGGACGCCGACATCTACGGCCATTCCATCCCGCGGATGCTCGGCACCGACGCCAGGCCCACCCAGGTCGAGCGGATGATCATGCCGCCGATCGCGCACGACGTGAAGATGATCTCCATCGCGCAGTTCACCCAGGGCAACACGCCCGTGGTGTGGCGCGGCCCGATGCTGCACCGGGCGCTGCAGCAGTTCCTCGCCGACGTGTTCTGGGGCGACCTGGACATCCTGCTGCTCGACCTGCCGCCCGGCACCGGCGACGTCGCGATCTCCATCGCGCAGCTGATCCCGAACGCCGAGATCCTGGTGGTCACCACCCCGCAGCCGGCCGCAGCGGAGGTCGCCGAGCGGGCGGGCGCGATCGCGCTGCAGACCCGCCAGCGCATCGCGGGCGTGGTGGAGAACATGTCCTGGCTCGACCTGCCGGACGGCACCCGGATGGACCTGTACGGCTCCGGCGGCGGCCAGGCCGTCGCCGACCGGCTCACCCGCGCCGTGGGCGCCACCGTGCCGTTGCTCGGCCAGATCCCCATCGAACAGGCTCTGCGCGAAGCGGGCGACGAAGGCACCCCCATCGTGCTGCGCGATCCGGAGAACTCCGCCGCCAAGGCTCTGCTCGAGGTCGCCGACAAGCTCGCCGTCCGCCGCCGCGGCCTGGCAGGCATGTCGCTCGGCATCGACACCACCCGGCACCTGTAACCCCGCATAAGCTCGTGCCATGCTCACCATGCTGCTGTACGTGCTGATCGTCGGCTTGGTCGCCGCGGTGCTGTTCCTGCTCGCCAGTGCGGTGTTCGGGCGGTCCGAGGAACTCGGGCCGCTGCCGGAGGGGACGACGGCCACCGTGTTGCCGGTGGACGGGATCACGGGGGCGGACGTGCGCGCGTTGCGTTTCCAGCAGGTCGTGCGCGGCTACAAAGCCGGAGAGGTGGATTGGGCGCTGGCCCGGCTGGCCGCGCGGATCGACGAACTCCAGCACCAACTCGCCGAGGCGCAGGCCGCGCGGTGGCAGACGCCGATCGCGCCGGAGTCGAAGTGAGCGCCCCCGCGGACGACGGGCTGATCCGCTGCGCTTGGCCGCTGGACTCGCAGCTGTATCGGGACTACCACGACTACGAGTGGGGCAAGCCTCTGCACGGTGACGACGCCTTGTTCGAGCGCCTGTGCCTGGAGGCCTTCCAATCCGGCCTGTCGTGGCTGACCATCCTGCGCAAACGTCCCGCCTTCCGCGCGGCTTTCGCCGGGTTCTCCATCGAGCGAGTCGCGGAGTTCGGCGACGACGACGTCGCCCGATTGATGGCCGACGCGGGCATCGTCCGCAACCGCAGCAAGATCGACGCGGCTATCGCCAACGCCCGTGTCGCCCGCGATCTCGACGTCGGCTTGGACGAGTTGCTCTGGTCGTTCGCCCCGCCGCCGCGCCCGCGCCCGCGCTCCGGCGCCGACGTGCCCGCGACCACCCCCGAATCCGTCGCGCTGGCAAAAGAATTGAAACGGCGCGGATTCCGGTTCGTCGGACCCACCACGGCGTATGCCCTGATGCAGGCGACCGGAATGGTCGACGACCACCTGGCCGATTGCTGGGTGGGCAGCGACTCGCTCGACACGGGCCGACCGGTCACTTTTTGAACTCAGCTATCCGTCCACATCGGCGATAGGGAAGAATGGGACGGGTGTAGCTCGCCAAACGCTGGCGAGCTCACTGGTTGGTGACAACTGGAGTTCCAAGAAAGTGCGCAGCAGACCGCGCAGATCTGGAGGGAGCAGAGGATGGCGGCCATGAAGCCCCGCACCGGGGACGGTCCCCTCGAGGCAACCAAAGAAGGGCGTGGAATCGTGATGCGGGTTCCACTCGAGGGTGGCGGGCGTCTGGTCGTCGAACTCACGCCGGACGAGGCAGCGGCGCTCGGTGACGAACTGAAGAGCGTCACGAGCTGAGTGGCCCCGGCTGACCACTCGGCTCTCGCCGTCGCGGCCGGCGTGCTGGCGTGCCCCGAATGTCTGCGGGCACACCAGGACGCCGCGCCGCTCGCGCTCGAATCGCGAGATCGAGCACTGCGCTGCGGTCGCGGTCACAGCTTCGACATCGCCCGGCAGGGCTATGTCAGCTTGCTGACCGGTGCGTCGACCAAGATGACGGGCGACACCGCGGCCATGCTCGACGCCCGTGCCGCCTTTCAGAACGAAGGCCACTTCGCGCCGATCGCCGACGCGGTGACGCACGCCGCCACGGCGCGCCGCTGCGACGGCCCGGTGCTGGAGATCGGCGCGGGTACCGGCTACTACCTCGCCCGTGCGCTCGACGCCGCTCCCCCGGCGGTCGGCATCGGACTGGACGTGGCCAAACCCGCCGTCCGTCGGTGCGCGCGCGCCCACCCGCGCGCGGCCGCGGTGCTGGCCGACGCCTGGCGCGGGTTGCCGATCCGAGACGGCGCGCTGGCCTGCGTGCTCTCCGTCTTCGCCCCGCGCAATCCCGGCGAGATCGCCAGGGTGCTCGCGGCGGACGGCTGCTTCGTCGTGGTCACTCCCACCGAGCGCCACCTCGGGGAGCTGATCGAGCCGTTGGACATGGTCCGGGTCGATCCCGACAAGGATCGCAGGCTCGACGTCGCGATGGCGGGGCATTTCGAGCCGGTCGACCGGACGTTGGTGGAGTACCCGATGACGCTCGCCGGAACCGATGTCGCGCACGTGGTCGGCATGGGTCCGTCCGCTCATCACGCGGACGCGGGACGTGAGCGTCTCGCGCGGCTGCCGGAGTCCGTCGAGGTGACCGCGTCGGTCGTCGTCGGCACCTACCGTCCGGCCGCCTGATCGCCGGATTCAGCCTTTCCTGACCTCGTCGTAGACGGCGACCGTGCGGGCGGCGATGCGCGACCAGTCGAACTCGGAGATCGCCCGCTGCCTGCCCGCGGCCCCGAGCCGCGCGGCCAGTTCCGGAGCGCCGGCCACCTCGTTCACGGCGGCGGCCAGCCCGTGTTCGTAGTCCGCCGCAGCTCCCGCGTCGTAGTGCACGAGCCGTCCGTTGCGGGCGTCGACCACCTCGGGAATGCCGCCCACGTCGGAGGCGACCACGGCGGTGGCGCAGGCCATCGCCTCCAGGTTGACGATGCCCAGCGGTTCGTACACCGACGGGCACACGAACAGCGACGCGGCGGCAAGGATCTGCCGGATCTGTTCGGTCGGCAGCATCTCGCGCACCCAGAACACGTCACCGCGCCGCTGCCGCAGCTCCTGGACCGCCGCGGTGACCTCCTGCGCCAACTCGGGCGTGTCCGGCGCGCCCGCGCACAGCACGAGCTGGATGCCGGGGTCGAAGTGGCGGGCGGCGGCCAGGAGGTGACCGACACCTTTCTGGCGCGTGATGCGGCCGACGAAGGCGACGATGGGAAGATCCGCGCGCACACCGAGCCGGTCGAGCACCGAGGGCTCGTCACCGGTCACCGGGCCGGGATGCCAGACCGTGCCGTCGATGCCGTTGTGCACCACGTGGACCCGATCCGGATCCACCGCGGGATAGGCGTCGAGCACGTCGCGGCGCATGCCCTCGCTCACGGCGATGACGGCGTCGGCGTGCTCGACGGCGTTGCGCTCCGACCAGGACGACAGCCGGTAGCCGCCGCCGAGCTGCTCGGCCTTCCACGGCCTGCGCGGCTCCAGGGAATGCGCGGTGAGCACGTGCGGGACACCGTAGAGCGTCGCGGCCAGATGCCCGGCCAAGCCGCTGTACCAGGTGTGCGAGTGCACCACGTCGACATCGCCCACCGCGTCGGCCATCCGGAGCTGGGCGGACATCATCTGCAGCGCGGCGTTGGCGGCGTAGAGCGACGGATCCGGTTGATGGACCACGGCGTCGGCGCGGTCGACGCCCATGCAGTGCACGGTCACCTCGCACAAATGACGCAAATGCGCCGTCAGCTGTGTGACGTGCACCCCCGCGCCGCCGTACACCTCGGGGGGATACTCGCGGGTCAGCATCGCGACGCGAAGCCGGTCCCGCTCGTCGGAATCCACCGCCGAACGTCCGCCATCCGTGCCGAAACTCACCGATTCAAACTAGACGTTCAGCTCCGCGGCGGCCACTCACAGGCGTTCCACCCGGTAGTTTGGCAGGTGTGAGGAGCCAGCCGCACGTACTCGGGATCGTGCTCGCCGGTGGCGAGGGCAAGCGACTCTTTCCACTCACGGCCGACCGCGCCAAGCCCGCCGTCCCGTTCGGCGGCGCCTACCGCCTCATCGACTTCGTCCTCAGCAACCTGGTCAACGCGGGCTTCCTGCGGCTGTGCGTACTCACCCAGTACAAGTCGCACTCGCTCGACCGGCACATCTCGCAGACCTGGCGGCTGTCCGGTTTCGCGGGCGAGTACATCACCCCGGTGCCCGCCCAGCAGCGGCTCGGGCCGCGGTGGTACACCGGCAGCGCGGACGCGATCATGCAGTCGCTGAACCTGATCTACGACGAGGACCCGGACTACATCGTGGTTTTCGGGGCGGATCACGTCTACCGCATGGACCCGGAGCAGATGGTGCGCCACCACATCGATTCCGGCGCGGGCGTGACCGTGGCGGGGATCCGGGTGCCGCGCAGCGAGGCGAGCGCGTTCGGCTGCATCGACAGCGACGATTCCGGCCGCATCACGCAGTTCCTGGAGAAACCCGCGCATCCGCCCGGCACCCCGGACGACCCGAACGTCACGTTCGCGTCCATGGGCAACTACGTCTTCACCACCAAAGTGCTGGTGGACTCGATCCGGGCGGACGCGGACAACGCCGACTCCGACCACGACATGGGCGGCGACATCATCCCGGCCCTCGTCGCGTCCGGACAGGCCGGCGTCTACGACTTCGCCGACAACGACGTGCCCGGCGCCACCGACCGCGACCGCGGCTATTGGCGCGATGTCGGGACCATCGACGCGTTCTACGACGCGCACATGGACCTGGTCTCGGTGCACCCGGTGTTCAACCTCTACAACCGTCACTGGCCGATCCGCGGGGCGGCCGAGAACCTGCCTCCCGCGAAGTTCGCGCAGGGCGGGCTGGCGCAGGAATGCATCGTGGGCGCGGGCAGCATCCTGTCCGCCGCGACCGTCCGGAACTCGGTGCTCAGCGCTAACGTCGTGGTCGACGACGGCGCCACCGTGGAAGGATGCGTGCTCATGCCCGGGGTGCGGATCGGGCGCGGCGCGGTGGTGCGGCGCGCGATTCTGGACAAGAACGTGGTCGTCGGCGAGGGCGAGATCATCGGTGTGGACCTGGCGCGCGACCGCACCCGCTTCGCCGTGAGCAACGGCGGGGTTGTCACGGTCGGCAAAGGCGTCTGGGTGTAGTCGCGCGGTACTCAGGGCCCGCCCGGCTCGGGTGCGGGAGAGCCGATGCAGAACGGCGCGCAGGGGCCAGGCGTGCGCGGCACGGTCGTTCTCGAGTCTTTGCCGAAATCGGCGGTGCTCACCAAATAGACCATCAGCACGGCGAACAACAGCACCCCGGCGAAAGCGATCATGGTCCGGCCCCAATGGAGCGGCTTGGGACGACGCTCGTCTTCGTCCCAGAGGAACATCATCATCACCACGTCGCACCCGCTTCCGGATCCACTCGGAACATGCCTACACCAGTATCGGCGATCATCGGCGTTTCGCTGCGCCTTGCGCCGAACCGTGGCTTTTCGGTGGCTTTTTCGCGAGTCGGCCGCCCTCCCTCGGAGGGCGCATGGGCGATGAGAAGTGAGCGCGGCGGCTCGAATTCCGGAAAAACTTCGGCGCCAAGCCTATTCGGCCGGACCGGGAGCCGCTGTCGGCGGCAGGATTACTGCGCGGGCGGGGCGACGTTCTGGGTGCAGAACGGTTCGCAGGGGCCGGGCGGCGGAGTGGTCTTCTCGGGGCCGGTGTCGAAATCGGTGTTGCTCACCACCACCATCACCAGCACGGCGCCCAGGATCACGAACAGCAGGGCCAACATCGTCGGCCGCAACCAACTCGTGCGCCGTTCGGTCACCACATCCCCCATGACCGCTACTTCGATGGGAGTTAATTCACGCATAACTGCTTTCCTCACTGAGTTTCTTTCTCAGCGCATACCCCGGATTCCGGGGTGGAATCAGACTCGCGCGCGAATTCCTAACCCCGTGCGGCGCAGAGCAATCCGTCGCCGACCGGAATCAGCACACAGGTGAGTTCGGGGTTCTCCGCGATGGCGCGGGTCGCGGCGCGCACCGCCTGGGTGGCCGGATCGCGTTGCGCCGGATCGGGTACCCGTCCGCCCAGCAGCGCGTTGTGCAGGAGAATCGCGCCCCCGTCGCGCAGCAGACGCACCGCTTGGGCGACGTACTCGGGATGCTCCAGCGGCGCGGCGTCGATGAAGACCAAGTCGTAGGCGCCGTCGGCCAGCCGGGGCAGCACGTCGAGCGCGCGTCCGTTGATCAGCCGGGTGCGGGCCGGCGGGATGTCGGCGGCGCGGAACGCCTCCTTGGCCGCGCGCTGATGCTCCGGCTCCGAATCGATGGTGGTCAGCGTGCCGTCCTCGCGCATGCCGTCGAGCAGCCACAACCCGCTGATGCCCGCGCCGGTGCCGACCTCGACCACCGCCCGCGCGCCGAGCAGCTGCGCGTACATGCTCAGCAGCGCGCCCACCGAGGGCGGCACGGGTACCACGCCGAGTTCGGTGGCCCGTTCCCGCGCGCTGACGAGGATTTCGTCTTCCACGACGGATTCCTCCACGTAGGCGAGATTCCGCTCCAGATTCGATGCCACGGGTATGAGGCTAACGCCGGGCGGGTGATCTCGGCGTTCCGGACAACACGCGCCGCCCGCCATTTCCGCCGCCGGTTTTCTCAGGTGACCCTCAGGATCTCCATAACCCGGCCATATCAGGACCAGAAAGAGTATGGGCAACGCAAGACCACCGACCGTGTTTACACGGGACGCGGGAACAACGACATACCAGTTGTCGGTTGTATCCCTACGTGACGGTCCGCAGACCCGGGCCGAGCGAGTCCCGACGTTTGCGGTCCCTAGTAGGAGGTAGCCCCATCCACATGGTCGATGCGGCGCGCGAATACGCCACCCTGCCCGAGCAGATCCTGCCGGTCGAAGCCGACTCCGTCGAGGACCCGGCCGAGCTGACCGGTACCGCTGCCTTCGATGCCACCGGTGACCGGTCGGCGATGCCCACGTGGGACGAACTCGTCCGCGAGCACGCCGACCGGGTCTATCGCCTGGCCTACCGCCTGTCCGGCGACGCCCAGGACGCGGAGGACCTGACCCAGGAGACGTTCATCCGGGTCTTCCGTTCGCTGTCGAACTACCAGCCGGGCACCTTCGAGGGGTGGCTGCACCGCATCACGACCAACCTGTTCCTGGACATGGTCCGCCGCCGCAACCGGATCAGGATGGAAGCGCTGCCCGAGGACTACGACCGGGTGCCCGCCGAAGGCCCCGGCCCGGAGCAGGCCTACCACGACGCACGGCTGGATCCGGACCTGCAATCGGCTCTGGATTCGCTCGCGCCGGAGTTCCGCGCGGCCGTGGTCCTGTGTGACATCGAGGGGCTGTCCTATGAGGAGATCGGCGCTACGCTCGGCGTGAAACTGGGCACTGTGCGCAGTCGGATCCACCGTGGACGTCAGGCCCTGCGCGACTACCTTGCGCATAATGGAAGTGAGCAGCGGTTCGCCGCTGACGCGAACATAGGGTGATTCGTCGGACGCCGGCATCGCCCGAACCTCGGTCGATGTCGGTTGAAAGGGTGAGCACCGAATGAGTGGCGACTCCAGCACGTCCGGTCGTCGTCCGCCCCGTTTTCGCCCCACCGAGCATTTGGCGAGTGAGGCGGTCGCGGCGTACGTGGACGGTGAGCTGCGGATGAACGCCTATCTGCGTGCCGCTCAGCATCTCTCGCTGTGTCCCGAGTGCGCGGCGGAGGTCGATGCCCAGCAACAGGCGCGCATCGCGCTGCGGCACGCGGGCCAGGTCGCGATTCCGACGGGGCTGCACGACAGCTTGACCAGAATTCCGCTCGCGGAACTGCCGGGCGCCGCTTCCAGTGGCACAACGCCCTCGTCGGCCTCCGGTCAGTCCGGGCGCAACGAGGCGGTTTTCGGATTTCTCACCGATTCGTTCACCGCGACCCGGTGGACCACGTGGTGGCGCAAGTAGAGTTTTCCGAGTGACCACCGAATCGACGAATTCCGGATCGGCCGACACCTCGGATTCGGCGGCCGACCGCGGGAATCTCCGTCCTCCGGACGCACCCGTGCTCGGTCCGCGCCCGGTCTACCGGCCCCATGTCGACACGCACACCGCGCGCGCCTTCCGCAGGCCGTCCGGCCTCTCCGGTTCGTTCGCCGAGCCGCTGCCGCTCCGTAAGGCGGGTTCGGCGTCGCAATCCGGTCCCGAACTGCAGAATCGTCCGCCCGACGCGGTGCTGGCCGAGGCCTTCGGCCGCCCGGAAGGCTCCAGCGAACTGCTCCAGCGCGACCCCGACGCGGCATCCGGCCCGGCCCCGGTGGCCGGACCGGCCGATCCGTGGCGTGATCCCGAGGCGGTCGCGCGCCTGGGCGCCCCCGCGGTGCCCACACCCAAGCAGCAGACGCTTCCGCAGGCCGCGAAGCTGAGCGCCCGCGAAGTGCTGTTCGGCTCCCGGGTCGCCCCCAAGGCGCTGGCCCTGCTGGCGCTCGTCGCCGTCGTCATCGGCCTGCTCGGCGGGCTGGTCGGGCGATTGACCGCGGAAACCGCCTCGACGCTCACCTCGCGCAAAGTGACCCTGGAGCAGAGCGGTGACGGCACCCGCCCGCACGGCCTCATCGCGCAGGTCGCCAATGCCGTGCTGCCCTCGGTCGTCTCCATCCGGGTCACCGTCGGCGACAACGGCGCCACCGGCTCCGGCGTGGTGATCGACGGCGGCGGCTACGTGGTCACCAACAACCACGTCATCTCGATGGCCGCACAGGACAAGTCCAACCGGTCCGCGATCCAGGTGCAGTTCTCCGACGGCACCCGGGTGCCCGCCCAGATCGTCGGCCGCGACCCGAAGACCGACCTGGCCGTGCTGAAGGTCGATGTGAAGAATCTCACCGTCGCCCAGCTCGGCAAATCCGGCAACGTCCAGGTCGGTGACGACGTGCTGGCCATCGGTTCGCCGCTCGGCCTGAGCAAGACGGTCACCTCCGGCATCGTCAGCGCCCTGCACCGCCCGGTGAAACTGGAGGGCGAGGGCAGCGACACCAAGGCCGTGATCGACGCCGTGCAGACCGACGCGTCGATCAACCCGGGTAACTCCGGCGGCGCGCTGGTGGACATGGACGGCCGGGTCATCGGCATCAACACCGCCATCCGCAGCGAAACGGGCGGCTCGGTCGGCCTCGGCTTCGCTATCCCGGTGGACAAGATGATCGAGGTCGCGCAGACCTTGATCCGGGACGGTGTCATGCACCACCCGACCATCGGCCTCAGCGCGCGCACCAAGCAGGTGGCCAACGAGGTGATGAGCGGCGCGGCGGTGGCGGACGTCGTGGCGGGCGGTCCCGCGGCACGCGC
The DNA here is from genome assembly GCF_040632645.1 of Nocardia sp. NPDC019219. Classification (NCBI taxonomy): domain Bacteria; kingdom Bacillati; phylum Actinomycetota; class Actinomycetes; order Mycobacteriales; family Nocardiaceae; genus Nocardia; species Nocardia sp. NPDC019219. The sequence goes on along the minus strand of NZ_JBEYCG010000008.1, from coordinate 141,615 downwards.
CGGAATCGTGGAGGGCGACGTGATCGTGAAGGTCGGCGATCGCGAAGTCACCGGTCCCGACGAACTGGTCGTCGCGGTCCAGTCGCGCAAGATCGGCGAAACGGTGAACGTGCAGTTGATCCGCGATGGCAGGCAGGTGGACGTGCCGGTGACCCTGGAATCCGACTGAACCGCAGGTCGGATCGCCAGGTAGCCTGGTTACGTGTTCAGCAACATCGGCTGGAGCGAGATGGTCATCCTGCTCGTCGCCGCCCTCGTCATCCTCGGCCCGGAGCGCTTGCCCGGTGCCGTGCGCTGGACCACGCGCAGCCTGCGACAGGTGCGCGATTACGCGAGTGGCGCCACCTCGCAGCTGCGGGAGGAGCTCGGGCCGGAGTTCGAGGACCTGCGCAAGCCGCTGGCCGACCTGAACGAACTGCGCGGCATGACCCCACGGGCGATGGTGACCAAACACCTTCTCAACGGCGACGATTCACTGCTCCGGAATTTGGACAGCGCGCTGCCCGATCCGAAGGACCTGTACAGCACGAACAGCGGGATGCCGGACTATCCGATGCCCAAGCTGGATAAGCCGTTGGACCGCAACGAACGTCCCCCGATCGACACCGACGCCACCTGAGCCGTCAAGAAGACTAGACGCATAGAGCTGTTCAGCTGTCTAGACTTCGCACATGTCGGCCGATGACGTGGCGCGCGTGTTCGCGATCGAGGACAAGGTCGAGCGACTGAAAGCGGCCACCGACGGGGTGGCGGCGGCCCAGCAGACCATCAACGAACTGACCAGGATTCGGCGTGCCGTGATCCGGGAGCTCCATGCCGAAGGCTGGACGTTCGCGAGAATCGGTGCGGCGGCGGGCCTTTCCCGCGCCCGCATCCACCAGGTGAGTACCCAGGGACCAGCGCCGGAAGGACTGTTCTTCGGGCACGGTTCGCTCACCGTGCTCGTCCCCGAGGTGCGCGCCGGACGGGTGATCGGCGCGCCCGATCCCGCGGCGCCGCAGCGCTTGGCCGAGCTCCTACGCGAACTCGGCTTCAATGTGGCGGTCGAGCATTTCCTACCGGGCCGCCCGATCGACCTGCGGCGGGACGGCCTGATCGTGCTCGGCGGCCCGGAACTGTCGCCCAGTCTGCGTCAGCTGGTCGCCGCCGATCCGCGATTGCGCCGCGCGGTGGCGAGAATGGGTGACGCGCGCCGGGGAATCGAGGACCGGGCGGCCCGGCGGGTGTACCGGCCGGGCGGACCCGAACCGCACGACATCGCTTATCTGGGCAGGCTTCCCCGGCCCGACGGGCGGGGCAGCGTGTTGATGATCGATGGCATGCATCCGCCCGGCTCGCTCGGCGCGATCCGGCTGCTCGCCACCCGGTTGGCCACGCTGCACGAGCGGGCGAGCAATCATCTGTTCTCGGTGCTGATCGCCTGTCGCTTCGACCGTGCCACGGGCGAACCCCTGGAGGCCGAACTGCTCACGCCGGTCTACCGGCACGACCCCGAAAACAGGTCTCCGGCAACGGGTGTGCGCCGCTGAGCCTCGGGTCATACGAGGGGGCCCGCAAGCGCGGCATCGGATCGCGTGACGCGACGAACAACCGGTTTCCCGTGCGGCGGGGGCAACGCGAAGCCGGTGGCTCAGCGTTTCACCTCGTTCGCAGCCTGGACCCTCGGGTCCATTCGCCCTATCCGGCAGCGGGATTCGACCGCCCGCGTTCGAGTGCTCATGGGCGCGTCGGTTGCACGGGGGCAATAAGATTCAGCAAACGATCGGACACCGTAAGAAGAGAGTGTACCGGCGAGAGGTAGCGCAGCGCGTATCGCGTGAACCGTCCAACGGGAAGCCACCTCCCCGGCCAATCAACCTGATCACAACGGATCCCCAGCGTCAGTCGCGCGGCCATATGCCTATGTGTCTCAGATCACCACACCTCGCGCAAGCGCGTTCATACATAGATGATTGAATAGCTGGACGATAACCGCATGTGATAGGTGAACTCTGATGCGTGATCGAAGGTCGATGTCTGCGAGTTCCGTGTCCCTTCTCTCCGTGTTCCGGCACCGGCCGCACGGCCGCGTGGCCCGGACCGGTAACCCGGCAGTGACCACCCACCGGGTGACCTACAGCGACCGCTTGCGCGTCTTCGTCGGCCGCGGCGAGGCCATCGACAGCTTTCTGCGCCCGCTTGGCAGGCTGGACGGCTTCCACCGCTACTCGGTGAACATGACCCGACTCGCCGAGCCGATGCGGCCCGCCGACATCGACCCGGCGCTCAGCTCCGCACCCGGTCGGGAGTATTTGCAGTGCACCGGCTCGGCGGACGCGCTGACCCTGGAGGTGCGCACCGCCGTCGACGGCAGGCCGCACCGCTTCACCGTGGGCCTGCGCGGCGACCGGCTCGGCCCGCCCGAGGTCGACGTGCCGGTCCCGTCCTGCGTGCCCACCCCGCGCGTCTATCCGGACGAGCTGTTCACCGCCGAGCAGGCGGCCGAGATCTTCACGGCGTATTTCGAGACCGACGCCGTCCCGTCCCATCTACAACTCCGCGAAACGGACGCGTGAGGTGTCCGGCAAGGAGGAAATCGTGAATCCGCTATTGCTCATCGGCGGCGCCGTCCTGGCGCTGGGTCTGCTCGGACTGCTCCTCAGCGTGCTGCTGCGGCCCGCGGGATCGAAGGCTCACCTGACCGTCGCCGACCTGCAGGCCCGGCTCGCCGACGAAGAATCGGCCACCTCGTCCGAGGCGGACGACGAACCGAAGCCGGACGAGCCGGAAGCCGACGGCACCGAGGCGGCGGATTCCGCGGGTTCGGACGTCGAGCACCCCCACCCCGAGAGCGACGACACCCGGGACGAGGACGGAACCGAACGTGGCGCGGCCCCTGCGTCGTCGTTGCCGCGCCGAATAGCGTTCAAATAACTAGGCTGACGGTACGGCGGAATCCGCCCATCGTCTCGGGCCCGATGCGCTGCGGCCGGACCCCCTCGGGAAAGGACCGGTTCCGGTGCGCGCGATACTCGGGCAATTGCTCACCCTGCTGCCGCACGGACCGGTCGCCCTGGCCCGCGTGGTGGACACGACCGGCCCCGGGCCCAGGGAACCCGGAGCGGCGATGATCGTCACCGAGTCCGGCGACGTCCACGGCTCGCTGTCCGGCGGGTGCGTCGAGGCCGCCGTCGTCGCGTCCGCGCGGGAAGTGCTGGACGGCGGCGACGCGGTGACCGATCGGTTCGGGTACGCCGACTCCGACGGGCCCGCGGTGGGCTTGACCTGTGGCGGCGAAATCGAAGTGTTCGTCGAGCGCGTCTCGGGCGAACGGCTCCCACTGCTCGCGGCGTTACGGCAGCGGATCCAGGAAGGCTCTCCCGTCGCTGTGGCGACCACACTGGACGTCGCACCCGAATGGAAGCTGCTCACCCCCGGCGATGGTGAAGCTTGGCACGGCGTCGACCGCGACGCGCGGGCGCTGCTCGACGCGGGCCGCTGCGGTGTGGTGGGCGCCGACGAATGCGCGGCGCACGGTTCACCGCGACCCCGCACGTTCGTCCAGGTCTTCGCCGCCCCGGCGCGGATGATCCTGGCGGGCGCGAACGATTTCGTGCGTGCGCTCAGCCGCACCGGCCGTTCGCTCGGCTACCGGGTGACCGTCGTGGACGCCCGCGAGACCTTCGCCACCCCCGCCCGGTTCCCCGCCGCCCACGAGGTCGTCGTGGATTGGCCGCACCGGTATCTGGCCGAGGAGCAGCGGTCGGGCCGGATCGACCAGCGCACCGTCGTCTGCGTGCTCACCCATGACGCCAAATTCGACGTGCCCGCCTTGCTGACGGCGCTGTCGTGCCCGCGCATCGGCTTCATCGGAGCCCTCGGATCACGCCGGACGCACGCCGAGCGCGTCGAGCGACTGCGGGCCGCCGGCGTCACCGACGACCAGCTCGGCCGACTGCGCAGTCCGGTCGGGCTCGACCTCGACGCGCGGACGCCGGACGAGACGGCCATCTCCATCGCCGCGCAGATCCTGGCCGAGCGCGGCGGCGCTTCCGGTCTCCCGCTCGACCGTACCGACGGCCCCATTCACCGCTGATTGCTAGAAGTTATCCTGCCAAGCGGATTGGACCATCGACCGACGGGAATACCCGCCAACAGAGCCGCACATCCGGCGGCAGCACCTAGTTTTCCCCTTGCACGGCGTGCTACCGCGGCCCACACTTGATTTGCCGAAAATTAACTATGAGTAGGTGACGGTGCGTTCGCGCTTCGGCCCCGCCACGCTCTGCCCGGCCCGTACCACCGAGAGGAGAAAGCGCCGTGACCGCCACCCAGATCGCCGTCCTCTGCTCGCTCGCCGGCGCGGCGAGCCTGGTCGCCACCATCGGGTTGCTGTATGGACCGGCGAACCGGAGACGCCGGGTCGGCGTCGCCCAGCAAGCGCTCGTGGAGCGGATGCCCGCGCCCCTGCTGCCGACCTGCCCGATCGGCAGGCCACAGCACGTACCGATCGAGCCGCTGACCGTGGCGGAGGCCCACGAACTCATGCAGCGCCACCGGATCTGCGAACCCTCCGAGTGCGTCTACAAGTACGCGGCCTTCCGCACACTTATCGAAGCGGGCTACATGCGCGACCCGCATCCGGAAGGGGCCTGACCGAAGCCGCGCACCGGCGGTTCAGGCCGCCGCGCACGCGGGCCGCAGCGTGCTCATCGGCGGGCGGTCCACCAGGGACACCTCGGTGCGGTGAGCGGTGAACTCGTCGCCGATCAAGGGGAACTGGGTCAGCGCCGCACCGGAGTCCTGGATGCCGCTGCGGCCGAGTACGGTGCCGAGGATCTGGCGGCTCATCACCCCGAGGTCGGCCAGCGGCCGGTTGCGATGCGTGCGCACGCCCAGATTGACCTGGGCGATCGCGGACATGCCGAGCCGGTCGTAGGTGTCCAGCAGCAGCCCGATCTCCACGCCGTAGCCCGGCGCGAACGGCACCGAGGTGAGCAGCTCGCGGGTGCCCGCGTACTCGCCGCCGAGCGGCTGCAACACCTGCGAGAGCTCCGGCCGCAGCGCGGCCAGCAGGGGACGGGCGACCAGTTCGGTGACCCGGCCGCCGCCGTGCGCGTCCACCGCGCCGCCCTGCCGCAGCGGCCTGCGGTAGTAGGCCTTGGCCAGATGCATGTCATCGACCGTGAGCAGCGGCCCGAGCAATTTCGGCACGAAGGCGGGATCCGGGTCGATCAGGTCGGAGTCGACGAAGGCGATCAGATCGCCGCTGGTCACCGCGAGTGAGCGCCACAGCACCTCGCCCTTGCCGGGGACCGGTTCCAGCTCCGGCACCGCCTGCTCGCGACTGATCACTTCGGCGCCCGCGGCGCGCGCCCGCTCCGCGGTGGCGTCGGTGGATCCGGAGTCGAGGACGATCAGCTCGTCGACCAACGTCCCGAGCAGCGGCCGGATACTGGCCACCACATCGGCCACGGTCCGTTCCTCGTTCAGCGCGGGCAGCACCACCGACACGGTGCGCCCGGCTTTGGCGGCGACGAGTTCGTCCACTCGCCAGTTCGGGGTGTCCCAGGTATTGGTCGTCGCCCAGGCGGGCTCACGGTGTTGAAATGTCATGCCAGACCTCGCAAGGTTCGTGCGGGGGGCCGGATGCCCTGGATCGCGGCGATCATGTCCACGACCCGCCGGGTCGCGGCGACTTCGTGGACACGGAAGACTCTGGCGCCTGCCGCCGCCGACCACGCTGTCGCCGCCAATGTGCCCTCCAGCCGTTCGGAAAGACCGACACCTAGAGTCTCCCCGATGAAATCCTTGTTGCTCAGCGCCATCAAGACTGGCCATCCGGTTTTTACAAGAACGTCGACTCCGCGCAACAGTTCGAGACCGTGATAAGTGTTCTTGCCGAAATCGTGGGTCGGATCGATCAGAATCGAATCCCGCCGCACCCCGGCCGCGAGGGCGTTCTCCGCGGCACGCACCAGGGTGTCGGTGACTTCGCCCACCACGTCGGCGTAGCGGACGCGATGCGGTCTGGTGCGCGGCACCGCGCCACCGGTATGACTGCACACCACACCCGCGCCGTGCGCGGCGGCCACCGAGACGAGTGCGGGATCGGCGCCGGCCCAGGTGTCGTTGATCAGATCCGCCCCCTCGCCTACCGCCGCCCGCGCCACCTCCGAACGCCACGTGTCGATGCTGATCAGTAGCTCCGGGTACTTCGCGCGAATGGCCGCCACGAACGGCACCACTCGGCGCGCCTCCTCGGCCGCGTCCACCGCATCGCCCGGACCGGCTTTCACGCCGCCGATGTCGACGAGGTCGGCGCCCTCGTCCACCGCGCGCGCCACCGCGTCCATGGCCGCCGCGTCGGTGAAGGTGGCGCCGCGGTCGTAGAACGAGTCGGGCGTGCGATTCACGATCGCCATGACCAGCGCTCGATCCGTCGCCACCGGCCGACCGCACAGCGTGGGAAGCGGCGCCGCGGTCGAGCTGAACATGTCGCTCTCCCGCCTCTCCGCGAATTCAGGCCCTACAGATCAGGAGACGGGGATTTGCGTCGGCTTCCCGCATCTCCTAATTCCCAGACCGTACCAGTCCGGTCACGCGGGATCAGCGCGCAGTCCGGCGCCGGAATCTTTCAGCGGATGGTCCGTCAGCTCTTCGGCGCACGTCCCGCGGCCACGTCGGCGGCATAGTCGTCGTAGGCGGGGACGTAGCCCTCGGTGCGGCCCGCGAGTACATACAGCGTGCTGTCGGGGTCCGGGGTGTAGCCCTGCTTGCGCAGTTCGACCTTGCGGCTCTTGAACGTCGAGGTCTGTTCCAGTTCGTGGACGATGCGAATGAACAGCGGAACGGCATACCCGGGCAACTGCTCGTAGGCCAGCTTCGCCACCGCCGTCCCGTCGAATTCCGCGCCCGGACGCAGCGTCACCGCGGCCATGCCCGCCTTACCGTCGGTGCCGGGGATGTCCACGCCGTAGACCACCGCTTGGGCAACCGACTCCGCCTTGCTCAGCGCGCCCTCCACCTCCGTGGTCGCCACGTTCTCCCCCTTCCAGCGGAACGTGTCGCCGAGCCGGTCCACGAATGCGATGTGATGCCAGCCCTGCTCACGGACCAGATCGCCGGTGTCGAACCAGACGTCCCCGCGCTGGAAGCCGTCGCGCACCAGCTTGGCCTCGGAGGCGGCCTTGTCGGTGTAACCGTCGAACGGCGAGCGGTCGGTCACCTTGGCCAGCAGGAGCCCGACGCCGCCGGTGCCGACCCGGCGCAGGCGTCCGTTCTTGTCACGCTTGGCCTTTCCGGTCTCCTCGTCGTACTCCACGACGGCATACGGCAGCGGACCGAAGCCGGCCGTGCGATCCACGCCGAAGGCGTTGACGAACGCGATGTTCGCCTCGCTCGCACCGTAGAACTCCACGATCCGCTCGATGCCGAACCGGGACTTGAACTCGTCCCACAGTTCCGGCCGCAGCCCGTTGCCGACGGCGAGCCGGACCGCGTGCTGCCGGTCGGTCGGCTTGGCCGGCTGGTTGACCAGGTAGCGGCACAATTCGCCGATGTAGATGAACGCCGTCGCCTGCTCGCGGATGACCTCGTCCCAGAACCGGGACGCGGAGAAGGCCCGGCCGAGGGCGAGCGTGCCGCCGGAGGCCAGGACCGCGGACAACGCGACGGTGAGCGCGTTGTTGTGGTACAGCGGCAGGCAGCAATACAGGGTGTCGTTGCCGCGCAGGCGGATTCCGAGGCCGCCCAGTCCGGCCATGCTCTTGGTCCAGCGCAGATGGGTCATCACACTGGCCTTCGGCAATCCGGTGGTGCCGGAGGTGAAGATGAGGAAAGCCCGCTCGCGCGCGGTGACTTCCGCGCAGCTCGGCGGATCGGCGTCGTCGGCGTCGCGGGCCGCCCGATCGAGTTCGTCGGCGGCGAGGACGTTGGCAGGCGGCTCGGGCAGCGAGCCGACCGCGTCGGAGCATTCGGCGCCGACCACGTTGAGCACGCTGTCGAGCAAGCCCAGGCTGTGCGCCAGCACTTGGTCGCGCTGATGGTGATTGAGCAGGCCCACGGTGGCCCCGAGCTTGACCGTCGCCAGCACGACGAACAGCGTCTCCGGCCGGTTGGTCATCAGCACGCCCACCACGTCGCCGCGCCGCACCCCGCGCTCCGCCAGCACGCTCGCATACCGGTTCACCTGAGCGTTGGCCGCCCCGTAGGTGTAGGTCGCGCCCTCGAAGCGCAGGAACAAGCGCTCCGGGTGCCGGTGGGCGTTGCGCTGGAAGTACAACCCCACGGAGCTTTTGGCATCCGGCGTCACCAACATGCTCAGGGCATTGCGAAGCATGCCGGGAGCGTCCAGGGCCATCGCGGGCAGGTTACGGGCGAGGTCGAACAAACTCACCGTCGAGCGGGCGTCGGTGCTCACGTCTTCAGCTCTCCTCACTGGGTCGGCGGCGCCTCCAGTGCCGCGAAGGCGGACGGGAGATCGGTCACCACGGTAATGCGGGACAAGGCTGTCTGGGGCACGAACTTCCGCTCGTACAACTCGTCCAGCCAGGAGAACAAACCACGGAAGAAGCCGTTGGGATCCAGCACAACGACAGGTTTCTCGTGCTGTCCCAGATAGCCGCCGGTCCAGGTCTCGAAGAACTCCTCCAGCGTGCCGATGCCGCCGGGCAGGGTGAGGAACGCGTCGGCGCGGTCCTCCATGACCTGCTTGCGCTGGCGCATCGTGTCGGTGACGACCAGCTCGTCGGCGTCGACGTCGGCGACCTCCCGGTGCACCAGGTGCTTCGGGATCACGCCGATGGTGTTCGCACCGCCCGCGCGCGCCGCCGTGGCGACCGCGCCCATCATCGAGACGTGCCCGCCGCCGGACACCAGCTGCCAACCGCGCCGGGCGATCTCGGTGCCCACCCGGGCGGCCAGCGAGAGGTAGTCCTGGTCGGTCGTGCTCGCCGAGCAATACACGCAGACGGCGAACGGCCGATCGCTCACCACTGATCCTCCGTCCCGATCGCGTCCTCGGCGCCGCCCGCCTCCGCGGCGGCCTGGATGATGTGCACGACCTCCTCCACGCTGTCGGTCACATGCAGCAGGCCGAGGTCGCCAGGAGAGATCTTGCCGGAGCCGCCGAGCGAATCGCGCAACCAATCGACCAGCCCGGACCAGTACCTGGTACCGAACAGGATGATCGGGAATCGGGTGATCTTGTGCGTCTGCACCAGCGTCAGCGCCTCGAACAGCTCGTCGAGCGTGCCGAAACCGCCGGGCAGGCAGATGAACGCCTGCGAGTACTTCACGAACATCGTCTTGCGGACGAAGAAGTACCGGAAATTGATGCCCAGATCCACCCAGTCGTTGAGGCTCTGCTCGAACGGCAGCTCGATACCGAGGCCGATCGAGTAGCCGCCCGCCTCGCAGGCGCCCCGGTTGGCCGCCTCCATCGCCCCTGGACCGCCGCCGGTGATGACCGCGAAACCCGCCCGCGCCAGCGCGGCGCCGATGGCGCGCCCGGCCTGGTACTCCGGATGGTCGGTGGACGTGCGCGCGGAACCGAAGACGGTCACCGCGCGCGGCACTTCGGCCAGCGCGCCGAAGCCCTCGACGAACTCGGCTTGGATCCGCAGCACGCGCCACGGATCGGTGTGCACCCAGTCGGTGTCGCCGCGCTTGTCCAGCAAGTTCCGGTCGGCGGTGCTCACACCGTCCGCGCGATCGCGGCGAAACATGATCGGCCCGCGGAACTTCGGTGTCGACTTCGGCTTGTGGGTGACCTCACGGTCCGCGGCGTCGGTGGACATGCGTTCCACGCTACCGCCCGGCAAGAGGGACTCACGGGCTGGATGGGAGAAGTCGTCCGACGTTCAGCCAGGGGAAGGAAGGGCGAGACGCAGTCGCGATTGAGCGGATGCCGCGATCTCGACGAACGAGCCGACGGCGCGGAGTGGTCTGGATCCGGCCGCATCGCATCCGGCGACCTTGCCCCGCGCGCATCCGCGCCGCTCAGTCCGGAGTGCCGCTCAGGTAGCTGCGCAGCATGGCGGTGACGGCGGTGATCTGGTCCACGGGAACGTGCTCGTCACGCTTGTGCGCGAGGTTGGGATCGCCGGGCCCGAAGTTGACGGCGGGAATGCCGCGGGCCGCGAAACGCGAGACGTCGGTCCAGCCGTACTTCGCGCGCACGCCACCGCCGCCGTGGCTGCGCACCGAGGCGATGAGGTCCTTGGCGGCCGGAGCCGTCAGCCCGGGCAGCGCGCCCGGCGCCGAGTCGATCACCTCGAAGGACAGCTCGAGCCCGGCGAAGACCTCGCGCACGTGCTCCACGGCCTGGTCGATGGTGCGGTCGGGAGCGAAACGGAAGTTGACCTCCAACTCGGCCGCATCCGGTACCACGTTGCCCGCCACGCCGCCCTCGATCCGGACCGCGGACAGGCCCTCGCGATAGACGCAGCCGTCGATGTCCACTTCCCGGGCACGGTAGTCGGCCAGCCGCTGCAGCATCGGAGCCAGCCGATGAATCGCGTTGTCGCCCAGCCAGGCCCGCGCCGAGTGCGCGCGCACGCCCGCGGTGCGCAGCCCGATGCGCAGCACGCCTTGGCAACCGGCCTCGATCCAGCCCGCGGACGGTTCGCCGAGCACGGCGAGGTCGCCGGTGAGCCAGTCGGGCAGATCGCGCTCGATGTGCCCGAGGCCGTTGAACTCGGCGGCGATCTCCTCGCCGTCGTAGAAGATCAGGGTCAGGTCGTGCACCGGGTCGGCGATCGTCGCGGCCAGGTGCAGGAAGACCGCGTCGCCGGACTTCATGTCCACCGAGCCGCAGCCGTAGAGGACCCGCTCACCCGCCGCGCCGACCTCGAACCGGCCGGGCACGTTGTCGGCGATGGGCACGGTGTCCAGGTGCCCGGCCAGGATCACCCGGGTCGGCAGCCCGCGGTGGGTGCGGGCCAGCACCACGTTCCCGTGCCGCAGGATCTCGAATCCCGTCGTCTGCTCCCGCAGCGCCCGCTCCACCACGTCGGTGATGGCCGCCTCGTCGCGCGAGACGCTCGGGATGTCGACGAGTGCGGCGGTCAGTGTGATCGGGTCGGCATGCAGGTCGATGGTCACGCGCTTCACCCTACGACCGCTGCTTCCCGCAGGCCGGTACCGGTGTGCCGCGGCGGCGTCCACCGACCGGTACCGGCATGCCACAGGGGCGTCCACCCTGCTGAAGTGGCGCAGGCCGGAGAGGTGATCGCGGTCTCCGGAGCAGCCGCACCGTTGCCCGGCGCGGGTCGGTAACCTCTAGGCCGTGAGCATCCAGGGAGCAGCAGCAATCGGCATCGCCAACGTGACCGCGGACGGGACCGTGCTGGACACGTGGTACCCGAACCCGCAGCTCGGCGAGTTCGCCGAGACCGGCACCAAGCGCCTGGACGACGCGCCCGCCGAGTACGAGGCGCTGCTCGGCTTCGACGACGCGCGCGGGGTCGACGTGATCGCGGTGCACACCACGATCGCCGACCTGTCCGCCGCCCCGGTCGACGCGCACGACGTCTACCTGCGGCTGCACCTGCTCTCGCACCGCCTGGTCAAGCCGCACGAGGTGAGCCTGGACGGCCAGTTCGGCCTGCTGACCAACGTGGTGTGGACCAACCACGGCCCCGCCGCGGTGGACGGCTTCGAGGCCACCCGCGCGAAGCTGCGCGCCCGTGGCCCGGTCACGGTGTACAGCGTGGACAAGTTCCCGCGCATGGTCGACTACGTGCTGCCCTCCGGCGTGCGCATCGGCGACGCCGACCGGGTCCGGCTCGGCGCGCACCTGGCCTCCGGCACCACCGTCATGCACGAAGGCTTCGTGAACTTCAACGCGGGCACGCTCGGCGCGTCCATGGTCGAGGGCCGCATCTCCGCGGGCGTCGTGGTGGGCGACGGCTCCGACGTCGGCGGTGGCGCGTCCACCATGGGCACCCTGTCCGGCGGCGGCACGACGGTCATCTCCATCGGCGAGCGGTCCCTGCTCGGCGCGAACTCCGGCCTGGGCATCCCCCTCGGCAACGACTGCGTGGTGGAAGCGGGCCTCTACCTCACCGCGGGCACCAAGGTCACCACCCCGGACGGCACCCTGGTCAAGGCGGCCGAACTCGCCGGACGCGACAACCTCCTGTTCCGCCGCAACTCCACCACCGGCGCCGTCGAGGTCGTCCCCCGCAAGGGCACCGGCATCGAACTCAACGCCGACCTCCACGCCAACGACTAGAGCTTCCGCGAGCGGCACGTGGTGGAGAGGTCTCGTACGCAACCATGTGCAACTCGCGAAGTTTTGGGCACTGACCGGATGCCGGTGACGGCCCGTCAGAGCGCATCGACGAGGACGACTTGGATGATTATCTGGATCAACAGCGGGCCGGTTTCGATCAAGTTGTAGAAGATCGTCACGCCGCCGATGTCCCACTCGTACGCGTCCGGTATCTCGTCGCCATCGGCACGAAACGGGATGGCCCCTTTCGCAAGCGGCAGCGGATCGTCCAAGAGGTCGAGCAATGCCAAGCGCACCTTGAAGCGCAATTGCTCCGGCAGTTCGTATATCTGTTGCTCGGCTCGCGGACCGACTTCGATGAGGACCCTACGGCCGGTCAAAGACGTCCGTCCGCAGCAGATCATCCCGAGTCAAGGTGCGAAAGGCGTCCGGGTCGGCCTCGAACTGGGCTATTCCCTCGCGCATCTGCGCCGCAATCGCGTTGCGCGTCCGTTCTTGGCGAAGACGACGAAGTTCCTCACGCGCCTTTTTGAGCTGCTGGTACTCGCTCAGGCTGACGATGACTTCGACGACACCGTCTGGTCCGGTGATCACACGATGCGGGTCGCCGGCAGGCAGAGGACTCGCGGGGGGCATTGCCCGATCATAGGTGATATGCCTTCGAGGCGGCCTCTGCCGATTCGCATCCGATCGGACTTCGGCAGGATGGGTGAATCAGGTGCGGGCGGGTTGTTGGTCGGTGAGGCCGAAGGCGATGACTCGGTGGGGGTGGATGCGGATCATTTCGCGGGAGACGCCGGAGATGTAGGGGTCGACGTCGGTGAGCGCTTCGGCGGTGCCGCGGATCTCCAGGCAGCGGACGCGCCACGGCTGGACCGAGGCGATGTCGTCGACGACGAACGCGACGTGGTCGTTGGTGGCGAGGTTGCGGAATTTCCGGGAGGCGCCCATGTTCCAACCCGCGATGTCGATGGTGCCGAGGTCGGGGTTGTAGCGGAAGCCGACCGGGTTGTTCTGCGGGGTGCCGTCGGGGCGCACGGTGGCCAGCCTGCCCAGGCGCTGGGTGTGCAGGTAGTCGATCTGTTCGGACGTCAGGGTGGAAGTCATGCGCCGACCGTAGAACCTCTACCTAGCTCGAGGTCAATCCCGCGGTCAGCTCAGCTTCTTCTTCTGCACCTTGCCCATGGCGTTGCGCGGCAGCGCGTCGACCACCCGGATCTCGCGCGGGCGTTTGTGCACCGAAAGCTCTCCCGCCACATGGTCGATCAGCTCGCGCTCGGTCGCGGGGCCGCGCAGTACGACGAAGGCGGTGATGCGCTGGCCGAGGTCGTCGTCGGGCAGGCCGACCACCGCGGCCTCCGCGACCGCGGGATGACCGAGCAGCACCGTCTCGACCTCGCCCGCGCCCACCCGATAGCCGCCGGACTTGATCAGATCGACCGATTCCCGGCCGACGATGCGGTGGAAGCCCTCCTCGTCGATGACGGCGACGTCGCCGGTCCGGAACCACCCGTCGGCGGTCCAGGTCTGCGCGGTGTCCTCCCGGCGGTTCAGATAGCCGTCGAAGAGCATGGGCCCGGAGACCTGGAGGCCGCCGATGCTCTCGCCGTCGTGCGGGACCGGCGCGCCGGACTCGTCGCGCAGCCGGGTGCGCACGCCGCGCACCGGCGTGCCGACCCAGCCCGGCCTGCGCTCGCCGTCGGCCCGGGTGGACAGCGTGATCATGGTCTCGCTCATGCCGTAACGCTCGACCGGCGCGTGCCCGGTCAGCTCGCGCAGTCGTTCGAACACCGGCACGGGAAGCGGCGCGCTCCCGGAGACCAGCAACCGCGCGTCGGCCAACTGCTTCGCCGAGTCCGGGTCCTCGACCACCCGAGACCAGACGGTCGGCACCCCGAAGTACAGCGAACCCTTGGCCGCCGCGTACGCCTGCGGTGTCGGCTTGCCGGTGTGGATCAGCGGACTGCCCACGCGCAGCGGGCCCAGCAGACCGAGGATCAGACCGTGCACGTGGAACAGCGGAAGCCCGTGTACCAGAGTGTCGTTCGCGGTCCACGCCCATGCCTCGGCGAGTGCGTCCAGACCTGCGGCGATCGCGCCCCGCCTGAGCAGCACGCCCTTGGGCAAGCCCGTGGTACCGGAGGTGTACAGCACGAAAGCCGTGGCGGCGGGGTCGGGTTCGGGATAGGTGTGCCACGACCTGGCATGCCGCCGCACCGGCACGACGGGCAGGTCGGCGCCCTCCGGCGCCTTGCCCAGCCATGCTTGGGCGCCCGAGTCGGCGAGGATGTGCGCCCGCTCCGCGGTGCCGGAGTCCGGGGGCACCGGCACGATCGTGACGCCCGCGATCAGGCAGCCGACCACCGCGAGCACGGTCTCCACGGTCGGCTCGGCCAGCACCGCGACCCGCTCCGCGCGCGCGACGCGTTCGGCCACCGAAGTGGCCGCGCCCAGCAGGTCGCTGCGCGAGAGGGTGGTCCCGTCGATGGTGACGGCGTCGGGGATGTCCGCTCCGCCTGCGACGGCGAGCGGGTTCAGGGAGCTGAGCAGCAGCGGCGGACCGAACGGCATTCGCTCACGCTACTTGCCGGGTCCGCGGCGAAGCAGCGGCGTCCCGCCCGAACCGAGCCCGAATGTGACGGTTGACACTCCCGCTGACGTGGTGAGACCGTTGTCGCATAGCTCTCTCAGTACTGCGAGGTCGACGATGACCAGGCCACTTCCCGCGACGCATCGCCCCGAACCGCCGGACTCCTTCGACATCGGGCAGTACATCGACGGCGTCGCCGGCCTGTTCGGGGGCGTGGCCAATGTCATCATGCAGCTGAGCACTCCCCCGGTCGGCTACGGCGTGCTGGAAAGTACGGTGCACAGCGGAAACGTCATGGTGCATCCGGTCAAACGGCTGCGCACCACCCTGACCTACCTCGCCGTGGCGATGCTCGGCACCGACGAGGAGCGCGCCGCCTACCGCGAAGCGGTGAACGTCTCGCATCGCCCGGTCCGATCGACCGCGTCGAGTCCGGTGCGCTACAACGCCTTCGACCCAGCGCTGCAATTGTGGGTCGCGGCCTGCCTGCATTGGGGCGCGCGGGATCTATACGAGCGGATGCACGGCCCGATGGACGAGGCCGCAGCCGACGCGTTCTACCACCTCAGCGCCCGGCTCGGCACCACCCTCCAGATGCCCGAAACGATGTGGCCCGCCGACCGTCGCGCCTTCGAGGAGTACTGGACCGCGAATCTCGCGAAGACCAGCATCGACCCCGCGATCCACGCCTACTTCGACGACCTCATCGATCTGCGCATGCTCCCGCGACCGGCGCAACTGGCGCTCGGGCGCTTGCACCGCTTTTTCGTGACCGGCCTACTGCCCCCGCATCTGCGCGAGGAGATGGGCATGACCTGGACCGAACACGACGAGCGCGTACTCGGCCGCATCCTGCACGCGGTCGGGGCGACCCAGTCCCGGCTCCCACGGCCGGTCCGCACCTTTCCCCTCAACGCCTACCTCCTCGATATGCGCGTGCGGCGTCTGCTCGGCCTGCGCCTGGTGTGAGCGAACGCGACGCGCGTCGTTTCGCTGAGCAATCACTGGGCAATCGGATCTCATCCATCCGATCGACGGACCACGGCCGCCATGAGCCAGGAGGAGAAGATGCGCTGTCGAATGGCGACGACCACCCTCGTCGCGGGAGCGTTCCTGGCACTGTCCGCGCCGGTCGCCTGTGCGGAACCCACGGCTGATACCGAGGTAGCCGCCGTTCCGCCGCGCACGTCCCTCTCGGTCCGCACCCCTTTCGGCATCGGCTGGGGCACGGCGAACGAACACGAGCCGCGCGCGAGCCTGTCGCTGGCCAAACTCTTCCTGGCCGATTACGCCTTGCGCCACGGCGACGGCTCGCCGGAGGATCGGGCGCTGGGTGAGCAAATGATCCGCTACTCCGACGACGGAGCGGCGACCGTGATGGAGGCCAAGTATCCCCAGGCCATCGCCGCCATCGCCGCCGAATACGGCCTGCACGAAACCGTGCCCGGGCCGAACTGGGGCGCCGGGGCCACCAGCGCCGCTGACGTGTCGGACTTCCTCGCCGCCAAACTGCGCACGGACCCGGGATCGCCGATCTTCGAATGGATGGCCGCGGCGGGATCGACAGCCCAGGACGGCACCGAACAGGACTGGGGCACCGCCCGGTGGCCGTTCGTGCAGGGCACCAAGTGGGGCTGGTCGGATCTCGGGGAGCCGGAGGTGGCCTCGGCGTCCTATGGCCCCGGTTTCGCGGTGACCGCGCAGACCCGCGGCACGGCGGCAGAGCAGACCGCGGACGTCATGGCCGCGCTCGGGGCGATGATCCTGGGATTCGCCCCGCACCGCTGAGAGCTTGGTTCAGCGCACCCGGAACGACACCACGACGTGGTCGCGCGCGAACTGCCGTATCGACGCGTCGTCACCGAGCGGGATGACGGTCTGCGGCGTCAGCGCCAACGACAGCGCGGTACGAGCGATCATCTCGGCCAAGGGCTCCGGATCGTATTCCGGCAGTTTGCCTTCCCGCTGCAAGCGCGTGATGAACTCGGCGAGGTAATCGCGGCCGAGTTCGATGACCGGGGCGCCCTGGGTGGTGAGGTAGGGCAGCACCAATTCGGGCTCGGTGGCCAGCAGCCGGTGGATCAGCTGATTTCCGCGCAGCCCGTTGATGAACGCGGCGAACAGTTCGACGATCTGGTCCTCCGCGCTCGCGTTCCGGTCCACCTGGCGCTGGAGCGCGGCGTCGACCTCCTCGATGAAATCGCGGGTCTGCCGCAGGCCGACGGCCTTGATCAGATCGGACTTGCTCGCGAAGCGGCGGTAGAGCGTGGCCAGGGACAATCCGCCGCGCCGCGCGACCTCCACCATGCTGGTGCGCTTGATACCGAAGTCGAGGAACGCCAGCAGCGCCGCGTCCAATACCCGCGCCTGGTTGCGATCCTCGGGGGCAGCGCTGCGCACCAGCGGCAGCAGTCTGGTCAGCCTGGCCATAGCTCAACCCTATCCGCGATAGCGAAACGATGACACTTTCAGCATCGCATACCATCAGCGCGGTATCACGCCGTTGACAGTGTTGCGAGTCGATGAGAAAGTTAGGGCACAATCTTCTCATCGACCGATTCTCTGGGATCGGGCGGACAGGAAAGACGAGGTCGACGATGACCGCGCCGCTGCGCACCGCCGAACACGAGCCGGACCCGAGCCCGATTCTCACCCCGGAGACCGTCACGGAGTACGTGGACGGCATCGCCGCCTTCCTCGGCGGCGCCGCCAACGTCATCATGCAGCTGAGTCTGCGCCCGGTCGGCCGTGGCGTCCTGGAGAGCACCGTCGACAGCGGCAAGGTCACCCTGCATCCGATCAAGCGGCTGCGCACCACGCTGACCTACATAGCCGTCGCGCTGCTGGGATCCGACGCCGAACGCGACGCCTACCGCGAGGCCGTCAACGTGTCGCACCGGTCGGTGCGCTCCACGGCGACGAGCCCGGTGAAGTACAACGCCTTCGACCCGAACCTGCAACTGTGGGTCGCCGCCTGCCTGTACTGGGGCATCGATGACCTCTACACCCGCATGCACGGCCCGATGGACCCCACCACCGCCGACGCCTTCTACGCCTACGCCGCGCGGCTGGGCACCACCTTGCAGATGCGGCCGGAGATGTGGCCTGCCGATCGCGCGTCGTTCCAGCGGTACTGGGACGAGAACCTGAAGTTGCGCGGGATCGAGCCGGAGCTGCGGGACTACTTCGACGGGCTGATCGATCTGAAGATGATGCCGCGCCCGGTGCAGGTGGTCTTCGCCGGACTGCAGCGCTTCATCGTCACCGGGCTGCTTCCACAGCACCTGCGCAACGAGATGGGCATGACCTGGACCGACCGCGACCAGCGTCGCTTGGATCGGCTGCTGCGCGCCATCGGGGCGGTGCACCGGCGACTGCCGAAATCGGCCCGGATGTTCCCGCTCAACGCCTACCACTTCGACCTGCGCAGGCGGCTGCGGCACGGCAAGCCGCTGGTCTAGTCACCCCATGTGCGGGTAGCGGTACTCGACCGGCGGCACGAAGGTCTCCTTGATCGTTCGCGGCGCGACCCAGCGCAAGAGGTTCAACGGCGAACCCGCTTTGTCGTCGGTGCCGGAGGCGCGTGCCCCGCCGAACGGCTGCTGCCCCACCACCGCGCCCGTGGGCTTGTCGTTGACGTAGAAGTTGCCCGCCGCGAATCGCAGTGCGGCGTCGGCCTCTTCGATCGCGTACCGGTCCTGCGCGAACACCGCGCCGGTCAGCGCGTACGGCGCCGCCGCCTCGACTTCGGCCAGTATCGCGCTATAGGCGCCAGGTTCGCTGTCGTCGTAGACATACACCGACAGAATCGGCCCGAAGTATTCGGTGGAGAACGATTCGTCGTGTGGATTGTCGACCAGGAAAACGGTCGGCCGAACGAACCAGCCCTCGCTGTCGTCGTAGGTGCCGCCGACCGGGACGGTGACGCCCGCGTCGACAGCGCGCCGGATGGCCGCAACGTTCTTGTCGTAGGCGCGCCGATCGATCAGGGCCCCACCGAAATTCGACAGATCAGCGACGTCGCCGTAACTCAGTTCGCCGGTATCGTGCAGGAACTCGTCGCCCATCGCGCGCCAGACCGACCGCGCGATGTAGGCGCGCGAGGCCGCCGAGCACTTCTGGCCCTGATACTCGTAGGCCCCGCGAATCAAGGCGGTGCGCAGCGCGGCAGGGTCGGCCGAGGAGTGCGCGACGATGAAGTCCTTGCCGCCGGTCTCCCCGACCAGGCGCGGATAGCCGTGATACCGACCGACATTCGCGCCGACCTGCTGCCAGAGATACTGGAACGTCTTGGTGGAACCGGTGAAATGGATACCGGCCAGCCGTGGATCGGCCAACGCCACCTCCGACAGCTGCACCCCGTCACCAGTGACCATGTTGATCACACCGGGCGGCAGGCCCGCCGCCTCCAGCAACCGCATCGTGTGGAAGGCCGACAGCGTCTGCGTCGGCGAGGGCTTCCACACCACGGTGTTGCCCATCAACGCGGGCGCGGTCGGCAGATTGCCGGCGATCGCGGTGAAGTTGAAGGGCGTGATGGCGTAGACGAATCCTTCCAGCGGCCGATAGTCCATCCGGTTCCACACTCCGGCGCTGGACTGCGGCTGTTGTTCCAAAATTCCCCGCGCGAACGCGACATTGAAGCGCCAGAAGTCGACCAGCTCGCACGGCGCGTCGATCTCGGCCTGCTGAGCCGATTTCGACTGCCCGAGCATGGTGGCCGCCGCGACGGTCTCCCGCCACGGCCCGGCCAGCAGGTCAGCGGCCCGCAGCAGTACCGCGGCGCGCTCCTCGAACGGCAGGGCCCGCCATCCCGGGGCGGCCGTCATCGCGGCGTCGATGGCCGCGTGCGCTTCCGAATGCGTGGTGTCGGTGTAGGTCCCCAGCACGTGCCGACGCCGGTGCGGTGCGACGATGTCGTGCCGTTCACCGATGCCGGGGCGGTGCTTGCCGCCGATCACCAGCGGCACCTCGACGGGCTCGGCGGACAATGCAGCGAGTTTGCCAAGCAATAGCTCCCGCTCCGGGCTACCCGGCGCGTAGGAGTGCACCGGTTCGTTGCCGGGCGTGGGGACAACCGTGACAGCGTCCATACCTCAGGCTAGCTCGCGGGCGCGGGCGCGCACGGGTGCCGACACACCCGGAATCAGGGGGACCGCCGATCGAGCGAGGTCGCTGACGTCGCAGCGCCGCTGGTCAGCCGGCCAGGCGTTCGGCCGCCGCCGCGATCCGCTCGTCGGTCGCGGTGAGCGCGATCCGCACGTGCTCGCTCGCGCCGGGGCCGTAGAAGTCGCCCGGGGCGGCGAGGATGCCGCGCTCGGCCAGCCAGTCCAAGGTGGTCCGGCAGGACTCTCCGCGCGTGGACCACAGATACAGGCCCGCCTCGGAGTGATCGATCCGGAAACCCGCGCCCTCCAGCGCCTTCCGCAACACGTCGCGGCGGGCGCGGTAACGCTCGCGCTGGCGCGCCTCGTGCGCGTCGTCGCTGAGCGCGGCGGTCATCGCGGCCTGGATCGGGAACGGCACCATCATGCCCGCGTGCTTGCGCACTTCGAGCAGCTCGGCGATCAGCGCGGGGTCGCCCGTCACGAAGCCCGCGCGGTAGCTGGCCAGATTGGAGGTCTTGGACAGCGAGTGCACGGCCAGCAGGTTGGTGTGGTCGCCCTCGCACACCTCGGGGTCGAGCAGGGAGACCGCACGGCCCTCCCACGCCAGTCCCAGGTAGCACTCGTCGGACGCGACGATCGCGCCGCGCTCCCGAGCGAAGGCGACCACCTTGCGCAGATGCTCGACGCCGAGCACCCGGCCGGTCGGGTTGGACGGCGAGTTGACGTAGATCAACGCCGGGTTCTGCGGACCGAGCCGGGTCAGCCCGTCGGCGCGCAACACCTGCGCGCCCGCCAGCAGCGCGCCGACCTCGTAGGTGGGATAGGCGACCTCGGGAATGACGACGAGGTCGCCCGCGCCGAGCCCGAGCAGCCGGGGCAGGCCCGCGATCAGCTCTTTGGTGCCGATCGCGGGCAACACGGCCGCGGCCTGGAGGCCGGTGATCCCGTAACGCCGCTTCAGCGCGTCGACCGCGGCCGAGCGGAGCTCGGGGGTGCCGTGCGTGGTCGGGTAGCCGGGCACCTCGGCGACGGAGTTCAGCGCCGTACGGATCAGCGGGTCGACCGGGTCGACCGGGGTGCCGACGGACAGATCGACGATCCCGCCGGGATGGGCGGCCGCTCGAACCTTCACCGAAGCGATGGTGTCCCAGGGGAAATCGGGTAGCAGACTGCTCACCCGGCCACGCGGTGACACGTCAGGTCTCACTCACTCGCCATCGGAGGCAGTTCCTTGATGAACGGCGGGTCGTAGTCGACCTTGCCGACCTTGGTGGCGCCGCCGGGCGAGCCCAGCTCGTCGAAGAAATCGACGTTGGCGTTCACGTATCCGCTCCACTGGTCCGGGGTGTCGTCTTCGTAGAAGATCGCCTCCACCGGGCACACCGGCTCACATGCACCACAGTCCACGCACTCGTCGGGATGGATGTACAGCATGCGGCCGCCCTCGTAGATGCAGTCCACGGGGCATTCCTCGATGCATGCCTTGTCCTTCACGTCAACGCACGGTTCAGCGATGATGTACGGCACTGCCGCTCTCCTAGTCTGTCCTCGCCTGCGGGATGGTCCGCCCGGCGAAACCCTATCCCGGCACCCCACGTTACTACTGGTCAGCCTGCCCTAACTTCCTGCCCGGCGCACGCCGACGCGAGGCAGGATTCGGACTCCGCCACCCGCCGTACGCGCCGGGGACCACGTTCTGGGAGGTAGCGCCGGAGCGCGCGGTGGCGGGGCCCGAATTACGCCGGTCCGAGCTGCCCGAGGCCGACCGGAGAACCGATCGCACCGCGGGCTGGAACCTGCGCTGTCGCCGGGCAGCCCGGAACCCGGCGCGATCGGCGTATCAGTCGACCAGTACCGCCTGGAGCCCCGGGGAGACGGACGATCCGCTGTGCTTCGGGACACCGTAGGTCGTCGTCCGCTCCCGGGCCGGCCGTCCGATGCCGGAGGCGATCTCCACCAGCTCGGCGACCGTCTTGGCCGAGCCGTGCTGCGAGCCCGCCATCCGGGAGATGGTCTCCTCCATCAACGTGCCGCCCAGATCGTTGGCTCCGCTGTTGAGCATCACCCGGGTGCCGGTGATGCCGAGCTTGACCCAGCTGGTCTGGATGTTGTGGATCCGGCCGTGCAGCATGATCCTGGCCAGGGCGTGCGCGGCGCGGTTGTCCCGGTTGGTCGGCCCCGGCCGCGCGGCGCCCGCCAGATACAGCGGTGCGCTCTGGTGCACGAACGGCAGCAGCACGAATTCGGTGAAGCCGCCGGTCTCGTCCTGGATTCCGCGCAGCACGCGCAGATGCCCGACCCAGTGCTTCGGATTGTCCACGTGGCCGTACATCATGGTCGAACTGGATCGGATGCCGACCTGGTGCGCCGTGGTGATCACGTCGATCCACGCCGAGGTGGGCAGTTTGCCCTTGGTGAGCACCCAGCGCACCTCGTCGTCCAGGATCTCCGCGGCAGTGCCCGGGATGGTGTCCAGGCCCGCCTCCTTCAGCGCGACCAGCCAGTCCCGCACGCTCTGGCCGCCGCGCGAGGCGCCGTTCACGATCTCCATCGGGCTGAACGCGTGCACATGCATCGACGGCACCCGCTGCTTGACCGCCCGCACCAGATCCGCATAGCCGGTGACCGGCAGGTCGGGGTCGATCCCGCCCTGCATGCAGACTTCGGTGGCGCCGTCGACATGCGCCTCCCAGGCGCGGTCGGCGACCTCCTCCGTGCTCAGGGTGAACGCGTCCGCGTCGCCCTTGCGCTGGGCGAACGCGCAGAACCGGCACCCGGTGTAGCAGACGTTGGTGAAGTTGATGTTCCGGTTCACCACGTAGGTCACGTCGTCGCCGACGGTGTCGCGGCGCAGCCGGTCGGCCAGCGCGGCGACCGCCTCCAGCTCCGCGCCGTCCGCCGTGGCCAGCGCGAGGTATTCGGCGTCGCTGAGCCCGGCCGGGTCGCGTTCGGCGGCGCGCAATGCGGCGAGCACGTCGGCGTCCAACCGCTGCGGCGCCGTGACGGCGAGGTCGCGCGCCTGTTCGCGAATGGTGTCCCAGTCGCCGAAGGCGCCGACGATGTCCTGTCCCAGCGCCGCGTCGCTGCGGGCCTCGGTGTTGCGGCCCTCGGTGTCGATGGCGGTGTTCAGGTCGACGCGCCCGGCCGACTCCCAGGACTCCTCCGGCTCCTGCCAGGGCAGCCCGGCCGGGATCGCGTCCTCCTTCGCCAGCCCCGTCGCCGGGTCGGTGAGCGCCGCGACGTGCGCGCCGATTCGCGGATCGACCCACGGGTTACCCGCCCGCACATACTTCGGGTGCGCGGAGGTCCGCTCGACCAGCCGATAGCCCGCCGCCTCGGTGATCTCCCGCAGGGTGTCCAGGTTCGGCCACGGCCGCTCCGGGTTCACGTGGTCAGGCGTCACCGGCGAGACGCCGCCCCAGTCATCGATGCCCGCCTCGATCAGCGCGCGGCACTCGGCGTGCGAGACCAGGTTCGGCGGCGCCTGCACCGGCACGTCCGGCCCGAGCAGGATGCGGGTGACGGCGATGGTGGCGAGGAATTCCTCCAGGCCCGCGTCGGGGACGTCCCGCATGGCGGTGTCGTCCTTGGCGCGGAAGTTCTGCACGATGACTTCCTGGATGTGCCCGAACGCCTTGTGCTGCTTGCGAATCGCCATGATCGACTCGGCCCGCTCGGCCATCGTCTCGCCGATGCCGACCAGGATGCCCGTGGTGTAGGGCACCGAGAGCCGGCCCGCGTCGGTGATGGCCCGCAGCCGCACGGCCGGGTCCTTGTCGGGGCTGCCGTAATGGCAGTTGCCCTTCTCGGTGAACAGCCGGGTGGACGTGGTCTCCAGCATCATGCCCATGGACTGCGCCACCGGCTTGAGCCGCGCGATCTCCTCCCAGGACAGCACGCCGGGGTTGAGGTGCGGCAGCAGGCCCGTTTCCTCCAGCACCATGATCGACACGGCGCGCAGGTAGTCCAGCGTGGAGTCGTAGCCGCGCTCGTCCAGCCACTGCGCGGCCTCCGGCCAGCGATCCTCCGGCCGGTCACCCAGCGTGAACAGCGCCTCCTTGCAGCCGAGCGCGGCGCCGCGGCGTGCGATGTCGAGCACCTCGTCGGGTTCGAGGAACATGCCCTTGCCCTCGGCGCGCAATTTGCCCGGCACCGTGACGAACGTGCAGTAATGGCATTTGTCCCGGCACAGCCGGGTCAGCGGGATGAAGACGTTGCGGGAATAACTGATCGTGTTCGGACGCCCGGCGGACGCCAGCCCGGCATCACGCACCCGCGCGGCGCTGCGACAGAGGTCGGCGAGATCGTCGCCGGTCGCGTGCAACAGCACCGCGGCCTCGTCCACGTTCAACGTGACACCGTCGCGGGCCCTGCGCAACGCCCGGCGCATGGCCGATGGACTGGGCGGAGCGGTTGGGACGCTCGGGTTCGGTAGGTCGGTCACGCCCTCGATCATGCGCTACACATCCGGAACTGTCTCCCTCCAGTGCTGGTTGCGGCGAAGCGGACACCCCACGGCTCCGCTCGCCACGGAGCCCACGCGGGGACGTGGAGCACCGTTGAGCGTTGACAACTGTGCGCTGGCCGAGGCTATTCCAGGGCGACGCCCGCGCTCAGCTCTCGATGGCTGCCTCGGTGAGCGCCGCCGAATCCACCGTTTCCCATGCGCGCTGCTCCGGCGACGATCGACGGGGACAGCGGCGCTCGGTCGTGCAACGATTGCAGCATGTCGCAGCCGCGCACGATCATGGCCGACCCGGCCTGGCGCCCCAGTCCGAAGGCGAAGCTCCTGTGGACCGTGCAGGCCGCACTGGCCTGGGTGATTCCGTTCGCGGCGCTGCTGGTGTGGGCGGTGCTCGACGCCGCGCATCGGGGCTGGCAACTCGGCTTCTTCCTGGTCGCGCTCGGGCCTGCCACGGTGAACATCGGGGTGGCGCCGTGGTGGCGCTACGCCGTGCACCGCTGGGAGGTCACCGACGAGGCGGTCTACACCCGGGTCGGCTGGCTCACCCAGGAGAGCCGGGTGGCGCCGATATCCCGGGTGCAGACCGTCGACACCGAACGCGGGCCGCTCGAGCGCCTGCTGGGCCTGGCCACGGTCACCGTCACCACCGCGTC
Source organism: Nocardia sp. NPDC019219 (assembly GCF_040632645.1). Taxonomy (NCBI): domain Bacteria; kingdom Bacillati; phylum Actinomycetota; class Actinomycetes; order Mycobacteriales; family Nocardiaceae; genus Nocardia; species Nocardia sp. NPDC019219. Next base: position 116,582 of record NZ_JBEYCG010000008.1, on the reverse strand, counting down.
CTCCGCGGGCGCCGTCGAGATCACCGCGCTGGACCTCCCGGTCGCCGAGGCGACCGTGACGCGGCTGACCGGCATCGCCGCCCAGCACCGCGGCGACGCGACATGACCGCCGAGCCCGCGGCGCACGCGGCGCAGGCCGAACAGCCGTGGCAGCGGCTGGACAAGCGGATGCTGCTGGTGCATCCGATCACCGAGGTGGTGAAGTTCGTCCCGGTGCTGATCGGCTCGGTGATCCTCGGCACCAGCAGCGGCAACCACATGTGGAGCGTCATCCCGATCGTGCTGATCGTCGGGTTCGCGCTGACCCGCTGGTTCACCACGACCTATCGGGTGGGACCCACCCACGTCGAACTGCGGACCGGGCTGCTGCAACGCAAGAAACTGTCGGTGCCGCGGTCGCGGATCCGCTCGGTGGACATCGAAGCGGACCCGCTGCACCGGGTGCTGGGACTCGCGGTGCTGGCGATCGGGACCGGCCAGCAGGCCGATACGGGCGAGCAGTTCAAGCTCGACGCGTTGGACGCACGGGTGGTACCGCCGTTGCGCGCCGCCCTGCTCGCCCACACGGCGGAGCCGTCCGATGATCGGAAAGTGTTGCGGGAGAATGCATCCGGTGAGGTCTCCGCTCCACGTACCCGCGCGCGCGAGATCGGGCACTGGAGCCCGGCGTGGGTGCGTTACGCCCCGCTGTCGCTGACCGGGTTCGCGATCATCGCGCCGATCGTCGGGTTCGGGCTGCAGTACGGGCTCGGCGAGGTCGTGTTCCGGTCGGACGCGGTGCACGACGTCGAAGACGGCGGCGGGCTCGCCCTGGCGCTGGCCGGGGCCGCACTACTGTGCGTCATCGTGCTCGTGGTCAGCGCTGCCGCGTGCGCGCACTATCTGACCACCTATTTCGGACTGCGGGTCCGCGATGACGGCAAGACCTTGCAGCTGCGCCACGGCCTGTTCACCACCCGTCAGATCACTCTCGATCGGGCCCGGCTGCGCGGAGCCACGGTCAACGAACCGTTGCTGCTGCGCTTGGCGGGCGGCGCGGAACTGGAAGCGATCATGACCGGGGAGAAGCCTCGGCAGAAAATTCTCCCGCAGGCTCCGCGCAGCGCCGTCGAGCAAACCCTCGGGCACCTGCTCGCCCCGGAGGAGATGCGGGACAACGACCTTGCCGCCCGGCCGGCCCAGACGCCCACCGGCGCGGGCGCATCGGACCCGCACGCCGTCCCGGAGCCGGGCAGCGCTCCACTTATCGCGCACGGACCAGCCGCGCGGCGGCGCAGATACACCCGCACGCTCACGCCGGTGGTGCTCATCGCCGCGCTGATGGCCTACATCCACCTTGCGGGAGAACACTATTCGCCGTGGTGGTGGCTGGTGCCGGGCCTCACGCTGCCTGTGGCCCTCGCCCTCGCGGAGGATCGTTACCGTGGCCTCGGGCATGCTGTGCTGCCCCGCACGGCCAACAGCCCGACTTGGCTGATCACCCGCGCCGGGTCGCTCGACCGGGACCGCGACTGCCTGGAAGCCCCCGGCGTGATCGGCTGGACGGTGCGGCGGACCTTGTTCCAGCGGCGCGCCGGGATCGCCACAGTGGTCGCGGCCACCGCCGCGGGCAAGAAGCGTTATACGGTGGTCGACCTACCTGCCGACGAGGCGTGGCGCCTCATCGAGACCGTCACGCCGGGGCTGCCCGGCGCGCGTTGACCCGCCCGGTGTCGCTGATCGGTTGCCGGGCGACGGCGGAGTTCAATGGACGCCGTGGTGACCAAGACCCAGCCGCAGTCGTCGGAGCCGGGGATCGCCGATCGCCGGTTCCGGCAGATGCAGCGGGCGGACAAGTTCCGGCTGACCGCGGTGGGCGGGCTCGCCGCGCTCTCCCTGGACGCGCTGTCCAGCGTGGCCTACGGACCCGAGGCGATCGTGCTGGTGCTGGTCGCGGCGGGCGCGGCGGCAGTCGCCTGGACACTGCCGGTGTCCTGCGCGATCGCCGCGCTGTTGCTGGTGCTGGTGCTCTCCTACCGCCAGGTGATCGCGGTACACCCGGACGGCGGCGGCGCGTACGCGGTCGCCAAGAAGCAGCTCGGCAGGCCCGCCGCCCTGCTGGCGGCCGCCAGCCTGGTCGTGGACTATGTGCTGACCGTCGCGGTGAGCCTCGCCGCGGGCGCGGCCAGCCTGGCCAGCGCCTTTCCCGCGCTGGCCGACGAACTGCTGCTGATGACGCTGGCCGGGCTGGCCGCGCTGACGGTGATCAACCTGATCGGGGTGGCGGAATCGGCGCGGGTCCTGATGGGGCCCGCGATCCTGTTCGTCGTGCTGATCACGGGGGTCATCGTCGTGGGACTGCTGCGGCCGGACCCGGTCGCGGTGATCGGCGCCGACCGCGGCCCGATCGAGCCGGTCGAAGCGCTCGGAATCGTGCTGCTGCTCAAGGCATTCGCCGCGGGATGCTCCTCGCTGACCGGCGTGGAAGCGATCGCCAACGCGGTGCCCGCCTTCCGCACGCCCGCGGTGCGCCGTGCGCAGCGCACCGAAGTGGCGCTCGGCGTCCTGCTCGGTGCGATGCTGCTCGGCCTGGCCGTGCTGATCCGCGAGCACCACGTGACGCCGCGCGGGGACGTGACCATCCTGGCGCAACTCTCGGCGGCGGCCTTCGGCACCGGCTGGCTGTTCTATCTCACCAATCTCGCGGTCACCGCGGTGCTGTTGCTCGCGGCGAATACCAGTTTCGGCGGTCTCCCCGTGCTGCTGGCGCTGCTGGCCAAGGACCACCGGGCGCCGTCGCTGTTCGCGCTGCGCTCCGAGCGACCGGTCTTCCGCTACGGAGTCACCGCGCTCGCCCTGCTGGCCGCGCTGGTGCTGGTTTCCGTTGATGCCGAAACGCACCGTCTGCTGCCGGTTTTCGCGATCGGCGTCTTCATCGGCTTCACCGTCAGCCAGACCGGTCTGGTGTTGCACTGGTGGCGCGCGCGTGGGCGGGGATGGGTACCGCGCGCGTTGCTGAACGGAGTCGGCGCGACGCTCACCGCTGTCGCGGGCGTCGTCCTGCTCGCGGAGAAGTTCACCGAGGGAGCATGGCTGCTGCTGCTCATCATCCCCGCGCTGGTGACCCTCTTCTTCCGGATCGAGAACTACTACGCCGAGGTCGCGCGCCGGCTGCGGTTGCGCCGAATTCCGCCGCGGCCGCAGTCGGCGCCCGAGTCGAAGGACCTGGTGGTCGTCCCGGTGGTGACGATGAGCGAAGTGACCTATCGCGCGGTGCAAGCCGCCTTGCGCATGCGGGGCGAGATCGTCGCGGTGGCCGCGGACATCGATCCGGCCACGACCAGAAAGCTCAGCGCCCAATGGAAGGAGTGGGATCCGGGCATTCCGCTCGCGGTGCTGCCGTGCCCGCATCGCAGTCTGGTATCGACCCTCGTCGGCTACGTCCGGAAGCAGACCGAAGCCGGGCTGGGCGTCACCGTGCTGCTCGCGCATGTCGAAGCACGGCACTGGTGGCAACGCCCGCTGCACAATCCGCGCGGGCCGGTGCTGACCGCCGCGCTGCGCGCCCGCACCGACGCCGTGATCGCGACCTTGGCGGTCCGGCTCGCGTGACCGCCGAGTTCAGCGGCGACCGAAGACGCTCGCGTTCGCCTGGATGTAGAGGTATGCCAGCGGCGGCAGCAGTCCGGCGAACAGCAGCAGCGCCGTCCGCCAATCACTGCCGAGCAGGATGTCTCCGCCCGGCCCGGCGCTCGCGCACACCAGGAAGCCGAACGCCCAGGCCACCAACGGGAGGCCGAGGACGGCGGGACGCCGGGAGATCGAGCGCGCGCCCGCGACGAGCAGCACGTTGACCGCGCCCGCCACTACGGCCGACACCGGGAAGGCGACGGAGCCCAGGTAGGTCGGCAGGTACAACACCTCGAGCGCCAAAGTGAGCAGGGCGTTCAGAACCAGCAGCACGAGGATCGTCACGCCCACGACGCCCATCGGGCGGGGGGTGGCGCCGGCTGCCACGGGAGCGCGGTCGCCCGCGTGGTCGTCGATTTTCGTCGTCACGGCACCGGCGGGTAGCCGAGGAGGGTCAACAGGTGACTCTGCATGTCGGCGAACGCGTACAGCACCGTCAGATACAAGTCGTGCTGCTCCTGCCAATGCGGCCGCATGCTGTCGACGAACGCCGCGATCGCGTTCTGGAGCTCCCAGTTGTACATACTGCCGAGTCTATTCCGGCGCTACCCGGCGCATGATCAAATCTCCGGGTCGGCAGTCAGGGCGGCGACCACTGGGAATTCACCGGCCGGGTCGCCGCGATCGTCAGCACCCGCTTACGAGCGGCAAACCAGCCATGATCAGCGCGATGCCGACCAGCGCGATCAGGCTGGTGAGCGGGATGCCGCCATAAGGAACGCCGCCGCTGCCCATCACGCCGGTGAACTTCGGCACGCTGCCGTTCATCGACATAGAGCGCAGGATGCGCCCGGTCGAGTACAGCCCGGCGTTCGAGCTGGAGAACGCCGCGATGAGCACCGGCTGCCGATACCGGCGATGCCGAGCAACAGTTCCCGCCGCGCCGATACCGCTCGATGGCATCCTCGGGCAAAGCGGACTCGGCGTCACTCCAGTCCGGCGAACAGATCGTGTTCCCGCCCGTCCGGCCCGAGCGGGCCGACCCGTCCGCGCACCAGGATGAAGTGCTCTTCGGGCAGCACCGGCTGAGCGACGTTGTTCGACAGCGCGAATTCGCGGCCGGAGGGGGCGACGGTGACCTGGGTGGCGTGCGCGCGCAGCGCGGCGCGCTTGGCCGTCAGCACCTCGGAGACGTCGATCGTGGTGGTCACCGCGTCGCTGGGCACGCTCGCGAGCTCGCCTTCGGCGGGCAGCCGCCACCCGGGCGGCAGCGCGCCGGGCAGCCCCGCGGCCGTGCGCCGGGCCAACGCGGCGGTGTGCAGCCGCAGCATGTCGGCGTCGGTGACGGTCCAATAGAACTTCGGTGTGTCCCACCCCCGGTCCGCCGCGTCCCGCACCGCGGCCGTGGTGATCTCGTGGGCCCGGATGTGGTCGGGATGGCCGTAGCCGCCGTTCGGGTCGTAGCCGACCACGACGCGCGGCCGCAGTTCGAGCAGCACGTCCGTGAGCGCCCGCACCGCCTCGTCCCCGGAGCGCACGAAGACCCGCGGTTTGTCCGCGGCGGGTGTGCCCGCCATGCCGGAGTCACGCCAGCGGCCCGCGCCACCGAGGAAACGGGGCGGGCCCGCGTCCAGTGCTTCCAGCGCGCGAGTCAGCTCGCGCACGCGGTAGCCGCCGAGCTGGTCGGCGTGCTCCGCGGTGAGCAGCGCCCACTCCTCGCCGATCACCTCCCCCTCTTCGCCGAGGGTGCAGGTGAGCACGGTGACGGGCACGCCGCGCCTGCGGTAGTGCGCGATCGTGCCTCCGGTGGTGATGGACTCGTCGTCCGGGTGGGCGTGGACCAGCAGCAACCCGCCCGTCGCCGCCGTCACGGGATCCTGCGCCACATGGACGCGTCGCCGAAGATGCCGACTTGGATCGCGCCGCTGAGCGAGGCGCCGTCCAGCCGGGGACCGGCCGCGGCGACGGCGTTGTCCTGCACGATCGGCAGCACCGTCGCCATGGCCCACAGTTTGGGCTCCGCTTCGGCGAGCACCCGTCCCACGTCACCGCCGCGCAGGGCCTCCTCGATCGCGGGTTGCAGAGCCGGATCGCACACACCGGACAGGTTGCTCGGAGCCCGTTGCGCCGCTTCCGCGATGGCCTGCGCCGGGCCGGTGACCCCGGGCAGCGCGGGCGGCGGGCAGCCGTAGCGGGACGCCAGCACGGTCGCGGGATCGGATCCGGCCACCTCCCAGCCGACGATCGCGTCCACCGTGCCCTCGAGCAGTTCCTTGCCGTACAACTCGTCGGCGGCGACACTGCGCACCGTCGCGTCGATGCCGGCGCTGCGCAGCTGATCGGCGGCGGTATTGGCCACGGCCAGGGCGGTGGCGTCCCGGTCGACCGCGCCGATGCGCACGACCAGCGGCTTGCCGTCCTTGCCCACGGTGCGCGGCTGCGGCGCGGGCGAGGTCGGGGAGATCGCGTGCGGCGGTTCCGGCGCGCGGCCGTACCCTGCGGCGGCGAGCAGCGCGAACGCCTCCTCCGCCGACGGCCGCGGCGGAGCGGTCGGGGCGTAGCCGGGATCGGACGGCGCGAGCACCTGCGCGCGAGCCGGCTCCACCCAATTGCCGGTCTGCGCGCCCACGGTCGCCAGCAGCGCGGGATCGAGCAGGGCCAGCACACCCGAGCGGACCCGCGGATCGCTCAGTTCGCCTTTGCGCCCGTTCAGCACCATCTGCAGCACCCGCGACTGCGGCATGATCGCCGTCCGCACGGAGGGAATCGCCCCCAGTTGCGCCTGGGTCGCCACGCCGCCGTGGACCAGCGCCGTTTGGACGTCGCCGGTGCGCAGCGAGCCCGCCAGTTGCGCGGGCGTGCCGCCGCGGCGCAGCAGGATCTGGCCCGGCATCGCCGGCGTGCCCCAGAAGCGGTCGTTGCGTTCCAGCAGCATCTCGTCGCGCCCGGGGTCCGCCGAACGGATCCCGAACGGGCCTCCGGACACCCGGACGCCGTTGACCTGGCCGTTCATGCCCCGGGCGAACCCGCCGGGCGCGTCCTTCAGCAGGTGCGACGGCAGCAGATCGGTGAACAATTCGCGCCAGCCGGGGTAGGGCTGCGACATCACGACGGTGACCGTCTTGCCACCCGCCGACGAGTTGACGTCCGAAATCATCCGGTACCCGGCCGGGTCGACGACCCCCGGTTCGGAGATCATCTCCTGCCACAGATAGCGGAAGTCCTCGGCCGCGATCGGCGCCCCGTCCGACCAGGACGCTTCGTTGCGCAGCTTGTAGGTGATCGTGAACGGCTCCGGCGCGGTCACCTCGGCGGAGACCAGCAACGACGAATCCGGCACCCAGGCCGTCGCCCCGGGCCGCGCCGGATCGAGCACCGGCCGGAACGGGCTCGGCAGCACCAGTGACGCGATCGCGGAGGTGGCGGCGGACTGGTCCGAGCGCAGATGCGGATTGAAGGCGGTACCGATGGTGTCCAGCGCGACCACCACGGTCGTCTCCGCGGGCTTGACCGGTGTGGTCTTCGGGCTGTCGGTGCTCTCGATGGGCGGCGGCGGATTCGCCGCACAGCTGCTGATCAAGGTCAGCACTGCCACGGTCGGCAACAACGTGCGCCACGCTGCGCGTTTTCCTGCGCCCACTTTCACGCTCGGGAACTCTACCGTACGGTCGAGTCTGTTCCCAGATTCCCGTTGACGAGCGGAAAAACGACACGATCGCACGGATATCAACGGAGTGGAAACACGAGCTCGCCGCATCGCCCGGGACACCGCACGCACATACACCTGCCGGAACATCCGCAAATATTCGGCGTACCCAGCCGCGGCGACACACCTGCGGAGTTGCGCGACTATCCGGACGCGCCTCTCCGGCATTCACGCGACCGCGAGCGAAATGCACTCGCCCGCCAAAGTGAGATTTCGCGCCGACACGCCGAACAGAAAGCGAACTCTCTTCTTCGAGAAGCTATCCGCAGGTATCGCGCCCTCCGCAAGCCTGGGACAGCTGTACCGCAGGCCGTCCAGCCGGCGAGGTGGCTCACCCCGGTCGACCGTGTGCGGGCATCAAAGCGATACGCGATAAAGCGGGAAGAAACCTTGCCGATCTTCACCGCAGGTGCGCAACTTCCATAGCGCGGTATCGGTTGCCGATTTCCCCAGCTCCCCGGATCGAAGCACCTCTTCGAGGCGATTCCGCGCAAACGGAGCAATTATCCTTATTCGTATTGCGTCCGCCCGATAATCCGAGGCCGAAAAGTATCCGGAAATCGATCGGCTTCGAAGGGATGATCGGTACCGGACTATGCCGGAACCACATCACGAAGCAGTTTCGAATATCTTCTCGCCGAGCGGAAATTTCTCCGCACGGAAGCCTTCTCCGGCTTCCGCCCACCGGCGAACGGGATTCGACCGCAGCGCCATCGAATCCCGTTCGCGCCAAGCGATTACAGCGCCGCGCGGTCCCGCGCCTTGCGCCGGGACAGTTCCCGCGCCCGCTCGTTCTGCCCGAGGATCACCTTGCGGACCCGGACCACTTCCGGGGTGACCTCGACGCACTCGTCGGCGGCGCAGAACTCCATGGCGCCTTCCAGATCCAGCTGCAACGGCTTGGCCAGGGTCTCGATCACATCGGCGGTCGAGCTGCGCATATTGGTCAGCTTCTTCTCGCGCGTGACGTTGATGTCGAGATCCTCCGCGCGCGGGTTGACGCCGACGACGTGGCCCTCGTAGGTGTCCGCGCCGGGCTCCACGAAGAACTGGCCACGGTCGGCCAGCTGGATCATGGCGAACGGCGTCACCGTGCCCGACCGGTCGGAGACCAGCGAACCGGTGTGCCTGGCCCGGATCTCGCCCGCCCACGGCGCGTACCCGTGCGAGACGGCGTTGGCGATGCCGGTGCCGCGGGTCTCGGTGAGGAAGTCGGTGCGGAAGCCGATCAGGCCACGCGACGGAACGATGAACTCCATCCGCACCCAGCCCGCGGCGTGGTTGCTCATCTGCACCATCTTGCCCTTGCGCGCGGCAAGCAGCTGGGTGATCGCGCCGAGGTACTCGTCGGGGCAGTCGATGGTCAGCTCTTCGTACGGCTCGTGCACCTTGCCGTCGACCTGCTTGGTGACCACCTGCGGCTTGCCGACGGTCAGCTCGAAGCCTTCCCGGCGCATGGTCTCGACCAGGATGGCCAGCGCGAGCTCACCGCGCCCCTGCACCTCCCAGGCGTCCGGGCGGCCGATGTCGAGCACGCGCAGCGACACGTTGCCGACCAGCTCCTGATCCAGGCGCGCCTTCACCATGCGGGCGGTCAGCTTGTGGCCCTGCACCCGCCCGACCAGCGGCGAGGTGTTGGTGCCGATGGTGACCGAGATGGCGGGCTCGTCGACGGTGATGCGCGGCAGCGCGACCGGATCGTCGATGTCGGCGAGGGTGTCACCGATCATGATGTCCGGGATGCCCGCGATGGCGACGATGTCGCCCGCCACGGCCACTTCACCGGGCTGGCGCTCCACGCCGATCGTCTGCAGCAGCTCGGTGATCTTCACCTGCTTGACGCCGTCGGCGTGCATCCACGCGACGTTTTGGCCCTTGCGCAGTTCTCCGTTGTGGATGCGGACGAGCGCGAGGCGACCGAGGAACGCCGAGGCGTCCAGGTTGGTGACGTGCGCCTGCAGCGGCGCCGCCGGATCGCCCTTCGGCGCGGGAATGTACTCCAGCAGCACGTCGAACAGCGCGTCGAGGTTCTCCGCGTTCGGGGCGTTGCCGTTCTCCGGACGCTCCTTGGACGCCTTGCCCTCGCGCCCGGAGGCGTACAGCACCGGCAGATCCAGGGCCAGTTCGGCCGCTTCGGCCGCGGCGTCGTCCAGATCGGAGGCCAGGTCGAGCAGCAGATCGTGGCTCTCCTCGACGACCTCCTCGATGCGGGCGTCGGGGCGGTCGGTCTTGTTCACCACCAGGATCACCGGCAGCGAGGCGGCCAACGCCTTGCGCAGCACGAACCGGGTCTGCGGCAGCGGCCCCTCCGACGCGTCCACCAGCAGCACCACGCCGTCCACCATGGACAGGCCGCGCTCGACCTCGCCACCGAAGTCGGCGTGGCCGGGGGTGTCGATGACATTGATGACGGTGACCGAGCCGTCCGGGTGGTGGCGGTGCACCGCCGTGTTCTTGGCGAGAATGGTGATGCCCTTCTCGCGTTCCAGGTCGCCGGAGTCCATCACGCGGTCGACGGGCTCGGCCCGCTCGGCGAAAGCGCCCGACTGGCGCAGCATGGCGTCGACCAGGGTCGTCTTGCCGTGGTCGACGTGGGCCACGATGGCGACGTTGCGAAAATCGCGTGCAGACGACACGCCTGAATCCTCCTGCTGTTCGGTGTGGGAGCCGACGGTGCTCGGCGTCCGGCCTGGACGGGACCCTACGTGGTTACGCAGGCTGCCGCCTCCGGGTCCTGACGCTCCCGCCGGGCTCCTTGCAGACAGGTGGAGAATCGAAACTCACCGGGCATCGCGGCCAGCTACACCCTACCGGCAGTCCGTTCGCGCAACGTTTCAGGCTTTGCACTTAGGGTACGCTAACCGCCGTGGGCAAGGTCAAAGCGAAGAAGGTTTCCAGCCTGAAACCCAAGAAGAAGTGCTGTCGGAAGAAGACGCGCTGCTTGAAGTGCCCCGTGGTCATCATGCGGATGAAGAAGTGCGAAGCGGCCGGAGTCACCGGCAAGGATCTGAAGAAGGCACTCAAGCAGGCACGCGCCGCCTGACCCTGCCGCCACCTTTCCAGGGCGGCCCGTGGCGAGTAGTAAGGAGTGTTATGGCCCAGCAGACACTGCTCTCCGATACCGAGATCGCCGAGGCCCTCACCGAACTGCCGGACTGGGCACGATCGGGCAACGCCTTGGTCCGCACCGTCGAGGCACCCACCTTCCCCGCGGGCATCGAACTCGTGCGCCGGGTCGCCGAAGTCGCGGAAGAAGCCGATCACCACCCGGACATCGACATCCGCTGGCGCAAAGTCACCTTCACCTTGTCCACCCACTCCGCGGGCGGGCTCACGGCGCTGGACGTCGCGCTGGCGCACGAAATAGATCGGCTCTGTTAGATTCCAGCGCCTTCGGCGCTGGGTGTTCGCGGCAATGCTCGGTCTCGCTCCGCTCGAAAGACGCGGTTGCGGTGCGCTGAGCACGTCGGTATCGAAGCTCGCCGCCCAGATGTATTCGGCGACTTGCTAACGCTTGGAGCCGATCGGTGGCAGCTTGCCCGTCAACTACGCGGCGCCCGCGCAAACGCAAGCCGGGCCGCGAGCGGCGCTTGCTCGGTCTCGCTTCGCTCGAAACGGGAGTTGAGGTGCGCCGGGCGCGTCAGTCGTGAAAGTCCCCAGTCAGGCGGCCTGCGGGGTGTGGTGGCCGGGATCGGTTCCATTCGATTGCCACACGAACGCGGGCCAGAGTGCGAACGAGCCTGCTTGGTCTCGCTCCGCTCGAAGCGGGAGCTGAGCGCGGATGTTGCGGTCCGGTGTCCGACGATCGGACCTGACGCATTTCGGCCGCGACAGGACTACGCCGTGCGGGCGCGGCCCTCGGTGCTCTCGCGCGTCGACTCGGCGGGGTTCGAGCTCGCGAACCGGGGGCCGAAGCGGATCACCCAGAGGTAGAACGCCACGACGCCGAGCACGTCGACGGCGCCGAGCCAGGACAGTACGCCGGGGCGCGAGATGGTCCAGATCGAATCCTGGAAGAACGACAGCACCCACGGCACGCCGACGAACATGGTCACCAGCCAATATCCGGCCACGACGCGCGCGCCGGGCGCCCGGCGCAGCGGCCCGTAGACCAGCCACAGCACCGCGGGCAGTAGCCACACCCAGTGATGCGACCACGAGATGGGCGAGATCATCAGCCCGAACAGTTGCACCACGATCAGCGTGCCGAGCCGGTCCTCCGGGCCGAGCGCGCGCCACGCCAGGAACGCCAGCACCGCGACCACGAGTACGGCCGCGATCCACCACGGACCGGATTCCACGTCGTAGCCGAGAATCCGGCTCAGCGTGCCGCGCAGCGACTGATTCCACACCGATCCCACCGGGCCGATGCGGTCGGCGTCACCGAGCAGGGTGCCGAAGTACCGGCGCGCCTCGACCGGCGCGATCAGGAAACTCACCCCCACAGTCGCGCCGAACACCACCGCCGACCAGGCCACGGTCGCCCAGCGCCCGCGCGCGACGAAATAGAGGCCGGTGATCGCGGGCGTCAGTTTGATGCCTGCGACGATTCCGACCAGGCTGCCAGAGATCCACCACCGCGCGCTGCGCACCGCGAGCATCCCGCCGAGCACCAGGAAGACGTTGACCTGGCCGTAATCCATCGTGGTTCGCACCGGTTCGAGCCACAGGCCCAGCGCGGTCCAGCCGACGGTCGCGGCCCGCCACTGCGGCGTCCGCAGCCGCTCCGCCCCGAAGATCAGCTCCAGACTGATGTGCACCACCGCGTACAACGCCGCGGCGATGGCCAGCAGCCAAGCCACCGCGACCACGGTGAACGGCAGGTAGTGCAGCGGGAAGAACACCAACGCCGCGAACGGCGGATAGGTGAACGGCAGCGGGAAGTCGGGCGTCTTCTCCGCGTAGGTGAAGTCATAGAGCTGGTCGGTCAGCAGCGCGGCCGATCCGCCGACGTAGACGTGCAGGTCGACGAGGTTCATCCCGTTCGTGGACAGCAGCATCCAGAGCAACCGGGCCAGCACGGACAGGCCCAGCGCCGACAAAGCCCATCGGAGGTGACGATTCAAATCACTGGCTTTCGGCTCGAGTGCGGTGCGTCGGCGGGGCACGCCCGGACTTCGATGTTGTGGCGACAGCGCGGACGGCAACGATTAGATTAACCGCAGCGCGAATGCGGGCGGTCGCACCCTCGAACCACCGGTAACATTTGCATCAACTTTCACACCAGTAACATCGGGGAGCGGTAAGTTCGGCTCACACTGATCGTCCACGGCGCCTTCGGGACGCCGCGGCTGTACACATAGCCGCAATGTCCCTAGAGTGACCCCCGAAACGATGGCTTTTAGCAATCGAACCCTGATGTACCCGAGGTAAGGACGGCCAGACCAGTGCTTCGCACCCGAGGATCGCGGATCGCATTGTCCGCACTCGCTATCGCGGCGAGTGCCACGCTTGCCGCGCCGACGACAGCAATCGCGGCCCCTGCGCCCGCCCCCGCGGCGCTTACGAACAGCGTTCCCATGGTTCCCGAAGGTGTTCCGGTGGACGCGCTGGCCGCACTCGCCCCGGCCATCGTCGGCGCCGTCGCCGGCCCGGCGGATATCGCGAGCCCCGCGGGCGTCGCGGGCCCGCAGTCGGCCATCCTGGATCAGGCGCGCAGGCTGCTGGCCACCCTGAACCTCCCGCCGCAGATCAAGTCGACGCTGGAACGGATCATCACCTTCCTCGACGGCAGCGGCGGCGGTGGTCCCGAGGTGCCGCAGGACGGCCCCGCGATCGCGCAGTTCCTCTACCCGACCATCGGCAAGGGCTGCATCGGCCCGAGCGCCGACTCGGTGGGCACCGCGCTGGCCGTGCCCGGCCCGGCCACGCTCCCGCCGCCCGGCCCGCAGGCGGGCCAGACCGGGTTCGTCTTCACCGCGCTCGGCACCAAGTCGCCGACGCCGGTGCAGAACCCGCCGATGACGGTGCAGTGGCTGAACCTGGACACCCGTCAGTCCGGCGTTCTGCCGCTGACCGACGAGGCCAAGATCAACCCGGACGGCCCCGCTACGCTGTCCGCGATCGCCGACACGGGCTTCGGCCGCGTGGTCGCGGTCGTCTCCGGCTCGCTGACCACCCAGTCCGCCGACGGGGAGGCGCGGACCTGCTCGTTCCTGCCGACGCTCGGGTTCTTCACCGTAGGCTGAGTTCTCGGTCGAGGGCGGCGACTCCATCGGGTCGCCGCCCTCGGTCGTTCCACGGGTCCGCGCCGAAACCTCGGACGGATCCGCCGGCGACGCCCCACGAGCCGTCCGGACTGTGGTAGACCGCTAACTATGGCGACCATCGATCACTCGATACGCACGGCTCGTTCGATCCGCAGCAGGCGCTCGCACCGCTCGATCCTGTCCATCCGCTCGGAGGGGTCGATCCTGTCCATCGGGTCGGCCTACTCGATCCTGTCCATCGGCAGCGTGGGCTCGGTGCTGTCCATCGGGTCCGTGGGTTCGTTCGGCTCGGCGATCTCGTCGTTCTCGTTCGCCAGCCTCGGTTCCGCGTTCTCCGGCCTGTCCCGGTGGTCGCTGTTCGCCTGGCTCGGCGACCACGAAGCCCCGGACAGCCGCCCCTCCCTGCGCGTCGTCCCGGACGACGAGCCCGACCTGCGCGTCACACCGATCAGCCACTGCCAGACTTGAGTTTTTGGCACCGCCTGCGGCGGTGCGTGTTCGCGGCCCCTCTGTGGCTCGCGAACGGGACGGCGGCGGCGCTCAGTCGAACTGCATCGCCGGTACTCGCGTCGCCCATGAGCGCGTCGATGGGATACCTGCTGTCCCCGCGGTCACGATGACAGATCGCCGGGGGACCTTCACCCGACACAGCGGGCATTCGGGTGTCAGCTGGGCTGTGGCCGTTCGGGCGTGCGGGTGATGGAGCGAGTCTGCGGGGAAGCGCGGATAGGTGCGAGCCCTTTCACCACTGCCCGTATTCGGGTGTGAGCACGTTGTTCACATCGATCCCCACCCCGTCGATGGAGCGCTTGTCGATCTCGAATTGGTGCAGGTTGGCGGCCGGGTGCACGAAGCCCTTGGGGGTTCCCCAGTTGTGCTGCCAATACCAGGAACACAGGCCCGCGGTGCGGGCCAGTTCGATGGTCGGGGTGTTCGCGTAGATGCCGGTGTTCTCCTTGCCGAGCACGGCCTGCCAGCCCAGCAGGTACGGCGCGATCATGGTGGCGAAGTCGACGGGTGAGGGATTGTCGTCGATGGACGCGTAGATCGGGACGTTGTCCGGGCCGCCGGCGGCGCGATGCAACGCGAGTCCGCGCTCGGCGTGCCGCTTGCCCGCCTCCAGCCCGCCGCGCCAGTCCGCGGTCGGCCCCTTGCCGAACTGGTAGCAGGAGACGATCTGCAGACCGGCTGCTTTGAGGTCGTCGACTTCCGGGGAGCGCAGCGGTTTTCCCGCCATCCACTCGGCGCCGGGCCTGCGATCGGACACGTAACGGATCACGCCGATATGTCCGGCATCGCGGATCGCCGCGGCCGCAGGGACGCCGCCGGCGTAATCGACCAAGGTGCCGAACGCGGGCCGCGCTGAGGCGGGAACTGGAGCGGCGGTCACGCCGACGACGGCCGCCGCGGCCGCGTAGGCGAACAGATCACGCCGGGATACCGAAATGGAACGCATCGTCGACTCCTTCGCGCAACCCCGACATGGATGGCAGCGTGCCCGGCGCACCTTCCCCAAAACCTCGCCGCGCGCCGGGAGCCTCGAACGTGAACTCATTTCACCACATTCACATTGGAACCGCTAGACCCAGGAGAAACATGTTTCACATTCGCCACACCGTACGCGCGGGTGGCGGACGTCAGGCGATGCCGTCGATGCGCGCGGCGACGTCGATGGTGCGCATCGCCGGGTCGGCGAGTTCTTTGCGGATCACCGCCGCCACCTGGGCGATGACCTGCTTCTTTATCCCTGCGAGCGCACCGAGGGCGGCCGCGCGCGCCCCGTGGGCGGTGAACTCCATCCGGATGTCGGCCGGGTCGGGCGGCGGCACGTCGATCACCACGCGCAGGGGGTCGGCGGCGCGGGCGGTGAGCACCAACGGCACCTCCACGTCGGCGCGGTAGTAATTGGCTTTCAGTACGGCCACCGTGATGTCCAGGCTCACCGGCAGCGTCAGGTCGAAGGCGACCGGATCCGCCGACCGGTCCGTCAGCCGTGGCATCCGGACCGCTCCGCGAACGGTGACCACGGCGCTGGCGCGCGGGCCCGTCCGCAGCGGCCCGACTTCGATCGGCCTGCCCGCCAAGCGTTCCACCACGTCGTGTACCCGCTCGCGCGTCACGATGCGAGAGAAGAACCGATGCCCGAACTCGTCGTAGCCGATCCAGTCGAACGCGCTCTTGTCCCGATACGCCGACCGTTTGCCCGCGACCATCGCCTCCACGTCGAACACCAGCCCCCGGCGGGTCTGCGGATCGGCCAGCATGGCATTCACCCGGGAGGCGACCTCCCGCTGCACCACCCCGGCGATCGGGTCGAGCAGCCATTCCCAGGCCGACTCGACCGCTTGGGCGCGCAGAACGAAGCTGATGTCCCGCTGGGTGATCGGCGGGATGTCGATGATGATGAGCACGGGTTCGGCGGTGCGGGCGTGCAGGGTCAGATCGATCTCGACCCTGGCCTCCAGACGCAGTTTCCGACCGCCGAGCAGCACCTTCAAAGTGAGCGAGACGGGGACGGTCACCTCGTATGTCACCCGTGGACCGCTGTGCAGCACGCGCGGGGCGCCGACTTTGCCCTCGGCCACGAAACCGGCGAGTCCGGCCGGGCCGATCGAGACCGGGCCGATAGTCAAACCGCGGCCCGTCATTCCGGAGACGGCGGATTCGATGCGGGCGGCGTTCACCGCGTGCGTGACGAAACGCTCGCCGAACTCGGCGTAGTCGATCCACGCGGGCGCGCTACTCGATTCGTCGGTCGGATGCATCAGGAGTTCCGGAACCCTCACCTCTCGATGGACACTCGACACGGTACGCGACCGATCGTGCGCCGCCCCGGAACGCGGTGGTCAGCCTGAGATCCCCGTCCTGCCGATGAGGGGGAAGCAGGGCGGGGATCGGCGGCGGCGCTGCCGGGCGCCGCCGAATCCATCGTAGGACCATCCGGCACGACGTTTCACCCGCATATCGGACAGATTCCGCGCACCGGGGAGGGGTGCTCATCACAATCGGCCGAAACCGACCACACCCGGCACGTCGTCGAGCGCGAAGCGGTTGATCTGGATCTCGTCGTCCTCGTTGCCGCCGATCGTGGTCACCTGGCCGGCGTCGGCCCGCAAGACGATATTCGTGTGCTGGCCGAACGGGCTGGAGTCGTGATACAGCAGCACGTCACCGGTGCGCGGGCGGTACCCGGAGCCGAGTGGCACGAAGCGGCCGACGCTCTCGTAATACTCCTGCAAGGTGTAGACGCCGGGAATCCGCCAGGAGCCCGAGTGCGGGTTGGCCAGCGGCGCCCCCGCCTCGCGCATCACCCAGCTGACGAAGTCGGCGCACCACGCCTCTTCGGCGCCTTCCGCGTATTTCGTGCCCGCGCCCGGCTCGGCGAACTCGCGCTCGGCGACCGCGACGATCTCTGCTTGGACCGCGTCGAGCGCCGACCGGTCCAGCGCCGGGAACTCGGTGAGGCGCTCGCCCACGACCGCTCCGCGGTCGGCTCGGTCCTGCCACCACAGGGCCCCGCCGACAGCCGCCCCAGCTACGCCTAGCCCCGCCAACACGAGTGCGAGCCATCGCCCCGCCCGCGATCCCAGCTGTTGTGCCATCGCTCCCCCGATCCATTCCTGTGATGCTGTTGTCGAGCTTATGGATTTCGACGCACGAGCGCGCCGAAGGGTTCCCGGCGCCCTACGATCGGTTTCGCCGATCGAGCGGCGGGGCAACCCGCAGGAGCCGAAATCGCGTACGGCACCGGGAAAACCACGCTAGTCTCCGGAGAGATCAGCCGATGGGGAGGTACGGCCCTGGACACGCTGTGGACATTCATCGTGCACCGGCGGCACCAGTTGCTGGTCGACTCCTACCTGCACGTCTCGGCCGTGGTGCAATCGGTGCTGCTGGCCACGGTGGTCTCGGTGCTCATCGGAGTTCTGGTCTACCGCAGTCCGTTCGGCTCCTCGATCGCCTCCGCGCTGGCAGGCGCGGTGCTCACCGTTCCGTCGTTCGCGCTGCTCGGCCTGCTGATCCCGATCCTCGGCCTGGGCGTCGCACCGACGATCACCGCGCTCGTGGTGTACGCGCTGCTGCCGATCCTGCGCAACACCATCATCGGCCTCGATTCGGTGGACCCGGCCGTGACCGATGCGGCCCGCGGCGTGGGGATGAACCGCCTGCGGGTGCTCGCCCGCATCGAACTGCCGCTGGCCTGGCCCGCGATCCTGGCGGGCATGCGGGTGAGCACCCAGTTGATCATGGGTATCCTCGCGCTCGCCGCGTATGCCAAAGGCCCCGGGCTCGGCAACCTCATCTTCTCCGGCCTCGCGCGCCTCGGCAGTCCGAACGCGGTGCCGCAGGCTCTGGTCGGCACGATCCTCGTCGTCGTGCTCGCGCTCGTACTCGACGGGATCTACGTGCTGATCGGACGGCTCACCACCTCGAGGGGAATCCGTGACTGAGACCGAAACACCTGACGGGACCGCGGAATCCGTAGTCTCCGGCGTCGAGATCGTGCTGCACGCGGTGACCAAACACTATCCGGGGCAACGCGATCCGGCCGTGGACAGCGTTTCGCTGACCATCCCGGCCGGTGAGATCGTGGTGCTGGTCGGCCCGTCGGGCTGCGGCAAGACCACCACCATGCGGATGATCAACCGGCTGATCGAGCCCACCTCCGGCACCATCACGATCGACGGGCGCGACGCGGCGACGATCCATCCCGACCGGTTGCGCCGCGGCATCGGCTACTCGATCCAGCAGGCCGGACTGTTCCCGCACCTGACCGTCGCGAAGAACGTCGCGACGGTGCCTGGCCTGATCGGCTGGGACCGGCGGCGCATCGCGGCCCGGGTCGACGAGATGCTGGAGCTGGTCGGCCTCGACCCCGATACCTTCCGCGGCCGCTATCCCCGGCAGTTGTCCGGCGGCCAGCAGCAGCGCGTCGGCGTGGCCAGGGCGCTGGCGGCCGACCCGCCCGTGCTGCTGATGGACGAGCCGTTCGGGGCGGTCGATCCGATCACCCGTGGGCTGTTGCAGGACGAGTTGCTCCGTTTGCAAAGCGAACTCGGCAAGACGATCGTCTTCGTCACCCACGACTTCACCGAGGCGGTCAAGCTCGGCGATCGCATCGCGGTGCTCGGCGATCGGTCCCGGATCCTGCAGTACGACACGCCCGCGGCGATCCTGGCCGATCCGGCGGACGAGACGGTCGCCGGTTTCGTCGGCGCGGACGCCTCGCTCAAACAGCTCACCCTCACCCGCGTCGGGGATGTCGACCTCGGCGCCTGCCCCACCGCCACCGAGCAGGACCCGGTCGACGAACTGCGCGCCACGCTCGCGGGCCGGGACTGGCCGTGGGCGCTGGTGCTGGACGGTCAACGCCGGCCGCGCCGCTGGGTCTCGGCCGAACAGCTGGCGCACGCCGACTCGCTGCACGATCTCGGCTCACCGGTGCCGGAGACGTTGTCGCTGAAGTCGACGCTGCAAGACGCGCTGGACGCCTTGCTGACGCATCAGAGCGCCACCGCGGTGGTGACCGGGACGCGCGGCGAATACGTCGGGCTGATCACCATCGACACCCTGATCGGGCACCTGTCGGCGCTGCGGGCCGAACACGGCGGCCGCTCCGGGACGGACGGCGCGCCATGACCACGGCCGCCGTGACTCCCCCCGCCCAGCGCCGGGCCGAGCGCCTCCGGCTGGTCGCGCAACCCCTGCTCGTCCTGGTGCTCACCGCGGGCGTGCTGGTATGGGCGTTCGCCCGCGACCTCACCGCCACCCAGCGAGCGAGCCTGAACGCGGGCAATGTCGCGACCGTCACCTGGCAGCACGTGCTGATCACCGCGACGGTGGTGCTGATCGTGGTCGCGGTGGCCGTCCCGCTTGGCACCCTGCTCACCAGACCGGGATTCCGTCGTCTCACACCGGTGTTCGTCGGCATCGCGAACATCGGCGCGGCCGCCCCCGCCATCGGCCTGATCGTGCTGTTCTACCTGGCCACCCGCACCACCGGCTTCTGGATCGGCGTGGCGCCGATCGCGTTCTACTCGCTGCTCCCCGTACTGCGCAACACCATCCTGGGCTACCAGCAGGTGGACCCCACGCTCGTGGACGCGGGCCGTGGTCAGGGCATGTCGGCCCTGACGGTATTGCGCCGCATCGAGTTTCCCCTCGCGGTGCCGTACATCCTCGCGGGGTTGCGGACGTCGCTGGTGCTCGCGGTCGGCACCGCGACGCTGTCGTTCCTGGTGAGCGCGGGCGGTCTCGGCATCCTGATCGACACCGGCTACAAACTGCGCGACAACGTCACGCTGGTGGTCGGCGCGGTGCTCGCGGTGGCACTGGCCCTGCTGGTGGACTGGCTCGGCGCGGTCGCCGAAGCGTTCCTCGGGCCGAGGGGGCTGAAATGAGCCGGGCATGGCGCGCGCTCGCCCTGGGGGTGGGGATGGTTTTGCTGGCCGCCTGCGGGTTGCAATCCGGCAGCGCGGTGCCGCTGCGGGTGGGGCCGGGCAGCATCCGCCCGATCCCCGAACTCGACGGTGTGCGCATCACGGTGGGTTCCAAGGATTTCACCGAGCAGAACATCCTCGGGTACCTCATCGAGTTCGCCTTGACGGCGGCGGGCGCCGACGTGCGCGACCTGACCAACATCCAGGGCTCCAACAGCGTGCGCGACGCCCAGCTGCACGGGCAGATCGATCTCGCCTACGACTACACCGGCACCGGCTGGATCAACTACCTCGGCAACGAGACGCCGGTCCCGGACGAGATCGGCCAGTTCGAGGCGGTGCGCGACGCCGATCTGGCCCGGCACGGCATGGTGTGGGCCGCCATGGCGCCGATGAACAACACCTACGCGCTGGTCATGAGCGCGCGCACCGCCCAGGAGACCGGCGTGCGCACACTGTCGGACTACGCGCGGCTCGTCGCCGCCGACCCCGCCGCAGCGGCCATTTGCGTCGGCACCGAATTCAACGTCCGGCAGGACGGCTTCCCCGGCTTGGCCCGCAAATACGAGATCGACGCGGGCAAGGTGCGCAAGCAGATCGTCCAGGACCCGGTGGTCTACCAGGCGACCGCCGACGGCAGACAGTGCCGTTTCGGATCGGTGGCCGCCACCGACGGACGCATCCCGGCGTTGAATCTTGTGCTGTTGCAGGACGATCGCGGATTCTTCCCGAAGTACAACGCCGCTCTGGTGCTGCGCAAGAGTTTCGCCGACGAGCACCCGGAGGTGATCACGATCCTGACGCCGATCTCGCAGCGTCTCACCAACGAGGCGATCACCGAGCTCAACCGCCAGGTCGACGTGGACGGACGCGAACCGGCGGAGGTGGCTCGAGACTGGATGGTCGCACAAGGGTTCGTCACCGCGCTCTGACCGTCGAGTCGAGAACGACACCCTATGAGGTGGCCGGAGGCCGTTCGATGAACCGCCCGCTGGAGGCAGCGCGCCACCACACCGTCCGCGGGGCTCGGTCGGTGAGCCCCGCGTCGACGGGGCTGCTCAGCGCGGATCGCGGCCCAGGTAGCGCAGCAGTTCTCCCAGGGCGCCGTCGGACGGACCGTCCACGATCGCGGCGTAGGCCCCCCACTGACGCAGCGGTTCGGTGATCTCCGCCGTCTCACCGGTGCCGGGCGCGGGGTGACCGGCCCGAGCGGCGGTGAGCAGGTGGGCGGCGAGTTCATCGGTCAACGGGGACGGCTGACCGGTCGCGATCGCGATGTCCCAGGCGTGCACCGCGGCGTCCAGTGCGCACAGGACCGCGGCCACCGGGGTGGGGAGCGCGCCGTGCGGCAGCGGGGTGGGCACGGTTTCGGTGGCGTCGTCGACCGTGGTCCAGGCGAAGGCGGTCTGCTCGACCGCCACGCGCACCAAGTCCGCAGGAGTGCCATCGATCGCGCCGGAGGGCGCGAACGGGTTGTAAGCCGGGCCCTCGCCGATGCCGAGGGACTTCGCGTATGCCAGCTGGTCACCGGCGGCGTGCTGCACCACCTGCGTCACATCCCATTCCGAACACGGGGTGGGCAGGCGCCACTGATCCGCGCGCACCCCAGCGACGACGCTCTCGAGCGCGTGGTGGGAATCGGCGAGCACGTCCCGCCAAACGGGGAGCAGAGTCGCGGCGGTGGTGGTGGTGGTGTTCATGTCGGGAGCCTTTCGGTCGTTCTCGCTGATGACACAAGCCTATCGGCGTATTAGGCTACTTTCTTTCCTAATGGCTCAGGAGGAGAAAAGTGGCGTCGACCACACCCCGGCTGTTGCGATTGCTCGCACTGCTTCAGGACCGCGCGCACACCGGCCGCGAGCTCGCCGAGCGGCTCGGCGTCACCGATCGCACCCTGCGCCACGACATTCAGCGCCTGCGCGAACTGGGCTATCCGGTGCACGCCGGACGCGGCGCGATCGGCGGCTACCGGCTCGGCCGCGGCGCGACCATGCCGCCCTTGCTGCTGGACGACGACGAAGCGGTGGCCGTGGCGGTCGCGGTCGGGCTCGCCGAGGACGGCTCCACCGGCATCGCGGACATCGCCGAGCACGTCACCAGAGCGCTGGGCAAACTGGATCAGATCCTGCCGAAACGATTGCAGCGCAAAGTGTCCGCACTGCGCGAGGCGACGGCGATCGGACCTGCCACCACCGGATCGCGCGAGCCGGACGCACCGGTTCCCGCCGCTGTGCTCACCACCCTGGCCGGCGCCATCCGCGACGGTGCGACGGTGCGGATCGCCGAAGCCGATGCCGAGTGTTCCGCCGACATCGAGCCGTACCGGCTGATCAACTGGCAGCGCCGCTGGTACCTGGTCGCCTACCGCCTGGACGACCACACCTGGGTTGCGATTCCGGTCGCCCGCGTCCTGCGCGCGGAGACGACTTCGCGCCGTTTCGCCGCCCGCTCGCTCCCCGACGACGATCTGGTGGCCTTCGTCATGCGCCACATCGCTACGACGGGGTGGCGGGTGCAGGCCCGGGTCACCGTGCTCGCGCCCGCCGAAACCGTTGTCGCCCGGATCAATCCCGCCGTCGGCGTGGTCGAGGCGGTGGACGCCGACACCTGCGTGCTGTACACCGGCGCGGACGCGCTGGAGACGATCGCGATCTACCTGTCCATGCTGATGATGGATTTCCGCGTCGACGGCCCGCCCGAACTCGTTGCCCACATCCGCACTCTCGGCCGCCGGTACACCGAGGCAGTTGCCGACAGCTGATTTTGGAGGCGTCCGAACGTGATTCGCCGGCCACCGACGCGGTACACGGTCACGCACACGAGACCTAGCGCGCGACCTTCGGCACTCGACAAGCAGAGTCGCGGGTACCGACTACGGCAGCCGTCAGGAATGCCCGGTGGTAGTCGCCGCGTCGGCGCTCTTGCGCATCGGGATCAATGTGGTCAGGCCGATCGCGACCAGCGCCGCCGCCATCGCGATGAGGAAGGTGGTGTGGAACCCGTCGCGCGAGGGCAGCAGATGGGGACCGAACTGGATGGTCATATGCGCGAGCACCACGCTCATCACCGCCGCCGAGGTCGAGGTGCCGATCGAGCGCATCAACGAGTTCAAGCCGTTCGCCGCCGCCGTTTCGGTGATCGGCACCGCGCCCATGATCAGCGCGGGCATCGCCGCGTAGGCCAGGCCGACACCGCCCGCGACGATCACCGAGGCGAGCATGATCTCCCAGACGCTGTTCATCAACACCACCGCGCACAGGTAACCGACGGCGATCACCGCCGACCCGAGCGCGAGAGTGACCTTGGGCCCGCGGCTCGCCGACAGCCGAGCCGACACCGGCGACAGCAGCATCATCACGAAACCGGTCGGAGCCAGCGCCAACCCGGCACTGATCATGGACAATCCGAAGCCGTACCCGGTCCGCTCCGGCGCCATCAGCAGCTGCGGGAAGGTCAGCGACATGCCGTAGAGCGCGAATCCGACGGCGATCGAGGCCGCGTTGGTGAACAGCACCCGCGGCCGCGCCGAAACCCGCAGATCCACCAGCGGCGAACGCTGCCGCAGTTCGAAAGCACCCCAACCGACGAACACCACCGCCGATGCCGCGAACAGACTCAGGATCGGGGCGCTGCCCCAGCCCCAGTCCGCGCCCTTCGTAATCGCGACGAGCAGCGCCAGAAGCGCCGCCGACAGCCCGATCGCACCCCCGAAGTCGAAGCGGGCGGGCGTGCGCACCGGCGACTCCGGGACGAAGACGAAAACCAGGGCGGCGCAGAGGACGCCGAGCGCGGCGGAAGTCCAGAACAGCACGTGCCAGTTCGCGTTCTGCGCGATGGCCGCCGCGACGGGCAGGCCGATCGCGCCGCCGACGCCGAGCGTGGCGCTCATGATCGCCATCGCCGAACCCACCCGCTCGGCGGGCAGTTCGTCGCGCATGATGCTGATGCCCAGCGGGATCGCGCCGACCGCTGCGCCCTGCAGCGAGCGGCCGACGATCTCCGGCAGCAGCGTGGAGAACGACGCGCAGACCACCGAGCCGGCCACGAGCAGAAGCAGATTCGCGAACAAGACGCGGCGCTTGCCGAACATGTCGCCCAGGCGGCCGCTGATCGGGGTCGCCACCGCGCCCGCCAGCAGCGTGGCCGTCACGACCCAGGAGGCGTTGGACGCGGAGGTGTGCAACAGGACCGGCAGCGACGGAATGATCGGAATCACCAGCGTCTGCATGAGCGAGACGACGACACCGACCATACCGAGCGTCGCGATGAGCAGGGCCGGCGTGGGCCGCCGCCGGTCGCCGGAATGAGAGACGCTCGAGGACGCGTCGGCAGCTACAGTCACATGTGCACGGTACATATGGTGTGTATGCTGCACAATTTGGTATCGACGTGATCCGCGCGACATAGTGAGGTATGTCCGATTCCGGTACCGGCGACGACAGCGCGGCGCTCCAGCGGCTCACCTTCGAACTGTCGCTGCTGTCCAGGCACTTCCCCGCCGCATTGCTCCGGCGTCCCGGCTTCCGGCTCGACCGCTCGGCGTACCTGATCTTGACCCGGCTGGAGCTGGACTACCCGCTGAGCCTGCGCGAGCTGTCCGAAGCGTTCCAACTGGATATTTCCACCATCAACCGCCAGGTGGGAGCCATGCTCAGGCAGGGGTTGGTCGACCGGGTGCCCGACCCGGACGGGGGCATCGCCCGCAAGGTCCGCGCCAGCGCGAAGGGACTGGAAGCACTGGCCGCCGACCGGAGGCAGAGCCGACAGGGCATCGGCGCGGTGGTGGCCGACTGGGCCGAGGCCGACGTCGATCTGTTCGGCAAGCTCATCGAGCGCTTCAACCAGTCGGTCGAGGACAAGGAGCACAACCCTTGGCCGCGCCCGCCCGGCACGGCGTGACGAGCGGTCACGCGGCGGAGTAGACGCCGGGGGTGATGCCGTAGCACCGGCGGAACCAGCGGGTGAGATGTGCTTGGTCGGCGAAACCGGCCGCCGCGGCCGCTTCGGCGACCGGCCTGCCCGCCGCGATCAACCGGCGAGCCGCGCGCAGCCGCAGCAGACGCTGGTAATCGCTCGGCGCGAGACCGTAGTTGGCACGGAAAGCGCGGTACAAGGCGAAGCGGCTGGCGCCGCTCGCTTCCACCAAGTCATCCATCGACAGTGGATCGAGATAACGGTCGTCGAGCACGGCGCGGACGCGGTGGGCGATCGCGGCGCCCGGCTCGGCCGTCGAGCGCGCGAGCGGACGGCGCGCCGCGCGTCGCGCCAACGCCGCGACGGAAGCGGCCAGCGCCTCGTCGGCGGCGAGCTCGGTGGCCGGGCCGGTCAGGGCGGCGCAGAGCCGGCGCAGCGCCGAGGTGAGCACCGGGTCGCGCAGCACCGGCTCCGCGAACAGCGGCAACCCGACCGGACGACCGGCCTGATCGGACAGCAGATCGGTGACCAACTCGGTGCCGATGTGCACGATGGAGTACGTGAAGCCCTCCGCGGTGCTGCTGTGGCCGTTGTGCGGCTCGTCCGGGTTGAACGCCATCACCATGCCCGCCGCGCTGGTCCGCGCGGCGCCGCGGCAATCGAAGCTCTGCGCGCCGAACTCGGTGCAGCCGAACGAATAGGTCTCGTGGCTGTGCGCGTGGTAGACGTGCCGTTCGAAGTGCGCGTGCATCAACTCCACCGGGCGGTTCGGCATTCGCCGGTACCGCACCCACTCACCGTCGGCCACCACCCCATTGTGCGCGCGCACCAGCGTTCAAGACCGCGAGGCCGCCCCTCAGCAGGATCGAATCCGTGCGTATCCGATTGTTGCTCGTTGTGGTCATGGCGTTGTGGGGTAGTGCGTTCGCGTCCTCGAAACTCGCGATCCGGGAAGTGCCGCACGAGGTGGCGGGGTTCCTGCGCTTCCTCCTCGGCGCCGTCGTCCTGCTCGTCGTACTGCGCCTGCCCAGGCTCGCGGCGCGGGACTCCGGGCGGGTGGCGGCGCTCGGGCTGATCGGCGTCTTCGGCTACAACATCCTGTTCTTCCTCGCCCTCGCCCTGGCGCCCGCCGCGGACGGCAGTGTGATCGTGCCGATGGCGGCGCCGGTCATCACCGTCGCCGGCACCGCGGTGCTGACTCGCACCCGGCCGACCGCGACCCGAGCCCTGGGGCTCGCCGTCGCGGTCGGCGGCGGTGTCGTCTTCTTCCTCGGCATCCCCTCCGGCGGCGGTGATCGCCTGCTCGGCGACCTCGTCTTCCTGGGCGCGGCGGCGTGCTGGGCGTGCTACACCATGCTCGGCGCTCCGGTGCTCGCCCGTCTGGCGGCCCCCACGGTGACCGTGTACGCCACGGCCGTCGGCGCTTTGGCGCTCGGCGTGTTCGCGGCGCCACGCATGGCCGACGTGGCCTGGTCCGACCTCGGTGCCGAATTCTGGCTCAACCAGGCCTATCTCGGCGTCCTACCGACCGCGCTCGCGTACGTTCTCTACTATCGCGCCGTCGGCGAGGTGGGCCCGGCGACAGCCGCCTCCGCCATGTTCCTGGTCCCCGCTTTCGGCCTCGCCTGCGCGTGGCTGCTGCTCGGCGAATCCATCGCCCCGGTCCAAGCCCTCGGCGCCGCACTGATGTTCGCCGGAGCGTGGCTCAACACCCGCGACGGCAAGCCGAACGCGGCCACGCCGCCGCCGATCGAACCGGATGCCCGCGATTTGCCCCTCTCCCCGGGATCACGGCGTTAGGCTCGCCGCATGCGAGAGCCACATCGTGCGACGAACACCGCGTGGTGGAACAATTATCTTGTCGCACTGGCCGGTTTACTTCTCGCGGGCGGCATCGCTTTCGCCGCGGTCACCGCAGCCCAGGCGGGCGCCTATTGGCTGGCGATTGCCCTTGGAGTGCTGGCCGTTCCCTTCGCACTCCCCACCGTCGTCCAGATCGTGGGCGAAGTCGTGGTCTACCTGACCCTGATCGGACTCGTCCTGCTCCTGCCGGTACTGATCGTCAGCCCTGCGTCGCGCGAGTGGGGCAAGCAACGCTGGCGGAGCTTGACGTAGCCGCTAGCCGCAGACCTGCCGATGCGCGTTCCGCAACGCGACCGCGAGCGGATCCTGTGACAGGCCGTACGGGTCGATGCTGTTACGCACCACCCAAATGGCGCCGCCCACCACCAGGCACAGCGGAGTAGGCGGCTGCGACGGCGGATTCGCTTGCGCGATCGTCGTCCCCGCTGCCATGAACGAACCGGCGATCACCAACGCCGCGAGCATTGTTCGCATCGTGGAGTCCTTTCGTCGCCGCACAGCGTACGCCGGATGCCACGACGAAACCGCAGAATGCGGCCCTTGCGCATGCCCCGGTGCGCAGATCCGGCCCACCGGACGGCCGAGCCCATCGACTCGGCCGTCCGGCGCCGTCGTGCGTAGAGGCCGTCGGCACGGCAGGCCCGGAAGCGCTATGCGGTATAGGGATACTCGGCGCGGGCCGACCGCAGGGCGCGGCCCCACCAGACCAACTGGCCGAGCAGTTTGTCGGCCGCGACAGCGGGCATCTCCGGGTCCGTCGGCTGTCCCGCGGCATCGAACTGCCTGGCCGCGTCGTGGAAGCTCACCGTGTCACGCACGGTCACCGCGTGCAGTTCGGCGAAGACGTGCCTGAGGTGCTCCACGGCACGCAACCCGCCCGAGATGCCGCCGTAGGAGACGAAACCGACCGGCTTCGCCCGCCATTCGGTGTAGTGCCAGTCGATGGCGTTCTTGACCGCCGCCGGATAACTGTGGTTGTACTCGGGTGTCACCACGACGAAGGCGTCCGCCGCGGCCAGCCGGGGGCCGACGGCTGCCAGCGCCCGCGCCCCCTCGGGCTCGGGACGGTGGGAAAGACGATCCGGCAGGGGCGTTTCGGCCAGATCGACGACGTCGACGGTGACGTCGCCGCGCCGGTCGGCATGTGCGGCGAACCACTCGGCGACGGTCGGGCCGAAGCGACCGGCGCGGGTGCTGCCGACGATCACGGCGAGCTGGATCGGGTGGTCAGGCATGGGAATTCCCTTCGACGCTTTTCGGTACGGAATCAGCGTCGAACGTGAACCATAGTTCAGGTCAAATCGGCTCGCGCACGATCAGACCTCCAGGTCCTCTTCGATCCCCCGCAGGCGGTGCCGGGCCATCGCCAGATTCGCTCGTCCCCGGTCCAACGCGAGGTAGAGGAACAGCCCCTTGGACTTGCGGCCGGTCATCGGCCGGATGATGTGGTACTGCCCTGACAACGTGATGAGGATGTCCTCGATGTCCTCCTTGAGCCCCAGCTGGTCCATGGTCCGCATCTTCGCGCGCACCACCTCGGTGTTGCCCGCCCCCGCGACCTGGAGGTCCAGCGACTTGGAACTGCCGAGCATGCCCAGCGCCATGCCGCTGTTGTAGTCGACCACGGCGGCGCCGATCGCGCCGTCGATCACCATCATGTCTTTGAGGGCCAGATCCATATTGGACATATGTGTTCCTTTCAGTGGGTTTTCGCTGCCTGTCGGCTCTCTGCGTCGGTTGTCACCGGCGTCAGCAAATCGGCGATCGCACGGGCCGCCGGACGGGATTCCAAATGCAGCCGGCCGATGTTCACCTCGGGTGCGGCCAGGACGGTCAGTGAGGTCCAGCCCGCCGCGTAGATGACCACGTGCCCTCCGGTGCCGTGCACCACCACTTCGCTGAACCCGCCGCCGTGCGCGGTGGTGGCCAGCCGATGGGACAGCGACAGTTGCGAGGCGGCCATGGCGGCCATCCCGTTGGGCTCGATCTGCGGGGGTAGATCGTGGGCGACGAGCAGCCCGTCGTTGGAGGCCACGAGCGCGCCGGTGAGCCGCGGGACGCGATCGCGCAGTGCCTTCAACTCCGTGAGCACCGCCGCGTTCGGTTCGGGTCCGGACATCCCCACCTTTGTCAACCTTCCCATCAAATCGCCGAGCAGTTTCTTCCGCGCGGTCACGCGAGCTCCTCCAAAGCCGCTTGCAGGCGGACGAGCAGGTCCCGGTCCGGCGGCTCCAAACGTCCGGCGGGGGCCGGCGGGGCCGAGTGCCTGCCCCGGCGCCTGGGAAGCCGGCCCGGCGCGGCGGTCACGGGCGCGACCGCCGGGGGTTCGGCGACCAGCGACGCGAGCGCGGACGACCGGGCCGCCACGGGAACCGACGCCGCGGCGGGTGGCTCGATCAGCCCCGCCGCGGTCAAATCCCGCACCGCCACCAGACATCCGTAGGTGGTGCGGCCGAGTTCGCGGCCGATCCCCGCGACACTGCGCCGGGCGTCGGCGGCGGCCAGCACTTCGGCCTGCCCGCCGGTGAGTACCAGACGTCTGCGCCGCACCCGGCGGACCGGCACCACCGGGACGCGATCGACCAGATCGGCGGGCCACGGCCCGGACTCGGGATCGCCGCGCCGCGCACACTCCTGCACGAGCACCCGGGGCGTGATGTGGCAGACCGGGGCCAGCCAGTGCGGCGGGGCCGGGCGGAACTCCGGGACGGCTGGCGAGGCCAGCAGGAAGTAGGCGGCATCGAAAACCGACAGCATGGCCAGGGTCTCCAGCCTTGGCCGCCCCAGCACACGACCGGGATCCCCCGCATCGGCGCGCCGCCAGTCCTCCGCGGTCGCCACGCCCGCCTCGACGACCAGCCGGTCCAGCCCCGTCGTGCGGCGGCAGTCGGCGGAGACGATCGCGCCTTCGGCGAGATGAAACGCACCGTCGCCCGCGCGCAGCACGCCCGTACTTCCTTCCTTCTCCAGCCGCCGCAATTCGACCGCGAGTTCAGGACTCATGCGCGTCCTCGGCCAATTCGTCGAGAATTGCGTGCAGCTGGAATCGCGCCATCGCGAGATTTCCGGCGTCCTCGTCGAACAGCACATGCACGAAAAGCCGCCCGTCGAAGTCGCCGTTCACCAGGTTCAGCAGGTGATATCCGCGGGTCCCGCAGACGATGATCTCGGTGACGTCGTCACCGTCGCCGCCGCTGGACAAGGCCGGGCAGGCCAGCACCGCGCGCACGACATCCGTTGTGGCGGCGGCATCTTCGTGCTCGTCCACCACTTCGTGCCTGCCGTCCGCGGCGATCGCCAGACCGCTCGCACCATCCACCAACGTCACACTGCGCGCACCCGGAATATCCATGATGCGTTTCAGACAGCCGTCGATACCGATCACGCGCCACCACTTGTCATGGGAGGGGTTTACGGGTTCCAGACGCTACACACGGGCACGGTGCGGTGTACAGCAAATCGGGGAGAAATTTCCGGTAAAAATGATTCTCCCTGGCAGCGCGAAATAAATACCTTCCGGTATTCAAACCTGCTGGTATTCAATACCCTTCGGTTTCCGTTGCCGACACCCCGAGAATGCCACAATAAATCCTCGATACGGCCGCTCGAGTGCTCCCGTGCCACTTTCGCGACACTCCTGCGACTGCGCACGCACGCACGTGTGTCGCGGGAACGGCACCACCGCACGGACTTTTCCGCCGTGCGCGGTGCACGAGGACACACGAGATTCGCGAGATCCGCACGGGCGGCAGTGATCTCGCAGCAATTACCGGACCGGAGCGAAGCCGCGCCGGTGGATGCGGCACCGGATGACGAAAATCAGCCGCCGGTGAGGCCGGTGGAGATCTTGACCACGACCTTGTCGCCGGTCACCTCCTGCACCGTGACGGTGCTCCCGTCGGCGGACCGGGTCTCCCCCACCGGGACCGTGACTTCTTGACCGCCCACCGACAGCGTGACCAGATTGCCGTTCACCGAAATCAGTTTCGCTTCGATACCCAGGATGCTCGCTTTCGCGTCCACGCCCCGGGCGAAGGTCACCGTGCAGCCGCTAACGGCGCAATCGGTTTTCGAACCGGGACCTTCCGCCGTGCAGGCAGCCACGCCCAGCGGAGTCACCAAGGCGAACAAGGACACTGCGACGAGCCGACGAAAAACCACACGCTCAGTGTAGGGCCGACCGGCCGCGCCGTCGGACGTCTTTACGGCCCCGGCGTTCAGCCCCGGCCGCGCAGGTAGTCGCTCACCACGGCGGCGCCGAGACCGTCCAGATCGGGCGCCACCACGCGGCCGCCGCTGCGGCGGGCCATCAGGTCGACGAACGCGGCCAGTCGCGGGTCCTCGCCGAGCATGAAGACCGTCACCGACGCGCCCAGCTTGGCCAAGGCGTCGACCTGGGCCATCGTGACGGCCAGCGTGCGCTGCGCCGGCGGCCAGTTGAAGTACGTCTCCCCGTCCGGCTCCAAGTGGGCGGTCGGCTCACCGTCGGTGACGACGAGTACGACCGGCACCGCGTCCGGATGCCTGCGCAGGTGCCCCGCCGCGAGCAGCAGCGCGTGATGCAGGTTGGTGCCCTGCTCCCAGACGCCTTCCAGCGCGGTCAGTTCACCGATGCCGACGGTCGTCGCGTGCCTGCCGAAGGTGATCACGCTCAGCGCGTCGGAGCGGAACCGGGTACCGATCAAGTGGTGCAGCGCGAGGGCGGTGCGCTTCATCGGCACCCACCTGCCGTCTTGCACCATCGACCAAGACGTGTCCACGCACAGCGCCACCGCGGCCCTGGACCGCTGCTCGGTCTCCATGATCTCGACATCGGCGACGTCCAGCCGCACCCGGCGATCCCCCGCCGACGCCGACCGCAGCACGGCGTTGCGCACGGTCCGCGACACGTCCCACGGTTCGGTGTCGCCGAATCGCCAGGCGCGGGAGCCGCCCGTCGGCTCGCCCGCCGCACCGGCCATGGCCGTATCCCGTTCACCGCGCCGGGATCGCAAGCGCCCGACGATGTCTCGCAACGCCGTCTCACCGAGCCGCCGCAAAGCCTTGGGCGTCAACCGCAGTGAGCCGTCCTGGCCCCGTTCGAAGACGCCCTGTCTACGTAATTCGCGCTCCAGTTCGGCCAGGCGAGCCGCGTCCACGCGCGCGTCCGCGCCGAGATGGCGCGCCAATGCGTCCAGGTCGATGTCCTCCAGCCGGGCGCCGGCATAGGACTGGCCGAGTTGTTCCGCGAGCGCGTCGAGTTCGGCGAGGTCCTGCAGGGCTTGCGCGCCTTCGCCGAGCCCGAGCGGATCCTCACCGCGGAACCTCTGCCGGGAGTTCCAGTCCTCGCCGGGACGCAGCGCGCGCAGGTTCGCGTCCAGCGCGGCGACTTGCTGGGCGATGCCCGGATCGCCGAACGCCTGGCCGATCAGCTCCGACAGCTCCGCGCGCTGCTGCTCGGACATCGAATTCATCATGCGTTGCGCGGCGGCGGCACGAGCGGCGAGCGCGTCGATCAATTCCTCGGTGTCGCGCGGGTTCTCCGGGAAGAATTCGCCGTGCTCGGCCATGAACCCGGCGAAGCGCTGCTCGGTGTTCTCGCCCCTGGCGTGGGCGGCGAGCAGGTCGTTCAGGTCGGACATCATCCGCCGGACCCGCTCGACGTCCTGCGCAGTGGTGTTCCGCAAGGCTTGTTTCATGCCCTGGAAGCGCGATTCCAGCAACTCGCGGCCGAGCAGATCACGAATCTTCCGGTAGTTCTCGCGGCCGGTCTCCGAGCGCCAGGCGTACTCGGCGAGCTCGGTGACGGCGGCGGCCGTGCTCGACGGCAGTGCGTCCAGCTGCGCCTCGGCGAACCTGGCGTCGTCGGAGGGGTCGGGGAACAGAGCGCCGCGCTCGGCCTCCAATGCCTCTTCCAGCAATTCGCGGACCTGCTGCAACGTGCCGTCGAGCCGGTGGGTGCGGGCGATCTCCGCGCGACGCTGCCACAACCGGCGAGTCAGCTCCTCCAGCCCCGGCATGGAGCGGGTGCCGCGTCGCAACAGCTCTTGCAGAGCGTTGCGCGGCGAACTGCCCTCCATCACGTCACGGCCGATGCTGTCCAGCGCTTCCCGCAGGTCGAGCGGGGGCGCCAAGGGATCGGGCCCGTCGTGATAGGGGCCGTAGGAGTAGCGGTCGGGGGTCGTCACGATGCCCTGCCGGGAACAGCGGCGCTCATCGGCCGTACACCGCCAGACCGTCGTCGGAATCCTTCGCGATCTGCCGGGCCAGGTACAGCGCCTCCAAGGCGAACTCGACGGCAGAGGCGATCCGGGGCGGCGGGTCGGCCGCGTCCACGCCGAGCCGTGCGGCCACTTCGTGCAGCACGGGCAGTTCCGGCAGTGCCGAGAGGACTTCCGCGCCGGGCACGCGTTCACCGGTGGTGACCAGATGCCCGTCGCCGACCGCCTCCGCCAGCGGCCGCAGGTTCAGGCCGCCGAGCAGCGCCCGCGCGGTCTCGGAGAACGAGCGACGCAGCAGGTGCGTGAGATGTTCCTGCTCCCGGCCCTCCTCACCGGACTCGAACTCCAGCTTGCCGCGCAACACCGCGGGCACGGATTCGAGGTCGACGGGCCGCGCCACGGCGGGACTCTCCCCGGTGACCGCGGACCTGCGCAAGGCCGCCGCCGCCACCGTCTCGGCCGCGGCGACGGCGAAGCGCGCCGACACCCCCGAGCGCTGGTCGATCGCGGACGACTCGCGCAGTTGCCGGACGAACCGAGCGAGCACCTCGATCAGCGGATCGCCCACCTCGGCCACCAGCTCGGCCTCCTGGCGCACCAGCGCCACCTCGGCCTCGATGCTGAGCGGGTAGTGGGTGCGGATCTCCGCGCCGAACCGGTCCTTCAGCGGCGTGATGATCCGGCCGCGGTTGGTGTAGTCCTCCGGGTTGGCGGTGGCGACGAGCAACACATCCAGCGGCAGCCGCAACAGGTAGCCGCGGACCTGGATATCGCGCTCCTCCATGACATTCAGCAGGGCGACCTGGATGCGTTCGGCCAGGTCGGGCAGTTCGTTGATCGCCACGATGCCGCGATGCGCGCGCGGGACGAGCCCGAAGTGGATGGTCTCGGGATCACCGAGACTGCGCCCTTCGGCCACCTTGACCGGGTCGACGTCACCGATCAGGTCGCCGACGGAGGTGTCGGGCGTGGCGAGCTTCTCGGCGTACCGCTCCGACCGGTGCCGCCACGCGACGGGCAGGTCGTCGCCGAGTTCGGCGGCCAGCCGCCTGCCGGCCGGGCTGATCGGGTCGAGCGGATGTTCGCCCAGTTCGGCGCCTGCGATGACGGGCGTCCATTCGTCCAGCAGGCCGACCAGGGAACGCAGCAGCCGGGTCTTGCCCTGTCCGCGTTCGCCGAGCAGCACGACGTCGTGCCCCGCGAGCAGCGCGCGTTCCAGCTGCGGCACGACCGTCCGGTCGAAACCGACGATCCCGGGCCACGGGTCGCCGCCGGAACTCAGCAGCGCGAGCAGGTTCTCGCGGATCTCGGTCTTCACCCCACGCGGCAGGTAGCCGGCCGAACGCAGCTCGCCCGCGGTGGTGGGCAGGTGTGCGGGAACTTTCACGAATTCGACGCTACGTCCATTCCGCCATCGGGTCGACCGGAAAGCACTACGCCCAAAGCGAAGCGCCGTAGCCGAAGCGCCGCACCGAGGCCGATGCGGTCACGCGCAGCGCCGAACAGTGACGCGCTCGAATCAGCGAACGGTGAGCTGCGGTTGGGCCGCCGCACGCGGTGTGGTCGCGTCGGCGTCGTCGGGTTCGTGCCCGATCGGCGACATACCCGCGGCACCGACCGGTGCGACCTGTTGCATCCGCGCCGGGCGCTCGTCGCCGCCCGTGCCGGGCACGTAATGCTGGGCCATGCCCGCATCGATCGGCTCCAGCGTGCGGACATCCGGTTCGTGGGGCGCAGCGGCGAGCTCCGGGCCCGTGACCTGCGGCCCATCGGCACCATGCGCCATGACCTGGTCCGCCCCGTTCGCCTCGGGAAGCGCCTCGGCGGCCTCGCGTGCGCCGTGCTCGGCGGACGCCTCGGCGACTTCGGGAGCATCGGATTCGGGCGCGGAAACGGGGGTGCCCGGCACCGGCTGCTCGCCCGGCTCCGGCTGCTTGCTGAATCGAATCCGGTAGAGGGTCTGCCGCACCGCCGCCGCCAACCGCGCGTCGAGAACGGCCTCGTCAGCGTTGTCTCCGGCAGCGGGTTGCGCACCCGGCTCGGAGGGCCGCTCGATCACGGGCAGTGGCGTCGTCGCCAACCACAACTCCGTGAGCTCCGGAGCCGGAACAGACATCGCGATCGCGGCCCCGGCGGGCTGCCCGGCAACCGCGGCGCTGTTGTCGTCCTGCGCAGCGGCCTGCCCCGCCACATCCGCGCCCTGCTGCGCCGGTGCGGGCGGTTCGGTCGCGGCCGGTTCGTCGGCGCGGCGTGCGGGCGCCGCCGGCTCCATGAGGATGCTCGGCAGGATCTGGTTCCCGGCCCCGCCGACCTGCGTGAGCGCCGCCAGTCGTTCCTGGAGATCTTCGTGGTCGGGCACGGCGGCGGTCGCTTGCTCGATCGCGCGCCCGTACCGCTCGGCGACGAGCCGATGGGTGACGAGCGCGACGCCGATCATGATCGGCGCGATCGCGTGGATTCCGATTCCGGCCATGTCGCCTGTCCGGAAGTACGGGAACGTGTTCAGCGCGATACTCGCCGTCAACAAGACGCCCTCGACGGTGTAGACCTGCCACAGCCGATCGATCACACCCCACTCGGCGGTATCCCCTGTCGACAGCATCAGCGCGACGAGCACCGCGCTGATCAGGGCTTCCAGGCCGTAGGACAGCCAGAACATCGGGTTGGTCGCACCGCCGGTCGGCGCGATGTTCTGCTGCACGGTGACCGCGGAGAACAGCATCGAGAACGCGACAACACCGGCGAGCAGCCCCAGCACCCGCGGCTTGCGCTGATGCAGCCGAGCTACTTTCGCGTGCGGGCTGCTGCTGTGGCGTTGTTCGCCGATCGCCTGCGCGGCCCGTAGCAGGTCGGCGGCTTCGCGTTCGGCCAGCTCGGCGGCTGTGCGCCGCACCCGCTCGGCGGCGTCGGCGGCCGCCTGGATCCGCGCCCGCTTCTCGTGGCGTTCGTAATCGCGCACCAGCTCGGCCAACTCGCGGGAGGCGGCGAGCTCACGCTCCGACAATGCTTCCAGCAGTGCCGGATCGTCCTGGTGGGCCAACCGCTCATGCGCGATCTGCACCCGGTCCGGCAGCGCACCGGCCACCAGATCATCCACCGGCGGCACCCCAGTGGGCGCGTGGGTCGTGAAACGACGGAACATCAGCAAAGAACCTTTCCGACGATCGAGTGTTCCAGACGCAGCGCGCCATAGCTGCCCCGGCCGTCGACCACTTCCGCCGAACCGGACGACCGACCCGGC
This sequence comes from Nocardia sp. NPDC019219, assembly GCF_040632645.1. Lineage (NCBI taxonomy): Bacteria > Bacillati > Actinomycetota > Actinomycetes > Mycobacteriales > Nocardiaceae > Nocardia > Nocardia sp. NPDC019219. The sequence goes on along the minus strand of NZ_JBEYCG010000008.1, from coordinate 80,400 downwards.
TGAGACCGAAAAGATAACCCGTCATCGAATTCCGTTCGACCCGACGAGCAAACGAGACCGAACGGAGTACACCGGCGGACATCGGGAGGAACCACCCAGGACAGAACTCGGACACGACGCGGACCAGCGGCCGGCGTTCCGCGCTCAGTAGCCTTTCGGCGAACGGTTGGGATCCGCCTGCTGAACCTTCGCTTGCAGGTCGTGGCCGTCGCGGGAGACGCCGTACCGTTCCATGACATAGTTCATACTGGCGGCGACGTTGGCCACCGGATCGTGGATGTTGCTGGATGTTCCCGCCACGTGATAGGCCTGGAAGGTGCCGGGAATGGTCTGGGTAAGTCCCCTGGACGCCCGCCCGGCGGCGGCGTTGCTGTCCCAGTTGTTGACGGCGTTGGGGTTTCCGTTGGATTCCCGTTCGATCAGGACCTGGTAGCCGCGCTTCCAGTACTCGCGGGCCACCGGATCGGTGATGCCGAGCGCGTCCAGCGCGCCCTCGATGGCGGCGTCGACCGAGACGTTGCCCTGGTAGCGGGCGTAATCGGCGGTCGTCGCGGCGGGGACGAACCCCGGGCCGGGTGAATAGCTGCGCTGCATGTAGTTGCTCGGCACGTAGTTGCTCGGCATAGGGCTGCTACCCGCGGACGTCGGGGTGTACGTCGGAGCGGAGCCGTTGATGGTGTTCGCGTGAGTCTGAACCTTGTCGTTCGCTTTCTCGATCTCGTCGTTCACCTTGTCCACCGTCCTCAGCACGGTGTTCTCCAGCCTCGTCTGGAGATCCAGGTCGATGAATTCTTTACCCGGACTCGGCTTCGGAACGTTGCGCAGGGCTTCCTGTAGATCTTCGACATGCTGTTTGACAGCCGCGAAAGCGCCGCTGGAGATGTCGTAGGTGCCGTAGGCGGAAAAGTCGACGCTGGCGTCCTGCTTGTGAATCTCGGCCTTGAGGTTGTCGAACTCGCGCACCCGGCCGGAGTAGCCCTCGGCCATGGCGGACTTGTCCTCGTCGCCGGTGATCAACTTCTCGTCGCGCAGCAGCTTCAGCAGATCCGGAGCCTGCGACGGCGTACCTGTCGCCAACAGATCCGCGGAGGTCTGAATACCCTCCTGCACAGCCGCGAGGAACTCCGGAAAGCCGGGACGCACGCCGGCGGGCGGGTCGAGCTTCACCACCCAGCGCTCGGGACTCATCGCAGCACCCCCACCCGGGCCGGCCGCGGATCTGCGAACAACATCATCACCTCACGCCTGACAACCCTCATCAGGCCACGCGCGGCCTGCCACTACGACACCACCGAGTATCGCGCAACGGAGAATCGCCCATTCCCGACATTGGGAGGGCACCCTCGGCCGACGCCGGTCATGCCAGAGCGCGGCCTTGCAGCCTCCCGCCAACCTTTTTCGTCGCCGATGACACGGATCGGCTGCCGATGATCAGACGTGAGGAATTGCCTGCGGCCAATACTCGACGGAATATTCGGAATCGACCGCCGATATGCCGATTCGCCAGCCTGTATATCGGTTGACCCGAATACCCATCCGTGACGAGCCGCGCACCGGCAGCCTGCGTCGCCGGTTACTTCCGCTGATCGAGCATGGTGAGGTAGGTATCGAGCTGGGCCGCTCCGGCGAGCAGGTTGCGGCTGCGGGCGGTCAGCCGGTCCTGCCAGACGTCGAGGAAGGCGCTCAACGCCTCCGCCCCGCCCGCCTCGCGCAGCGACGCGATGAACTGCGCGACCTGGGACAGCAGGTAGCCACCCCGGCGCAACTGTCGTGCGATCTCCGCGTCGCGTACGCAATCCGGCCCGTATCGGCGGTAACCCGTTGCCCGTTCGCGCTCGGGGCGCAGAATGCCCTGAGTCTCCCAGGTGCGCAATGTCGCTGGATGCACGCCGAGTCGGCGCGCGAGTTCCCCTACGGTCAGCGGTCCACCGTGAACAGGGGCCGGCATCGCGGTGGACAGGCCGGCCAAGGCGGTTGCGACCTCGGTGCGGGTGTCGCGCTCGGCGAGCAGCTCCACGTGCGCGGCGTCGATGAGCCGGTAGGCGGACTCGAGGTCGCCCCGGTTGGCCGCGCGCATGATTTCCATCGCCCGCTGGTGCCCGTGGCCACCGCGCAACGCGAGAAAGGCGCGTAGGGCCTGTGCGTGCAGGGGCGTATAGCGCCGGTAACCGGTCTCGCTGCGCTCGGTCGGCGGGAGGATTCCTGCGTCGTCATAGTTGCGGATCGCCTGTGCGGACAATCCGTGTTCCCGGGCGAGGTCGATGGGCCGCAGCTTGCACCTCCGATTGAGGCTTTGCTCTCTTGGTTGCAGGTAGTAATCGCAAAAGTTTCACTCGAATGTTCAACGATACTGTCGAGGGCAGTGCCTTTCGGGAAGGGATCTTCATGTCCACTGCCGCATCACCGCGTGCCATCGGCCGCCAACTCGACGACCCGGCGAGCCTCGGCCGTGCCCTCGATGAACTGCTCGCCACACGGACGGAGCCGCCTGCGCTGCTCGCCCTCGGTGAGCCGACCCACGGGATCGAGGCTTTCCCGTTGCTGCGCAACGAAATCCTCCGTCATCTCGTCGAACGGGGGTACCGTTCGATCGCGCTGGAGACGGACGTATTCGCCGCGTCGATTGTCGACGACTACGTGGCGGGGGCACCGGCGCAGATCGACACGGTGCTCGCGACCGGATTCAGCCACGGGTTCGGCGCCGTGCCGGGCAACCGCGAACTCGTCGAATGGCTCCGCGCGCACAATGCCGGCCGCGCGCCGCGGGATCGGGTTCGCTTCTACGGCTTCGACGCGCCGGTGGAGTACTCCGGTGCGCCGAGTCCGCGATACGCGCTGTCCTCGGCCATCGACTACCTCCCCGAGCCGCTGCGGCCCGCCTCGGCCCGCGACCTCGACGCGCTGCTCGGCGAGGACGCGGACTGGACGAACCAGGCGGCCATGTTCGACCCGGCAGCGTCCGTCGGCGACTCCGACCGCGCTCGCGCCCTGCGCATCGTCGCCGACGACGTCGCCAGTGCGCTGCGCCGCGCGGCGCCGCGCCTGCGTCTGGCGGACCCGACCGGCTACGACCAGGCCGCCGCTCACGCGCGCACCGCCATGGGGCTGCTGCGCTATCACGCGGCGATGGCGAGTCAAGCACCCGACCGCATCGCGACCTTGCTCAGCCTGCGCGCCGAGATGATGGCCGACAACCTGCTCGCGATCGTCGCCCAGGAGCGGCGACGCGGGCCCACCCTGGTGTTCGCGCACAACACGCATCTGCAACGTGCGCGGTCCGACATGTCGGTCGGCGAGGACGAGGTGAACTGGTGCGGCGCAGGCGCACTCGTCGGGCTTACCCTCGGCGACCGCTACATGTTCCTGGCGACTGACGCCAGCCCCGACAGCGATCCGGACACTCTCCAGCGCGTCTTGGCCGAGGCGACCACCCGCCGCGCCCTGTTCCCGGCACCGGCCCTGCGCGCCGCGCTTCCTCCGTCGATCGGCACCAGCACACCGATCGTGCGCGGTCACATCCCGCTCGAGCCGGCAGACCTGGAGGGCGCCGACGCGGTCATCTTCATCGCCGACACCGACGGAAAACAGCATCAGTACTGGTAACAGGGCGGTCTCCCGCCGCTGCGGGCTCAGTGTCCGGCGGCGCCGAGCTGGTGATCCGCTTCGAGCAACATCCACCCGCTCAGCTGTACCGAGAGATCGCGGCTCGAGTTCGCCGGTGAAACGGCGGAGGAGGGCGTGAGCTGCGGGAAGGTCCCCGGATGCTCCGGCACCGCGACCGGGCGGGACCAGTCGATCCCGAACAGCGGTAACCCGTCCACTTCGGCGCGGTGCTTCCAGGCCGCCCGCGCGGAAGCGTGCACGATATCCGCGGCGGTGGTGTCACCCAAAGCCAGCGCGGCCTCCGCGAGATATCGGGCGAGGATGCCCATGAACAGCCCGGAGTCGTCCCCGGAGGCCGCGGCGATCACCCCTGCGTTCGTGAGCCCGTCCCCCGCCGCGGCGACGAGGGCGGCCACGCGCCGGTGATGGGTCGATTCATTCGTGCGCACCGCCAGCTCGGTTTCCAGCCCGATGGCCACGCCCTGGCAGTAGGTGTGGACGGTCCGGTCCACCCGTCCGCCGGGTTCGTGCAGACCGTCGAGGATCAGGCCGCTGCCGGCGTCACGCAATCGGGTGTACAGGAAATCGGCAAGTCGCCGGGCGCGGGACAGCTCGCCCAACCGCGCCAGAGCGATACCCGTCGGACCGATCGCGGGGGTGTTGTAGTACTCGTCGCCGGACCGCCACGGCACCGCGCCGACGACCGGGTTCCAGCCATCGATCAAGCCGGCTCGCAGCTCGCCGACAGCGTCGCCGAACCGGACACCGAGCAGCCGGTCGGCGCGTTCGAGCGCCAGCGCCAGCCACGACATATCGTCGTAGTACCGGTTGGTCCAGCCGGTGAGGTTGCGTGTCCGGATACCGCGCGCGAGGGCGACGACCCGATCTATGCGTGCGGGGGTGCGGGCGCGGTACGCGGCGTCCACCGCACAGTCCAGCAGGTGGGCTTGCCACCAGTAACACCATCGCAGGAACGACTGATCCAGCACCGACGCAGGCCAGACGAGCGTGCCCAGCCGCATGTGCGGCTGACCCCACAGCGTGCGCAGATGCCGCCGCACGATCGCCTGTTCGGCCAGGTCCGCCCGCTTCCCGGGCTCCTCGGGCCCGGCGGAGATCTTCCGTGTGATCGGCACCGCCTGCGTCGGCGGCGCCATCGCGGTGACTGCGATCGAGGCTCCGGCCGTCAACAGCACACGCCGGCTGATCCCCTTGTTCCGGCGATCCATCCGCTCGGACTCCCTTTACTGAACGACTGTTACTCGGGCGGGAAACCGTGCAACTAGATCCTATCCCGCGACGACCGCTACGGCGCGGCGTCGACCGGTTGCAGGAGTCACCTGCCGGGCATGCCTCCTGCTGCCCGAGCTCGGGCATCGGCGCTCCAGGTAGCGCGGCGAAGAATCGAGGTCAAGGACACCACCTATCGATCACAGCCGTAATCGGCCATCGAGCCTCCACGTCGTCGACATCGAAGACGACATCGGCCCGCCGCATCACCCGCTCGATGTGACCGTCCAGATGGGCGCGCCCCGGCACGATGACCGCTTCCGCCCCAGTGCGCTCGATCTGATCGAGCAATAAGCCGACCGGGTCCTCCGTCTTCGCCGACAGCGCAATTGTTTTGCACAGGTCGTAGCCGAGCCGCTTGGCCAAGCTACGCATCGTCGTCTCCAACCATTTCTGATGCGAACCCGCGATGTCCGTCCGTAAGAACCCGATCGCCCGAGGACGGCCGGTCGGCGTCATCGCACACCGCCCCGCAGGTCGGCAGGCCGGTCATCGATGACCTCGACTCCGGTCCATGCGCACGTATCCGGCCCATCCGTCCGGTGCTCACCGATCCGCCCGCCGATCACCGGCACCATCCGCTGGCAGAGCAGGCACATGACCTGCTCGATCGGGCCGGTCACACCGCGCGCGTATGCCGCGCCGCACATGCTGACCGTGATTCGCGGTCGGGCAACTCGCGACAAGCCGACTCTCTGTTCCACCATCCGTGTTCCCTCCCGTTGACTTCGGTCAGCTGCACAAGACCCGCTGAGTTCACCGAACGACTTGTGCAACAAGGTCATTCACTGCAATGAAAAGCAGGTAAATGCGATGCAGTTCGCCACTTTTCCGGAGATCGATCGACGTAATCAGCAGCTGACGACCCCAGCGGTGGACGTCGCGAGAACGTCTCATGTACCGTTAAGACGTCCCTAGTCGTCCCAAAGGGGGTCGCGATGCCGAACGACCGGCTCCGAGAAGCGCTGCTCCGCAACGGTTTGGATCTCGCAGAGGTCGCGGTAGCGACCGGCGTCGATGAGAAGACCGTCGAGCGATGGATCACGAAGGGCCGCACACCTTATCCCCGCCACCGCCATAAGGTCGCGTCGATGGTGCGCGAGACGGAGAACTATCTCTGGCCGGACGCGCTGCCCGCGGAGCGCCGGACCGAGATGGCGCACTCAGAAGTGATCAAGCTGTATCCGCACCGAAACTCGATCCCCCTCGACTTGTGGACGCGCCTGCTCTCACAAGCGAAAGAACGAGTCGACGTTCTCGTCCTGGCGGGCCTGTTCCTCGCGGAAGAACCATCCTTCGCAAGGACAATCCGGCAGAAGACCCGCGAGGGCCTGAAAGTGCGCCTGCTGTTCGGCGATCCCGACGAGGACGAAGCGACCAAGCGAAGCACCGAAGAACGGCTTGCCGCCGGGACCGTGCCAGCGAGGATCCGCAACGCCTTGGCCCTCATCGAACCACTGTCGGCGATCGATGGTGTCGAAATCCGCTACCACCGGACCACGCTCTACAACTCGATTTTCAGGTTTGACAACGAGATGATCGTCAACATGCACGTGTACGGGCAGCCGGGCGCGTACGCCCCGGCAATGCACCTGAAGCTGCTGCCAGCCGCCGACCTTTTCGAGACGTACACAACTAGTTTCGAACAGGTCTGGACGCAGAGTTACGAAGCCGACTTTGGGAGCCACGCATGAGCCGGACCGATTACTTCCACGATCCGACCGCGCCGCCCGCGAACAGCATCAAAGTGGCGGTGAGCGCGCTCGTCCAGGACGACGAAGGCCGGATACTGCTCATTCGTCGCACCGACAATGGCAAGTATTCGATCCCTGGCGGTGGCCTCGAGGCAGGTGAAACTGTGGCACAAGCAGTCGTGCGGGAGGTGCGCGAGGAGACAGGTATCGACGTCATGGTCACTGAGCTAATCGGCATCTTCTCAGACCCTGATCACGTCATCGCCTACGACGACGGTGAGGTCCGCCAAGAGTTCTCCATTTGTTTTCGCGCCCATCCGATCAGCGGCACACCACGGACGAGCGAGGAGTCAGCAGCGGTCGAGTGGGTAACTCCGGCAGAGCTGCACGACCGGGATATCCATCCGTCCATCTGGCTCAGGATATGCAAAGGCCTGGAGGAGACGGCAGTTCCGTACTTCACCTGAGCGGCGATGAGTGCTCCAGTCGGCCTTCTGTCCGATTGACCGCCCCAAACAGAACCGGCGCGGCCTCTGCGACCGACTGCGTCACAACGTGCTCGGGACCATACCGCTCCTGCACCTCGGCAATCCGTTCACGAACTCCGGTCACATCTCCCATTGGTGTGGTAGTCATATCCGCCCACCACAGCGCATCCCGCAACGCGGACTGCTCGTCGGGCCACACGATACGAACCCCGCGACGCCGAGCCTCCACACATGCGCAGGAATGATTCGCAACCAAGCCGCAGAGCCGGTCATCGACACCGATCTGATGCAGGAACTCAGCACCGTCGACGGGATGGAAACCCGTACGCCTGATATTTGGCGCGTAGCCGATATCGTGGAGCCATGCAGCGGCGACCAGCAATATTGGATCGTCGACCACCCGTGAGGCACGTTCAGCCTGCCGAACCACACCCTCGACATGGGCGAGCCTCAGCGTTAGGGACGCTAGGTGCTTCCGCGCTAACTTCTCAGCCCATTCGGCTGTCCCCACGTCAGTCATGATGCGACCGTATCAAATCCGCGATTATAGATCCGATCCAAAATCAACGAGACGTAGTTGATTATTGCTTGATTTAATTCCTCGTAGCGCCTGACGGAAATTTCGACGATATCTCCTATTTCATAATCCAGATGGGGGCATTGCTCTATAAAATGCGCATCTACCTCTCCCGCGTTATGAGCCCAAAGGTTTCGAATCTGATGGGCGCTATGCAGATTTTTTTTAAGACCAGCGTCAATCGGTCCGCCTAGACCAACCATATTCAAAACACCCTCCAGCTTCCCGATTTGGCCGCTGCCCGGAGGAAGCACCCGCTGGTAGATTGTCGAGTACAGCTCGTCAGTTCCCTTAGCGATTAGGCCCACAGGCAGGCTAACCTTCTCGAAATCCTTGCCCGCGAGAAGCTCGGGTCGATACCTGAGCGATGCTTTGAATACATCGCCGATGAAGCTTTCGAGCGCGCCCCATACACCAATCAGCTGCGTTGCATGAAGAAGCGGAAAACCTTCTGGTGGAATATCCAGCCATTCGGAATTTTCCTCGGTGCGCCGGGTTATGTCGTCGGAGTAAGTTTTTATCGTTTGCACGATATCTAGGTACTCCTTCGGCGCTCCGGAAATCATGGCTATAGCGCTTGACGTCGCCCAAGCAAGCGTCTTGGCCTGGTTTCCCAAGCTAATTGCGAAATAAGTCCTGTTGAGCATCTCGACCGAATTTGTAATGAAGGAAATCACGTTGTTTCCGAGAGAAATCAGATGCTCGATCTCGGCAGTTCGATCAGCGTCCTCGTTGGCCACCTGTTCATTGTTGCATCCCGACAGGAGCTGTCCGGAAGCCCAGACGGATCGAACTGTTCCATGGCGGCGAACTGCGGCGACGGTGGCGCAGTGAACAGGCGCGCCGCGGCTCTACTTCTTCGCAGACGCTACTCCGCTACGGAACTCGACAGCCTTGACGCCGAACAGATGCAGGTCAAACGCAGTGCGCGGAGGTCGGCTCGCGTTCCGAAGCCGAATAACCTGTGCACACGACCCACTGATCCACCTGCCGGCGGAAGGCCTCAGGACCGCACCTCCAGCCACCTTGCCATGCTGGCTATAGCGGACAAGAGTGGGCACTCATGCCGATTACGTGTCGTTCTTGCGGTGCGGCTCAGTGACCTCAGTGGCAGGTATATCACCCGTCGCTGGCTCGCCAGAAACCACAGCCGAGGGCGCCTCGACCAGTACGTCTCCTGCACGTGTCACACTCCAACCAGACCCGGTTGCACGTTCCATCAGTGTCTTCAGGATCTCCTCGGCCCAGGGACGGGAGAGGTTGGTTGCGACCTGGAGGTCGCCGTCGGGTGTGGGCACAGCGCCGGGTTTGGCGGAACTTTTCAACTCGTCGGCGTCGAGCGCGATTGCGCCATCAATGAGCGCCGCGTCTCTGCCGTGGGCGGTTGCAACCATATGGGCGAGATCCCGCACTGCGCGTGCCGCAGGTACGGCAGGCCCAAATGTTTCGCCGTTGTGGATCGAGTAGATGGCATACTTGCCTCGGACTTTACGCAACCGGAGCCTAAGGAGTTGTTGACGGTCATCGTTAGGCGCATTCTCCACATAGCGCTCGGTAAATGCCGTGAGCAGTTCGTCGTCGAGGCGGCGCGTACCGGTTGGTGTTACTGGGTACTCCATGAGACTGAAGACGTCGTCGGATTCAATCTGTGCGAGCGTCGATTTCAGACGTCCGATTGAACGGACGCCTAATGGGCCGAGGTTCGAGATCAGCTCTGCCACTGAGGCGTTCTCGCCGACATCGTTCTTCGGGAAACGCTCCTCGATCAAGCTGCGAAGTGTATCGGTGGCGAGGTCGTGGTCTTCGCCAGGTTCGTCCTTGGAGTACCCGACTTCGTCGGTCAGTTCATCGGGGTCTACGGGAGATGTGCTGTCATCTTCCTTCGCCATGAGCCCGTCGATCCGGTCGAATAACTCGTCCATGAACCGCCGTAGGCCGCCTGCTTCGACGAAGTACTGGTCCACTTGCTCGCGGTCGTTCTTCGATAACGCCTGGTATGCCGGGGACTTGTATCGGATGTCGTGCTCGTACTCCGCCCAGGCGTGAGCTGCGACGCTTCGAAGCTGAATCTCCAGGCCCGGATATGTCTCAAGGTATTTGGCGAGAGCTTTATAGCGGGTCTTTAGTGCGTCATTGGTGACTTCCTTGACGATGACGTGAACGCTGTCGTACCCGTTGTGCTTCTCGTCACCCGGGTTGAACGGGTCACCGGCTGCAGCTCGCCGGGTGATTTGGTCAGCAAAGTCGTCCCGGGCCTGCGAGGTATACAGGATCACCCGTGCGGCGATGCAGTCCTGGATTCCCGTCTCCGGGTCCTTCGGGTCAGGGTACTTCGCTGTTCCGTCATCAAGCTTCTTCAAGGACTTGTCTTGGTAGGAGCTCAGTGTCTTGGCACGCGCCTGAATCGTGTGAACTGTGATGGACGCTTCGTTGGCTACGTCCGCGAGAAAGCGCTGCAGCTCATCGGCAGCTTCTGCCAGATTGGCATGATCGTGGGCGTACTCCCAAAGGTAGTAAGGGACCCGTGCATGGTGGGAGTCGTCAGGGATCGCGAACACGTCGTGCGCCGTGGTTCCAGTCACCGCTCAATCGTGCCAGCTGAACGATCACGATTCAGGACAACCCGCTCAGGCCGAAGCCAGACTGCCAACGCCGTCCGGCGCGCGTAAGGCGCCACGACCGGGGTTGGTGTCGGTCGGTCGTCTTGAGACGGGATCTGTCGCATGGGATGCCTACCTTCGGGCGTTCAAGACCATCGGAATTGATGAGTCGAGTCCTCCCGACATGCAAACGTCCGCTCATGCCGCCCGCGCTGACCGAACCAAACATCACGCGGTGCCGGGCGAAACGACTGAGCCCCCACCCGGACACGGCTGGGGGCTCAGCAGAGTGTATATCAGCAGCGATACACGCGCTGCACTACTTCTTCCCAGACGCTAATCCGCTACGGAACTCGACCACGTCGCCGTCGGACATGACGTAGTCCTTGCCTTCCATGCGGACCTTGCCCGCGGCCTTGGCGGCCGCCATGGAGCCCGCTTCGACCAGGTCGTCGAAGGCGACGACTTCGGCCTTGATGAAGCCGCGTTCGAAGTCGGTGTGGATGACGCCGGCGGCCTTGGGGGCGGTGTCGCCCTGGTGGATGGTCCAGGCGCGGGCCTCTTTCGGGCCCGCGGTGAGGTAGGTCTGCAGGCCGAGAGTGTGGAAGCCGGCTCGGGCCAGCGCGTGCAGGCCGGGTTCGGTCTGGCCGATGGATTCGAGGAGTTCGGTCGCGGATTCCTCGTCGAGTTCGAGGAGTTCGGCTTCCACCTTGGCGTCGAGGAAGACCGAATCGGCCGGAGCGACGGACGCTTTCAGCTCGGCGACCTTCGCCTCGTCGGTGAGCACCGACTCGTCGGCGTTGAAGACGTAGAGGAAGGGCTTGGTGGTGAGCAGCGAGAGTTCTTTCAGCAGCTCGGTGTCCACCTTGTCGGCCGCGGCGAACAGGGTGGTGCCGCTGTTGAGGATCTCCTGCGCGGTCTTGGCCGCGTCGGCGACCGGCTTGCGGTCCTTCTTGACCTTGGCTTCCTTCTCCAACCGCACGACCGCCTTCTCCAGGGTCTGCAGGTCGGCGAGGATGAGTTCGGTCTCGATCACCTCGATGTCGGCGCCGGGGTCGACGCGGCCGTCGACGTGCACCACGTCGTCGTCGGCGAACACTCGCACCACCTGGCAGATGGCGTCGGCCTCGCGGATGTTGGCGAGGAACTTGTTGCCCAGACCCGCGCCCTCGGAGGCGCCTTTGACGATGCCCGCGATGTCGACGAACGAGACGGTGGCGGGCACGATCCGCTCGGAGGAGAAGATCTCGGCCAGCTTGTTCAGCCGCGGGTCGGGCAGCGGAACCACGCCGACGTTCGGCTCGATCGTCGCGAACGGGTAGTTCGCGGCGAGCACGTCGTTCTTGGTCAACGCGTTGAACAGCGTCGACTTCCCGACGTTCGGCAGGCCAACAATTCCGAGGGTGAGACTCACGAGGAACAGAGTCTACGCGTCCCGCGAGTGGCACATGGTGGAGAGGTCTTCTCGACGTTTGCCGCAGCCATGTGCCACTCGCGCGGCTGGTCAGGGGATGAGGACGACTTTGCCGAGGTTGGCATGGGCTTCGATGGCGGCGTGGGCGGTGGCCGCTTCCTCGAGGGGGTATTGGGCGTGTACGGCGGGGCGTAGTTGACCGGAGGCGAAGTACTGCCAGAGCTCTTGGCGCCAGTGTTCGTACACGTCGGGCTGGTTTCGCGCGATGCGGGCCATTTGGAAGCCGATGACGGATTTCGCGCCGACCAGCAGGTCGTATGCCTGGATGGTGCCGCCGCCCGAGCTGTAGGCGACCAAGCGTCCGCCGGGGGCCAGCGCCGCGAGCGCGGGCGTGAGGAGGTCGCCGCCGACCGCGTCGAGCACGTAGTCGACCGGAGCGCCCCAGGACTCCTGGCCGTACTCGACCACGTCGTCTGCGCCGAGCTCCTGGACGAACTCCGCTTTGGCGAGATCCGACACCGCGCCGACCACTCGTGCCGCGCCGCGCACCCGTGCGAGCTGGACCGCGAGATGACCGACGCCGCTCGCGGCGGCGGTGATCAAGGCGGCCTCGCCTTCCCGCGGAGCCGCGGCATCGAGCGCGCCGAGCGCCACCAGGCCGCTGCGCACAAGCGCGACCGCGTCGACGGCCGACGCTCCGTCGGGGATGGGCGAGGCCATGGCCGCCGACAGCAGCGCGTAGTCGGCATAGCCGTGTCCGAACACGAGGCCGGTCACCCGGTACCCGGGCGCGTAATGCTCGACGCCCTCTCCCACCGCCACTACCTCGCCCGCGACTTCGCCACCCAGGGCGATCGGTTCGCGCTGCTCACGCACCTTCCGCACCACCGGCAGGGTCACCCCGACCGCCTCCACACGGACCAGCAGCTCCCCCGGCCCTGGCGTCGGAACCTCGACCGAGACGAGCTCGAGCACCTCGGGACCACCGCTGCGCTCGTACTGCACCCGCCGCATCAACACCTCCAGAAATCGTTAGGAGGCGCAACGGTAACCGGTGAGCACAGTCCACTACACGCTGTAGTGGTAGATCTCACCGGCGGCCGGAACCGGTGGAGAGCCTTCGAGTAAGCCGGTGCCATACATGTCCGAGTCAGCGGAACGACCTCGACCGGGCACCCCACCGAAGAGCGCGAGTCGATCCGAGGCCGGTGGTGCCTGCGACGGGCGCTGCGCGCGTCGGAGCCGGTCACGACTGATCCCGCGTCAGCGCGAAGGAGCTGTTCGGCATCCGCATCACCCGCGACGACTTGGCCGCATGCCTGCTCGACACGGCCGCGGACGAATCGGCGGTCCGCAAGCACGTCAACGTCGCGAACTGATCGACTCAAGAGCCTGTCGGTCCCCCGGCGTAGCGTGGCCCGTATGGAGCCGACCACCGAGGTGGTGACTGCGCGTCCGGCGCCCGTGCTCGCCGCGTTCATCGACCGCTACGTGGGATATCGCATGTCCGGGTTCGCGGCCGCGATCCATCGCGGGTTGCCGTCGCGGCATATGACGTTCATCGTCGCCATCGGTCCGACGATCGACGTCATCGAGCAAACCGATCCGCGCCAGTCGCCGCAGAACTACCGGTGCGTGCTGAGCGGCTTACAGGCGAGCACGGCGCTGATCGCGCACGACGGTCACCAGGAGGGCGTGGCCGTCGCGCTGACGCCGCTCGGTTGTCGCACTTTGTTCGGCTTGCCTGCGGCGGCGCTGTGGGATACGTCCGTCGAGTTCGCCGATGTCGTCGGGCCCGTCGGCCTCGAGTTATGGGAACGGTTGCAGTACGCGCCGACCTGGCCGGACCGTTTCACCGCCTGTGACCAGGTGCTTTCGGCGCTCGCCGATCCGGATCGCTCGGTCGGGCCGGAACTCACCTGGGCCTGGCGCAGTGTGGTCGGTTCCGGGGGCGGCATCGCGATCGGCCCACTGGCCGAGCAGATCGGGTGGACCAGGCAACATCTGACGCGCCGGTTCAACAGGGAGTTCGGTCTCAGCCCGAAACTCGCCGCCCGGATCACCCGTTTCGAACGGGCCCGTCGCATGCTCGCGCACACGCCCTCCTACGTCACCATCGCCCAGGTGGCCGCCACCTGCGGGTACTACGACCAGGCTCATCTGGATCGTGACTTCGCCGATCTCGCCGGAACGAGCCCGACCTCGTGGCTGGCCGAGGAGGTTCCATCCGTCCAAGCCCCCGACGTGTCCGCCGATTGACGATGAATCCATGACGAATCCCACAGAAACCAGCACCCGCACCGCCGTCTGGCCCACGCTGACCTTCCGCGATGCCCGCGCCATGGCCACCTTCCTGGTCGAGGCGTTCGGCTTCCGGGAGGCCGCGCTCTACGCCCGCGAGGACGATCCGTCGATCGTCGAGCACGCGGAACTGCGCTGGCCGCTGGGCGGCGGCGTCATGTTCGGCTCGGCCGGTAAGGACGACAGCCCGTTCAGCAGCCGCCCGACCGGCACCGACTCGGTCTACCTGGTCTGCGAAGAGCCCGACGCCTTGTTCGCCCGCGCGACCGCCGCGGGCGCCGAAGTGGTCCGCGGCCTGCGCGACGAGGACTACGGATCGCGCGGCTTCACGGTGCGCGACCCAGAGGGCAATCTTTGGAGTTTCGGGACTTACTGGGGCGCTTGATCGGCGCGGAAGCGACGCCCCTGCACAGAGCGCAGCCGCGGCCGGCGAAGACCTCCGCCCGGCCGCGGTACCGCGCCGACGAGGCGGGCGAAGTTCAGCCGCGACTACCCCGGCCGCAGTGAACCGGAGCGCAGCCAGTCATCGTTCGCCGAACACTGTGTCGGCGGGAGACCGACGCGCCGGCGATCCCCGTGCTCACGGCGCCTGACCAGCCGAACGAAGCCGCCCATCCGGGACCGGGCGAGCCCGGGAGCGGTGCCGGGCGGTCAGATGGATCACCGGCCGAATCAGGCGGGCCGCGTTCCCACCGACCGCGCGTGGTCGAACCGACGCGAGGGCAGCTCACTCGGCCACCGACCGCCGAACGTCACGAGGGCGCGAACGAACGCACTGGACGATCATCGTGGCCACCGGCAACGCAGCACGCACGCGAAGCCGCCCCGGACCGGGCGAACCCACTGGCGCCCGCCGAGCCCCGACATCGCGATTCCGCAGATGAGCGCGCGCAGGGCGATCGCAGATCGGCAACCGGAGCAGGTGCGGAAAACTCGTTCACCGCCCCCGCCGCGCGAGGACGCAACGGCATGGTGCAGACGAACGCGCCGAACGACCGTCGTGCTCACTGGCAACGGAGAAGGCGCGCGAAGCCGCCCCGGACCGGGCGAACCCGAGCGCATGTCCTCAGCGCCCGCCCAGCCCCGACATCGCGATGCCGCGGATGAACGCGCGCTGGGTGATCGCGTAGATGAGCAGCAGCGGAAGCAGGATGACGACAGCGGCGGCCATGAGGATCGGCCACTGGGTGTGGTACTGGCCTTGCAGCCGGACCAGCCCCAGGGTCGCGGTGGCGACGTCCTCGCGCTGGATCATGACCAGGGGCCAGAGGAAGTCGTTCCACACGGTGATCCAGGTGAGCACGGCGAGCACCATCAAGGCCGGGCGGGTGTGCGGCAGCAGGACCCGCCAATAGACCTGCCAGGTGGAGCAGCCGTCGAGGATGGCCGCCTCCTCGAGTTCCTCGGGCAGTGTGCGGAAGAACTGCCGCATCAGATACGTGCCGAACGCGCTGCCGAACAGGCCGGGCACGATCATCGCCCATGGGGTGTCCACCCAGCCGAACGCCCGCATCAGCAGGAACTGCGGGATCACCGTGACGGTCAGCGGCACCATGAGCGTCGCGAGGTAGGCGAGGAACAGCATGTCGCGCCCGCGGAAGCGCAAGCGGGCGAACGCGTATCCGGCCAGCGAGCAGAAGAAGACCTGCCCCGCTGTCACGCACAGCGCGTAGACCGTGGTGTTGAGCAGCATCCGCCCCATCGGCAGCAGCTCGAAGACCTTCCCGTAGTTCGACCACTGCGGCCGCTGGGGAAGCAACGCCGCGTCGGCGATCTCGCCGTCCCGCTTCAGCGAGCCCGACACCGCCCACAGGATCGGCAGCAGCGCGCACCACGCGATGCCGACCAGCACCGCGTAGATCGCGGTCCCGCGCACGACCCGTCGCACGATGGCCCGGTCGACCCGGCCGAGCGCGACGATCGCGCGGTCGCGCCGGACCGGCAGGGCGCGCCGGGCCGCTTCATAGGTATTCACTGTTCCACCTCCGAGCGCCGGGCCATCCGCAGTTGCACCAGAGTCAGCAGGAACAGCATCGCGAAGATCACCCAGGCGAGCGCGGAGGCGTAACCGACCTCGTAGAAGCCGAACGCGTTCTGGAACAGCATGATCCCCAGCAGGTACGTACCCGTCTCCGGTCCCCCGTTGCCGCCGGTCAGCGCGTAGGCCTGGTCGAACGCTTGCACCGAATTGATGATGGTGATGATGAAGACGAACGACAGCGGGCCCCGGATCAGCGGCAGGGTGATAGAGAAGAACCGCCGCAGCGCCCCGGCCCCGTCGATCTTCGCCGCCTCGTAGAGCGTCTCCGGCACGCCCTGCATGGCGGCCAGCAGGATGACCGTCGCGAACGGCACGCTTTTCCACACGGTGACGATGCTGAGCGAGACCAGCGCCCAGTCGGGATGGGTCAGCCAGGGCACCGGATCGACGCCGAGCCGGCCGAGCGCGAGGTTGAGCAGCCCGTCGTCGGTGAACAGGAACCGCCACACCACGGCCATGGCGACCGCCGAGGCGACCAGCGGCAGAAACGCGATGGTGCGAAATATGCCGATGCCGCGCCATTTTCGATTCAACGCGGCGGCGACGGCGAGTCCGATCACCACCGTGGGCACCAGCGTCGACACGGTGAAAACGGCCGTGTTGCGCACCGCGATGAGAAACAACGGATCGGACGCGAACAGCCGCCGATAGTTGTCCACACCGACGAAACGCATGGGGCCGAACAAGTCCCACGAATGAAAACTCAAATAGAGCGAAAATCCCAACGGGAACAACAAGAAAATCGCGACCGCCGCCACGTTGGGCGCGACGAAAGCCCATCCGGCGCGTTCCCGCCGCCGCGCCAACCGGGACGCGACGCCGCGCGAGTCTTTGCCTGAGGTTTGCGACGGCTGCGCTCCAGTCATGGCGTGTCCAGCAGCGCGTCGACGTCGGCGGCGAAACGCCCGTCCAAGGACGCGGCGGTGGCGGCGCCGCGCAGCACCCGGTTGGAGCCGCGCTCGAGCAAGGCCGACACCTTGCCCCAGGCGGGCGTCACCGGTAAGGGGCGGGAGCTGGCCGGGCCCTCGGTGAACACCGCGAGATTGCGGATCTCACGGTGCGCGGCGGCGAACCCCGGCGATCTCATCGCCGACTCGAGCACCGGCACGAACAGCCCGGACGCGGCGATGATCGCCTGCCCCACCGGCCCGGTCGCGAATTTGACGAACTCCCAAGCCTGTTCGACGCGCGGGCTGTCCGCGGCGATGGCCAGCCCGGTGCTGCCGACGTCGGTGACGGCGCCGGGACCGCCGTGCGGGCCGACCGGCAGGACCGTGACGTCGATCGGGAGGTCGTCGTGCCCGGCGAATTCGGAATACAGCCAGTGCCCGCCCAGTGCCATCGCCGCACGACCTCGCCGGAACAGGTCGGGTGCCGAAACGGAGAGCGTGTCGGCGGCTTTCGGCGCCACCCGGTGGCGTACGGCGAGGTCGGCGTAGAACTGGAATCCTGCGGCGAACCGCGGATCGCCGAGGTTGGTTCTGGTCGGGTTCACCGAGGGCGAGAACCATTCGGCGCCGTTGTTCATGCCGAAGCAGGCCGCCGAGAAGTACGGCACCCATGCGTCGGCGAAGCCCCACCGAGTCCGGCCGGAGGAGTCGTGCCTGGTCAACGCCTCGGCAGCGGACAGGAACTCGTCGAACGACCAGGCGTCACGCCAGCGCGCGGGCGGGACGATCCCGGCCTCGTCGAACAGTTCCCGGTTGTAGTAGAGGAACACTCCGGACCACTGTTCGGGCAAGGCGTACTGCCCGCCCGCGTAAGCGAAGGTGTCGTACAGCGCCGGGTAGCTGTCGGCTTTCAACTCGGCGGCGTACTGCGGATCGCGGGCGAGCAGCGTATTCAGGTCGAGCAACACCCCGCGCTCGGCCAGCCCGGAATAGAGCAGCTCCCAGGCCATCAGCACGTCCGGGCATTTCCCGCCCGCGCAGTAGGTGAGCATCTGCTGCAGCGGGTCCGGTCCGGACATGACCGTGCGAATCCTGATGTCGGGATGCAGCTTCCGGAATTCGTCGATGATCTTCAGCCGGACCCGGGCCTCTTCCGGCCTGGCCTGGAAGAAGAAGGTCAACGCGTCGTCATCGGAGCCGCAGCCGCCGCTCGCCAGCAGCGGCGCGGCCAGCGCCGACCCGAGCACCGTCCGGCGACGGACCCGGCCGACGGGATTCGCACGCAACACAGCCCTCCTCCGGGGCGGATGTGGAGCTCTTCGAACCGCATGGCAGCATACGTTCGGCAATCACGTGGTGACGGCCGACACATGAACAATATTTCACGGTGACCGTCCGGCGTCCGGAATCGGCACGACGGCGCTCATCGATCGGATACGTTGTCACGTGTTTCAGCAAGATCCTGCGCGTTTTACAGGAGAGTAGGCAGATGGCGACAATCGAATATCTGCGGACCGATCCCGATCTGCCGCCCGTCGGCGTGGTCGACAAGTCCCCGATCACCCCCGCCAAGAAATTGATCTTCGCCGGGATCGCCGCGCTCGGCGCCATAGCTTGGGCGGTGCTCGCCATCTCGCGGGGCGAATCGGTGAACGCGGTGTGGATCGTGATCGCGGCGGTGTGCACCTACGTCATCGCGTATCGGTTCTACGCCAGGTTCATCGAACGCAAGATCGTCAAACCGCGCGACGACCTGGCCACGCCCGCCGAGATCCTGGAGAACGGCAAGGACTACATGCCGATGGACCGGCGGGTGCTCTACGGGCACCACTTCGCCGCCATCGCGGGCGCGGGTCCGCTGGTCGGACCGGTGCTGGCCGCGCAGATGGGCTACCTGCCGGGGACCATCTGGATCGTGGTCGGCGTGGCGCTGGCCGGCGCCGTGCAGGACTACCTGGTGCTGTGGGTTTCGATGAAGCGGCGCGGGCGCAGCCTCGGGCAGATGGCCCGCGACGAGCTGGGCGTGATCGGCGGCTGGTCGGCCATCGTGGGCGTCCTGGTGATCATGATGATCCTGCTGGCGGTGCTCGCGCTGGTGGTCGTCAACGCGCTCGCGCACAGCCCGTGGGGCGTCTTCTCGATCGGCATGACCATTCCGATCGCCCTGTTCATGGGTGTGTACCTGCGGTTCCTGCGGCCGGGCAAGGTCGGCGAGGTCTCCGTGATCGGGTTCGCGCTGCTGCTATTGGCCATCGTGGGCGGCGGCTGGGTCTCCGAAACCGACTGGGGCGCGGACTGGTTCACACTCTCGCCGGTGACCATCTCGTGGCTGCTGATCGCCTACGGCTTCGTCGCCTCGGTGCTTCCGGTGTGGCTGCTGCTGGCGCCGCGCGACTACCTGTCGACGTTCATGAAGGTCGGCACCATCGTGCTGCTCGCGGTCGGCATCCTGGTCACGCTGCCGGTGCTGCAGGCGCCCGCGGTCTCGTCGTTCGCCTCCAGCGGCACCGGACCGGCCTTCGCGGGCTCTCTGTTCCCGTTCCTGTTCATCACCATCGCCTGCGGCGCGCTGAGCGGTTTCCACGCGCTGGTCTCCTCCGGCACCACGCCGAAGCTGCTGGAGAAGGAATCGCACGCGCGGATGATCGGCTACGGCGGCATGCTGATGGAGTCGTTCGTCGCGGTCATGGCCATCATCACCGCCTCGATCATCGACCAGCACCTGTACTTCGCGATGAACGCGCCGGTCGGTCTCACCGGCGGCACCGCGGAGAAAGCCGCGGCCTACACCAACAGCCTCGGGCTGAGCGGGCCCGCGGTGACTCCGGCGGACTTCAGCCAGGCCGCGAGCGACGTCGGCGAATCGTCGATCATCTCGCGCACGGGCGGCGCGCCGACGCTGGCGGTCGGCATCTCCGAGGTATTCCACCAGTTCCTCGGCGGCGCGAGCATGAAGTCGTTCTGGTACCACTTCGCGATCATGTTCGAGGCCTTGTTCATCCTCACCACGATCGACGCGGGCACCCGCGTGGCGCGGTTCATGCTCTCGGACGCGCTGGGCAACTTCGGCGGCGCGGCGAAGAAGTTCCGCGATCCGTCCTGGCGGGTGGGCGCGTGGCTGTGCTCGGCCGTCGTGGTCGCGGCCTGGGGCTCGATCCTGCTGATGGGCGTCACCGACCCGCTGGGCGGCATCAACACGCTGTTCCCGCTGTTCGGCATCGCCAACCAGTTGCTCGCGGCCATCGCGCTGACCGTGGTGCTGGTGATCGTGGTGAAGAAGGGCCTTGCGAAATGGGCCTGGATCCCGGGGATTCCGCTGGTCTGGGACCTGCTGGTGACCATGACCGCGTCGTGGCAGAAGATCTTCTCCGCCGATCCGAAGCTCGGCTACTGGAAGCAGCACAGCATCTGCCAGGCCGCGCAGGACGCCGGGAAGCTGTGCCTGACGGCGAAGACCCAGGACGACATGACCGCGATCGTGCGCAACACCTTCATCCAGGGCACGCTGTCGATCGTGTTCGCGGTGCTGGTGCTGATCGTGGCGGTGGTCGGCGCGGTGGTGGCCTACCGCGCCTGGCGCTCCGGGGAGGCGACGACCACCGAGACGCCGGAGCAGCCGTCGAAGATCTTCGCGCCCAGCGGATTCGTCGCCACCGCGGCGGAGAGGGAAGTCCAGAAGCAGTGGGACGAGTTGATCGCGAACGGAAAGGTGCGCGCTTCCGGCGCGGCACACGTCCACGCGCAATGAGCGACTCCTCGAACCGGGGCGCCGACCGGTCCGCGCGACCGGTCGGCGCCCGGCTGCGCGCCGCGGCCCGCGTGTGTGGCGACGGCCTCCGGGCGGGCGTCTGGTGGTTCGACTCGATCCTCGGGGGCCGGGATTACCAGCGCTACGTCGAGCACCTGCGGCGCAGGCATCCGGACCACCCCGTGCCGACCGAGCGGGAGTACTGGCGGCAGCGGCATGCCGAGGCGGATCGCAATCCGACCAACCGGTGCTGCTGAAAAGATTTCCGGCCGAGCCGCCACACACCGCTTTGGTAGTCGCCACAACCGCCGACCAGGCGGCAACTGTGCGATGTCATGACCGTTGTGTGAGGTGGTGACCACCCCCCGCGATAGTGGCTGATTTCCGCTAGCACGGGTTCGCCGCAGCTGCCATTGTGGTGGGCGTGACGATCACGGCATTTGATTTCGAACGTTGCTACCGGGCGGTGTCGACCCGGGACTCTCGATTCGACGGGCAATTCTTCACCGCGGTGCGGACCACCGGAATCTATTGCCGCCCTTCGTGTCCGGCGATTACGCCGAAGCGGGCCAACGTGACGTTCCTGCCGACCGCCGCTGCGGCGCAGCAGGCGGGCTACCGCGCCTGCCGCCGCTGCCTGCCGGACGCGGCGCCCGGTTCGCCGCTGTGGAACACGAGGGCGGATCTGGCCGCGCGGGCGATGCGATTGATCGGTGACGGCGTGGTCGAGCGGGCCGGCGTACCGGGGCTGGCCGCCACGCTCGGCTACTCGCAGCGGCAGCTCACCCGGGTGCTGACCACCGAACTCGGCGCGGGGCCACTGGCGCTGGCCCGGGCGCACCGAGCGCATACCGCGCGGCTGCTGATCCAGACCACCGCGATGCCCATGTCCGATATCGCGTTCGCGGCGGGTTTCGCCTCCATCCGTCAGTTCAACGACACGGTGCGCGAGGTGTTCGCGGTCAGCCCCACCACCATGCGGCTCGAGGCACAGCGCGCGAAAACCGCCGCCCCCACGCGCCCGGCGCAGGCCGGCAGCGGGTCGCTCACGCTGCGGCTGCCCTATCGGGAGCCGCTGGACCGGGCCTGGCTGGAATGGTTCCTGTCCGCACACGCCGTACCGGGCATGGAATTGTGGGAGAACCGTGCCTACACCAGGAACCTGCGCACGCCGCACGGGCACGCCACCGCGCGACTGAGCTTCCAGCGCGACCACGTGCGGGCGGAACTGTCCCTGCACGACATGCGCGATCTCGCGCCGACGGTGACCAGACTGCGGCACCTGCTGGATCTGGACGCCGATCCGGTCGGGATCGACGAAGCGCTCGGTGCCGGGCCCGCGGCGCGCGGGGCCTCCGGGAACCGCCTGCCGGAGCGTGCCGCCGAGGACCTGCCGGATGCGGGGGCGGGCTCGCCGCCCGAGAGCGAACCCTCGGCCGAGCTGTCTGCACTCGACGCGGGCCCGTCGTTCACGCCGGGTATCCGGGTGCCCGGGTGCGTGGACGGACCGGAACTCCTGCTGCGCACGATGATCGGGCAGCAGATCTCGGTGTCCGCCGCGGCCACGCACACGGCGCGGCTGGTGGAGGCGCTCGGCGAGCGGGTGGACGGGCCGATCCCGTTGCTGTTCCCCGCACCCGAGGTGATCGCCGAGCGGGGCGCCGAGGTGTTGACCGGACCGGCGCGGCGCATCCGTTCCGTCATCGCGGCCGCCGAGGCACTCGCGTCCGGCGACCTGCTGCTGCACCAAGGACGCACCGCCGCCGACCTGCGCCGCGACCTGCTCGCGCTGGACGGCGTCGGACCGTGGACAGCGGACTATGTGACGATGCGCCTGCTCGCCGATCCGGACGTCCTGCTCGGCACCGACCTGGTCGTCCGCCGCGGCGCGAGCCTGCTCGGCATCGATCTCACGGACACCGCTCGCTGGGCGCCGTGGCGGTCGTATCTGTCCATGCACTTGTGGAAAGCGGCGCTGGCCAGCCGCGCCACACCTTTCGATATCCCCGCGCTCGCCACCACGAAAGGCAGTGACGAATCATGAACGCAAGCATCGCCGTCCACACCGAGATCGTCGGCACGTCGACCAGCACAGCGGATTTCGCCGTCACGGAGACCCCGCTCGGACCGTTCACCACGCTCGTCGACTCCGACGGCGCGGTCCTCGCCTCCGGCTGGACCTCCGACGCGGAGAACCTGCGCGGTCTGATCCACCCCGCCCTGCGCCCCGGCGGGTTACGGCGACGAGATTCGCTGGGCGAGGTGACCGGCGCGGTCACCGCCTATCATGAAGGCGACCTCACCGCGATCGACCCGATTCCGGTGCGCCAGCGGTCGGGAGAGTTCCTCGTGCACGCCTGGGACGTACTCCGCGCCGTCCCGGCGGGCAGCCCGCTCACCTACACCGAATTCGCCGCCCGCGCCGGTCGCCCCGATGCCACGCGCGCCGCGGCCAACGCCTGCGCCCGCAACGCCGCCGCCCTCTTCGTGCCCTGTCACCGAATACTCCGCATCGGGGGCGCACTCGGCGGCTTCCGTTGGGGTTTGCCGGTGAAGCGGTGGCTGCTCGACCACGAAGGATGAGCCGCCAGCGGCGGAGCGGCCCACCCTCAGGCGATGGTCGCCTGGAGGTGGGAGCCGTCGCGGCCACGGAGGACGTGCAGGCGGCTGGGAATGCGTTGGCGCATCTCGTCCACGTGACTGACCACGCCGACTACCCGGCCGCCGGCACGGAGGTCGTCCAGCACGCCCATCACGGCGTCCAAGGTGTCGGCGTCCAGGCCGCCGAAACCCTCGTCGATGAACAAGGTGTCCAATACCAGGCCACCGGATTCGGCGGCGACGGTGTCGGCCAGGCCGAGCGCCAACGACAGCGAGGCCATAAAGGTTTCGCCACCGGAGAGCGTCTTGGCCGGGCGGATGGCGCCGGTGTAATCGTCCCGGATGTCCAGCCCGAGCCCGCCCCGGCGGCCGCGCGGACCGGCCTTGTCCGAGTGGACGAACTCGTACCGTCCGCCGGACATCCTGCGCAGCCGCAGCGATCCCGCCTGGGCGACTTCCTCCAGGCGGGCGGCCAGGACGTAGGAGTGCAGGGACATGCGGCGGTTGTTCGCGCCGCGTCCGGCGACCACGTCGGCGAGACCGTTCAGTTCCTCGAACGCTTGCTGTGCGGGGGCGATCCGGTCCACGGCGGCCCAGAGCTGGCCACCGAGCTCCTCGAGCTGGCTCGCCCGCCTGCTCGCCTCCGCATGGGCGGCCACCGCCGCGTTTAGCGCTGCTTGCGCGGCCGCCACGAGCGCGTCGAGCTCGGCCGGGTCGCCGGGTTCCTGCTCGGCCGCCGCGCGGATCTCCGGTTCCGCCAGCACCGCTTCGGCCGCGGCACGGGCACGGTCGGCGGCCACCAGTTCCGCTTCTGTCTCGGCCTGCTGCTGCGGGCTGCGCGACGCGGCGGCGACCACCTTCGCGTAAGCGGTCAAGAGCGCGACATCGTCTCGGGCGGCGGTGACCTGAATGTCGGCCGTGCGGCGCACCGGATCCTTCGCGCCGGTGGCTCCGGATGCGGCGGCTTCCGTGTCGCCCGAACCCGAGATCGAACCTGTACTGGGCGCGTCCGCCACGCCGGCCGCTGCAGAAGCGGACAGCGGACCGCCGAACTCGCCCTCCGGTACGAAACCAGCTGCACTAGCCAGGTTTTCGACTCGGGCGGCGATCGCCGACACCTGCTCACGGGCCGCCACCGCTTCGGCGCGGGCATCGCGCAGGGCGGTCGCCTCCGTGACCAGCGCGGCCAGCCGGGCGCGGCGGCGGTCGATGGTCTGGTCGGCGCCCGCCGCGGTGCGCAGCCGTTCGGTGAGTTCGGCCAGGCGAGTCTCGCCGGAGACGATGGTTGCGGCCACCGCGCCGCGACGGGCTTCGGACGCGCGCAACTCCTCGTGCAGGCGTGCCTCGTCCTCGCGCAAGCGGGTCACTTCGGCTTCCAGTCCGTCGGCGCCGGCGGCCAGTTCCGAGGTGTCCTCGTAACGGTCGGTGGCGGCGCGCAGGGCGGCGGCGAGTTCGACTCGATCGGTATCGCCGCCGCGCGCGACCAGCGCTTCGATCTCGCGCTCGAGCTCGGTGATGCAAGCCAGCGCGCGGTCTCGGGTGTCCTCCGCGGCACGCTCGGCCGCGGCGGCGGCCTCCTCCTCGTCCTTGGACACCGCGGTGGCGGTGGGCCGGGCAGGTGCGGGGTGTTCGGCGGAACCGCAGACCGCGCAAGGGCTGCCGTCGACCAGCTCGCCTGCCAGTTCGGCCGCCATCCCGCTCAACCTGCGCTCACGCAGATCCAGGACGAGTTCTCGGGCGTCGAGATGCGCGATGCGGGCGGCGTCGAACTCGACGCGGGCGTGGTCGAGCGCGGTGCGGCGGGCGGCCAGTTCGACCGCGGCCGTCGCGGCGGCCTGCAGTCGTTCGGTCTCCGCGGTGATGCCCGGCAGGGCCGCCACGGCTTCGGCCGCTTCTCGCAACCTGGCCTCCGCCGCGGTGCGCGCGGCGGGCAGTTCGTCGCGCCGGGCGGTGAGCGCGGTGACGCGCCGGGCCAGCGTCGCGTCCTCGGTGCGCAGCGCGTCGATCTCGCCGCCGAGCCGGGTGGCGGTCGCGGCGTCGGCCCGCACTTCGTCCAGCGCGCCGATCTGCGCGCTCCAGCGCTGGATCGCCGCGTCGAGGTCGGCGTCGTCGCGCACCTGCGCGGCGTCGGAATCCAGCAGTTCCGCGCCGCCGAGTTCGGCGCTCGCCGGCTCGCGCAGCCGCGCGGCGAGATGCTCGGCCGCTGTGCGCTTTTCGCTGTCGAGCAGACGCTGGGTCTGCACCGCCGCACGCGCTTCGTCGATCGCCGCGGCGACCGGTGCGGCCCGGCGGGCGAGGTCGAGCTCGGCTTGCAGTGCGGCCCGGCGATCGGCGCCCGCGGCGTAGTCGTCGAGGTGCGCGCGTGCCGCGCTCATGCGACGGCGCAGCTCATGCAGGCGACGCTGCTGTTCGGCCTG
The DNA here is from genome assembly GCF_040632645.1 of Nocardia sp. NPDC019219. NCBI lineage: Bacteria > Bacillati > Actinomycetota > Actinomycetes > Mycobacteriales > Nocardiaceae > Nocardia > Nocardia sp. NPDC019219. The sequence goes on along the minus strand of NZ_JBEYCG010000008.1, from coordinate 54,736 downwards.
CTCCCGGACGCGCGCCGACTCCCGCTGGCAACGTTCCATTTCCGTGCCGGCGGCGGCCAGATCCGTGCGAGCGGTGGCCAGCAGGTCCTGGGACCAAGCGACGCATTCCGTGGTACCGACCGAATCCGCCACGCCTGCCGCCATGCCCACCTGGGTGATCAGCCGCTTGATCCCCTCGGTGCGAGCATCCAGATCCGCTTCGGCGGCGCGGCGTTTGTCGGCCAGCCACTGTTCGGCGGCGCCGAAACGCCCGGTGTCGAAGAGCTTTTCGAGCAACTTCTCGCGGTCTTCGTTGTCGGCTCGCAGGAAGCGGGCGAAATCGCCCTGCGGCAGCAGCACCACCTGGAAGAACTGATCGGCGCTCATGCCCAGCAGGCGCAACACCTCCTCCCCGATATCCGGTATCCGGGACAGGTTTTCCCCACGGCCGTCCAGCCAGGTCAGCGTCGCCTTCGGGTTGATGGTGCGCATGCCCGTGCCGTCGCGCTTGGGACGCTGGAACTCGGGGCTGCGGGTCAGCCGCAGCCGCCGCCCGCCGAGGGTCGCCTCCAGCATCACCTGCGGCGGCGTGTGCTCCGGGGCATGATCGGAGTGCAGTCGCTTGCTCTCCCCGCGCGCGCCGGGGACCCGGCCGTAGAGGGCGAACGCGATGGCGTCCAGCACCGTGGTCTTTCCCGCCCCGGTCTGGCCGTGCAGCAGGAACAACCCGTCGGCGCCGAGCGCGTCGAAGTCGACGACCGTGGGCTCCGCGTACGGGCCGAAAGCGGTCATCTCCAGCTTGTGCAGCCTCATGCCGCCGCGCCTACGCCCGGCTTCGGCGGGACGCTCATGCGGTCAGTTCCTCGGCGGCGGCCACGGCGGACACCTGCTCCGGCTCGGCGACGGCGGCCGAGAGCGCCCGCTCCAGCCAGGTCATCTCGCTCGAGCTGGGTGCGCCACGGACGTCGCTGAGGAAACTGCGGGCTACTTCGATGTCGCGGCGGCCGTGCACTCGCTCACGGTAGCGCAGTTCCGGGCTCCCCTCGGGCCGCGCCCATTCGACGTGGACGGCGTAGGGGAACCGCTCGCGCAGTTTGCGCATGGCGTCGACCGGGCGGGCGACGTCGGTGAGCACGGCGGACACGTAGTGCTGTTCGGCCGCGCCGTACTCCGCGCCGTTCAACAGTTCGTCCAGGGTGCCGGTCAGTTTGCTCAAGCCCCGGACCGTCGGCAGGTCCCGGCGACGCACCGCCTGCAAGCCGGACGCGTCCAAGTCGACGATCCACACCGCTTTCCGATGCGCGTTCTCGCCGAACGAATACGGCAGCGGCGAGCCGGAGTAGCGGACCTGCTCGGCGAGGGTCTGCGGCGAATGCAAGTGGCCGAGCGCCACGTAGTCGATGCCGTCGAAGGCGGCCAGCGGGACCGTCTCCACACCGCCGACCGAAATGGAGCGCTCCGATCCGGTGGCCTCCCCGCCGACCACGAAGGCGTGCGCCAGCACCACCGTCCGCACCCCCGGACGCCGCGCGATGTCGGCACGCACCCGAGCCATGGCCGCGTCCAGGATCTCGGCATGCGAGCGCGCCTGCGGCACTTCGAGTTCGGCGCGGGTGATCTCCGGTTCCAGGTACGGGATGCCGTAGAACGCCACCAGACCGTGCGCGTCCGCCAGGAGGACGGGGCGATCGGCCTCGGCCACGGTGGTGCGCAGGTGCAGCCCGCCCGCGGCGGCGAAACTCGCGCCCGCGCCCAGACGGGCGGGCGAATCGTGATTGCCGGAGGTGGCGACGATCTGGGCGCCCGCGGCGCGGATCGCCTCGAATCCCCGGTTGCACACCGCGATCGCGTCGGCGCTGGGAATGGACCGGTCGTACACGTCACCGGGTAGCACCACCACGTCGACCGACTCCTCGGCCGCCAGCTCCGCGATCGCGGTCAGTGAACGAGCCTGGTCGGCAAGCAGATCGACCCCGTGGAACGTGCGCCCGATGTGCCAGTCCGAGGTGTGCAGCATCCGCATGCCGCGAAACCGTAGGGCAACCCACCGACAGACTTCAATCGCCCCGCCCGCTGTGTCGGGTTTCGCCCAGCCCGGCGCGGCGTGTCCGTCCGAGCGGGCGCACGTGTTCGGGGCGCCGGGCCGAACCAGCCGAAACCTCGCACAACCCTTGACCTCTACCCACGTCCCGACCTGGGAAGGCCCGGATGCCGGCAGCCGGACAGGTATGTGGAACAGACGGAGATCCGCTGGAAGGGACGGTGGACGACGTGATGCCGGACAGTTGCTCGGTGCTCGTTCTTGTCGGTGACGTACGGCACTATCTGCGCTATGACCGCACCGATGCTCGCCGCACTGCTGCTGGTGTTCGCCGCCGGTTCCGGCCTCGGCTGGCTGAGCCACGCGGCGCGGGCCGGGCAGCGCGCCGCGGCGGCGGAGGCGCGGCTGGCGGCGGCCGCGGACAACGAACGGCTGCTGCGGCAGTCGCTCACCGCGGCGAACGAGGATGCCGCGCGCAGGCATTCGCACGCCGTCGGCGCGATGGTGGAACCGCTGCGCGCGGCCGTCGGCGCGCTGAACGAGCAGATCCAGCAGGTGGAGCGGCAGCGGCTCACCGCGTATTCCGGCCTGCGCGAACAGGTCGCGAGCATGCAGCGCGCCTCCCACCAGCTCACCGGGCAGACCGGCCGGCTGGTCGCGGCGCTGCGCGCGCCGCAGGTACGGGGCCGGTGGGGTGAGATCCAGCTGGAGCGGGTGGTCGAGCTGGCCGGGATGACCAGGCACTGCGATTTCCAGACCCAGGTCAGCCGCACCGGCCGCGGCGCGGACGATCGCACGGTCCGGCCGGATCTGGTGGTGCGACTGGCGGGCGGACGGCACATCGTGGTGGACGTGAAGGTCCCGTTCGCCGCCTACCTGGACGCCTGCGACACCGACGACCCCGACGTGCGCGCCGAGCTGCTCGCCCGGCACGCCAAACATCTGCGCGCGCATGTCGACCAGCTGGCCGACAAGGCGTACTGGGCCGCCTTCGATCCCGCACCGGAGTTCGTGGTGCTGTTCGTGCCCGGCGACCCGTTCCTGGACGCCGCCGTGACCACCGATTCGGAGCTGCTGGAGTACGCGTTCGGCCGCAACGTGATCCTCGCTACTCCGACCACCCTCGTCGCGTTGCTGCGCACCATCGCCTTCGGGTGGCGGCAGGAGGCGCTGTCCAGGGACATGGCCACCGTGCAGCGGCTGGGCCGTGAGCTGTATCAGCGGCTCGGGACGACGGGCAAGCACCTGGACCGATTGGGCGTGCAACTCGGCAGGGCCGTGGAGGCTTTCAACTACACCGTGGCCTCGGTGGAGTCGCGGGTACTGGTCACCGCGCGCAAATTGCACGATCTGGAGATAGCCGAGCAGGAAGTGCCCGAGATCGGGCGGGTGGATTCCCGGCCGCGCGCGGTGGGCTTCGCCGACGCGGGCGAGTAACCAGGACTATGGCCGTGCCGCCACGCCGCCGCGAACGGCGGCAACTAGTGTGCATGTCGTGGCTGCTTCCGAACGTGTGCGATCCCGGGTGCCCGCGCCGCAACGCTCGATCCTGCCGTCGGTGCCGGGGATCCCGGTCGGCGCGGCGATCTCGATCGCGGTTGCCTGCACGTTCCTGGGATTCTTGATCGACGCCGTCGGCGGCGGTGCCGAGCTGACCGGCACGTTCGCCGCCCTGTACGTCCTCGGCTGTGTGGCGGCCGTCTCCGCCGTCCGCTACCGCGGCTTGTTCAGCACGATGGTGCTGCCGCCACTGCTGCTCTTCGTCGCCGTGCCGCTGGCCTATCAGCAGCTCACCGGCCGCGGCACGACGTCGCTGAAGGACATCCTGCTCAACCTGGCGATCCCGCTGGTGAACCGGTTCCCGACCATGGTGCTCGCCACGGTCGTCGTCCTGCTGATCGGTGGCGCCCGGATCTATCTGCACCGCCGTGAAGAGGAGAGTGACCGGCCGCGGACGCCACGCCGCGGCGACAGCTGGGGCAAGTCGCAGGCGAAGAAGAGCAGGCCCGGCCGTTCGTCCCCCGGCGCCGCCGACTCGGCGCGCCGCAAAGCCCGCCGCCCGAAGGACGAGCCGGACGAACCGGAGTCGGATGACCTGAACGAGCCCGCTCCGCGCCCGGCTCGCCGACCCGCCGCGCAGGTCGCCGACACCCCGCCGCGCGTCGCGCCCTCTCGTCCGCGGGAAGGACGAGCTCCCGCACGGGGCGCCCCGCGCCCGACGGCGGCCATGCCGCGTCCCGAAGGCGAACCACCGCGCGGCGCGAACCGACGCCGCGACATGCCGCCGCATCCCCAGCCCAATGTGCGTTACCGGGAACGCGATTCGGGCCGTCCGGAACGGCGCAGGCCGGAGAACTCGTAAGCGCGTTCACCGGTCCGCGAAGTCTGCCCGGCGCCGCCGGTCCGAGCGCAGCATGCCGACACCGTGCCGCCTGATCGGCGAGAACCGTGCTGATCACCACGCGGCGGAGTTCGCGACATCGCGCGAGTCGCCCCACGGCGGAGAGGACCACCGGGTCACGGCGGCCGGTCGCCCGCCTTCGGCGTCCCTGGACTTCTCCGGCACCGCGCTGCCGGATCGCCCGGAGACGGGTGAACACGTTCCGCTCTCCCGGATACGGATCCGAGCGACCCCGCCGGATCTGCACCGCAGTCCACGCGGACCGGCGACAGCCGACGACGAAGTGACCGGTGCAGCGAAGCCCCAGCGCACCTCTTCGCAGCATCTGGACGACCGACCCGTTACGGCCATGGCCCGTTCAGCAGTGTGACGCCGGATCCTCGGGCGGACGACCGGTAACCGGAGCCCGCGCCACCGGCGCGGCCCGGCGTCAGCGACGGGCGTCGCGCAACTCGCGGGGAAGGGCGAAGACGAGGGTCTCGTTGGCCGTGGTGACCGGCTGGACGTCGCCGTAGCCGTGCTCGGCCAGCATGTCCAGCACGCCGCGAACCAGGATCTCGGGCACCGAGGCGCCGGAGGTGATGCCGATCGTGCGGACGCCATCGAGCCAGGCCGGGTCGACCTCGCGGGCGAAGTCCACCAGGTAGGCGGCCTTGGCGCCGGCGCCGAGCGCCACTTCCACCAGGCGCACCGAGTTCGACGAGTTGCGCGAGCCGACCACGATCACCAGGTCGCATTCCGGCGCCATCGCCTTGACGGCCACCTGGCGGTTCTGCGTGGCGTAGCAGATGTCGTCGCTCGGCGGGTCCTGCAGGGCGGGAAAGCGCTCGCGCAGCCGCTGCACCGTCTCCATCGTCTCGTCCACGCTCAGCGTGGTCTGCGACAGCCAGATCACCTTCGACTCGTCGCGCACGCTGACCTTGTCCACCGCGTCGGGCCCGTCGACCAGCTGGACATGGTCGGGCGCCTCACCGGCGGTGCCTTCGACCTCTTCGTGGCCCTCGTGACCGATCAGCAGGATGTCGTAGTCGTCGCGGGCGAACCGCTTCGCCTCCTGGTGCACCTTGGTCACCAGCGGGCAGGTGGCGTCGATGGTGTGCAGATTGCGCGCGGCGGCCGTCGCGTGCACCGTGGGCGCCACACCGTGCGCGGAGAACACCACGACCGCACCCTCGGGGACCTGGTCGGTCTCGTCGACGAAGACCACGCCACGATCGCGCAGCGTCTCCACGACGTGCCGGTTGTGCACGATCTCCTTGCGCACGTAGATGGGCGCCCCGTGCTTCTCCAGCGCCTTCTCGACGGTTTCGACCGCACGGTCGACGCCGGCGCAGTATCCGCGCGGCTCCGCGAGCAGCACGCGTTTTCCGCCCTCGGCGACGGCGTTTCCGGCGCCTGCCGAGCGGGCGATTCCGACGTTCAAGGGAATGGCCGAAGACATGCCCACAGGATACGTGCGGACCGCGATCACGCCACGTCCGGGAGTTGCCCGTCACATCGCCGCGCGAGCCGCCGCGTACGGCCGCGAACTGCGGTGGAAAGCCCGGCCCGGCCGGGTGGCCGACCGGCCGCGGCGAATGTCTCGGACACTCCCGCCGGGACCTGGGTTTATTCTCCGCATTATGAGCACGCCTGCCGCGCAATTCCCGCCGATCGGCCGCGCGCCGGAACCGGCGAATATCCGAACCGCGCGCACCCCTCCTTTGCATAACACACCATTTCGGGCAGGCTAGGACCATGTTTCGACCACCCTTTCTGGCCCGGGTCGCCGCCGGAGCCGCCGTATACGCCCTCGAGGAATCCCGCCGCCTACCCACGGCGGCAATGAGTTTCCCGATCACGGCCATCAGTCAGGTGCTGCAGACGACGATGCACGTCCAGCAGTTCGTGACGAGTCTGGCCCTGAAGGGCGACGCGGTTTTCGACCGTTTGTCCCACCGCCCGGTCGAACAGCCGGAATGGGCCACGTTCGACGAGGACATCGCCGACGACCCGAGCCCCACCACGCTCCGCGCCAGTCGATTCGATCTCTACAGCGCCGACGATCCCGAACCGTTCCGCGCGCCGGAATCGTTCACCGACGACACCCGCACCGGTGCGACCAACGGTCATGTCGCGTCGGTGACGACGATCGCCGAGCCGCCGGCCGAAGATCCGGAACCGGCCGATCCGGAACCGGCCGACCCGGACACCGACCCCGTCGCCGACGCGCCCGCCATCGCCGAGCCGGAGGTCGCCGTCCGCTACGACTACGCCAACATGACCCTGGCCCAGCTGCGCGCCCGGCTGCGCCTGCTGACGATCGAAGACCTCACCGCGCTGCTGGAGTACGAGCAGCACACCCGCGCCAGGGCGCCGTTCGTGACCATGCTCACGAACCGGATCGCCACTGTGCAGGCCCAGTGACCGAACCCCGGACCCCCTCGTCGGCGGCTGGCCGGGAGACCTCCGGCCAACCCGCCGCACCGGCCAACTCCGCCGAGCACCCCTGGCCGGTGCGCTCGGTGTCCATGAAGGTCGCCCAGTGGATCGACCGGCTCGGCAGCATCTGGGTGGAGGGCCAGATCACCCAGATCAATCTCCGTCCGGGCACCCGCACCGCGTTCCTGGTGCTGCGCGACCCGTCCGCCGACATGTCGCTGTCGGTGACCTGCGACCCGGATCTCATCCGCAATTCCCCCGTTCCCCTGCAAGAGGGCAGCCGGGTGGTCGTCTACGGCAAGCTCTCGTTCTTCACCGGACGCGGCACGATCTCGTTGCGCGTCTTGGAGATCCGGCCCGTCGGCATCGGTGAGCTGCTGGCCCGCATCGAACGGCTGAAATCGCTGCTGGCCGCCGAGGGCCTGTTCGATCCCCGGCTCAAGCGCCCGATCCCGTTCCTGCCCGGCACCATCGGCCTGATCACCGGACGCGCGAGCGCCGCGGAGCGCGACGTGCTCAGCGTCGCCCGGAACCGTTGGCCCGCTGTGCGTTTCGAAATTCGCAACACAGCCGTGCAAGGACCCACCGCGGTGGCGCAGATGCTCACGGCGCTCGCCGAGCTCGATCGGCATCCGGCCGTCGAGGTCATCGTGCTGGCGCGCGGCGGCGGCAGCGTGGAAGACCTGCTGCCGTTCTCCGACGAGGCACTGTGCCGTGCCATCGTGGCCGCCACCACGCCGATCGTCAGCGCGATCGGCCACGAGCCGGACAACCCGCTCAGCGACTTCGTCGCCGATCTGCGCGCGGCCACCCCCACCGACGCCGCCAAGCGGATCGTCCCGGACGCCGCCGCCGAATTGGCCTGCATCCGCGAACTGCGCGAACGCACCGCCGCCGCGCTGCGCGGCTGGGTTGACCGGGAGACCAAGGCGCTCGCCCAGCTGCGGTCGCGGCCCGTCCTGGCCGACCCTCTGCGCGAGATCGATCGCCGTCAAGAAGAGATCGAACGCCTGCGCACGGCCGCACACCGCTCCACCGAGCAGCTGATCCGCACCGAGGCGACGGCCACCCGGCACCTGCGCGAGAAACTCACCGCCGTGGGCCCCGCCGCCACGCTGGCCCGTGGCTACGCTGTCGTACAGCGCGTCACCGGCCGGGAACGGCAGGTGGTGCGCTCGATCGAGGACGCCCCCGCGGGCAGCCAGTTGCGCATCCGGGTCGCCGACGGGGCCGTCACCGCCGCCGCGCTCGGCACCCAGGCGCTCGGCGCGCGGCACACCGACACAGGGAGGAACTGATCTTGGCCGAATCCGGCAAGTCCACGGACAAGAACGGGACAGGAGCCGATCCGGCCGACGACGCGGCCGAGATCGCCGGTTTCGGCTACGAACGCGCGCGCGACGAACTGGTCAACGTGGTCAAGATCCTCGAGCAAGGCGGCCTCGACCTGGACGAATCGCTGGCTCTGTGGGAGCGCGGCGAGGCGCTGGCCACTCGCTGCGAAGAGCACCTGGCGGGCGCCCGCAAGCGCGTCGAGGACGCGCTGCACCGCACCGACCTGGAGCGGCAGGAATGACGATCCGCCGGGCCACGCCCGACATCCGCACCACCGACCTGGCCGCGAGCCGTGCGTTCTACCGGCTGCTCGGCTTCCAGGAGGCGATGGACCTGGGCTGGGTCGTGGCGATGGCCTCCCCGTCCAACCCGACCGCCCAGGTCCTGCTCGTCGGTCCCGACGCCGAACAACTCCAGCCGGACATGAGTGTGGAGGTGGACGACGTCGACGCCGTGCACGCGGCGGTGACCGCCGCCGGAGCCGAGGTCGTCTACCCCTTGCGCGACGAGCCCTGGGGTGTGCGCCGCTTCTTCGTGCGCGACCCGAGCGGGACCGTCGTCAACGTGGTCAGCCATCGCTGACGACAGTCCCCATGGTCACCGTCAGCGCAGTGTGATGCGGAACCGCGCGACGCCGTCCACGTCGCTCACCTGCTCGAACCCGGCTTTCTCCAGCACGCGTACCGACGACGGATTGGACAGTTCCACGTCGGCGCGCACCGCGTGGACGCCGGGCGCGGTGCGCGCGTGCGCCGTCAACGCGACGGTGGCCTCGGTGGCGTAGCCGCGGCCGCGACGCGAGGCGACGATGCCGTAGCCGATCTCCAGCTCACCGTCGGCGGGCGGCCAGAACAGCCCGATCGATCCGACGACGAGCCCACTGGCTCGCTCCACGACGAGCCGGTGCCCGAACGGCCCGAACCAGTCCGGATGGGCGGTGAGCAGACCGGCGATGACGCGATCGCCCGCGGCGGGGAAATCCGCCGCCCACGCGGCATGACGCTCGTCGCCGAGCACGGCGGCGGCCGCTGTGGCGGTCCACGACCGCAGGATCAGGCGGTCGGAGAGCAGATCGGCGGAAAGAGAAACAGACACGTGACACTCCTGGTCATCGAGGAAAAGACCGGTTCGCGCCGACGCGTCTGCGGGAAGAAATCAGTGGCGCGCGAACCGGCGAAGGACATGCGGAATACAGCTGGTGACAGCCATATTCATCGACCTCCGAGATCCGGTTCGGCACGTGTCTCGTACCGCGGCCAACCTAACGGCAGCGCGCGGCCGAAGGCAAGCGTGTTTCAGGGCTTCAGTGGTTGGGCGGCGGCGATCGCCTGCGCGAGCGTGGTGAACGCCGCTTGGTTGCCCGCGCCGGTGATCAGCACACGGGACTGGCCGAGGTCGGTGATCCACGCGGTCTCCGAGCCATGCTCGGCGTAGACGACCCACTTCTGCGCGCCGACCTGCTCGGTGCCGCTGGCGTACCGGGACCCGAGCACGAAGCGGGCCAGCGCCTCCTCGGTCGCGTTGCTCTGGCTGAAACGCATGTAGGTGCCTTGCGGCGTGATGTAGCCGACCGTGCTGACCGGTCCGCCGCCGTTGCCGCCGATGGACTCGCGACTACCCGAATTCGGCGTCCAGTCCGCGGGCAGGTCCGGGTTGCGGATCGGGAACGGCAGGGAACGCGCGTCGGCGGTGAGCGCCGCCCGCGCGTCGAAGTGCGGGATCTGACCCTGCGTCGGACCGTTCGCGGCGAAACTGCACTGGCTGGCCAGCCCCGCGAACACCAGCGCGATCAGGACCAACGGGATCAGCGACCAGAACAGATCCCGGTAGTCGTTCAGGATGCGCGGCTTTTGGTACGACACGCTCCCAGTATCCACTCGCGCGGCGACGCCGCCCCGCGCACCCCGACACCTCGAGCAGGGGTGTACGCCCGTGCCACATCGAATGAGACAATTGACCGGTACGTACCGACGCACAGGAGGCACCCCGCAATGACGGCAACTTCTCCCACACCTAGCCGCCGCGAGGCGCCCGACCGCAACCTCGCACTCGAGCTGGTCCGCGTGACCGAGGCCGGGGCGATGGCCGCGGGCCGGTGGGTCGGACGCGGCGACAAGGAGGGGGGCGACGGCGCCGCCGTCGACGCCATGCGGCAGCTGGTCAGCTCGGTGTCCATGCGCGGCATCGTCGTCATCGGCGAGGGCGAGAAGGACGAAGCGCCCATGCTGTACAACGGCGAGGCCGTCGGCGACGGAACCGGCCCCGAAGTGGACTTCGCGGTGGACCCGATCGACGGCACCACGCTGATGTCCAAGGGCGTGCCCGGCGCGATCTCGGTGCTCGCGGTCGCCGAGCGCGGCGCCATGTTCGACCCCTCCGCGGTCTTCTACATGCACAAGATCGCCGTCGGCCCCGACGCCGCCGACGTGATCGATATCTCGGCCCCGATCGGCGAGAACATCAGCCGGGTCGCCAAGGCGAAGAACTCCGCGAAGTCCGACCTGACCGTCTGCATCCTGGACCGGCCCCGGCACGCCGAGCTGATCCAGCAGGTGCGCGACGCGGGCGCCCGCATCCGCCTGATCTCCGACGGCGACGTCGCGGGCGCGATCGCCGCGGCCCGCCCCGACTCCGGCACCGACATTCTGGTCGGCATCGGCGGCACCCCCGAGGGCATCATCGCCGCCGCCGCGATGCGCTGTATGGGCGGTGAGCTCCAGGGCATGCTCGCGCCGAAGGACGACGAAGAACGGCAGAAGGCCATCGACGCGGGCCACGACCTGGACCGCGTGCTGACCACCGAAGACCTCGTCTCCGGCGAGAACGTCTTCTTCTGCGCCACCGGCGTCACCGACGGCGACCTGCTGCGCGGCGTGCGCTACTACGGCGGCGGCGCGTCCACGCAGTCGATCGTCATGCGCTCGAAGTCCGGCACGGTCCGCATGATCGACGCCTACCACCGCCTGACCAAGCTGCGCGAATACTCCTCGGTCGATTTCATCGGCGACGAACACGCGGTCCCGCCGCTGCCGTGACATTTGGCCGCGACTTCGTCGCGGCGTGTTCGCGGCCCCCTTTTGGCTCGCGTCTGCGCAACCACCGCTGGCGACTTCGTCGCGGACGCGGCGGCCACGCAAACGCGAGCCGGGCTGTGTTGGTTTTTCCAGCGCCTGCGGCGCTGGGTGTTCGCGGCCCCCTTTTGGCTCGCGTTTGCGCGACCGCCGCTTGCTCCTTCGTCGCGGACGCGACGGCCACGCAAACGCGAGCCGGGCCGCGAACGGCGGATGCTCGGTCTCGCTTCGCTCGAAATCGGGAGCTGGGGTCAGTGGTTCCGCAGTGTGGTGACCGCGCCCCGAAGTGCACCGTTCGTCATGCCTCGGTCGGTTTCTACTGATGGGCGATCGGATAGCGGGGCAGGGACCGTTCACCCGCTGGCGCGCGGGGTGCGCGGCCCGGGCTCGACGATCCGGGAGCCAGGACCGCCGCGCACGGGAAACGGCTTGTCCACAGTGCCCGATTCAGAGATCGCGTGCCGCGCGGCTGACAAAGCAGCCATGTCTCCGACGTGGACACATCGCGTAAGCAGAGCCGCTTCGACTGCGCCGGTCGACGTCCACCGACGGCGTGCTGAGCGCGCCGTTGTGCACCGTCGGCCGGAAGGTGCGGCTTTCCGCAGCCAGTGCGGACTCGGGGCGCGGCGGTGCGCTTCATGCTCGGCCGTCACCCGCTTCGAGCTTCTCCTCGCCGTGTGCCGCTCTTGCGGACCGGTTGTCTGCTTCTCGCATGTACCCCGTACGGGGTTGGTAGGCCGGCGCGGCTCCGGGCCGTATGGCGGCGACATCGAGCGAACGGTGCGTATTCCCCGGCGGGGCCTGCCGAGGTGTGCGAATGACCTCAGGCGTGGCTGCCCCATGGGAGGCGGGTGCGGCATAGGGTCGGGATCATGAGCGAGGAGACGCAGTACCGCATCGAGCACGACACCATGGGCGAGGTCCGGGTTCCGGTGGACGCTTTGTGGCGGGCGCAGACCCAGCGGGCCGTGGAGAACTTCCCGATCAGCGGACGCGGCTTGGAGCGGGCGCAGATTCGCGCGCTCGGCCTGCTGAAGGCCGCGTGCGCCACGGTGAACCGCGACCTGGGTCTGCTCGATCCCGCGAAGGCCGATGCCATCATCGCCGCGGCGAACGAGATCGCCGACGGCAGGCATGACGACCAGTTCCCGATCGACGTCTTCCAAACCGGTTCCGGCACCAGCTCGAACATGAACGCCAACGAGGTGATCGCCTCGCTGGCCAAGGCCAACGGCGTCACCGTGCACCCGAACGACGACGTGAACATGTCCCAGTCGTCCAACGACACCTTCCCCACCGCAACGCATCTCGCCGCCACCGAAGCGGTCATCACCGATCTCGTTCCCGCGCTGGAGCATCTGCGGCTGGCGCTGCTGGACAAGTCGGTGGAATGGCGGACCGTGGTGAAGTCCGGCCGCACCCACCTGATGGACGCGGTCCCGGTGACGCTGGGCCAGGAATTCGGCGGCTACACCCGTCAGGTCGCCGCCGGTATCGACCGCATCATGGCGACGCTGCCGCGGCTGGGCGAACTGCCGATCGGCGGAACGGCGGTCGGCACCGGCCTGAACGCACCGGAGGGCTTCGGCGCGAAGGTCGTCGCGGAGCTCGTGCGGGCCACCGACATCGACGCGCTGCGCGAGGCCGAGGATCACTTCGAGGCACAGGCCGCGCGCGACGGCCTGGTCGAGGCGTCCGGCGCGCTGCGCACCATCGCGGTGAGCCTGACCAAGATCGCCAACGACATCCGCTGGATGGGCTCGGGTCCGCTCACCGGCCTGGCCGAGATCCAGCTGCCGGATCTGCAGCCGGGCAGCTCGATCATGCCCGGCAAGGTGAACCCGGTGCTCCCCGAGGCGGTGACCCAGGTCGGCGCGCAGGTGATCGGCAACGACGCCGCGGTCGCCTTCGCGGGCGCGAACGGCGCCTTCGAACTGAACGTGTACATCCCGGTGATGGCGCGCAACTTGCTGGAGTCGATTCGCCTGCTGGCCAACGTCTCCCGCCTGTTCGCCGACAAGTGCGTGCGCGGCCTGGTCGCCAATGTCGAGCATTTGCGCACGCTCGCCGAGTCCTCGCCGTCGATCGTGACGCCGCTGAACTCGGCGATCGGCTACGAGGAGGCGGCCGCGGTGGCGAAGGAAGCGCTGAAGGAGAAGAAGACCATCCGGCAGACCGTCATCGACCGCGGTCTGCTGGGCGAGAAGCTGACCGAGGAGGAACTCGACCGCCGCCTCGACGTCCTGGCCATGGCGAAGGTGGCGGACCAGGACTGACGAGACCGCCCTCGTCCGCCACAGGCCCGACCGTCACCACAGCGTCATCGGCCACCGGCAAGCCGTGCCGAAACGAACGCCACCTGGGTAACCGTGCGGCTACCGAGGTGGCGTTCGCGGGACGCGTCCGTCGCGACGGACCCGAGGACGGCAGGTCAGTCGCGCAAGTGCGCGAGCTCCTCGCGCGCCAGCTCCCCGTCCGGACCGAAATCGGTCCGAGTGAAGATGTTCCACCGCCGCAGCAAGGGGGCGAAGACCAGCTCCCCCTCCTTGGCGCGGTCGTAGATGCCCGCCTCGGCGAGCACCGCGTCGCTGCTGCGGCCGTCCGAGAGCGTCACCGTGGGGACCTCGAAGCCGGCGACCCGGTCGGCGATGGCCCGCACGGCCTGGTCGGGCGCCAGATCGAGCGCGGCGGCGATCAGGTCGGCGAAGAACACCGACTGCAGTTCGTCATCCAGCGCGATCCGCTCGGCGATGGCGGTGACCAGGGGATTCTCACCGAGCGCGGCGGTGTTGCGATGCCGAACGGCGCTGGCGGCCTCCTCGAACGCGCAGTTGGCCAGCACGTCGAGCAGGTGCATCGCCGGGCGACGGAAGCCCTTGGTCATGTGCTCCATGCGCAACCGCTCCAACTCCACCGGGTCGACGGCCCTGGTGACCATGAGGTAGTTGCGGATGGTGATCTCGTGGCGGTTCTCCTCGGCCGTCCAGCGGCCCACCCAGCGCCACCACGCGCCGGTGCGCAGGTATTTGCCGATCTCGCGGTGATACGAGGGCAGGTTGTCGGCGATCAGCACCGAGACGGTCAACGCCAGTTTGGCGGTGTCGCTGAGCTCGGACTGCTCCGGCGTCCAGTCGTCACCGCCGAGGAAGGCGAAGTTGCGCCCGTCGTCCCACGGCACGAAGTCGTGGGGCTGCCACCCGTCGGCGACATCGACGTGCTTACGCAGCAGCAGTTCTACGTCCACCGCGAGCGATTCGAGCAGTTCGCGGTCGGTCAGGAGAGTTTGCACCGAGATAACCTAGCGGCTTGGCCCGCGGAGCGGGAGCGGATGGATGGGATTCACAGGCAACCGGGACCACACCGCGACCCCGGACGCCGAATATCTGGCTCCTACTTCGGCGTGACCGTGATAGTACCGTTCACCCAGGTGATGGTGCCGCCGGTGAAGTCGCTCTGCTTGCCGCCGGGGATGTCCTTCTCGTCGCTGATCGGGTAGCCGAGCTGTCCCTGCGCGCCGCCGTTGTCTTCCCATGCCTTGCGGATCTCGCCCCAGACGACGTGCGGGTCGCCGTCCTTGGCCTCGTAGATCGTGCCGCCCGCGAAGTCCTGATATTCCCCGTCGTCGGGGCCCTTCTCCTCGGCTTCCAACGGGAGGCCGAGCGTGCCGGTCGGGCCACCGAGCTGCACGTACTTCTCGTAGATGTCGCCGTCGACGCTGATCTCGCCGCCCGGCGTGGCGATCTTGGTGCCCTCCGCGCTCGCCCCCGTGGTGGCCGTGGCGCCCGTGGTGCCTGTCGGCTCTTCCCCGGTGCGCGTGGGGCTGCCGGTGGCGGTGCCGGGGCTGATCATCGAGGTGACCATGCCGGTCATGCTGGCCATCCCGGTTTTGGCGCTGTCGCCGGCGTTGTCATCGCCGCCGCAGCCGGCCGAGACCAGCCCTGCCGCGACGAGCACCGCGGTGAATCCAGCCGTTCGTCGAGCGAAGTGGTGCATGTCCATCCTCTCGCTGTGGGCTACCGGCACACCGCGGACTCCGTGACGGCGCCACGAGTAGCCTCGGCCGATTGTCAGGCGATGACCCGGTGACCGACGGGCGGTCACCGGGTCATACCGAACAGCTATCGCGGCGGATGATACCCACCGGACATGCCGTGAAACACAGCGTTGAACAGCACCGCGGGATCAGGCGTTGGGGCCGTACTCCTCCAGCATCTCGGTGACCAGCGCCGCGATCGGCGAGCGCTCGCTACGGGTCAGCGTGATGTGCGCGAAAAGCGGGTGGCCTTTGAGCTTCTCGACCACCGCCGCGACACCGTCGTGCCTGCCGACGCGCAGATTGTCGCGCTGAGCCACGTCGTGGGTGAGCACCACCCGCGAGCCGGTTCCCAGCCGGCTGAGCACCGTGAGCAGCACATTCCGCTCCAACGACTGGGCTTCGTCCACGATCACGAAGGAGTCGTGCAGCGACCGCCCGCGAATGTGGGTCAGCGGCAGCACCTCGAGCATGTCGCGGCTGAGCACCTCCTCCATCACCTCGCGGCTGGCCAGCCCGTCGAGCGTGTCGAAGACCGCCTGGGCCCACGGGCCCATCTTCTCGCTCTCGGTGCCGGGCAGGTAGCCCAGCTCCTGGCCGCCCACCGCGTAGAGCGGACGGAAGACCACCACCTTGCGCTGCGTCCGCCGTTCCAGCACCGCCTCCAGGCCCGCGGTCAACGCGAGCGCCGACTTGCCGGTACCCGCCCGGCCACCCAGCGAGACGATGCCGACGCTCTCGTCCAGCAGCAGGTCGAGCGCGATGCGCTGCTCGGCGGAACGGCCGTGCAGCCCGAACGCCTCGCGCTCGCGCACCAGTTGCACCCGCTTGTCCGGGGTAACCCGGCCCAGCGCGCTCGAACTGACGCCGAGCAGCCGAATGCCGGTGTGGCAGGGCAGCTCTCGTGCTTCGTCGAGATCGATCACCGACTCGGCGTAGAGCTGATCGATGCGCGCCGTGCTGACATCGAGTTCCACCATGCCGGACCAGCCCGAGGTGACCACGTCCTGGGCGTGGTACTCGTCGGCGTGCAAGCCCACCGCGCTCGCCTTGACCCGCAGCGGAATGTCCTTGGACACCAACACCACTTCGCGGCCCTCGGCCGCGAGGTTGAGCGCACAGGCCAGGATCCGGGAGTCGTTGGTGTCGGTGCGGAAGCCGACCGGAAGGACCGCGGGATCGGTGTGGTTCAATTCCACCTGCAACGTTCCGCCCTCGGTGCCGATCGGCACCTGCTGATCCAGCCTGCCGTACTGCAGGCGCAGATCGTCCAGGTTACGCAGGGCTTCGCGCGCGAACCAGCCCAGCTCGTGATGGTGCCGTTTGGCTTCGAGTTCACTGATGACCACCAGGGGTAACACCACGTCGTGTTCGCCGAACCGCGTGAAGGACCAGGGATCCGACAGCAGGACGGACGTGTCGATGACGAAGGTTTTGCCGGCTGATTGCGAGGGGCGGGCCCCCTTCGCGGCGGCTCCGCCTTTCGCGGAGCTGGAGTTCGCCGAGGGAGCGGAAACGGAGCGTGCAGCAGTCACGGTGGGCTCCTCTGTGTTCGCGCGGCAGTCGCACGAACGATCTCGCTGGACCGGTCCGTCCTGATGGACCCGACGTTGCCGTCAGGCGCCACGAGGGCCGGGTGCCGGCCCCCTCGTACTGAGTAGCTCAGTCACGGTCAGGACCTCCCGTACGAGCCACACCGCCGCGGCCCGCACACCCGACGCTACCTCCGGTTCCCGGTTCCGCGCTCGGGGACGGCGAGGCGTGTCCGTGAATTTGTGGTAAACCCGCACGTCACGAACGCTCAGCGGAGCAGCTCGAGCAACACCGGAACATGGCTGTGTGCCGGATCCTGTACGGCCGTGAGCAATGTGACCGGACCTTCGGCGGCCAGAGCGCGCAAATCCCGCAAATCTTGTTGAACCTCCGGAACAGCCAGTTCGGCGCGGTAGCGCCGGGCGAATTCCGGGCCCCGCGCGTCCCGGTCGGCGTGGAACCAGCGCCGCAACTCGGTGGACGGAGTGAGCGCTTTGGGCCAGCGATCGACCCGCGCTTGCGCTTTGGTGATGCCCCGCGGCCAGAGCCGGTCGACGAGCACCCGGGTGCCGTCGTCGGGGTCTGGTTCGTCGTAGACGCGCTTGACGCGGAAGCCGGACTGCGGTTGCTGGGTCATGGCAGTCATCGCAGCACGGCGTGCGAGCGGCCACGGGATTCGCCACGCCGTCGCTGTCGGCCGATTCGGCGGATAGAGTCGCTGGTATGTCCGGTAACGAGGATTTGGAGAAGCTGTCGTCGAAGGAACTGCACGACCGGGCGATGAGGCTGGCCGTGCGACGCGGTGACGTGAAGTTCCTGTGGCGGCTGCTCACGTCGATCCCGGCCGCGGAGGCCGCCGCGGGCAATGTCGGCGAAAGCGAGGCGGACATCAAGTACGTGCTGCCCATGCTCGACGACTACGTGCACGCGGGCGACGGCGCGGTCGCCGAGGTGTTGCGGCCGGTCTATCTGGACTACCTGGCCAAGCACTCCTGAGGGTCAGCGCCGGGTCAGCGCCGCGCGCCACAGGCCGGCGGCCGTGCCGCGCAAGAAGTTCTCCCAGCTGAAATGGTCGTGCCACAGGATGATTCGGCCGTCGCGCAGCTCGAACGTGCCCGTCACCCAGAACCCGACGCGCACCGGCCCGAAGCGCAGGTAGTCGGTGCGATCGGTCAGCACGACGTCGCCGTCGGCGGCGATATGGTGCAGATCCACTCCGAAGCCGAGCCAGTCACGACGCAGCCCGCGCAGCACGCCGCCGACCCGCCGGATGCCGCGAACATCGGGCAGTGAAGTGTTCTTCCAGACGATGTCCGGGTGCAGCAGGTCGATCGCCTCCTCGGAGGCGCCCATCCCGAGCGCGGCGAAGAACTCCCGCACGGTGGTGATCGAATCCTGTTTCAGGTCGGGTTCGTCGGTCATGGTCCGAGCGTAGGCCGAGCCGGTCACCCGCGGCGCGCGATGAGCACGGCCAGTCCGTCGAGAATGCGCTCGATACCGAATTCCAGCGCACCCACCCCTCCCTCGACCGCGCCTTCCTCCGCGAAGGCCGCCGCCGAAGCCGGGTATCGATCGGCCGCGGCGGCCACCATTTCGGCGAACTGCCCCGCGACCTGTCGCTCGAACTCGTCGGCGGCCACCATCCGCACCTGCTGCGCCAGGCTACGGGCGTGGCCGGTCAGCAGGACGATGGTGTCCAGGCGTTCGGCGGTGGTGAGCCCGGTCCCGGCCAGCGCGCCGAGCGCGGCTTCCATCCAGGCCAGTTCGTTCGGGCCGACCGGCCGCCTGCCCACCGACACCTCCAGCGACCAGGGATGGGCGCAGAAGCGTTCGTAGATCGTCTCGCACCACACGCCCAGCAGCTCGCGCCAGCCGTCCTCCGAGCGCTCCTGACCGGCGCGCAGTTCCGGCGGCGCGCCCAGCGCCGTGTCCAGCATCAGCGCGACGAGCTCGGCCTTGCCCGGCACGTAGCGGTACAGCGACATCTTCGTGAAACCCAGCCGCTCGGCCACCCGCTGCATGGACAGGTGCGCCAGCCCTTCGGCGTCGGCGAGGGCGATGGCCTCACCCACGATCCGCTCGAGTGACAGCGCTGGTTTCGGACCCCGTTTCGGGCGCTGACCGGTGCCCCAGAGCAACTCGAGTGCGGTCGGTGTCGGCATGCCCGCATCCTTCCGGAGAACGTCTTGACGTGAAACTGTGTCTACCATACGCTGATCTGCGTCCGATGGATACAGTTTCCTTCGGACGCAGATCAATGTCGAGGAGATTTCCGTGCGCAACACCACCGTTCTCATCTCCGGCGCGAGCATCGCCGGTCCCGCGCTGGCTTACTGGCTGCACCGTTACGGATTCGCGGTCACCGTCGTGGAGCGCGCTCCGGCACTGCGCGCCGGCGGTCAGGCGGTCGACTTCAAGGGCCGCACCCACCGCACCGTGCTGGAGCGGATGAACATCCTCGATGACATCGAGCAGCACAGGACCGGCACCACCGACACCGTCTTCGTGGACGAGCGGGGCGCACGACTGGCGGTGATGTCGGGGGAATTCACCGGTGGCGACGTCGAGATCCTGCGCGGCGACTTGTCCGAGATCATCTACCGGCGCACCGCCGACCACTGCGAATACCTGTTCGGCGATTCGATCACCGCGCTCACGGACACCGCTGCCGGCGTGCACGTCGAGTTCGAGCACGCGCCCGCCCGCACCTTCGATCTCGTCTTCGGCGCCGACGGCATCCACTCCCGGGTCCGCAGGCTGGCCTTCGGTCCCGAGCGTGACTTCGTGAAACATCTGGGTTACTACTACGCCGTCGCGGGCGCCAGCCCGTGGAACGGCTCGACCGCCGGGCCGCGCGAACGGGTGGTCGCGCACGGTCACAACGCGCCGGGACGACTCGCGATCAGCGGCGGCCCGAAGGCGCAGCAGATGTACATGTTCGCCGCCCCCGAGCTGGACTACGCCCGCGACGACAGCCCGGCACAGCGGCGCATCGTCGCCGAGACCTTTGCCGGCGTCGGGTGGGAGGTGCCGCGAATGCTCGCCGAACTCGGCGAATTCGATGATTTCTACCTGGACTCGATCAGTCAGGTCACGATGCCGGACGGTTACACCAAGGGACGAGTCGCGCTGGTGGGTGACTCCGGGTACGGGAACACGCTGGGTGGCTTCGGCACCGGGCTCGCCGTGGTCGGCGCGTACGTCATCGCGGGCGAACTGGCCTCGGCCGACGGGGATCACACCGTCGCCTTCGCCCGCTACGACGCGATGATGAAGCGCTACTCGAAGATCGCGGGCAACAGCAACGCCGGCCGCTTCCTGGCGCCGAAGACCGCGCGCGGCATCAGGATGCGCAACTGGTTCCTCGAATCCCGGATGTTCGCGCTGATGACGAAATACGGCGACAGCGCGGCCAACGACATCGATTTGCAGGACTACCCCGCGCTGGTCGGCGCTACGGATCCGCGCTGACCGTTCGTCAGCCGCCTTGACAGCCCACTGACCGCCGGGACTCGGCACATCATCCCAGCTCTGGACCGTCACACCGGCGAAGACGACCGGCGCGACGAGATTCCCCGTGGAACCCGTTGTGTTTCGATGGAACCGGAGCGAGACGGGGCGCGTCTATAAGGTCAGACGGCACTGACGGAAGGGGCGGCGATGGCGGACAGCCCGTTTCCCGGGTACATCGAGGCTGCGAAAACCGGGGCCTTGCGGGTGCGGATGGACCCGCAAGGGTTCGTGGAGATCGACCAGGCGTGCGGGGAGCTGATCGACGCGCTGGTAGCGGCGCAGACCGACGCGCGTGAACTGGGTGAGCGGCAGGACTGGGGTCTGGGCGAGGACAATCCGAAGTTGACCTCCGCAGTCGAACTTGTGCGTCTGTTCCGGGAGAAAGCCTTCGGCGGTCCGAACAACGCATTCGACACGCTGACGGAGTACATCTCCGTCGCGCAGGAAATCCGCTCCCTGTTCCAAGCCATTCGCGATGGCTACGTTCGTACAGATACGGAATTCGCGGCGGCGATGCGGGAGCTCGGCGTATGAAGGCGGGCACAGGCTTTCGGACAACAGGTTTCGTCACCGGAACGATAGGACTCGTCCTGCTCGCCGGATGCGGCGAAGATACGACACCGAACGTACCGGCGACCTCGTCGCACACCGCGACCAGCGGCCCGAGCATATCGTCAGGGCCGAACGCGCAGTCCGCGTTCGATCCCTGTACCGCACTGACACCCCAGTTCCTCACAGAGCGCCAGTGGGACTCGAGACCCCCGGAACCCCGGCAGGACAGTCAAGGCGGCGTCAGCTGGAAAGGCTGCCGTTACGTCGCGCGGGCTGGGTACGGATTCGTCATCGAGACCACTGACGGCACACTCGACCAGGTACGCAGCAGATACCCATCTGCCGTGGAAATTCCGGCAGGTGATCGGAAAGCCGTACGCTACGAAGCCCGTCCGGATGTCCCCGGTGGCTGCACGATCAACATCGAGATGGGGTCCGGCTCGCTCTACATCCTGACCAACGTGCCGCAGACATCGATGAGCAAGCACCTCGTCGCCTGCGATATCGCCACCGATATCGCCCGAGCAGTCGCACCGCTGCTGCCCGCGGGCAGCTGAATACCCGGGGGAAGCGAATCATGAGACAAACCGACGGCCGTGCGATAACCAATCCGGAGAATGCTCAAAGCTTCTCGCATGCCGAGATCAAGCAGGCGGCCGACGCCATGAATCCGGCCGGGCTCGACGGCGCGTTCGCCGCATGGTCGGCCATCGCGGCGGCGGTCACGAACGCGGGGCAGCGCTTCGAGGACGCCGTCAAGAAGGCGGTGGAACAACATTGGGAGGGTGCGGCGGCCGAGAGCGCGGTCCGTGGCGTACGGGACTACGCCGGGCGGGTGGGCGAACTCGGTGAGGCCCTGAGCGCGCAGAGTCTGCCGCTGTCGGCGGCGGCGAACGCGGCGTCGAAGTTCAAATCGTCGGTGCCCGACCTGGTGGACGCGTCGGCCGGCGCGACGAATCCGGAACAGCGCAACTCGCGGGAGGAGCAGGCGCGCGACGAGATGAACACCCAGTACATCCAGCCGTACGGAGCCACCGCCCCGGCCATCCCGACGCTGCCGCCTCCGGTCAGCCCCGCCGCCACGACGCCGACGGGTGTCGAAACGAGCACCGGGACGGAAGTGAACCCGAGCGCCGGTTCGCAACCGGTGGACAGCGGCCGCCCTGCCTCCGGCAATTCCTCCGCCGACGACAAGCCTGCACCCGAAGGCACCGCCGCGCCCGGCGAGGTGGAGGGGGAAGGCACGCCGGACGAGCCGACACAGCCGACGGCGGAAAGCGCCGCGGAAACAACCACGTCACAGGCTGTTTCGCAGAGTCAGGACACCGCGGCGACCACGCCGGCGTCCACCACCAGGACGCAGACGTCTCCGGCTACACCCTTCGTCCCTACGACGGCACCCGCCGCCACACCCACCGCCGTTGTCCCGACGTCGTTCGACGGCAGACCGAACGGCACGCGGTCTCGGCCGGGCACGCCCGGGGCGGCCGGCTCCCCCGGCGTCGCGGACAACCAGGCGCGGTCGGGCACGTCGCGTCCCGCTCAACCCACCGCCCCGGCGGCGGCGAATCCGCAGTCCAACGCGCTGGGACGCGCGTCGACGCCCGTCGGCTCGGGCTACTCGGGCATGGTCCCACCGGGCCTGCGCGGCAGGCGCGCGGAGGACGAGGAGCACAAGTCGCCGAAATACCTGCGCACCGAGGAACACGCGAAGGAGTTGCTCGGCGAGGTGCAGCCGACCGTGCCGCCCGCACTGGGCGAGAAATGACCGCGCAGTGGTCGCTGTCGGCCGAACAGTTCGCCGCGGCGTGGTTCGGGACCGGACAGGATCGCATGCCGTTCCCATTCCGGTTCACCAGCCGGTTCCCCGGTTTGCACGAGTACCAGGAGTATCAACGACAGTTCCGCGCCGAGCTGGGCCGGGACGAGCGGCTGCCGCTGCGCGGCGCGATCACCACGCTGGCCGGTCCCGACTGGCGCGTGGAACTGTTCGGCTACGACAACACGCGCGAGGGCGTCGAACTGCGCGTCGTCGCCTGCGGCACGCGCGGCGGCTCCGGTGTGCTCGCCGTGCAATCGCCCGCACCCGACGGCGGGCGAGTGCTGTTGCGGCGCTGTCGAACCGACCAGCTCGCCACCGAAGTGGTGCGCTCGCTGCCGGACACCCCCGCCGGGACCGTCGGCGAGAGGAGTTTCCTGCTGGACGATCTCAACGACGACCGCCCCGACTTGTTCGGGAACGCGCCGGCCAGCCAGGCCAAGGAACGCTACCGGCGTTTCTGGCGGCAGTCGTGCACCACCCGCGGCACCGCGGTCGTGCTCCTCGGCCCGCGCAACGCCGAACCGTTGCGCACCGGCCGCCTCCGCTGGATCGACACGCCCGACGGCCGCTACTGCGAGGTCCCCGCGAACCGAGCGCTGATGATCCGCCCCGGGACCAGCGCCGATATCGCTCGCTACCTGGACGAGTCGATCGTGCGAGCCAAGGCGCGCATGGATCGTTGAGCCGCCGCGCGAAACCCCCCGTCAGCCCAGCAGGCGCCAGTCCTCCAGGCCGTCGTACAGCGGGACGTCCTTGGCCAGCTTGCTCACCCGGGCCCGCAGCGCGTCCAGGTCGGCGCCACCGGCCAGCGCGCCCGCGATGATGTCGGCGACCTCGGCGAACTCGGTGTCGCCGAAGCCGCGGGTGGCCAGGGCGGCGGTGCCGATGCGCAGGCCGGAGGTGACCATCGGGGGACGCGGGTCGAACGGAACGGCATTGCGGTTCACGGTGATACCGATCTCGTGCAGCAAGTCCTCGCCCTGCTGGCCGTCGAGTTCGGAGTTGCGCAGGTCGACCAGCACCAAATGCACGTCGGTGCCGCCGGTGAGCACGCTGATGCCCTTGTCTTTGACGTCGGCGGCGGTGAGCCGCTCGGCCAGGATCTTCGCGCCGGACAGGGTGCGCTCCTGCCGGTTGCGGAACTCCTCGCTCGCGGCGATCTTGAACGCGACGGCCTTGGCGGCGATGGCGTGCATGAGCGGGCCGCCCTGCTGGCCCGGGAACACCGAGCTGTTCAGCTTCTTCGCGTACTCCTGCTTGGCCAGGATGAGGCCGGAGCGCGGACCGCCGAGGGTCTTGTGCACGGTCGAGGACACCACGTCGGCGTAGGGCACCGGCGAGGGGTGCAGACCGGCGGCGACCAGACCGGCGAAGTGGGCCATGTCCACCCACAGGTAGGCGCCGACCTCGTCGGCGATCGAGCGGAACGCCGCGAAGTCCTGGTGGCGCGGGTAGGCCGACCAGCCCGCCACGATCACCTTCGGGCGCGCCCGCAGGGCGATGTCACGCACCTCGTCCATGTCGACGCGGTGGTCTTCCTTGCTCACCCCGTAGGAGTGCACTTCGTAGAGCTTGCCGGAGAAGTTCAGGCGCATGCCGTGGGTCAGGTGACCGCCGTGCGCGAGGTCGAGACCGAGCAGCTTGTCGCCCGGGTCCATCAGCGACATCAGCACCGCGGCGTTGGCCTGCGCGCCGGAATGCGGCTGCACGTTGGCGAATTCGGCGCCGAACAGCTCCTTGGCGCGGTCGCGCGCCAGCGTCTCCACCACGTCGACGTGCTCGCAGCCGCCGTAGTAGCGCCGCCCCGGGTAGCCCTCGGCGTACTTGTTGGTCAGCACGCTGCCCTGCGCCTGCAGCACCGCGCGCGGCACGAAGTTCTCCGAGGCGATCATCTCGAGCGTGTCGCGTTCGCGGGCGAGCTCGCCTGCCATCGCGGCAGCGAGCTCCGGATCGAGCTCACCGAGAGACTGGGAATTGACAGAGGCGGTCGTCTGCGTCACGACCTCAGTCTATGGGCCGTGTGCCCGGCCCTCGAGCAGGGGGTTCATCCCTCCCGGTGGGCGCTGGCGCGTCGCACGGTCCTTTCGTGACGTGCGACACGCTCCGCGCCTACGTCGACCCCGGCGACGGACGTTCAGCGGGATTCGCCGTCCTCCGGCAGGTAGTTCGCCAGCAACGCCGCGAGATGCCGCTGCGCGTCTTCCAGCGGCCGCGTGGATTTCATGGCCCGCGCCTGCACGATGGCTCCCTCCATCGCGCTGAACGCGAAGCTGCTGAAGGAGCGCGCCTCCTCGGCGGACATGCCCGCGGCCACCAGCGCCGCGCCGAGCCGCTCGTGCCAGGCGGCGAAGACCTCGCCCGCGGCGGCCTGCACCCGGGGCTCCCCCTCGGCCAGCGCGGCCCCGACGACCGGGCATCCGGCGCGATAGCCGGTCCGCTCGAGCGCGGTGACCCACCAATCGAGCAGCGCGTCGAACCAGCGACGTGGCGGCGCGGCGGTGACCTTGTCGATCACCTCGCCGATCCGCGCGCCCGCGACCCGGGTGGCGGTCTCGACGAGCTCGCCCTTGCCCGCGGGGAAGTGCTGGTAGAGCGAGTTGCGCGAGGCGTTGCCGCGTTCCAGCAAGGCGGCCAGCCCCGCGGCGTGCACGCCCTGCTCGCGGACCAGTTCGATGGCGCTTTCGATCAGCCTGGTGCGCGGCCCTGCCGTCATGCGAACTCCTTGCCCGAGGGTTGCGTGAACCGATCGGTCCATGTTGCAATCATGTCAGATGTGGACCGATCGGTTCATCGAAAGGATGGACAAATGTCCGAAGCCACCGTGGACCTGGCTCAGCTGTCCGGTCTTGAACTCCTGCGCACCGCGATGACCAGGACGGATCGCCCGCCGTTCATCGGCGACCTGCTCGGCATCGAGGTCGGCGAACTCGAACACGGCAAGGTGGTCTTCAGCCTGCGCACCAGGCCCGACTTCGCCAACCCGCTCGGCACCACGCACGGCGGCATCTGCGCCACCCTGCTCGACTCGGTGATGGGCTGCGCGGTGCACACCACGCTGGAGGCCGGGGTCGGGTACACGACACTGGAACTGAAGATCAACTACATCCGCGCCGTGCCCACCGACGGACAGCGCCTCACCGCGACCGGCACCACCATCCACGTCGGACGCACCACCGCGACCGCCGAGGGACGCGTGGTCGACGAGCAGGGCCGCCTGGTCGCGCACGCCACCACCACCTGCGCCATCTTCCGGCCGCACCATCGACCCTGAGGAGCACTGCCATGGCGGGACGAACACCGAGCGCCGCGGTACGCAAGTTCCGGCGCGAACGCCTGATCGGCCGCTACCTGGTCAACCCGGCCGTCGGCCTGCTCGACCGGCTCGGCGTCCGGTCGTCGCTGATCGCCGAACTGGAGACGATCGGCGCGAGATCGGGCCGGCCGCGGCGGGTGCCGGTCACCGCGTCGATCGACGCGACGGGCGCGTGGCTGATCTCGCAGCACGGCTATCGGTCCGGGTGGGCCCGCAACATCGCCGCCGACCCGCACGTCCGGCTCCGGCAGGGCAGCCACTGGCGCACCGGCACGGCGGCGTTCGTTCCGCAGGACGACGTGGTGGCTCGCTCACGCACGTTCGCCAAGGGCCGCGTCGCCGCCGCGGTCGCCGAGCGCACCATGAAAGCGCTGGAGAGCGACCCGATCTCGGTGCGCATCACCTTCGCGGGCGCCTGACCGCCGCGCCCCGGGAACCCGCGACCGCGTGGTCCCGGCGACGACGGACGCGGCGGCCGTGCGCGCCGAGGCGAAGCGTCTGACCGGGCCACCGATTCATGGGGCTCCACAAGCGGTAACGAGCGCTGGTGGGCGACCGGTTTCCTCGGGTGACAGTCCACGAACACCTGACGAAGGAACGAACATGGTCGGCTTGGTCTCGGTGCCCGCCTCTCCGGTCGAGGCGCTGCTGCGCACCCTCTCGCTGCTGCTGTGCAGCATCTCGGCGGGCGGACAGGGCTGCGCGGTGATCCAGTAGCCCTCACGCCGCGGCGCGCACCGCGCCCGGTGTCAGCGGCTCGTCGAGCAGTCTGCGGAAACGATCGGCGCGGTCCTCGGCGTCGACCGCGCGATCGAGCCAGCCGCCCAGCAGCCGGTATCCCTCGACGTAGGTGGAGATGTAGGCGCGCCACAGCGGCGAGGACAGGAATCGCAGCGACTGGCGCGCCCGCTCCGGCGTCGTCAGGCTCCAGGTCTGCAAGAACTCCGCCACCTCGTCGGCCGACCGCCCGCGGTCGTGCAGCAGCAGCGCGGCGTCCTGGCGCACGCTCAGCAGCTTGGCCGAGGCGGTCGAAAGACGTTCGGCTCGTTCGCCGTCGAAGCGCAGGCCCAGATCCGCGTAGATCTCCTGCGCCCACTTGCCCCAGCCGGGCCCGACGATCGAACGCAGCGCCAGATCGGCGAGCCCCTCGGCCATCAGGCACTGCGGCGTGTTCACCAGGAACAGCGTCTGCTCGGCCTGCCCGGCGGCGACCAGCCCGGCCTCCTTGCGGCAGTGCTCCGTGTGGTGCCCCGGGTAGGACTCGTGCGCGATCAGCTGTGGCAGATGCGCCATGTGCTGCTTCAGGTCGGAATTGATCGCCACTCGGGAGTGGTAGTTGCCCAGGTAGTAGTTGAACCCGGACCACGGCTTGTCGCCGACCACCTCGTAGGTCACGTGCTCGTGGT
Source organism: Nocardia sp. NPDC019219 (assembly GCF_040632645.1). NCBI lineage: Bacteria > Bacillati > Actinomycetota > Actinomycetes > Mycobacteriales > Nocardiaceae > Nocardia > Nocardia sp. NPDC019219. Next base: position 27,316 of record NZ_JBEYCG010000008.1, on the reverse strand, counting down.
CCGGCAGCGGATACCGGGCGCGGACCAGTTCGCGCAGCGCGCTGGAGAACGCCTCGACGCACACCGCCAGGCGCTCCGACGGGATCTCGTCGGCCTTGCGATGCGCGGCCACCCGTTCGGCCAGCGGACCGTCTCCGGCGAGCACCTCGTCCATCTGCCGGTGCGCGTCGCGGTAGTCGTCCACGTCGCCGGGCGCGATGTCGACGTCGAAGTAGGCGCGGACCTCCTCGACGAACCCGATGTCGTCGCCGGCGAACTTCCGTCCGGAACACTCCAGCGCGCGCAGGTGCACATCGAGGAATTCGGCGCGCTCCGGCGCCAACCCGGCCTCCGGCACCGCGGCGCGCAACTCGGCGGCGCGACGAGCCAGCTCGCGCGGCTGCGGCGCGGGCGCGTTCTGCACCTCGCGGCGCAGCGCGGGGTCGCCGGTGTAGGCGTCGACGAAGCCTTCCTCCAGCCGGTCGAAGGCGAGGCCGAGCCGCAGGTATTCGGTCACGAGCGGATGCGCTTCCATGCCAGCCGACATTAGCGGCTCGCACCTGGCTCATCGAGCGGGTTACCAACGGGTAGTGGTACCCCGCTCATCCCACTCGTGTGACGCGGAGCAGAATTCGGCTATGCGGCGACAGCTAGACCGAATCTCACCGGATCCGCACCCTGACTGTGCGTGTTTGCCGAAACGGAGTGTCGGGTAAGTGGCACGAATGAGCGAGCCGAGTCCATACGTGGAATTCGACCGGAAACAGTGGCGGACCCTGCGTAAATCGACTCCTCTGGTGCTCACCGAGGAAGAACTCATCGGCTTGCGCGGTCTCGGGGAACAGATCGATCTCGAGGAAGTCGCGGAGGTCTATCTTCCGCTCGCTCGTCTCATCCATCTGCAAGTGGCCGCGCGTCAGCGGCTGTTCGCCGCGACCGCGACCTTTCTCGGCGAAACTCATCCCGACCAGCAGGTACCGTTCGTGATCGGGGTGGCGGGCAGCGTCGCGGTGGGCAAGTCCACCACCGCCCGCGTGCTGCAAGCGCTGCTGGCCCGCTGGGATCACCACCCGCGGGTCGACCTGGTCACCACCGACGGATTCCTCTATCCCACCGCGGAACTCACCCGGCGCGGCATCATGCACCGCAAGGGGTTTCCGGAGAGTTACGACCGCCGCAAGCTGCTGCGATTCGTCACCGAGGTGAAATCCGGCGCGGCCGAGGTCTGCGCCCCGGTGTATTCGCACATCTCCTACGACATCGTGCCGAGCAAGCTGCACTGCGTACGCCAGCCCGACATTCTGATCGTGGAAGGTTTGAACGTCCTGCAGACCGGCCCGCGCCTGATGGTCTCGGATCTGTTCGACTTCTCGATCTACGTCGACGCTCGCATCGAGGACATCGAGAAGTGGTATGTGCAACGGTTTCTCACCTTGCGCAAGACCGCTTTCGCCGACCCGAACGCGCATTTCCACCACTACTCCGGATTCACCGACGAGCAGGCGACCGCCGCCGCGCAAGAGATCTGGAACAACACCAACCGGCCGAATCTGGTGGAGAACATTCTGCCGACCCGTCCGCGCGCGACCCTGGTGCTGCGCAAGGACGCCGACCACAGCATCAATCGGCTGCGACTGCGGAAATTGTGATTCCCCTTACAATTTCCACGCCTCGTCCAGCCGGTGGGCGACGTCGATATCGCAACCGCGGCGATGTGCGGCGTAGTCGAGGAAACGCCTACCGAACTCCGCGTAGCTGATCGAGTCATCCGGTTCGCGCGGTAGGGCTTCGGCGGACTGGTGGTCGAACGAACTCAGGTGACCGCATGGTACGCGAGACCGGCACCGGGAATGCCGGATTCCGCAGACCAAGATCGAATCAGACGCCGAAACGGCGGTGACGTGCGGCGAAGTCGCGCAACGCACGCAGAAAATCCACCCGGCGGAACTCCGGCCAGTACGCCTCGGTGAACCATATCTCCGAGTATGCGCTCTGCCAGAGCAGGAACCCGGACAGCCGCTGCTCGCCGGAGGTGCGGATGACCAGGTCGGGGTCCGGCTGACCGGAGGTGTAGAGGTGCTGGCCGATCGCGTTCACGGTGATCGACTGGACCAGGTCCTCGCCGGTCTCGCCCGCGGCGATCTCCTGGCGGACCAGCGAGCGCACCGCGTCGGTGATCTCCTGCCTGCCGCCGTAGCCGACCGCGACGTTGACGTGCACCCCGTTGCGGCCGTCGGTGCGTTCGGCCGCGGTGCGCAGCCGTTTGGCGATCAGCTCGGGAAAGCCGTCGAGCGAGCCGACGATGCGCACGCTCCAGTTCTGCTCCGGCGCCGACAACTCCTCTACCACGTCGGTGATCACCTCGAACAGCGTCTCCAGCTCGTCCGGATCGCGCTGGAGGTTCTCGGTGGACAGCAGGTAGACGGTCACCATCTCGATGCCCTCGGCCTCGCACCAGCCGACCAGCTCGGCGATCTTCAGCGCGCCCACCCGGTGGCCGTGACTGACATCGGTGAAACCGTTCTCCCGCGCCCACCGGCGATTGCCGTCACACATCACCGCGACGTGCCGGGGATGCTGCTTGCCCGCCAGCTGCCTGGACAGCCGGGCCTCGTAGATGCGATACGGCAGACCCCGCACCTGACTCGGAAGTTCCACGCGGGCAACCCTACGCCTCGGGGACACGATCTCGGCATCGACCGCGATACGCCGGTACAGTAGCCGAGAGCACGCAAGTTACGGCTGCGTAGGTTACTGACGGGTTCAGTCGCTCGGTCCCGACCCGCCGTTTCCGGGGCGCACGGTGATCGTTCGGCTGCCCTTCGAGGAGGTACTCGTGTCCGAATCGGTCGGCACCGCCGACACGGGAGCGGTTGCACCGGTCCCCCGTTCGGCGGGCGAAGCGCTCGCGGAGGCGCTGGTCAAGCCGCGCATGCGGGGCTGGATCCACACCTGGGCCGTCGGCGTCGCGGCGATCGCGGCCGTCGTGCTGATCGCCACCGCCGCCACGGTCTCGGCGACCGCGGGATGGTCGACGCTGGTCTACGGGATCACCGTGTGCGGACTGTTCGGCGTCAGCGCCGTCTACCACCGGGTGACCTGGCCCACCGCGCGCGCCCGCACCCGGATGAAACGAGCCGACCACTCGATGATCTTCCTGTTCATCGCGGGCAGCTATACCCCCTTCGCCCTGCTCGGCCTGCCCGGACGCACCGGGCAGACGCTGCTGGTGGTGGTCTGGGCGGGCGCGCTGGCCGGAGTGGCGCTCAAGCTGCTGTGGCCCGGCGCTCCCCGCTGGGTCGGTGTTCCGCTGTATCTGCTGCTGGGCTGGGCGATCGTTCCGGTGGCCGGACAGCTCAACGGCCAGATCGGCATCGCGCCGTTGATCCTGCTGCTGATCGGCGGCCTCTTCTACAGCGGCGGCGCGATCCTCTATGCCACCAAGTGGCCGAATCCGTGGCCGACGGTCTTCGGTCACCACGAGTTCTTCCACGCGGCCACGGTGCTCGCGGCATTGACCCACTACGCGGCGGTCTGGCTCGTCGTCTTGCGCTGAGCGCATAGAGTCGACAGGGAGGTCGGACGAGAGGGGCGGGGCAGGCGATGCAACAGCGTGCGTCCGAGGGCCGCGCGGCGATGCGGGGCCGAGCGCGCCGATGCGCGCGCGGGCCCGAGTTCTGCCGGGCGGTGCTCGCCGGACTCGTCTCCTCGGCGGTACGCGGCACGACCTCCCGAGCACGGTCCACGGCCCGCCGGCGGCTGGATGTGCCACGACCGGAGCAGATCGATGCCGGTGAACGCGACCTTGGCCGCGAGCCGTACCCGCCCGTCCATCCCATCGCCTACTCCACGCGGCCGGATGGCGAGTGCCACACGGCGCTCCGGGATGGCCGGTCGCCGCGCCTGCCCGGCGAGCCGACCGGGAAACCGCCTGTACCGCTCGTCATGGCTCTATGCTGCTCGTTCGTGTTCCTCCTCGCCGCCGCGCGCGGCATCGCCGTGCCGCACCCCGGACGTGCGCGCGGCCGCGAGAGACCGCTCGGAATCATGCCTTCCAGGCCCGAATCGGCGCGAACGGACACCCGGACCAGAGCGGCCACCGGAGTCGCTGCCGCCATCCTCTCCGGAACCCGCGAGCTCGCTCGAGCGGGCGTTGGAATCCCGGCACAGCCGACCGCATCGGAGCCGGCGGCCACCGATCAGCGCCGGCCATCGGGATCGCGACTGCGATGATCTCGAAGTTCGTCGTCTGGGCGCTCAAAGCGCGAGGTGGGTTGGCCGTCTTGGTCACCACGGCGAACCTCAGCGGTCTCGCGGTGATCGTCACCCAGCTGTGGCTCAACGGATTCCTGGGCAGGCTGGGCCCGGATTGGCCGCGGGCGCTGGCCTTCGTCGGCATCTATCCGGCGGTCGGGTTCCTGGCGGGCATCGTGCTGGCGGTGCGCGACCGGAAGCTGTATTTCGGCTGGCTCGACGCCGCGCGCAAGCCGACCGAGGTGGAGGCGCGACGCCTGCTGCACCTGCCCGTCGCGATCAGCATGCGCGCGCTGGCGCTGTGGATTCCCGGCGTGATCGTGGCGACCGTGATCTTCGCGCGGCTGAGCCCGGACAACGACCCCGGCGTGACGGCGTCGCTGTTCACGATCGGCGCTTTCGAGTCCGCGGCGGTCACCTTCCTGATCGTGGACCGGCTGATCCGGCCGACCATTCCGGTGGTCGCCGGGGTGCTCGGGTGGACCATGCACTGGAGTGCCTCGGTGCTGGTCCGGGTCGTCCTGACCTGGGCGGTCGCGGCGGCGCTTCCGCTGCTCATGCTGATCGTCGTGCTGGCCGACCCGGCGGCGGCCGCACCGGACCGGGTCCGCACCGCCATCTACCTGTCCGCGGTCGGTCTCGGCGTCGGCGCCCTGGCCACGGCGTTCCTCGCCCGCGCGGTCGCCGCGCCGATGCGCACCCTGCGCCGCGCGCTGGACCGGATCGCGCAAGGCGACCTCGGCGCCCGGGTGCCGATCGGCAGTACCAGCGAGATCGGCAGGTTGGAGCATTCGGTCAACGAGCTGGCGGCGAATCTGCGCGAACGGGAGCGGATGCGCGAGGTGTTCGGCAGGCATGTCGGCACCGAGGTGGCCGAGCGCGCGCTCGCCCGCGGCGCGGATCTCACCGGCGACGTGCGCGAGGTATCGGCGCTGTTCGTCGACGTGACCGGGTCGGTGGAACTGTCCACCGGGCTGCCGCCGCAGGAGTTCGTGGCCAAGCTCAACCGATTGCTCGCGATCGTCGTCGCGGCGACCGAGGAGAACAACGGCCTGGTCAACAAGTTCGAGGGCGACGCCGCACTGTGCGTCTTCGGAGCGCCGATCGCGTTGGGCGACAACGCCACCCCGGCCCTGCGGGCGGCGCGGCGCATCCGGGACGAGGTGATCGCCACCGGAGAGCTCGACATCGGGATCGGCGTCGCACGCGGACCGGTCTTCGCAGGCGACGTCGGATCCGACACCCGGCTCGAGTTCACGGTGATCGGCGACGCCGTCAACGAGGCCGCCCGGCTCACCACGGCGGCCAAGGAGGTACCGCGGCGAATCCTGGTGAGCCAAGCCGTGATCGAGGCGGGTGCGGAGCACGAACGCGCCAAATGGACGTGTTACGACACCATTGTGCTGCGCGGCATGAAGGAACCGACGGTCTGCTGGACCGACATCGACACCTCCGGCGCCCAGCCCGAGTCCACCGACACCGACCAGCCCGATCTGCCGGCGGACACCAACCCGGTCATCGAAATCCACACCGCCGAACCCCCGGCCGATGGCACCCGGACGCCGGATGCCGAAGTCGACGCCCCGCCTCGGCGCTAGGCCCCTGCCGCGAGATCGAAAGTCAGTGTGCCGCCGACCGGCAGGAAGTACTCGGGTATCGGCGCGCAATACGTCATGGCCGTGGCGGCGGATCGCCCGTGTCCGCTAGTTCCGTTGCAGTGCCGCCCGGAGCTCGTCCGGAGTGGAGACCGGAAGGTCGCAGACGGAGCCGCGGCAGACGTAGGCGGCGGCTGCGTCGCGAACCAAAGGCCGGTCGGCCAGAAGGGGGACGGCGTCCGGGGCGGCGGCGAGGACGACCGAACCACCCGGAGCGGCCGACCGAGCCGCGGCGAGCAATTCGGTCGGGTGGGCGGCCGGCTCGGTGGTGGCGATGGCGACCTGCAGCGGACCCCGGAGTGCCGCCTCGGCGACAGCGAGCCACTGCCCCGCCGAACGGGGCGCACGCGCGAGCACGATCGCGCCGCGCTCGAGGGTGCGGTCGGCGAGTTCGCGGTAGCGGACGGCCCGTGCGGGGTCGCTCGCGGCCGCGGCGGTGAGCAGCGCTTCGGCCAGGGCGGAGGCGCCCGCGGGCGTGGCGCCGTCGATCGGGTCGCGGGGACGGGCGACGAGGGTTTCGGCGTCGTCGGCGGTGTCGAACCAGCCGCCCGGCTGGTCCGGGTCGGCGAAATGCTCGATCGTGAGGTCCAGCAAGCGTTGCGCGTCCGCCAGCCAGCCCAGTTCGCCGGTGGCTTGGTGCAGCGCGAGCAGCCCGGTGACCAGCCAGGCGTGGTCCTCCAGGATCCCGGGCGCGGCACCGGCGACGCCGCCGAGCGAGGCGCGCCGCAGCCGCCCGTCCACCACGTGCTCGGTCAGCAGGAATCGCGCGCACCGGACGGCGGCGGCGGTCCACTCCGGCTCGTCCAGCGCCGCCGCGGCCTCGGCGAGCGCGGTGATCGCCATGCCGTTCCAGGCGGTCACCACTTTGTCGTCCCGCTCCGGCTGGGGGCGGCGGTCGCGCGCGGCGATCAACGCCGCGCGGACACGGTCCAAACGCGCGGCGTCCTCCGCCGTGGCGGGCTCGGTGTACCTGGTCAGCACCGAGGTGCCCTGTTCGAAGTTCCCCGCGGTGGAGACGCCGAAGAATTCGGCCGCCCATGCCCCCTCGATCGGACCGAGCGCACCGGCCAATTCGGCGGGCGTCCACACGTACGTCGCGCCTTCGACGCCGGGTTTGCCAGGCTCCAAGTGGGTGTCGGCGTCCAGCGCCGAGGCGAAGCCGCCCTCGGCGGTCCCGAGGTCATCGAGCAGGAACCGCACGACCTCCCGGGTGACCCGGTGCGACAACGACTCGGGAAGCACCGATGTGCTGCGCCGGGCCAGGTGCGCATAGGCGCGCAGCAGCTGCGCGTTGTCGTAGAGCATCTTCTCGAAATGCGGCACCAGCCACGCGGCGTCGACCGAATACCGCGCGAATCCGCCGCGCAGCTGGTCGTAGATGCCGCCGCGCGCCATCGCCTCCGCGGTGCGGGCCACCACCTCGAACACCGCCGGGTCACCGGTCCGCTCCCAGTGCCGCAGCAAGCCCTCCAGCAGCGCCGACGGCGGGAACTTCGGGGCGCCGCCGAATCCACCGTGCTCGGCGTCCTCGTCACGCAGCACGGCGGCGACGGCGTGGGCGAGCAACTCCGGGCTGATCGTCAGGTCCGCGTCGGGCAATCCGCTCGCCTGGTCCCGCAGCGCCGCCGCCACCTGCGCGGAAGCCTGGTTCACCTCGTCCCGCCGGGTGCGCCAGGTCTCGGTGATCGCGGTGAGCAGCTGGGTGAACGACGGCATGCCGCCGCGCGGCAGTTTCGGGTAGTAGGTGCCGCAGTAGAACGGTTCGCCGTCGGGTGTCAAGAAGCAGGTCATCGGCCAGCCGCCCTGCCCCGTCATGGCGACCGTGGCGTTCATGTAGACCGCGTCCAGGTCCGGTCGCTCCTCCCGGTCGACCTTCACGCAGACGAAATTCTCGTTCATCTGGTCGGCGGTGGCCTGATCCTCGAACGACTCGTGCGCCATCACATGGCACCAGTGACAGGACGCGTATCCGACCGAGAGCAGAATCGGCACGTCGCGCGCGGCCGCCTCCGCCAGCGCATCGGCATCCCACTGCCGCCAATCGACCGGGTTGTCGGCGTGCTGACGCAGATAAGGCGATGTGGCACCGACCAACTGGTTCATACCGCCAGCCTTCCACATCCGGCGAGCAGGCGACACGACCCACGCGTTGCCCGCTCGAGTCCGCACGACAGCACGAACACCACATCACCGCCTCGATGAGTTCACCCCGCTACGAGGTGGTCGGCGGCCGCGCGGCCGGCAACGGTGACCCGATGGAGGAAATCGGCCAATAGTTCGAGTTGCTCGGGGGTGTAGTCGGCGCACAGGTCCTCGACGGCCGCGTTCATCCCGGACAGCAGGTCGTAGACCTCGCCGAGCCGCTCGGGGAGAGCACGGACGAGTACCGCGCGGCGGTCGCCGGTCGCGCGTTCGCGCACGATCCAGCCCGCACGTTCGAGACGGTCCAGGATGCCGGTGAGGGTCGCGGGATGGAGACCGGCCTGTTTCGCCAATGCGCTGGGGCTCAGCGGGCCATGGCTGTTGATCAGGTCCAGGCAGTCGAAGTCGATGTCCCTGAGTTCGAGGCGGGTGCCGACCTGCCGGTTGAGCAGCGCCAACTGGCTGCGCACATCGCGCAGCGAGCCCTTGATGCGGGTGGTCAGGCGTCGCCGGTGGCGGACATCACTGTAATTTTCTATTGAATCCATATCATATCCGTCTCAAAGTAAATAATATGACTTTCATATCGTACGACGTCCAGCAGATTCAGATGGGCGCTCACCAGGGAAGAAGGAATCGACTATGTACGTCATCATCGGAGCCACCGGTACGGTCGGCCGGGAAGTGGTCGCGCAACTCCGCGCGACCGACACGGCCGTCACCGCCGTGACCCGGGACGCCGGACGGGCGCAGATGCCGCCGGGAACCGTTGTGGTGCAGGCGGATCCCGCGGTGCCGAGCATTCCCGCCAAGACCTGGAACGGCGTCGAGGGGGTGCTGTTGAGCTCCCGCGCCGTCACCGCCTCGGCCGCGGACATACTCTCCGCGGCCTCCGATCACGGGGTGCGGCGCGTGGTGGTGATCTCGGCGTCGACGGTGGAATACCCCGCCGGGGAGCCGCGGTTCATGGCCGGTTTCCGGGCACTGGAGGCCGCGGCCGAAGCATCGGGCCTGGCCTGGACCGCTCTGCGCTGCGCGGACTTCGACGCCAACACCTTGGCCTGGGTACCGCAATTACAAACCGGGGACGTGGTACGCGGCGCATACGGCAAGGCCGCCACCTCACCGATTCACGAGAGCGATATCGCCGCCGTCGCGGTGCGCGCACTGACCGAGGACGGCCACGAGGGCCGCCGCTACCTGCTCACCGGCCCCGAGTCGCTGACCCAGTACGACAAGGTCCGCATACTGGGCGAGATCACCGGCCGCGACCTGTCGTTCCTCGAGCTCACCCCCGAACAGGTGCGCGCCGGGATGACGGCACAGGGCCTGCCCGCAGAGGTCCCGGACCGGCTGCTCGGCTCACTGTCCGATTACGCCCGCGTCCCGGGTCCCACCACCGGCACCGTCGGCGAGCTGCTCGGCCGCCCCGCCCTCGATTTCGCCGCCTGGGCCGCCGAACACACGGTCGCCTTCACACGCTGACAGGCCGGTCATGTCCCTCCCCGGCGTCCACGCGGCTCCACCGCCAACTGCACGTGAATTGTCGTTCAGCCGCGCCGACACGAAACCGGCCAGCGCGGTGGCCAGCACGAGACCGGCGGTTCCAGCAGGCGGCGCACGGCCTCGTAGGTCAGCCAACCCACGAGCACCATCAGCGTGACGCCGTTGGCCCGCGCGGAGATTGTCTCGGCGCGCTTGATAAGAGCTTGCCACCGCGGGCCGAAATGATTGGCAACCCTTCGAATCAGCCGCTACAGTCCTATCCGCGTCCGGTGCGCAGGCAACGGTTACTTCTGTTTTCGGTGGATGGGTTGCGGGTTCGAATCCCGTCCGGGTTGCGAGCGATCCGGTAGCTCAATTGGCAGAGCTATCCAAAGGCAGGGTCTTCGGGCCCGTTGGGCTCGATTCGTCGAGCCGGTATTCCGTCGCCGCCCTGATCTCGGGCGCTCCACCGTCCCGTGTGGGAGCGGCAACGCCAGTTCGGCCGCTCCCGCACGGGAGGGCGAGTCGCCGATCTCCCGGCTACGTGTTCCTCGAATGCGGCTTCGACAAGAGTTTCGGCAGCAGAGCTGATTACGTGAGTCCCATGCCGCGCCGTTTTCGGCTCTTCCGCCGACTATGCCGTCCGGGCCAGCACTTCGCGTCCGACATAGGCCAACAACCGGCGGTGCGCCGGTTCGTCCTCGGCGACGGCGATCTCTGGCCCGAAAATGCCGGGCGCGCGGAAAGAATCGATGCCGCCCATGGCTTGCATGGTGGCGAGCAGTTCGCCACACAGTTGGTCGTCGGCCAGATCCGGCCGGTCGATGGCCACCGCGATGTCGACACCGTGCACGAGAACCTCGGTGAGATGGACCAGCGCCGCCGCGGGGCCGGGCAGTTCCCCGAGCGAGATGCCCACCGTGCCGTCGAGCGCGTCAGGCCGGTGCCAAGCGGCGCGGTCGACCTCCGCCGCCGCCGCGTAGGCGCCCTGTGGATCGCCGCCGAGCCAGTCGGACTCGTGTTCGGCGCCCGCGTCCGTGCCGCTCAGGGCCGCCGCGAAGATGTGCATCCCGCCCACGGTGTGGTTGAGGACGGTGCGGACATCCCAATCCCGGCACGGCGTGGGCGCTGCCAGACCCGCTCCTCCCACGGCGGCGACGATCGCTCCGGTCGCATCGAGTGCACGGTCGATCTGTCCGATCACGTTGTCCATGAGCATCCTCCGGTCGAGCGGTTTGGCTGAATTGGTAACACAGGACACCGACAAGCGCGCGGCAATGCGAACTCCACCTTGCGCCGAAATAGTTGCCGGGGATGTGCTTCTCGTGACCACGGCGGGAAAAGGAGATGCGCGGGATCGGACGGTCCCGCTACCCTCGGTGCAGCACCCGGTGCGCAGGCAACGGATACTTCCACTTCTAATGGACAGGTTGCGGGTTCGAGTCCCGCCCGGACCTCATGGTCCGGTAGCTCAACGGCAGAGCGGTACGTTCCGTGGCCGATTTCGATCTCGGGTGCACTGCAACTCACGCATGTGTGAACCAGCCCGGTGCCGGGAACCACGGTTACTTCGGACCCGAAAGATCCGGTTCGATTCCGGACCGCCCCGCGGCGGTAGTTCAACGGCGAGCACGGAGGGCATGATCCGTGATCTCGGGCCGGTTCACACGGACGACTTCGCGGCGCGTGTCCGGTGCGCAGGCAACGGCTACTTCGGGTTCGATTCCTGCCGAATCCATTTCGGTCGCTCGATACGGCGAGCATGCCGTCGCCGCCTCTTCTCGGACACCCCGTAAAAATAAGATGCGGCATGCGGATTCGTCTCGCTACAGTTTCGGAGCACCCGGATGAAACCGGGTGCGCCACAATTCCATCGCACCTCCCGGTGCGAAGTCGGCGGCTACTTCTCCACCACAAACCTCGGGGAATTTCCGTCGACGAACAACTATCTCGGGGGGCATCGCGCGCACCGGCCCGGTGCGACTTCTCGGCGACTTCCACACTCGGGCAGACCGTGCCCGCGTTGATCGGTGCGCCGCCGAGGATTCCTCTCGGGCTGAAGTCCGCGCCTGTCCCCGTGCAGAACTGGGGGAATCCATGAGCAAGTTCAACCTGGCGCGCCCCGGCGCGACTTCACCGGTCACCAGCGAGACCCGGCCGACCGGCCGCACCTTCGAAGGCGGCGCGGGATACGCGCGCACTCCGCAGAGCGAGCTGTTCCTGTTGGCCGTCACGAACATGGTCGGCGAGCACACCTTCTACGAGTCCGCCGGTCAGCGCGACGACCGCTACGCCGCGCTGGTGCGCCGGACGACGCTCGCCGACCCGGAGTGGACCGCCCGCTTCCTGCGCTGGCTGCGTACCGAGGCGAACATGCGCAGCGCCGCGCTCGTCGGCGCCGCCGAGTTCGCCAAGGCGCGGCTGGACGCGGACGCGCCGGGAATGTCGCGGCAGGTGATCGACTCGGTGCTGCAGCGCGCCGACGAGCCCGGGGAACTGCTCGCGTACTGGACCTCCGTGCACGGGCGCGCGGTGCCCAAGCCGGTCAAGCGCGGCATCGCCGACGCCGTGCGCCGTCTGTACGACGAGCGCGCTGTGCTCAAGTGGGACAGCACCGCGCGCGCGTTCCGCTTCGCCGACGTGCTCCAGCTCACCCATCCCGCACCCGCGGCCGAAAAGCCCTGGCAGGGAGCGTTGTTCGCACATGCGCTGGATCGGCGATACGGACGCGAGACCGACCTGCCCGCCACCTTGGCGGTGCTGCGTGCCCGCGCTGAGCTGATGGCACGTCCGCTCGAGCACCGCCGTGCGCTGTTCGACGACCCCGAGCGAGCCCGTGCCACGCTGCGCGCGGCGGGCATGACCTGGGAGGCGGTCGCCGGCTGGCTGCAGGGTCCGATGGACGCGCCGGTGTGGGAGGCGTTGATCCCAAGCATGGGCTACATGGCCAAGCTGCGTAACCTGCGCAACTTCGACCAGGCCGGGGTGAGCGACGCCGTGGCCGCGGAGGTGGCCGCCGAACTCGCCGACCCGAACCAGGTGGCCCGCTCGCGGCAGCTGCCGATGCGGTTCCTGTCGGCGTACCGGGCCGCGCCGTCGCTGCGCTGGGGCCACGCGCTCGAGCAGGCGCTCGGTCATTCGCTCGCGGCCGTGCCCGCGCTGCCCGGGCGCACGCTGGTGCTGGTGGACACCTCGGGCTCGATGCAGGCCGGGTTCGCCAAGGACGGCTCGCTGGCGCGCTGGGACGCCGCGGCGCTGTTCGGCCTCGCGCTCGCCCGGCGCTGCGCGCAGGCGGACGTCGTGTCGTACTCCAGCCCCGGCGGCAGCTGGAAGGGCCACGCTCGGCCGGCCAGCCTGGTGTTTCCGCAGCGGCGCGCCGAGCCGGTGCTCGCGGCGGTGCGGCGGTGGCGCGAGGAGGGCTACTTCCTCGGCTGGGGCACCGACACGGCGGGCGCGGTGCGTGAGCACTACGCGGGTCACGACCGGGTCGTGATCCTGACCGACGAGCAGGCGCACGACGGCGACGTCGGCCGGGCGCTGCCAGGCCGGGTACCGCTCTACACCTGGAACCTGGCGGGATACCGCTACGGGCACGCCCCCGGCGGCACACCGTACCGGCACACCTTCGGCGGCCTGACCGACGCCGCGTTCCGGATGATCCCGCTGCTGGAAGCGGGGCGCGACGCCGACTGGCCCTTCTGACCGGAGGCGGGGCCGAGACCACTCGCTGCTCTCGGCCCCACCGCCGGTCTACCCCAGCACCGGATAGTTGGCCCGGATGACACCGTGCGGGTCCCGGGCGCGCTTGATCGCGCGCAGCCGGGTCAGCGTCGCGGTGTCGAAAGCCGCGGAAGCGTCTTCGCCGGGCGTGAGGAAGGTATACGGCTTGCCGCCGCTGATCTGCCCGCTCACCGCGTCGACGATGGCGGTGCGCCGCGCGTGGACCGCGTCGGCGAGGTGCGGCAACCCGAGCCCCAGGCAGTAGAGCAGGTACGGCTGCGCGATCGGCCCCCGGGCGCCCCCGTCCGGCCTGGTCTCGGCCAGCGCGCCGCCCAGGTGGCGGATCTGCACGTTCGCCAGCGGCGCGACCGGTTCGTCGATCAGCGTCTTGACCACGGCATCGCCGAGTTCGGTCAGCTGCTCGGCGCGCGAGAGCGACGGGCTCGGCGTCGTGGGTTCGCCGGTGACGGCGCCGATGTCGGCGGGCCCGAAAACGCCGCGCTTGTCGAGAATCGGCGCACCGATCGCGTCCAGCCGAGCGAGCATCGCGCGTCCTCGATCCGGGTCACCGAGGTAGACGGCGTCGATGCCGACCATCGGCGGCGCGTCCGGGATCTGCAGGCGCTGGAACCACACGCTCAGCTCGTCGGGCGCGTCGGCGGTGATCTCCTGGAAGACGTCGAACACCTCGCGGATCCGGGCTTCCGGCCACAGCATGCGGCCGCCGAACAATTCCGGCGCGGGGAACAGATCGAACTCCAGCGCCGTGACCACCGCGAAGTCGCCGCCGCCACCGCGCAGGGCCCAGAACAGATCCGGATCGTCCTCGGCCGTGACCCGGCGGCGGGCGCCCGCCGCGTCGACGACCTCGAACGCGCGCACCGCGTCGCCGGCCCAGCCGTGCTTGCGGCCGAACCAGCTCATGCCGCCGCCGAGGGTGTATCCGGTCACGCCGACGACCGGGTTGCTGCCCGCCAGGCCCGTCAACCCGTGCCGGGCAGCGGCGGACTGCACCCGGCCCCACGCCACCCCGGCGCCGACGCGCGCCACTCGGCGCTCGGCGTCGATCTCGATGCCGTCCAAGTGCCCGGTGCGCAGCAGAATCGCGTCCGGCACCCCGCCGGAGGCGCCGTGCCCGGTCGGCTGGGTGACCACCGGTACGCCTGCGCCGCCCGCGTACCGCACCACGGTCGCGACGTCAGCCGCATCGCCTGCGTGCACCACGGCGGCCACCGGCTGCGCGACTGTCGTCGTCCACGGCCGGGCCGCGTTCTCGAATCCCTCGTCACCCGCCACCAGCACACGGCCGGGCAGCGCAGCGCGCAGTTCGTCGAATGTCATCGCTCTTTCCTGACTGTCAGCGGTCGATAGGAGACGCGGGCAACGAGTCCTGGGCGGCTGTCCGGGAGGACGAGCCGTGGTTCGTGCCGCGACTACCGCTTTGACGAAAGAGCGGGCGGAAAGGTAACAAATAGCAGGTCAGAAGGGCTCTTGCCCATCAGCCGGATTCGGCGCGCCCTTCGGGGTCGGCGCCCTTCGGCTCCTCGGCCCGCCGCGTGATGCCGTGCTCGGTCCCTTCGTCGGCCTCCTGGTCCGGTTCGGGATGCTCGGGCTCGAAGGTCGCGGGCAGACCCTTGATGTGCCGGTTCATCGATCGAATCAGCAGGAACGTGCCCGCCAGCAGGAGCAGCACGATGACCAGACCCAGCGGCGACGCCTTGCCGAACTCGGGCCCGGTCGGCGTGCCGGGCGTCTGGGCGAGCAGGACCAGCGTCACGACCGCTCGTCCTCGATGCCCGCGAACAGGTCGGTCTCCGGTAGCTCCGTGCGCACCCGGGTCTTGGCCAGCTCGAACTCCTCGGTCGGCCACAACCGCTGCTGCATCTCCATCGGAATGGCGAAGAACGCGCCGTTCGGGTCGATCTGCGTCGCGTGCGCGCGCAAGGCGTCGTCGCGCTGCGGGAAGTACTTGGCACAGTCGATCTGGGTGGTGATCCGGGCGAACATGTCACCGCGCTCGGCGGCGTACTTGCGCATCCGGTCCAGCCATTCCTGCAGCGGGAACGGCTCGCCGAGACGCTCGTACTCCGCGGCGAAGATCTCCATCCGCTTCATGCTGAAGCCGTGGTCGTAGTACAGCTTGAGCGGCGTCCACGGCTCCCCCGCGTCCGGGAAACGCTCGGGGTCGCCCGCCGCCTCGAACGCCGCCATCGACACCTCGTGGCAGCGGATGTGGTCGGGGTGCGGGTAGCCGCCGGTCTCGTCGTAGGTGGTCATCACGTGCGGCTTGAACTCGCGCACCACGCGGACCAGGGCCTCGGTGGCCTCCTCGAGCGGAACCAGTGCGAAGCTGCCCTCCGGCAGCGGCGGCAGCGGGTCGCCCTCCGGCAGACCCGAGTCGACGAAACCGAGCCAGTGCTGGCGCACGCCGAGCGCGCGGGCCGCGGCGGCCATCTCCTCGCGGCGGATCTCGTGGATGCGCTCCAGGACGCCTGGGGTGTCCATGGCCGGGTTCAGGATGCTTCCGCGCTCTCCGCCGGTCAGCGTCACGACGAGGACGTCGTGTCCTTCGTCGGCGTAACGGGCGGTCGTCGCGGCACCCTTGCTGGATTCGTCGTCTGGGTGGGCGTGCACCGCCATGAGGCGAAGGCCACTCACGTCTCGTTCTCCGTCGCTCTCGGTCGCGGGTGTCGGGGCTTCGTTACCTATAGTTCCATTCGACCCGCATTTGTTCCGACGTACCCCCCGGGAGCGACCACCATGAGCCAGCCCGCGCCGGAGAGCGGCGGCGACGCCGAAGCCGCGGCGGCGCCCCCCAGCGGCCCCCCGGCCGACCGGTACGGCACGCGGCCACGCAAGCCGCGCCGCTGGGTCGTGCCGGTGCTCGGTGTGTTGGTGGTGCTCGCCGGGCTCGGCGTGGCCTACCTCGGATATCAGAAGTACGGTCCGGAGGACATCGAGGCCGAGCAGCTCGGCTACGTCGTCGTCGACGACTCGACCATGACCATCCGGCTCAAGGTGACCCGGGCCGATCCGGAGCGGCCCGTGGTGTGTTTCGTCCGCGCGATGGCGCGCGACGGCTCCGAACTCGGTCGTCGCGAGGTGCTGATCGAACCGTCGAGCAGCGGGACGGTCGAGCTGACCACCGTGGTGCGCTCGTCCGCGCGGCCCGCGTCGGGCAGCGTGTACGCGTGCAGTGATCGGGTACCCGGCTACCTACGGGTTGGCTGATTTCCGCGCATCCACCGGCGACCTGCCCAGGAAATCAACTCCGACCAGCACATTTGTGAATCATGCTAAAATGGCGTGATACACGGTTCCGGGGCTCGGAGCCGTGTTTGCTGCATTGGCGGCCAGCGCTGACGGTTCGGGCTTGCGAGCTTGCCCGCGACCAGGGCCTGTCGGGGTTCGATGAACTTCCCAGGATCGCTCTAGCCGTCGACTGGTGCGTGCCCGCCTCCGGGTGGGCGCACGCCGGTGCTCAGGGAATCCCGGCCTGCCGGGAACAACTACTAGGGAGTGATCGAGATGACTGAGACGCAAGTGACCTGGCTGACCCCGGAGTCGCACGACAGGCTCAAGAGCGAACTCGACGCGCTCATCGCCAATCGTCCGGTCATCGCCGCCGAGATCAACGAACGCCGGGAAGAGGGCGACCTCAAGGAGAACGGCGGATACCACGCCGCCCGCGAGGAGCAGGGTCAGCAGGAGGCGCGCATTCGCCAGCTGCAGGAGCTGCTGAACAACGCCAAGGTCGGCGTCGCACCGACCAAGTCCGGCGTCGCGCTTCCCGGGTCGGTCGTCAAGGTCTACTACGACGGCGACGAGACGGACACCGAGACCTTCCTGATCGCCACGCGCGAGGAGGGCCTCAACGATTCCAAGCTGGAGACCTACTCGCCGAACTCCCCGCTCGGTGGCGCGCTCATCGATGCCAAAGTGGGCGAGACCAGGGAGTACACGCTGCCGAACGGCAATACGATGAAGGTCACGCTGATCAGCGCCGAGCCCTACCACAGCTGATGATTCAGGCCGCGGCATCGCGCCCGGCCGATACCCCCGCGGACACGAGCGGCCGCGCCCGATCATCGGGTGCGGCCGCTTCCTCATGTCCGTGAACCTAGCTCAACGCCTGCTCGATGTCCGCGAGCAGGTCGCTGACATCCTCGATCCCGACCGACAGCCGCACCAGATCCGCGGGCACCTCCAGCTCGGATCCCTCGGTGGAGGCGTGCGTCATCGCGGCCGGATGCTCGATCAGCGACTCGATACCGCCCAGGGATTCGGCGAGGGTGAACACCTCGGTCCGCGCGCAGAACTTGCGCGCCGCCTCCACGTCGCCGCCCAGGCGCACCGAGATCATCCCGCCGAAACGCCGCATCTGCCCGGCCGCGACCGCATGGCCGGGGTGCTCCGGCAGGCCGGGATAGATCACCTGGGAGATCGACGGGTGCCCGGACAGGAACTCCGCGATGGTCTCGGCGTTGTCGCAGTGCCGGTCCATCCGCAGGGCCAGGGTCTTGATGCCACGCAGCGTGAGGAACGCGTCGAACGGGCCGGGCACCGCGCCCGCACCGTTCTGCAGGAACGCGAACGCCGCGTCGAGCTCCGGATCGTCGGTGATCAGCGCACCGCCGATGACGTCGGAGTGGCCGCCGAGGTACTTGGTGGTGGAGTGCACCACGATGTCCGCGCCGAGCCGCAGGGGCTGCTGCAGGTAGGGGGTCGCGAAGGTGTTGTCCACGACGAGCTTCGCGCCCGCCGCGTGCGCGACGTCGGCCAGCGCCGGGATGTCGCCGATGCTCAGCAGCGGGTTTGTCGGGGTCTCGATCCAGACCAGCTTGGTGTTCGGCCGGATCGCGGCGCGCATCTCGTCCACGTTGAATACGTGCGCGGGCGAATGCTCGATACCCCACTGGCTGAAAACCTTGTCGATCAGCCGGAAGGTGCCGCCGTAGGCGTCGTCGGGGATCACGATGTGATCGCCCGGTCGCAGCGTGGCGCGCAGCGCACAGTCGGTCGCGGCCATGCCGGACGCGAACGCCCGGCCGTAGCGGCCCGATTCCAGCGCGGCGAGGTTCGCCTCCAGGACCGACCGCGTCGGGTTGCCGGTACGCGCGTACTCGAAACCGCCGCGCAACCCGCCCACGCCGTCCTGGGCGAACGTCGAACTCGCGTAGATGGGCACATTCACCGCGCCGGTCTGCGGATCGGGTTCGTACCCGGCGTGCACGGCCCGTGTGGAGAATCCCAGCTCGCTCATGAGGGCCAGCCTAATCGGGGCGATTCCAGGGCAACTTCCCGGTGCGGGCATATCGCGGCGGTGCGCGCAGGCGAATCGGGCAAATCCCACAACGGCGTCGGCACACCGGGATCCCGACCCGCGATTCGGTCGAATTACGCGGATGTCCGGCCCGCGCCGAAAATAATGCGCCGATGCGTCGTGCGTGAGTTCAGTCTCACCGAAACCGCCCCCTCTAGGCTGAAGCTCATGGTCACCGTGGAAGAACTGTTCGCCACCGATGCACTGCTGTCCGAGGACGAGCGCGAGATCCGGGACACGGTCGCGGCCTTCGCGGCTCGGCGGTTGCGCCCGCATGTCGCCGAGTGGTTCGAGGCGGGCACCTTCCCGGCCCGCGAACTCGCCCCCGAACTCGGCGAGCTCGGACTGCTCGGCATGCATCTGGAGGGCTACGGCTGCGCGGGCATGTCGGCGACCGCGTACGGCCTGGCCTGCCAGGAGCTGGAGGCGGTGGACTCCGGCATCCGCAGCATGGTCTCGGTCCAGGGTTCGCTGGCGATGACCGCGATCCACAAATTCGGCTCGGAGGACCAGAAGCAGCGCTGGCTGCCGGAACTCGCCGCCGGGCGCGCGATCGGCTGCTTCGGGTTGACCGAACCGGACTTCGGCTCGAACCCGGGCGGCATGCGGACCTGGGCGAAGCGCGACGGCTCCGATTGGGTGCTCAACGGCTCGAAGATGTGGATCACCAACGGGTCGGTGAGCGACGTGGCGGTGGTCTGGGCGCAGACCGAGGACGAGGGCAGGCAGGTGATCCGCGGGTTCCTGGTGCCCGCCGGGACGCCCGGCTTCACCGCGCGGGAGATGCACCGCAAACTGTCGCTGCGCGCGTCGGTCACCGCGGAGCTGGGCTTCGACGACGTTCGCCTGCCCGCCGACGCGGTGCTGCCGGGTTCGCGGGGACTGGCCGCGCCGCTGGCGTGCCTGAGCGAGGCGCGTTTCGGCATCGTCTTCGGCGCGCTCGGCGCGGCGCGCGAATGCCTGGCGGCCACCATCGAGTACGCCAGGACCCGCGAGGTGTTCGACAAGCCGCTGGCCGCCTACCAGCTCACCCAGGCCAAGCTGGCCGACATGGCGCTGGAGTTCGGCAAAGGTCAGCTGCTCGCGCTGCACATCGGACGGCTGAAGGACCGCGGCGTGGTCACGCCGGAGCAGGTGAGCGCGGGCAAGCTGAACAGCACGCGGGAGGCCATCGCGATCGCCCGTGAGTGCCGAACCATCCTCGGTGCCAACGGGATCACGCTGGACTACCCGGTGCTGCGGCACGCGAACAACCTGGAGTCGGTGCTCACCTACGAAGGCACGGCGGAGGTGCACCAGCTGGTGCTCGGGCGGGCTTTGACCGACGCGAACGCTTTCCGCTGACCAGCCTTTCACGCCCAGGCCGGTCAGCCGCCGGGGGCGCCGGAGGTTCGCTGTCCTCCTCGAGGGACAGGCGGCATTGATAATGCCTGTCGTAACGACCTGCCGTTCGTGGTCGGCGCGCACCACCCGCACTTTCGGCACCGCACTCCTGCGTCAGCCCGGCTGATCGGCGTCGAGCCGGTCGGCTCGATCGCCTTGCGGCGGGCCGGGCGGCCCGTACCGGCAGCCGGACACGGGGGGCCGCTCGCCGACCGCCCTGGCCCACGATCGTGGCGGCGATCCGGCCGTCGGCGGATGACGAGGAACCGGCAAGGGGCACGAACGGTGCTGATGAATTGCCGAATCCCGTCCCATGCCCGCATCCCGCCGGATATGCCCAGCCGGAGCCGGACGACCGCCCGGCAGCCGACCGGACGCCGGTCCGTTCCGGGCGCGGATCATGCTCGCGCAGAACCGATTCGAGCCTGCGCGAGCAACGGACGGACACTACTGTCGGTGCATGTCGTCGATCCGCGCCGCCGAGGTTTTCGCGGCACTGTCGCTGACCACCGATCTCGCCACCGGGATGCCGTTCGAGAAAGGGCTGGCCACCTGTCTGGTCGCCACCGGCCTCGCCGAGCGGATCGGGCTGCCGGACGCCGAGCGCCGCGCGGTCTTCCACGCCGCACTCCTCGCCGACCTCGGGTGTACCGGCCGCGCCTCGGAGAACGCGGAGTGGTACGCCGACGACATCGCGTTCCAGCGCGCGTGCCGGGTGCTCGATCCGGGTGATCCCGCCGTCTTCACCGCGCAGCTGCGCCGATTCGGCAGTTGGTCGCCCGCCGCCCAATCGGCGCTGCGCAATCGGTTCGTCGCGCAGTCGCAGATCGCGCCGCCGCAGGCGCTGCGGTCCTCGGGCGAGATCGTCCGGGCGCTCGGACCGCGACTGGGCTTGCCGGATGCCGCCGTTCGCGCGCTGACCGAGGTGGAGGAACGCTGGGACGGGCTCGGTGCGCCGAACCGGCTGCGTGGGGAAACCATCTCGCTCCCGGGCCGGATTCTGCACGTGGCCGAACAGGCGGTACTCGCGCTCGGCACGGCCGGTCCGGAACCCGCGCCGGTCGCCCCGCGCGACCGCGACCCGGCGGACAAGGCCGAGCACGAACAGGCACGTCCCGCCCTGGGCCGCATGGCGAGGCGGCCGGACGTCGTCGAGGAGCTGCGGCGACGGTCCGGCGGGCACCTCGACCCCGATCTGGTCGCCGTCTGCGACGCCGACGCCATCCGGGCGGCGCTCGACGTCCCCGACCTGCTCACCGCCGTCCTCGCCGCGGAACCCGGAACGCCGTCGACGCTTCCTGCCGCCGAACTCGACCGCCCCGGCCTGGCGCTGGCGATGGTCGTCGACTTGAAAGGCCGTTACCTGCTGGGGCACTCGGCGCACGTGGCCGGATTGGCCGACGCCGCTGCGGCCGGAATGGGCCTGCCCGCCGACGACCGGGCGGCACTGCGCGCCGCCGCCCTGCTGCACGACCTGGGCCGCGCCGCGGTGTCCAGCGCGGTCTGGGACCGCGGCGGCCCACTCGGTCCGCGAGAGTGGGAACATGTGCGGCTGCACAGTTATTGGACCGAACGCATCCTGCGCCGCTGCCCGGGCCTGGCGAGTCTGGCCGATGTCGCCGCAGGGCACCACGAACGCCTCGACGGCAGCGGCTATCCCCGGCGCAGGAGGGACACCTCGCCGGGGGCGCGATTACTGGCGGCGGCGGACGTTTTCGCGGCCTGCACCGAAGCGCGGCCCTATCGGCCGGCCGCCCGCCCCGCGGAAGCCGCCGCCCACCTCGGCGCCGAAGTCGCCGCGGGCCGACTCGACGGTGCGGCCTGCGCCGCCGTCATCGCGGCCGCCGAGGACCGCCCCGGCCCCGCGGGGCACGACCTCTCGGAGATCGAGATCGACGTGCTGCGCCGGTCGGCTCGTGGCCGCTGCGGCCGGGAGATCGCCGCCGAATTGCTCCTGCCGGAACGCACTGTCGCGCACCACCTCACCGAACTGCGTGCCAAGACCGGCCACCGCACCCGGGCGGGCGCCGCCGTCTTCGCGATGTCGCACCGCCTGCTGCCCGGCTGAGCCGGTTCTCTCCGGACTCCTCTTCTTGCCGAGGGGGATTCGCCTGCCTGCGGGCCTACGGAGACGTCCTCACACGACTCGGCGCGGGGGCGGGTAGAGGATTGTTACCTCTTGTCATTCACATGCCATATAAGTGTCACCGTCAGGCCAAGGGGCACGCGGATGATATTGGGGGAACCGGGCATTGGGGCGATGCCTCCACCGTCACACCACTGGAGGTGCGAAGATGCACACGTCGACGATAGACCCTCACGCGCTGCGTTCGGTTCCGGATGCGCTGGGAGCCGGCCATGTTCGTGCGTGACCATCTGCCCCGGCGCTCGCACGGCGGCGTCCGGCCGCTGCCGGACCAGCGCGAATTGGTGGCCGCCTTCGGTGGTCATCGGAGCGAGCCGGAGGATGACCACCCGCTGCTCGTGTGGGCCGGGACCCTGGCGGCGCTGCACCGAAGGCGTCACCTGGAACCGCTGGCCGCGGCCGGAATAGATTGCCGCCGATCCGAACTCGTCGCGGCCATCGACGCGTGGGTGATCGACCAGCTGCCGAGGAAGCGGGCGACCGACCACCTGCGCGCCGAATCCGTCGGCGCCACGGTCGACCGCATGGCCGCCGCCCACGTCCACGCCAGCCACCTGCTGCACACCGCCGACAAGGTGTCCGACGCCCGGGTGCACGCCGCCTGGTACCGGCTTGCCCTGCTGGCCGACGAATGGACCGACCTGATCACCGGCGGCGTGCGCGAGACGGTGCGCGGGAGGCGCCCGGCGTAGGCCACGGCTCGCACTCGCCGCCCTACCCGGTGCGGCGAGTGGGCTCCGGCAATCGGTGTCCGGCTACTTCCCGATGCTGCCCGTGCTGAGGAAGCCGAGCAGGTCGTGGCGGGTGATCACGCCGACGGGCTTGCCGTCCTCGACGACCATCAGCGCGTCGGTGTCCGACAGCGCCTTCGTCGCGGCGGAGATGGGCTCGCCCGAACCGATCAGCGGGAACGACGGGCTCATATGCTGGGCCACCGAGTCGGTCAGGTGCGCCCGGCCCTCGAAGACCGCCGACAGCAGATCGCGTTCGGACACGCTGCCCGCGACCTCGCCCGCCATGACCGGCGGCTCGGCGCCGACCACGGGCATCTGCGACACGCCGTACTCGCGCAGGATCTCGATCGCGTCGCGCAGCGTCTCCGACGGGTGCGTGTGCACCAGGTCCGGCAGCTCGCCGGACTTGCCGCGCAGCACGTCGCCCACCAGTGGTTCGGCTGTGCCGTCCAGCCGCTCGCGCAGGAAGCCGTAGGAGCTCATCCACTCGTCGTTGAAGATCTTCGACAGGTAGCCGCGGCCGCCGTCGGGCAGCAGCACCACGACCACCGCGTCGGGATCGCGCCGCGCCACCTCGACGGCGGCGACGACGGCCATGCCGCAGGAACCGCCGACCAGCAGGCCCTCCTCGCGGGCCAGCCTGCGGGTCATGTCGAAGGAATCCGCGTCGGAGACCGCGATGATCTCGTCCGGCACGGCGGGGTCGTAGGCGGACGGCCAGAAGTCCTCGCCGACGCCCTCGACCAGGTAGGGCCGCCCGGTGCCGCCGGAGTACACCGATCCCTCCGGGTCGGCGCCGATGATCTGCACCTTCCCGCCGGAGACCTCCTTGAGGTAGCGGCCGGTGCCGGTGATGGTGCCGCCGGTGCCGACGCCCGCCACGAAGTGGGTGACCTTGCCGTCGGTGTCGCGCCAGATCTCCGGGCCGGTGGTCTCGTAGTGGCTGGCCGGACCGCCGGGGTTGGAGTACTGGTCGGGCTTCCACGCACCGTCGATCTCCCGCACCAGGCGGTCGGAAACGCTGTAGTAGCTGTCCGGGTGATCCGGCGGCACCGCGGTGGGGCAGACCACGACCTCGGCGCCGTAGGCGCGCAGCACGTTGCGCTTGTCCTCGCTGACCTTGTCGGGGCAGACGAACACGCAGTTGTAGCCGCGCTGCTGCGCGACCAGGGCGAGGCCGACGCCGGTGTTGCCGGAGGTGGGCTCGACGATGGTGCCGCCGGGGCGCAGCTTCCCGGACTGCTCGGCGGCATCGATCATCTTCACCGCGATCCGGTCCTTCGAGCTGCCGCCCGGGTTCAGGTATTCGACCTTGGCCGCGACCAGTCCCGCGTTCGGTCCGACGACCGAGTTCAACCGGACCAGCGGCGTGTTGCCGATGAGATCCACGACATGATCCGCGATGCGCATGGACCCCATAGTTGCAGACGCACTAACTGTGAGTTCGCGCACGCCACGTGCAGTGGGCGCGGACTACCGGCGAACCGCCGCCCGCGGCCTTAGGATCGCTGCCATGAGGCAGCCGAACATCGCCCGCGCCGCAACGATTCTGGCTGGATCGGCGGTGGCCCTGGTGGTCGGATCCGGCGCGCACGCGCACGCGGCGACGGTCGAATTCCCGCAAGTGCCCACGCTCGCGCGCGGTGGTCTGTGCTGGACCAGCATCCGCACCTGGGCCGACACCGGTCCCGAATGGCCGGGGCGCGCCATCCTGAACGTCCGGGCGCTGCCGGTCAGCGGCATCGGGCCCGGCATCTACCCCCTGGCGCCCCTGTGCGAGGTCCGCACCACCGTGGCGTGGCGCAACGTCACCACCGGCGCGACGGGTAGCTACGACAACCTCGTGGTCACCGGCATCTACGGCAGCATCCAGTACGCGCTGTTCCAGGACACCGGCCCCGGCCTGGTGGAGGTCACCGTCTCCACCGACGCGGCGAGCATCCCCGCTCGCGGCAGCTTCGTGGTCCCTGGCTGACGTCGGCCGGTTCGACGGACTCGGCGCGCACCGTGACAGCGCCACGGCGTGGCACCGCATGGTCCTCGGCCGACGTCAGCCCGGCCACCCGGACTCGGCACCGACACCCACGTCAGACGCCCGCGGCCATGCCCGGTGATCCCGAGCCCGTCACACCGGCCAGCAGCCGGCGCCCGGGCGAGGCGGGCGCCCGACGAGCGCCGATTCGTCGTCACTGGTCGTCCGGACGGGATTTCGTAAAATCGCTGGCGTGAGCGCACCTCGGTCTCGCCGGCGCGCCGCGGCGATCACCGGTGCGGCGGCCATGCTCGCCGGTTCCGGAGCAGGAACCGCATGGTGGGCGACCTACCGCCTGCTCATGGCGCAAGCGGGCGTCGCGCGCGGGATGATCGGCCGGGACACCTCGAAGCCGCCGGAGGCCGACGGCATCTACACCGCGGGCTGCGCGGAGCCCGAGCCCTGGCGCACCGGCAAGCACACCGACCTGCACCTGATGATCTTCGGCGACTCCACCGCGGCGGGCCTCGGCTGCACGGTGGCCGACGAGGTGCCGGGCGTGCGCCTGGCCCGTGGTCTCGCCGAGGCGACCGGGCAGCGGGTCCGCCTGAGCACCAAGGCGATCTCCGGCGCCACGTCCAAGGGCCTGGCCGGCCAGGTGGACGCGATGTTCGTCGCGGGGCCGCCGCCGGATGCCGCGGTCATCCTCGTCGGCGCCAACGACGTCACCAAGAAGCACTCGATCCGCGCGTCCGCGCGCAGGCTCGCCGCCGCCGTCGCCCGGCTGCGCCGCGCCGACGCGGTGGTGGTGGTCGGCACCTGTCCGAATCTCGGCACGGTGGCGGCCATTCCCCAGCCGCTGCGCACCGTCGTGCAGAACTGGAGCGTGCGACTGGCCAAGGCGCAGCATGTGGCGACGACGATCGCGGGCGGGCACCCGGTGCGCATGGGCTACCTGCTCGCGCCCGAGTTCCGCGCCGCACCAGAGCGTCTGTTCGCCGCCGACGGATTCCACCCGTCGGCCGCCGGCTACGAACTGGCCGCCGCGCAATTGCTCCCGGTGCTGCTGGAGGCACTGGGCGGGACAGGCGCTTCCGGTACCCGACGGCGAGACGTAGATTCGGTACGAACCCGCGAGTAACGCTCCGGTTCGTCAGAACCGTCCGACCCAAGGAGTCCTCATGCCTGAGGCCGTCATCGTTTCGACCGCACGCTCCCCGATCGGCCGGGCCCGTAAGGGTTCGCTGGTCGACCTGCGGCCCGACGATCTGACCACGCAGATTGTGCGGGCAGCGCTCGACAAGGTGCCTGCCCTGGACCCCGCCCAGATCGACGACCTGATCCTGGGCTGCGGCTCGCCGGGCGGTGAGCAGGGCTTCAACATCGCCCGCGTCGTCGCCGTCCAGCTGGGCTACGACTTCGTGCCGGGTACCACCGTGCACCGCTACTGCGCGTCGTCGCTGCAGTCCACCCGGATGGCCTTCCACGCGATCAAGGCGGGCGAGGGCGACGTGTTCATCTCCGCGGGCGTGGAGACCGTGTCGCGGTATGTGAACGGTTCGGCCGACAGCTGGCCGAACACGCAGAACCCGCTGTTCGCCGAGGCGCAGCAGCGTACCGCGAAGACCGCCGAGGGCGGCGCGGGCATCTGGCACGACCCGCGCGAGGACGGCCTGATCCCGGATGTCTACATCGCGATGGGGCAGACCGCCGAGAACGTGGCGACCTCCACCGGAATCACTCGCGAGGACCAGGACCGCTGGGGCGTGCGCTCGCAGAACCGCGCCGAGGAAGCGATCAAGAACGGCTTCTTCGAGCGGGAGATCACCCCGGTCACGCTGCCGGACGGCACCGTGGTGAGCAAGGACGACGGCCCCCGCGCCGGGGTCACCTACGAGGCGGTCTCGGCGCTGAAGCCGGTGTTCCGCCCGGACGGCACCGTCACCGCGGGCAACTGCTGCCCGCTCAACGACGGCGCCGCGGCGCTGGTCGTCATGAGCGACACCAAGGCCAAGGAACTCGGGCTGACGCCGCTGGCGCGGATCGTGTCCACCGGCGTGTCCGGCCTGTCGCCGGAGATCATGGGCCTGGGCCCGATCGAGGCGTGTAAGCGCGCGCTGGCGCTGGCGGGCAAGACCATCGATGACATCGATCTGGTCGAGATCAACGAGGCGTTCGCGGTGCAGGTGCTCGGCTCGGCCCGGGAGTTGAAGATCGACGAGGACAAGCTGAACGTCTCCGGCGGCGCGATCGCGCTGGGCCACCCGTTCGGCATGACCGGCGCCCGGATCACGACCACGCTGATCAACAACCTGCAGACCTACGACAAGCAGTTCGGTCTGGAGACGATGTGCGTCGGCGGCGGCCAGGGCATGGCGATGGTCATCGAACGCCTCAGCTGATCCGCAGACGAGAAGGGGGGGGGGGGGGGGGGGGGGCGGGGGGGGGGGGGGGGTGGGGGTGGGGGGGGTGGGGTGGTGAGAGTGGAGGTAGGAGCAGCGATCGACGTCTAACAATGCGTCG
>NZ_JBEYCG010000007.1:0-308314 GCF_040632645.1 Nocardia sp. NPDC019219 | reverse complement strand
CTTCACCGACCCCATCACCCGCACCGGCGGAACCGGCGGAAACAACAACAACGGCGGCGGCACCGGCGGAAACAACAACAGCAACAACAGCAACAACAACAACGGCAACAACAACGGCGGAAACGGAAACGGCGAAAGCGGAAACAACAACAGCGGAAACAGAAACGGCGGAATCGGAGGCGGCACCGGAGACGGCAGCGGTAGCGGCGGCGCCAGTGGTAGCGGGGGTGGCACCGGCGGTAGCGAGTCGCACCCCTCGGGGCCGACCGGGAGCTCGGGCAACGGCACCGGCCCGGCGTTCGGACCGAGCGGCATGACCGGCGCGGGCACCAGTGGCGCACTGAGCGGTACCGACCTGCTCAGCCTCTTCTCCGAGGTGCTGCAACTCATCTCTTCCGCCATACCGACGCTCGTGCAACTGGGCAATCAACTCGCCGCTCAGCTCGGTCCCGGACTGCAGGCGCTGGCCAAATCCGTCGAGGACGGGGCGACGACGGTGAAACAGGCGCTGGCGGATGCGGCCGAGCTCATCGAGGACGAATTCGAGGAGTTCGAGGACCTGGTGGGCCCGCCTGGTGCGAGCGGGCCGGTCACCTTCGCCATCGTGCCGGAGATCGGCCGGGCCGGCGGCAATCAGCCGGAGTTCTTCGTGGACTTCACCTCGACGAGGTCGACCGACGCGGTCGCCGGCACCGAGGTCAGGACGACCGGAGCACCTGGCATCAGTGCGGAGGGAGACCGATGATCGAGCGAACCTGGCGCCTGACCGGGCTGGAGTACCTGGTGATGCGCGAGCGGCTGGTCGGGCGCAGGATGAACTGGCCCTTCGCCTACCGCTCCGACATCCATGGGCACTACGACTTCCAGTTCGCCAAAGCCAGGGTCTGGGGCGAGCTGCAGGCGAGCTGGGATGCCGCCTTGGCCGATGTGCTGGTGAAATCGCTGCGCGCCGATATCCGCATCGCGCTCCAGGCGGTGGACCACAGCGCGCTCGAGGCTCTGGCTGGCCGAAAAGTACTGGCTGCGAAGCTATTCAATGACCGAGCGGTCCTTATCGAAGGATTCCACACCACGACCTTCGACAGCCACGACGAGCTCGAGATCACCGAGTGCACCGCCACCGCGCTGCCACGGCTGATCGTGGAAAAACTGCCGCCGGAACCGGCGGGTACCCAGTCCCGCGTGGAATTGCTGAACTCGGACACCGAAGCCGGGTTCGACCACTGGCACGGCCGCAACTCCCTCTACGACGAGGGCGATCGGGATATCGACCTGCGCGGTCGCCGATGGCAGGCCGCGCAGAAGGGGTTCGTGGGCGCCATGCAGATCACGCACGGCCACTCGACTTTCGGTCCGCGCGGACAGGTCACCAGGTGGATCATCTGGGAGGATCATCCCGGTGACGGACGTTATCTGATCGACCCGGGGCCGCCGGTCGCCGCGGTCGCCGTCGACGCGGACGGGCTGGGCAAGCTGATCGAGCGGGAGTGCGCGGAACTGATGCTCGTGCGCGACGACGAGTCGCGGCAGGGCGTCGCGCGGGCGAGTGTCTACGACGATGAGCTCTGATATGGCAGCTCCCAACGATCGCCTGCGCAGCGAGGCCGGTTCGTCGCCGTGTTCTGGTCGCGGTCGATGCCGACGGTGTGCTGATCGATGTCGAGTTCGTGGCGACCATCGGCGCACTGGATCACGCCGCGATCACCGCTGCCTCGCGCGTGGGCGGTCGCCGGGATCGGCCCGCGAGGTCGTCGAGCTGTACGCGACCGAGCGTCCGGTGACCGGACGCCCTATCCCGGCCCGGCGGCGACGCCGGCTTGCGTCGACTGGTTCCGCGACCAACTGCGCTGACCACAACGAAGTTCATCGACCAGTACGGAGGGCATACATGGCACTCGACCCGAACGTCGCGGACCCCACGGCATGGTCTGTGCTACCGAATCTGGCCGGCGACGGGCATCTGCGGCTCGAGGCCGGCGCGGCGCACCGCTGCGCCCGATATGTCGACAACATGCTCGATCGCGTTGTCGGAGTGCACACCTGGATCGATCAGAACGTTTCGCTGGCGAGCCCGACCATCGCCGCCTCGGTGTCGGGTCAGTTGCTGTGGACGGTCTTCAACGTGAAGTTCGGCACCGAGTTACAGGAGCGGATGGACCGGCATCGCAACATTCTGACCAATATGGGCAACACGTTCGTCTCGGCGGGAAAACAGTACGAGCGAACCGAACACGAGTCGACGGTGAGTTTCGACGACCTCTCCTTCCACAGTCCCTCCGGAACCCCACCGCCCGGTACGCCGAAACCGGTGGCGGTTCCGGTCCATCCGACCAAGCCGGACTCGACAACCCAGTACGACTCGTACGGGTTCGGTCCCGAACTGGGGAGCCAGCTCGGGTGGGAGACCCTATGGGTGATCGGCAATTCGATCGATGCCCAGGCGGTCGCGACCGCGGCGGGAGTGTGGCAGTGGCTGTCGGAGACCTTGGATACGGGGTTCACCACGCTGCGCACGAATATCTCGGGGGTATCGGATCAGTGGGAGGGGGCGGGTGCCGAGGCTGCGATCGCCGCGACGACACACTATGTCGGAGCGTCCCAGCAGCTCACCAAGGACATGTCCCTGCTCAGTGATTCGTTGCTCTACACCTCGGGCTGGCTCCAGCAGACCAAGCAGTACGCCACACCGCCGACACCGTCCCCACCGCCCGGCGACAGCATCTCGCAGCAGATGCAGAACGAGCTGAACCTGATCCGGCTGCAGGAGAACTTCCAGACGTACTACTCCGTGAACTACACCAACACCCTGACCCGCATCGTCGCGCTGCCCCAGCCCGATGACGTGGCGACCCCGGCGCTCGACATCGGCGACGACAACGTCCCGATCGGAACGCCGACCGACGCCCACAACGATGACGACACCGGTGGCAACCATGGTGACCCGTCGACCGGCGACGGCGGCGGTCAGCACGGCAGCGACCCCGGCGAGGACGATCCGCTCGGCAACCGTTCGCCCGGCGGCGACGGCGACGACACCCCGATCGGATCGTCCGACACGGAGACGAATACGCCGAATCTTTCCGAGGCGCTGAAGGATTCCCCCTTCTCCTCGCCCGCCGACCTCCTCGAGGAGCTGACCTGGCAGGACCCCGGAAACAACCCGCTGCTCGTGAACACCGCGCTGCTGCCCCCGACGAACAACGCCTTCGGCGGTGTGGGCACGGGCGGGATCAGCGGGCGTGGCGGACTCGGGCGCGCGCTCGCGCTCAGCCCGCTCGCGAACCAGGATCCCAAGCTGTTCCCCCGTGTCACGAAGGTACCGGGGGAGAAGCTGATCGGCCGCGCGGGTCCGGGGCTCGGCCGGGATCCGATGATGCCCTTCGGCGGTTATCCCGCACGTCCGGGCACCGAAGAGCGGGAGAAGAAGCGCTCGGAGCTGCTGAACTCGACCGAACACCTCGACGACGTACTCGGCGGGCCGGGGCGCAGCGTGCGGCCGGTGCTCGATCGGTGAGCCGCTCCTGGCTGCTCACCGACATCGAGCTGATCGCGTTGTGGGACAACCTGTTCAAGGATCGGCTGCCCGCGCCGCTGTTCTGCCTGTATCGCGGCGAGAGTGCTGCGGAGTGGTCGCGCCTGGCCGACGCGGCGCTGGACGGACTCGCCGAGGACGAGGACGGTGCTCTGCACGACGCGCTCGGACGTATCGCGCATGCTGACATCCGGGTCACCGTGGCGGCCTTCGATCCACGCAGTCCGAATGATCCGGCCGGCAGGGTGCGCGCGGTGGGCGCACGTCAGGGCGCGGTGGCCTCGCTGATCCGGCAGCTGCCCGGTGAAACCTGCTGGCACAGTGCCGGATTTCAGGTCAGCACCGGCGCCGCCGAGCGGCTGCCGGGTGCGCTGGTCGGGGTGCTGCCCGAAGGCGCCGCCGGCCGGCTACCCGACATTCCGCTGGTGACGGTGCCGACGGTTGCCGATGTCGACCATCACTTCGGACGGTCCCCGGTATACGACAGCTTCGGTGAGGCGGACCGGGCCAGCGCATCGTGGCTGCGCCACCCCGTCGAGCGTCGAGGCCTGATCGAAACCAGTTTGGGGAGATCAATATTCGGGCCGCGCGGGATAGCCCGGCGCCGCATCGATTGGCGCGATCTGGTCGGCGACGGCCGCTACGCCGTGACGGCCGCCGCCGCACCGATCGCGACGGCCGTCGACCGTGCGGCACTGGCGGCGCTGGTGGCAGCCGATATCGAGACCGTACGACATACCATGGAGGACGAACGACGTGCGTGAACGACAGGGCGGTACCGACTCCGCGAACAGGTGGTCCGCGGACTCGATGTTCGGTGCAACCATCCACGACGATCCGGTCTATCAGGGCGGCGACCTGGTCGAAGACCCGGTGGATCAGCGCGTCGACTCCGGCGTTGGTTCCCCGGATTTCGCCGCCTGGTCGGTCGGCGAAGCAGCTCTGCGCGGTGGGGACATCGTGGTGAGCGCGACCGATTCCGGACTGCCGCTCGCGCTCCGGGTCCGGCCCGACCAGCTCCGGCGCGATCCCGCTGAGCTCGGCGACGACATTCTGCGGCTGTGCCGACAGGCCGCCGGCCGGGCCGGCCTGCTGCGACGTGAGTACCTGAGCGGTCTCGGCGTACCGGACTCGGCCCTGGACCTACTCGCACTTCCATCCCGGCTCCAGGTCGAGGCGGACGAACTCACCGGAGAATCCGAGCACGGCTACGAACCACGCAGCTGGCTGGACCGGGAAGGAGACCGCTGGTGACCGACTTCGCCGCCCTCGAGTCGGGTGCGCTGACGCAATTGGATCGAATGCGCGGACTCGCGGCCGACCTGGAAGCGATCCGGGTCGAGCACACCGATCCACGCGGGAACGTCACCGTCGGTGTCGACGGTATGGGTCGTCTGGTGAAAGTAGTTCTTGCCCAAGGTGTTTCACAGCTCTCGCCGCGAGAGTTCGAACACGCGGTCGTCGATACCGCGGCGGCCGCGGCGCGGCAGGCGCTGGCGACGCGGGCACGGCTGATCGAGGAGTTCAACGGCGGGTGAACAGATGACGTGCGGGGTGGGCGCCCCGCTCCGATGGTATTGCGCGAGGGCGCGAATCCCTGTCCGCCCGCCGCTTCGGTGCAGGTCAGCGCGCTGTACACACCACGTCGACCCGCACGATCAACGCCCAGGTGAACAGTAGGTTCTGCCACTCGCACACCGCTTGCAGACCGACCGGCGCTCATTACATTTCTGACCTGAGCCGGCCAGGCATCCGATTCCAGAGTTCACAGATCAGCCCAGGAGGGCACCGTGATGAACGTACTCAATGTGCAGCCGCAGACTTTCCGACAGTACGGCGAGATTTCCGACGGGATGGCAGCGACGGTCGCCGCGGCGGGGGTGGTCGATCAGGCCGCGGTCATCGCGGCTGCGGTCCCGGTGTTCGGTCTGATCGGACAGGAGTTCCTGACCAGCTTCGCCTACGCCCAGGCGAACCACTTCACCGCACTGGCCCAGCTGGTCGACATCCTCACCGCAACCGCCGACACCGCACGGGGCGCGGCGGCCTCCTACGAACTCACCGAGCAGCACAGCGCCGCTGAGT
The DNA here is from genome assembly GCF_040632645.1 of Nocardia sp. NPDC019219. NCBI lineage: Bacteria > Bacillati > Actinomycetota > Actinomycetes > Mycobacteriales > Nocardiaceae > Nocardia > Nocardia sp. NPDC019219. The sequence continues at coordinate 302,697 of NZ_JBEYCG010000007.1, read as the reverse complement.
TCGTTCCGCCGGCCGGGAACAACGCATGACGGCCGAACATCTCGCGGCGCCGCTGTCCCCGTCCGTGCTCGACGCTCTGCACAACACTCCCGTCGCGCCGCTGCTCGATCAGTCCGCCCAGCAAGTGCTGGCCGGTATCGGCCTGCCCGCACTGCCGCAGCTGTCCGCCCTGCCGCCCTTGCCGGGCCTGCCCGCACTGCCGCCACTGGATCCGACGGCACTGATCAGGCCGGTGACCGACCTCTTCAGCGGCTTCGGCAGCGGTGATCTGGCCACCGACGCTGGGCTCAATCCGCAGACCGTGCTGCAGCGGGTCACCGACGCGGTCGGCACTGTGATCCAGTTGGCATCCTCGGGGATTCAGCTGCTGCAGTCGATGGAGAGCAGTGGGGTGACCGCGGCGACCTCGGCCGCGCTCGACACGGTCGCGACGTCGGCGTCGATCTCCGAGCAGGCGACCCGGATCAATCTGGTGACCGGTGGCGCGGCCGCAACCATGGCCACCGGCTATGCCGAAATGGCGGCGCTGGCAACCAGGTTCGCGCTCACCACGGCGGCGCTCGGCCCCACTCTGGTCACCCCGCCGGGGCAGGCGGCTCTGCTGGCGACCGCGATCGAAGCCGGTACCGAGGCCACCGCGATCACCGCCCGGACCAAGGCCCAGTTGTTGGGGCAATCGGCGGAGATGGCCGAGGCGGGCGAGCCGGTGCCGACCCGGGTACCCAAGCGCGCCGACCCGGGCAAGGTACAGCGATCACTGGCCCGGAGCGCGTCGACGGTGAGCGGATCGGTGCCCGAAACATCGATGATCACCAGGGGCTCGGCTACGGCGACCACCGGTGGCGCCGGGTCGGCGGGTTCGGCGGGAACCTCGAGGCAGTCCTCGCTCACCCAATTGCTGTCGCAGGTGCAACAACTGGTGACGCCGCTGATCTCGTTGGGACAGACAGTGGGCAAGGAGGCCGCCGCGCAGCTCTCGGCCAAGCCGGTTGCCGAGACCTCGACACCGGTGGCCAACCGGCCGACGTCCGTGTCGGGGCTGTCCGCGGCTTCGGTCCCGGGCACGGTCGCGGCCGTGACACCCGCGGCCACGGTGCTGGGCGGATGGCAGGCCGAAGGGATCGTCACGGCGGCGCCGACGAGTCAGGTCGCCGCCGTCGGCATTCCGATCACGACGTCCACCTACTCGCACGAGATGCTGCCGCCGCTGGTCCCCGGCGCGGCCCTCACCGATGGTGACGGTCGCGCGCGGCCGTCGGGCAGTGCCCCCGCACAGCTGGCGGACACGCGCTACGTCGACGAGTTGATCGGCAGCGGACAGCAGGACATCGCAGCACCCGTCATCGGTCTCGATTCGACCGATGACCCGGATACCCCGTTCAGTCTGTAGAAGGAGAATTCGCATGAGTCGCATCGCGATCGACAACGAACTGGCCGTGCTCGCCGCCGGACGGCTGGAATCACTCGCCGACGGTCTCGAGTCCGGGCTGCGGCAGCGGGGTGCGGCCCTGCGACCAACCGCGGCGGCCGCGGACGCGGTCTCGCGGCACACCTCACAGACGCTGGGGCAGGTCGGCTGTTCGTTCGAGGAGTCGTACCTGGGTGGTGTCGGCGAGCTGCGCAAGATCGCCGCGAACCTGCGGTCCCATGCCGACCTCGTCGTGAACTCCGACGACGACGCCGTGCAATCGTTCCGGTCCCTGATATAGCACCGCCCGGCGGAGACGAGGAGTGACGCGATGGCACAACCGGCACAGGTCGGTTTCACGGGCACGATCTGGGAGGCTGTGCCGCCCGAACAGCTGGCGGGCGAGCTGACCACGGGGCCCGGCGTGACGCCGATGGCCGAGGCGGGCCTGGCCTACGCCGCCCTCGCGGTCGGTCTCGGTGAGGCGGGGGCGGAGTTCCGCGCCATCCTGTCCGTTGTCGGCGAAGCGTGGGGCTCGGAATCGAGTGAAGAGGGGATCGCGCAGCTGGCGCAGCTGGCCGACTGGTTCGACGACATCACCACCGCCGCACGACACAACGCCGCCGCCGCGGCGCAGCAGGCGGCATCGTACGAGCTCGCACAGCTCACGATGCCGCATGTCGGTGAGGTGATCGACGCGATACGAACGGCCGAGCAGATGGTGGCGGGCTCGCTCCTCGGCGCACCGCTGACAGGTCTGTTCGACGCCGCCGAGAATCAGGTCGACGCGCTCCGTACCCACGCGGCTCAGGTGATGCGGTCGTATGAGGCGGGCAGTGAACCGCTGGCGGTCGCGTGGGAGCAGGAGCCGGCACCCGCGGTCTCCGCCGGTGCCGCCCTGCTCGCCGAACAAGCGTCCGCACCCTCGGTGGGGGATGCCCTTGGGCCCGCCCCGGACGCACATGTCGTCGCCCCGCCGGTACTGACCTCGCTGCCCGCGCCGGATCTCTCGGCGCTGACCGTCGCGCCGACCCCGACGGTGATGGTCGGGAGTGAGTCGCTGGTTCTTTCGCCCGTCCTGTCACCCGCCGTGCCGGTGGTGGCGGGGTCGCCTGGTCCGCCCGTGGTCGCCGCGGCAGCGTCGCCGGTGGCGGCGCCGCCACCGCCCTTGGTGGCGCCGACCGCGGCCCCGGTGACGCTGTCGGCGCAGTCCGGCCCGCGCGCGGTTGCCGCCGCGGCCGCCGATCTCGATGGCCGGATCGGCGTGGACGCCGGATTCCCCACCGCACCAGCGGTTCTCGGCGGTGGTGTGGTGGCGCAGTCCCGATCGGCTCCGTCGGTCGAGAGCGCCGGGAGCGATCCGCGATGACGATCCTGACCACCGACGGCACACTGACCGTCGCAGGCGCCCTCGGCGTGCAGACCCTGCCACCTGTGCTCGCGCTGCGTCCCCAGCACATCGACCACGCCGGCTTCCTCGCCGCGCGGACCGCCACCCTGGCCGAGCTGCGCGCCGACGGTGTACTCGACCACGACGGTAACGTGCTCGACGACGAGCTCGCCGCGGCGCTGTTCGTGCTGGCGAGGCCGGAACGGCAACTGGTGCTGCGGATCCGGCGCGACGGCGCGGTGCGCCGCGTCTGCCTGGCCCGGCGAGGTTTCGACCACGCGGTGGCGGTACGAACCGACGACGAGGTCGACGTACGCACCGTGTGGGGCGACGAGGACCCGGTGGCACTCGCCCGGCCGCTGCTGGTGGCGCTGGGCAAGTGCCCACCGGCTGATGTTCCCGTGCTCACCGCACCCACCGCGGAACTGCGCCGCAGGCTCGACGACTCGCGCATCACGCAGGCCAGCGCCGTCTACCGGACCGGAATGTCCGAGTCGGACGCGATCACGCTGGGAATGGCCCTGCGCCAGTGCAGTTCGATCGCCGAGCTGGTCTGCTACGGCTACCGGGACGGCAGCGCCCGCCGGGCGCATGCCGCGGCGGCCGTGTACGACACCGCCGAGGGCCGGATCATCGCCGGTGGCCGTGCCGCCACCGACGGACAGGACTGGACCACTCTCGCTCCCGGCAGCGATCGCCGGTTCGCCCACGTCGTCGGGGCCTTGATCGAATCGCTGCCCGAAGGCCGCTGGATGCCGTAACCGGCGCGATTTTTCCAGATGTCCGGGGTATCTCCCCGGAATTCCCAACACATCACCACTTCGAGAGAGGATATCTCCATGTCCGGCACAGGTCCGCTTCATCTCGACTTTGCCATATTCCAGAAGTACGCGAATGCATACGCCGACGTGATTCCGCCCATCGACAAGAGTGTCGATAATCTGGAGACCACGGTGATCGCCGCGAAGAAGGACTGGGAAGGTGACGCCAATGCCGCATTCACCCGATTCGCGGACGAGCTGCAGCTCAAGATTCGTAAAGTGAATGTCGACCTCGGTCTGGTTTCGGACGCACTGCGTACCGGCGAGACCAAGGTGGCGCAGACGGAAGACGAAAGCATGAGCGGTTTCACCACCCTGAACTCCAACTACCTCTGAACAGACCGGACAACACTCCAGAACGGAAACACCCACTATGTTGTACAACCCGCCCGGCGTCCTGCGCCTGATCGGTGATATGGACAAATACCACGCCGATATCACGGCCGAACGCGAGAATGCCGAGAACGCGGCCACGCTACTGGTCCGGGACGGCTGGCAGAGCGGTGAAGGCGGCGCCGCCGGCGCCTTCCTTGCCAAGCACAAGACCCTGATCACCGACCTGGACGACCTGCTCGGTCTGCTGAAGAAGGGGCGCGACAACGTTCAGGCCGCGCTCGATAAGGCGCGGGCGACTGATCAGCACGTCGCCGACGACTTCATCTGGTAGCAACGACACGAACCGGCCAGGGGCCCGCTGCCGATCGGCAGCGGGCCCCTGGTCTCATGCCGACTGTAGTTCCGGTTCGGGTTCCGGTTCCACCTCGGGGGATGGCGTGGCTTCGCCGAGGAAACCGGCTTCCTCGGGGATCGATACGACCCGCACGGCCAGCTCGTCGCCGGAACAGCGGATGAGCACACGGCCCGGTTGTGCGGCGGATTCGATCAACGCGACATCGGCGCCCATCAGGGAGGTGGTGCACTCCCCGGTGGAACGGACGTGCACGGCAGTCGCCTCCAGTACCTGACCGGCGGACGCCACCCCGTCGTAGACGATCATCGTGGCCGCGGCCGCGTGCTGGGAAGCGTTCTCCGGCGTGGGAACGGACAGGGCGGCGGGTGCGGCGACCGCCTCCACGAGACCTGCCCATTCCTGTGGGCGGCTGCTGTGCACGATCACCTGTGCGCCCACCGCGATCGCCCGCAGCACCATCAGCTGGGTCAGGCGCAGCGAACCGACGATCTCCACCCGCCGGACCGTGGGTCCGAACAGCGGCACCGCGACGCCGAGACCGTCGTCCGTCGCCCCGATCACCTGGCCGCAGCCGGACACCGGCACGCTGAACTGCGTCAATGCCGCGGGGATCGCGTGCCGCGCAACACTGGGGTCCAGGTCGCCGTCGTCCAGCAGTACCTGCCGCTGCCGACCGGACAGGAGCAGATGGCCGAGGTCGGCAGGCGTGTTCTGCGCCTCGTGACGGCCGACGCCGGCCAGATCCTGACGCACCAGCGCAGTGAGCGCCACCGCGTTCCCGCGCCGCGCCAGCCCCTCCGAATCCCCGGCCGGGGTCAACCGCAACCGGGTCAGCACCGATCTGCCCGAAACCGCCCACACGCCGGCGAGTGCCGCCGGATCGAGACGATGCGGCCGGATCGCGTAGCCGGCCAGTTCGATGCCGCCGCTGCGGAGGGTGCTCCAGTCCTCGCTCCACAGCGCCGGATCGGTCTCGTGCAGCGCCGCCGACTCCGCCGCGGCGAGTTCGGCGGCGGTCATCAGCGACACACGGACACCCCGGGTGGCCAGGCGGCCCGCCACGCGACGGGTGGCGACCAGCGCGGTGCGGACAACGCCGTCCTGCCCGCTGCCCCTGTTGTCGATCGCTCCGACATTGTCGAGCGGGTCGAATCGCAGGACCAGCCGGACGCTCTGCTCCGCGGCCGCGGGCAGCGGCCCCAGCAGCTTCTCGTAGTGCCGCACCACGGTGTGTGGGCCCCGCGCGCGTACTCCGAGAGTGACGACGTCGACGGCGGCCAACCGGATGTCGAACTGGGCCAGGCACCGCGCCACATCGGCCAGGCAGATGGCCGAGCCGGCCCGGATCCGTGTCGCGCCGAGCATGGTCGGGCGCACCGAGGTCGGGCCGAGGCGCAGCATCGTGATCAAGTGCTCACCGTCCCACCGCATTCCGCACCGCTCGCCACCGGATCCGGGGATATCGACATCGAACGGCTCGGTGCGGGACGAACTAGCACCGATCCGCCGATTACGCCACTTCAGGGCGATTCGCATTCCCAGAATTCTCCATATGTTTGTACGGCGCACGCGGGCGCTGCCGATCAGTGCAATTCCGATTCCTACCGCGACGGCTATCCGAACCGACCCGCCCAGGGCGATAACAGCGGTGGCGGAGGCGGCACCCGCACCGGCCGACGGCAGCACCACCGCCATCGGCATGCGGGTGAAAATGTCGCGGCGCACCACGCCGGGCGCGGGTGTGCGGGATGTTTCGTCCGTTTTCTCCGGAGGCGTTGTCTCGTTATTCATCCGATTCATCTCCATTCGGCACTCACCCCCGTGGTGCGGTAGCCTCCCACACGCCGTTGGAATATGCATATTCATGCGCGCACTGTTCACGCGTTGGAGGAGTTGTAATGCCGGCACAGTTGACGACCCGGGCGCAGGTCAATGGTTACCGATTTCTGCTGCAACGGTTCGAGCACGCGCTGGTCCGCCGGGACGTGCGCATGTTGCACGACCCCATGCGCATTCAATTCCGGTCACTGATGACCGGCCTGGTACTGGCCGTGCTGGTGACCGCCGGCTGCGCGGTGCTGGCGTTCCTGCGGCCACAGGGGCAGGTGGGTGATGCCAAGATCCTCATGGGCGCCGACAGCGGAGCGCTCTACGTCATGGTGGACAAGACCCTGCACCCGGCGCTGAACCTCGCCTCGGCTCGGTTGATCACCGGGAGCAGCGAATCCCCTACGTCGGTGAAGGATTCGAAGCTGGCGTCGCTGCCTCGTGGACCTCTCCTCGGCATCCCTGGCGCCCCGGCGTCGCTGCCGGCCCCTGCCGTCCGTGACCGCTCGGAGTGGACGCTGTGCGAGGACGCGACCGACGGGTCGCGCAGCACCGTGCTCGACGGCGCGCCGCACCTCGGCTCGCAGATACGCGCGAGCGCGCCCGGCGAAGCCCTGCTGGCGTCCCGCGACGGCGCGACCTATCTCGTCTTCGACGGCAAGCACGCTCGCATCGATATGAACAGCGATGCGGTGGTGGCCACCTTGCAGATCCGTGGCCTGCGGCCGCGGCCGATCGGTGCCGGACTGCTGAACGCGACCGTCGCGGTGCCCGAACTCGTCGTGCCGGAGATCCCCGACGCGGGTGCGCCCAGCACGGTGCACGGCGGGAATCTTGTTGTCGGGTCGGTGATCCGGGTGCAGGGCGTGAACGGCACCCAGCCGTATGTGGTGCTCGCCGACGGTGTGCAGAAGATCTCCGAGTTCACCGCGGAGGTCCTTCGCGCATCGAATTCGCAAGGGCTCACGGTGATTCCGCTGCTGTCCCCGGATGCCATCGCCGGGCTACCGGTGCTGGACGCACTGCCGGTCGGCCAATTCCCCGCAGCCGCGCCCACCATCATGTCCACCGACACCGACCCGGTGGCGTGCGTGGCGTGGGCTCGCGGAACCGGTGATCAGGTGGCGACCCTGCGGTTGCTCGCCGGCAGACAGCTGCCGCTGGTCGCCGGCCGGACACCGGTGTCGCTCGTCGCGGGCGACGCGGCACATGCGGTGTACGTTCCCGCGTCCACCGGGGAGTTCGTCCAGGCCACCGGCATCGAACTCGACAGCACCCGCCGCGACAGCCTGTTCTACGTCACCGACACCGGTGTGCGGTTCGGCATCCCCGACCTCGCCTCGGCGACGGTCCTAGGCCACACCGAGCCGAAACTCGTCCCGTGGCAGATCATCAGTCAACTGCCCGCCGGGCCGATGCTCGATCGCCAGTCGGCATTGATCGCGCGCGACATCGTCAGGCCCGCCGGTCCGGTCCGGTAACCGGTCACCGGAAGTGACGAGCAGGTGAACGGATTGCGCTCGGGTCGCTGGTGCCGAGGCGGCTCGCTATGGTCCGAGCATGCCGAGGCCGGCCGCAAGGCTCGCGAACTGATGGCGCCGGTCACCAGCGCACGGCGCCACCCCACCCGACAGACAATGGTGGATTGCGGAGCTGCCGCGGCCCGTCGATTGGCGGGATCGCCTCCGATGGTCGACACTGCCGAGCGGGGGTGGATCGGCTAAGCGAGTTGAGGGCACGGCATGGCAGTCGAGGTCGTGGGTTCCACAGCGCCGGTACGGTCACGGACCGACCGGCCCGACGCGGCGGTGCCGCTACCACGCGGACGGCGAATACTCGTCCTGGCGTTGATCTACGCCACCGCGTTTCTGGTGAGCCAGGATGTCTCGCTGCACAGCATCGCCGTGTCGACCCTGCTGCAACAGTTGGGTGACCGCGATGTGCTCGCCTTCTCGCTGTGGATCCCCAAGGCGTATGTGCTGTCGCTTATCGTGTTCCTGCTCCTGGGCGGTGTGCTGACCGACCGCTGCGGCGCCAAACGCGTACTGATCGGCGGCTATCTGACCTTCCTCGCCGGGTTCGCGGTGCACATCGCGTTCGCCTCGACCTCATGGCCGCTGCTCGTGTCCAGAGTGTTCATGGGCGCCGGGATCGCCGCCATCGTGCCGTCCGCGCTGTCGATCCTCGTGCTCGTGAACGCGGCGGGCAGACAACGATCCAAGGCACTGGTGATCTGGGCGGGCTGCCTCGCGGCCGGAGTCACCGTCGTTCCGTTGCTGAGCGGGCTGCTGCTGCACAATATGTGGTGGCCCAGACTGGCGCTGGCCGACGCGATTGTCGCGATGGCCTTGCTGATCGGCGTCGTGAAGGTCGTTCCGCCCTGTCCTGCCGACCCGGAAGCACCGGTCGAATGGCCGAGCGCGGTAGCGGCGATGACCGGCTCGGGCCTGGTGGCGCTGGGGTTGTTCAAGGCGCCGGACTGGGGCTGGACGGCGCCGGCGGTCATCGCCACGCTGGTGGCGGGCACGTGCCTGCTGGTCCTGGCGGCCACAATCCGCCGGGGCGGCGAACTGCCCCATGACATCCTGATGCGACCCGAGCCGCGCCTGCGGCTCGCGATGCTCGCGCTGTCGACCGCTGTCGTGGCCGAGTTCGGCATCATCTTCCTGACGATCCAGTACCTGCAGGCGGTGCGCGGCTCAGGGCCGATCGCCGGCGGCGCCGCGATCTTCGTGCCCGCCTGTGTGGCTTCCGCCGCCGGCGCCAAGGCGGGTGTGATGCTGCGGCGTCGGACCAGCGCCACTATTTCGTTGGTCATCGGTTTGACGACGATCCTGGACGGTCTGGCCATCGGGCTCACCGCCGACGCCGCGGGCAGCCTGGAGCGGATCGTGGCCATGGTGGCGGTGATGAGCGTCGGATTGGGCATCGTGGCCGCGGTTGGGCTGGACGCGATCAGCACCGCGATGCCGGTCCGGCGCAACGGCATTCCCTTCGCCGCGCAGTCGGCGGCCGTGCAGATCGGCAGCCTGCTCGGATTGGCGGTGACCGGCGGTCTGGTGGATCAGGGCTACCGCGCCGGCCTCGTCATTCCGGCCCGGGTGGCGGCGCACGGCGGCATCGTCGCCGACGGTCAGCCGCTGGGCATGAACGTGGCCACGGCCACCTCGGCGGGCGACGCGGTCGGTGGGCCGCTCGCGGAGGCCGTGCAGAACGCGTTCCTGGCCGGCTATCGGCACGCCTTGCTCGCCACCATCGCCGTTGTCGTGGTCGCGATGGTCGTGCTGCTGGTCCTGGCCGCCCGAGGCCTCGGGGCGTCGGACAGGCCGAATTCCGAAGTACTCGCCAGTTCCTCAAGGAATTCTCAAGAATCTGAGTGATTCGCATTTTCTTACAAATTGTTTGCAAAAATCTCGGCCGGATATTGGTCGGCCCCGGAAAGGCGCGCATAATTCTTGCCGGACAATCCGATCATCGAAAGGCTGGGGTCGCCATGGAAAAGGTCGACGACGGCACTCCCGCGCGCCGCCGCACTCCGAAACGTTGTGCCGCCGCGCGAACTTCCCCGTCGCGGACATCGGCCGAGGAGATCTTGGCCCGGTCGCGAGCCGAGCGTGCGCAGCTCGAACAGGGCAAGCTGTTCCAGGCCCAGCTCGTCGATGAAGCCGAACAGCTGCACGAGGAGATTCGGGCCTTGCACGAGGAATTGCGCGAGGTCTATCGGCAGATCGGCAATCTGCGCAAACGGTTCTCCAGTCTGCCGCCCGTGCCCCGGCTCGCCGGCTACGCGCCCGTGGTCGTCGCGGCGCCCGCGCAGCACGCGGTGCGCGCCGCTGGTAACCGGGCCACCGCGTGAGGGCTGGTTCCGGCGTGGAACGGACTGCTGCGCAGGGTATCTCACATACCGTCACCTGACGGCATAGACCATTACCTGTTGTAGTCTCACCTATTGTCCAGACGGTTCGAATCTGGACGGTAGGAAGGACCGGGTCGTGCGGGTAGTGGTGGTGGAAGACGACGCAGGCGTGGCCGACGCGGTCGTCGACGGCCTCCGGGCTCATGGTTTCGCGACGGTCGACCACCTTTCGCACGGTCTGGACCTGCTGACCGGCCACACCGCCTACGACGCGGTCATCCTCGATCTCGGTCTACCCGACGTCAACGGGTATCTGGTGCTGCGTCAGCTCCGCAAGGTGAGCGCGGTGCCGGTGATCATGCTTACCGCCGAGGGCGACGAGCTGGCCGTAGTGTCCTGCCTGCGCGCCGGGGCCGACGACTACATGGTCAAACCGCCCAGAGTCGGGGAACTCGCCGCGCGCTTGGAAGCGGTGGGCCGGCGCCGCGGGGAAGCCGAGTCCTGTCCCGATGTGGTGGTCACCGGCGACGTCACCGTGAATTTGGCGGCCCGGCACGTCGAGGTGGCCGGGCTGCCGGTGCAGCTGACCCAGAAGGAATTCGCGGTCGCGCGGGTGCTGGTGGAGCAGGCCGGAGTCGCGGTGCGGCGCGACAAGATCATGGACGAGATCTGGGGGGAGAAGACCGCGTCCACCTCCCGTTCACTCGACGTCCACATCGGTGCGCTGCGGGCGAAATTGCAGCGCCCCGGCCTGATCACGACCATTCACGGCTTCGGATACCGCTGGGCCCGGTGACATCGCCCGATGCGAGTTCGGCTGGTGAGCACGTTCACGCTCCTCGCGACGATCTGCATGACCTGCTTCGCCATCGGCATCGGCTACCAGGTCGCGGCGACCCGCACCCAGGGCCTGCTCATCGATCGGATCCAGGACGCCAACCGCTTCGCGGCGATGGCCTCGTCGAATCCGGCCGGTCTCGACGACGCCGCGCAGACCTACTACGAGCAGACCGGTAACGGAATCCTGGTGATCGCCAACAGCGGTCGGCTCATGGTCGATCTGGGCGTCGATCGTGGCAATGCCCGGGTCGCCGCGGTCTCGAGAAACGCTCACCAGTTCGTTCCGCCGGACATGCTGTATCCGTGGAGCACCCATCCGATGATCGTGGCGCAACCCATCGGGACCTGGCCGCAAGCCGGCGGTGTGGTGGTCATCGTCATCTCCACCGCGGCGACCCGCGGCGGAATCGCCGACAGCTGGATCCAGCTCGGCTGTGCGACCGCGACCGCGCTGCTGGTGTTCTGCGGGGCGGCCCTCGCGGTGTCGGGATGGATTCTGCGCCCGGTGTCGGAGCTGCTGCGCGATGTCGACGCGCTGACCTCCACGCTGCCGGTGGCCGCGGTCGAGCCGCGGCGGTCCGGCTCGCTCAGGCACGGCCCACCGGAGATCGTCGAACTCGCCACCGGTGTCCAGGCGGTGACCAGAGCGGTCGCGGACCTGGCCGCCGCGGAGCGTCAGCATGTGGTCGACACCGCCCATTCACTGCGTAATCCGCTGGCCGCGCTGGCCCTCCGCCTGCAGGCGCTGCAGCCGATGATCGCCCACGACCACGCGGCGGCGACGTTCGTCGGCGTCGTGAGCGAGGTCGACCGGCTCACCGAACTGCTCGACGGATTGCTGAGCGCGGCGGTCGTGGAATCCGAGGTCGCGCGGCCGGTCGCGGCGTGTGATGCGGTGGCGGTGGCCCGGGAGCGGGTCGAGTCGTGGCACGCCGCCTTCGCGCAAGCGGATATGACGCTGACCCTGGAGGCGCTCACCGATGTCGCGGCCGCGGCCGTTCCGGCCGGTGTGCTGACGCAGATCCTCGATGTGGCACTGAGCAATTCCGCCCGGTATGCCGGGCGGGACGCGCAGACCACGATCACCGTCGGCCACGAATGCGAGTCGGTCGTCGTGTCCGTCCGGGACGACGGCGTCGGGGTACCGCCGGACGAACTCGATCAGCTGACCACGCGATTCTTCCGCGGAACACAGTCCGGCACCGGCGGTTCCGGTCTCGGGCTGCCGATCGCGGCGACCATGGTGGCCCAGTACGCGGGGCTGTTCTTCGTCGAGGCGGCTGATCCCCGCGGTCTCGTTGTCACCGCGGGATTCCCGTCCGCCGATCGGGCGATGTTGCCGGTAGGTGAACAACTGAAGTCGCGGTGAACTCCGTTGTCGTGACGCGCGCCGGGTGCGTCGGCACGCGTCATCCTGCGTGCCGAGGCACCCGCTCAGGTGAGTCTGTTCGGACCCGGTCACAGCGGTGGTAGACGGCAGATCTGGACGAGTTCGCGGCCCCGGGCGCGCGAGACCAGCATGCCGCGGCCGGGCGGATACTGTGCCGCCCGCACATCACCGAGCAGGACGCCCTCGTCCTTGGGTGTGCTCATCAGCAGCCCGTCCACCGACATGTCCTTCAGCGGCCCGAGCACCGAATCGTATAGCGCGCGCGAGGCACCACCGGAGCGCCGGGCGATGATCACATGCAGGCCGATATCTCGAGCCTGCGGGAGCAGATCCATCAGCGGGAGTAGCGGATTGTTGGACGCCACCATGTCGTAGTCGTCGACGACCACATACACCTCGGGGCCGGTCCACCAGCTGCGGTCGCGCAGCTGTGCCGGGGTGATGTCGGCTCCCGGCATCCGCTGCGACACGAAACCCGCGACCTCTTTCAGCGTCGGGACCGAGGTCTGCGCCGAGGTCGAGTACCCGGCCAGGTGCGGGCCCTCGATCGCGCCGAGCATGGTGCGCCGATAGTCGACGAGAATGATGCGGGCCTCGTTCGGGGTGGAGTTCTCGACGATGCCCTGCGCGATATTGCGGAGGAGGGTGGTCTTGCCGCAGCCCACGTCGGCGAAGACCAGCAGGTGCGGCTGCTCCTCGAAGTCGAGCACCATCGGCGCCAGCTCGGACTCGCTCAACCCGATGAGGACCCGTTTGTTGTCGAGCCGTAGCCGCTGTGCCCGCGCGGTCTCGAGCACGGGGGCGCGGTCCAGTTCCAGGGGGAGCTGACGGACCGCCGGTGCGCGCCGCTCGCCGTAGAGCTCGGCCAGGACCTCCTTCGCGGCGGTGACACCTTCGGCGAGGGTGGCCGGGTCGACATCGGTGTCCAGCCGCGGCAGCGCGATCAGCATGTGCAGCCGGTCGGCCGTCATGCCGCGGCCAGGCCTGTTGATCGGAACACCCACGGCGGCCCGGCGATCCATCTCCGAGTCCGACGGGTCACCGAGACGGAGCTCGATCCTGGTACCGATCTGGTCCTTGACCACCGGACGGATCTCGGCCCACCGGTTGGCGCCGAGGACGAGGTGGATGCCGTAGGACAGGCCCCGCGCGGCCAGGGCGAGCACCTGGCCCTCGACGATGTCGAACTCCTCGCGGAACGCCGCCCACCCGTCGATGACGAGGAATACGTCGCCGAACAGGTCGCTCGCGAGTGGGTGCGCCTCTTGCTCCGCGGCGGGCAGCTCGGCGAGCTGCGCCTTCACCTTGCGGAAATCGCGCATGTTCTCGATGCCGAGGTCGAGGAAGCGGCGTTCGCGCTGACGCAGCAGCATGCTCAGCTCGGCTACCGTGCGCCGAACCCGATCGCCTTGCAGGCGGCCTGCCGCCGAACCGACATGCGGGAGTCCCGCCAGGGCGGCCAGGGCGCCACCACCGAAATCCAGGCAGTAGAACTGCACCTGCTCGGGGGTGTGGGTGGCGGCGGCGGACATGATGATGGTGCGCAGGGCGGTCGATTTCCCCGACTGTGGCCCGCCGACTACCGCGATATTGCCCTGGGCGCCGGCCAGATCGATGGTGAGGACATCGCGCCGCTGCTCGTAGGGTTTGTCGACGATGCCGATCGGCAGCCACAGCCGGCCGTTGCGGTTGTTCGCCGAACGCCAATCCTGATCGGGCAGCAGCATGTCCACGGTCGGGGAGATGTCCAGGGGCGGTAGCCACACTTGGTGCGCCGGTCGGCCGTGGCCGGTCAGCCGGTCGACGACCACCTGCAGCAGCGATTGTTCGTGGGCGGTCTCGGATTCGGTGCCGCCGAGCAGCTGGCTCAAGTCCGGCAGCTCGACCTCGATCGGAGGTGTCTCGCGGACGGCCACGGCCGCGGCGGTGAACAAGTCGACCGTGCCCGCGGCGCCGGTTGCCGGTCCGCTGGCGGGCCCGCCGTCGACCGGGGCCACGTAGGGACCGGAGACGTAGGTAGCGTTGAACCGCAGCGGGTCGGAGGAATCGCTCTTGAGGTATCCGGCACCGGGCTGGCCGGGCAGATGGTAGGCATCGGTGATGCCGAGGACCTGGCGCGATTCTCCGGCGGAGAAGGTGCGCAGGCCGATCCGGTAGGACAGGTGCGAGTCGAGACCGCGCAGGCGATTCTCCTCGAGGCGCTGCGAGGCCAGCAGAAGGTGCACCCGCAGGGAGCGGCCCAGCCGGCCGATCATCACGAACAGCTCGGCGAAATCCGGTTTCTGCGAGAGTAATTCGGAGAACTCGTCGACGATGATGAACAGCGCGGGCAGCGGATCGAGCTGTGCGCCGTTGGCCCTGGCCTTCTCGTACTCGGTCACGTTGGCGAAATTTCCTGCGGCTCGCAACAGTTCCTGCCGTCGGGTCAGCTCGCCCGCCAGCGCGTCACGCATCCGGTCGACCATCGAGAGTTCTTCCTCGAGGTTGGTGATGACCGCGGACACATGCGGCAGCGGGTCGAGCCCCAGGAAGGTCGCGCCCCCTTTGAAGTCGACCAGGACCAGGTTGAGCAGGTCGGGCGAGTGCGTGGTGACCATCGACAGCACCAGGGTGCGGAGGAATTCCGATTTGCCCGAGCCCGTCGCGCCGATGCACAGACCGTGCGGGCCCATGCCGTTCTCGGCCGATTCCTTGATGTCGATGTCGACCGGAGTGCCGTCGGGGGTGACGCCGATCGGCACCCTGAGCCGTTCGCGGGAGGACCGGGGCCGCCACACGGTATCGGGATCGATGCGCGCCGCGTCCGGAATCGCGAGCAGCGACATCAGACCCGGGTCTCCGCTGACATCCTCGCCGAGGTTGACGATCTGCGCGGTGGTGGCGATGCGATAGCGCGCCGTCGCGCGGGCGAAAGTCGCCGCGACCTCCGGGCTCACCCGGTCCGGACCCGCGAAGTTCTCCACCGATCCGCCGGTGCGCGCACCGATCACCTCGTCCTCGGCCACCAGTTGCAGGCCGCGCCGCACCGCGAGCCCGGTCTGCGGGGCGGTCAGGTCGAGCACGGTGACCGAGTCCAGTCCCGCGTCGCTGATGGTGCGTTCGGATCCGCTGACGTAGCCGTCATCGATCACGACTACGACATGTGGGCGGCCGGGCGTCGGTGGAGCGTTGCGCAAGAAGCGCCCGCGTTCGAGCAGGTCCTCGTTCAGCGCGGTCTCGAGTTCCGAGAGTGATTCGTACAGCATGCGGGCGGAGCCGACTCCGTCGCGGTCGCGCGGATGCTGCAGGTGTGGAAGCCATTTCGTCCAGCGCCAGGCGTCGCCGTCGGGGTCGCCGGTGACGACGGCGAAGACGAGGAAATCGGGACCGTGAAAGGTGGCCAGCTCCATCAGCATCGACCGCACCAGCGCGCGTCCGTGCTCGCGCGGACCCTCGATGTTGACCGCCGGGAACGCCCGCAGCGAGATGGCGGTAGGCAGGCCGTGGACCACCGAGTGGGTGCGTACGAACCGGCGCAGCGCTACAGTCGCCACCGGTTCCAGGTCCTCGAGCGGGCCGGTTTCGGGCCGCGACAGCTTGGTGGCGATACGGTGGCTGCCGATACCGATGCGCACGTGACCGAAATCCGGGTCGCCGGGCCTGCGTTCCCACATGCGGCGGGTGCCGATCAGCGCGTGCAGGTCGGCCGGGTGTGGATGACTCCATATCAGCGCCGCACGCTGCGCTGCGCCGGTACCGCGCACATCGCGGCGCAGCTGGCCGAGGTAGCGGAAATAGTCCTTGCGTTCCTCGTTGAGCTCGGCGGCCTTCTTGCCACCGCCGCCGGCGCGGCCTGCGAACATGCCGACCATCGACATCAGCATCATCATCGGGAACATGATCGCCATGGGGTTGGTCAGCGCGGCCTTGCCGCTCATGGTGAACATCAGCGCCATCATGCCGACCATGGCGACCACCATGACCAGCGGCAGTAGCCGCTGCCACAGCGGCGCGGGCACCGGCGCGGTGATCTCCGGCGGGGCGTTGAGGACGACTTCGCCGCCGGGCGGGCGCGGCGGCGCGATCCGGGCCAGCCGGATGAAACCCTGTGTCGTCATGGCTGTTCCATTTCTCGGTCGTCGCCGGGCAGGGCCAGCGGTGTGTGCCGGTCGCGCCGGAAGGGAATCGAGAGGGTCGACAGGATGGCCAGCACGGTCAGGCAGGCGGCCGCGCCCGTCAGCCCGATGCGGCGGGGCCACGGGTTGACCGGCGCCGGCGGTGTCGGGCCCGCGATCTGTGTGCCCGCGGCCGGATCGCGGCCCGATTCGGCAGGCAGGACGGCGGTGAGCGCCGCGACCGGGTCGATCATGCCCGCGCCGAGCCGCGAGTCGTGACCGTCGCCCGGCGCGTGGGCGGTAGCGATGATCCTGGTCATCACCTCACCTGCCGACAGCGCGGGATGGCGGGCGCGGACCAGCGCGGCCAGGCCCGCGACATAGGCACTGGAGAAACTGGTTCCCGCGACGGGGGACACCCCGCCGTCGGCCTGCGGGGTGCCGTTGACGAGTCCGGTGCCACCGGGCTTGCTGTCCAGCGACATCAGGTTGTCCCCGGGTGCGGCCACCCCGACCCACGGTCCGTACAGCGTGAACGACGACGGTGCCCCGTCGGGCTCGACCGAGGCCACCGACAGCACATACTGCGAGAACCAGGCGGGCGTCGCGATGGTGCGGACCGCATCCCACCCCGAGGTGCCGTTCTGCTCCTTGCACGCCCCCTGGGACTGCAGATTGCCCGCGGCGACGACCACGACGACATCGTGGTCGTAGGCGTATTTCAAAGCGGCGCCCAGCATTCCGTCCACCGGGGGAGACCCGGCGGGCTGGCAGGACACTTCGGAGATATTGATGACCGACGCGCGCAGGTCCACCGCGCGGACCACGGCGTGCGCGAGCGTGGCCACCGTGCCGTAGCCACCGGCCGACATGCCACCGGGCCGGTCGCTGCCGTAACTGTTCTTCGCCTGGTAGGCCAGACTGGTCTGGCGAATCGTCAGCACCGTGGCGGCGGGCGCGACCCCCGCGAAACCGTCGCTGCCGTCGGAGGACGGGTGGGCAGCGATGATGCCCGCGACCATGGTGCCGTGCCCGTCGCAGTCGGCGGTGCCGTCGGAATCGGAGACGTAGTCCCCGCCGGCCTCGACGGTCAGGCGCGGATGCCGGTTGACTCCGGTGTCGATCACGGCGACGAGTTGTCCTTCGCCCCGGCTGAACTCCCAGGCGTCGGCGAGCGCGAGCGCCTTCTGCACCGCGGGCACGCCCACCGGCGCGGGACCCGACCAGCGAGGTTCCGAGCACAGCAGCCGCTGCTGCGAGGGCTCCGGAGGCGCCACCGGGGCGTCGGTGACCAGCGCGCCGGGATCGACTCCGGGTGGTGCGACGGCCGCCGCCGGACCGGCGGGGGCCAATGCCGTCGTCGCCACCAGGGTCGCGGCCGCCGTCCCCACCGCGGCTGATCTGGCCACCCGCAGGTACTCACGCATTGCGCGCCATGGCGTACACGTCGACGATCCAGAAGATCAGTGGCCCGATCAGGCAGATCATCAGATACTCCAGCAGTTCGCCCGCGCGCTGCACGACCGGCGAGATCTCGAGCTCGGGCCCGGCCACACCGATCAGCAACGCCAGCGCCGCCACCCCGAGCAACGCACCCGCCGCGGGCAGGGCCGCACCCGTGATGTGCACGCCCAGCAGCACGATCGGCGGGATCAGTGCCGCGCATCCGCCTGCCACCATCATCGCCGCCTGGGTGAGGTCGGAGAAGGCGCGTCCGCGCCGGGCGAGCACGATCCCCACCGCCACCGCGAGCAACGCGGTTTGCCAGAGATGGTCGATGGCCGCCGCGACGACCACGATCGTCGCCGTCACCGTCACCGTGACAATGCCGGCGATCATGCCCGACTGATAGTCGTTGGCGAGCCGGGATCGCTCGGCCAGACCGGCGGCCGACGGGATCGTGGTCGCGCCGATCGCGCCGATGCCCTCGATGGTCGGTCGCGGCTCGTGGTCGCGCGGGTCGATCACCCCGCCCGCGGTCGGCACCGGCGGGACGGGCAGGCGCGCGGCGGCCACGGCGATTCGCGGGGCCAGGGTGATGCCGAGCAGGGCGACGAAGACGACGCACGCCGCGATCTTCGACGGGGACGCCTGCCACAGGGTCGCCGTGCCCGCGGCGCCGGTGCCGAAGGCCGCGACCGTGATCACCGCGGTGAACATGGTGGGGCGCACGGCGATCACCCGCATCGCGATCACCGCCAGCAGCACGATGGCGGCACAGCTCAGCAACAGATGCGGAGCGCCCAGCGGTCCGGGAACCAGCGCGCCCGCGCCGGCGCCGCACAGCAGCAGCCCACACAGTGCCACGGCGGTGGCGGCCAGCGGCGCCGCGTACATCCGTGCGATCACCGCAGCCCCGACCAGGGACAGCAGCCCGGTGGCGAGGCCGGCCGCGCCCGGAAGGCCGCCGCCGACATCCGCGGCGGCGAACAGTAACAGCACGCACGCGCCCACGACCGCGGCGACCGCGCCACCGAGCCCTGCCCAGCCGGCCGACTCCGCGGTCCATCCGCGGAACGAACTGTCCGTGAGCCGGGCCACCGCATCGATGACGTCGTCGAAGAGCGCGGGCGACTCGACCGAATCCACCGCGCCCAGCACCAGCAGATCGCCGTCGAAGACCTCGGCCTCGGTCAGGGTGCGCACCGGATCGATCGCAGTCTGCCCCAGCCGCGACAGCGTCCAGTGCTGCGCGGTCACCGGCCCTTCCTCCTCCTGCTCGGACAGGTCCGGATTGTGAGAAGCGATGAGTGCCACCACATCCGGAATGAAATTCGCGATCGGCACCGTTGCGGGCAGGACTACATCGACCTGGGTGTTCCCGCCGATCACCGAGACCCGGCACAGTTGCGGCTCGACCGCCGTTGACTCCATAACGCTGAGAACTCCGACTCTGTGGGTTGCGACGTTCGCCGAACGTAGCCACCTCGCATCAGTGGTGACAGGGTGCGCCGGCGGAGTTCGCCTCGCCGTAACCGTCGAACGACTCCGACATGCGGTTTTCGGTGAAGGCGGGCGAGTGCAGGTGAACCGCCGATGAATGCCCGGTGGGAACCGAGAGAGTCCACCGCGCCGCGCGCGGAAGCCCGGGTTACGTTGCGGACATGTCAGCCATTCGGCAAGCGCAACAGATCTTCGACGCGGGCGTGCTCTCGCTTGGTCTGATGGTCGACGGCCAGCAGGCCGCCAAGAATCTCGAGTACGCCAAGGTCGCGTTCCGTCGAGCCACCGAACTCGATCCCGACATGTGTGATGCCTGGCTCGGGCGGGCGGCAGCGGGCGACGTCACCCAGGACGTGCTGCGCAATCTGCATCGCACCTCCACCACGTCGCTCCTGCGCGAGCAACGTCGCCTCGGGCTCCCGTCGCGACAGCTCGCCGGCCGGTTCCAGATCGGGCAGTACATCGACTATCCGATCGCGAGCCTCACCGAGATCTGGCTCGCCCAGGCCATGCACCTGCTCGAGGACGGAGACTACGACGAGGCTGAACGGGTGCTCGACGAACTCGATCAGCGGCGCGGCCGGCTCGTCGACGATCCCGATCGCGCCATCGACGACAAGATCTGCGCCTATGCGCGCGGCGTCCTGTATTTCACCGGGCAACTGTGGCCCGATGTGATGGCAGTACTGGCCGGCTCCGCCGAATGGCAGGACCAGTACATGGCTGCGGGCGCTCATGTCATGGTCGGCACCGCCTGCGCCCACCTCGGCCTGTTCGGCGAGGCGACCCGGCGGCTGGAACTGGCTGAGCGAGGGCCGATTCCGGCGGCGCGCACCGCCGCGATGTACTGCCGCGGCCTGGCACTGCGCGAGCAGGGCCACGAGGACGAGGCGCGGGCGTTGTTCGAGACCGTCTACACCCAGGTGCCCGGGTTCGCGTCCAATGCGACCGCGATGCGTGACCCCAAGTTCCGCATCATGGTCACCACCAAGGATCAGATCGACGCGCGCACGGATCGGTGGGATCCGGCGTCGGCGCCGTCGCGGGCCGAGGCGGCCGAGGCGGAGCAGCATCACCGGGCCGAGATGATTCTCGCCGCGGCCCGCCGGGAACTGGAATCCCAGATCGGCCTCGGGGCGGTGAAGGTTCAGGTCGCCAAGCTCCAGTCCTCGGCGACGATGGCCAAGATCAGGGCCGAGAAGGGGCTCAACAGCATGCCGCGGGGCCAGCATCTGGCCTTCACCGGCCCACCCGGCACCGGCAAGACGACGATCGCGCGGGTGGTGGCGAAAATCTACTGCGGGCTCGGCCTGCTCGAGACCGACAAGGTCGTGGAAGCCAAACGTGCCGACTTCGTCGGCCAGCATCTGGGCTCCACAGCGATCAAATCCAACGCGCTGATCGACTCGGCGATGGACGGCGTGCTCTTCGTCGACGAGGCATACACCCTGATACAGGCGGGCCTGTCCGGCGGTGACGCGTTCGGGCGTGAGGCCGTGGACACCCTGCTCGCGCGGATGGAGAACGACCGTGATCGGCTGGTCGTCATCATCGCGGGCTACGACGGCGAGATCGACCGCTTCCTGGCCAGTAACGACGGCCTGTCCTCCCGCTTCGCCAAGCGGGTCAAATTCGACTCGTACTCGCCCGAGGAGCTGTGCGAGATCGGACGATTCATCGCGGCCCGACGCGATTCGGCGGTGTCGGACGAGGCGGTCGAGTTGTTGCGCCAGGCGTGTGCGGAGCTGTACGCCAGCGAAGGCACCGATCAGAGCGGCCTGCCCCGCCGCGGTGTCGACCTCGCGGGTAACGGCCGGTTCATTCGCAATGTTATCGAAAGTGCCGAGGAAGAACGGGAATACCGCCTCGCGATGGACGACAGTCTCGACCTCCGCGCGCTGGACGAGAATACGCTCATGCGCATCGAGTCCGACGACATGCGCAAAGCGCTCGATGCGGTACTGGCGACGCTCATGTGCTGAAGGGCTTCGCTTGCGTTCGCAGCACATCGAGGCAGGAATCGGCCTGCGGCGACATCGACAGCACCGATTCTCAGCCTGGCTGCCTTGGCATCCCTGTCGTCGAGGGCACCCCGACGCGAGTGCCTCAACGCGAGCTGAGATCAGGTACGGCGTTGCGTGGCAGGCGATTCGCTGCCGGGCCGCGTAGTGCCGAGTCGGCCTCGCGCAGAGCCCGCTTCTCAGCCGGTCATCGGAGCGTGTCGCCTGGCGCCACGTCGATGGCGGATCGGTAGACCATCGGCCGCGCGATGACATCCAAGTCGGGGTCGTCGATCATCCGCCGGATCGATTGCTGCCACTGCGGGTCGGTGCGCGCCGCGTCCAGGGCGGTGCCGCTTTCCCATTCTGCGACGTTCACGAAGGTGAGCTCCGCCTGGTCGCTGACAGCTTGGAGCATGCGGGCCTGGATGAACCCCGGCGCCGATGCCATGCACCGCGCGTTGTCCTTCCAGCGGTCGAGGAATCGGTCCTTCTGCGACATCGGCACCGAGAAGGCGTTGATGAGAGTCACGGGCTGTTCGGTACGGGCTGTGACATGTCCGGTAGGCAAGCTCATAATGTCATCTTAGAAGACAATCTTATTAAATGGCTATACTGATCGTGTGCTGAATCCGTCATTGGACGATCGTGGTGCCTTCCTGCTGTCTCAGCTCGGTCATCACGTTTCGCACAGGTTCACCGAGCGGCTCGTCCCGCTCGGGATCGAGCCTGCCCACTTCGGGATCTTGACCCATCTGGCGAGGAGCGACGGGTGCAGTCAACAGGAACTCGCCAACCTGTTGCGAGTGCACCGCAATGCGATGGTCGGCCTCATCGATGAGCTCGAAGAGAAGGGTCTGATACAGCGGCGCGTGCATCCGGCAGATCGACGCGCTCACGCGGTCCACCTGACCGAGCCTGCTCACACGCTGCTGGCCGCGGCGACGGCGGAGGCCGAGGCGCTCGAGGAGGAAATCTTTGCCCCTCTCGACGATGCCGAGCGCGCTCGGTTGATCCAGCTCCTCCGTCGCGCGTCCGCGCACGCGGGGCTGCCTCGGGGCGCTCATCCCGGTCTGCAGCGGCGGCGCCGCGCCACCCGTAGCGCACCACTTCCGAACTCTCCAGTGAAAATATGAGACTGATATTATATTTATCAGATATAATATGCGCTAGTGAGTGCGTCGGACGTGGAGAGCGCCGTCCCGCGACCGGCCCGATCCTCGCTGCGTCGGCCAGCGATCATGCGCGGATTTCCGCTGTCAGTTCAACGGAGGGAAATGTCATGGCACACACCGAGCGGGTCGCCGTCGTTACCGGTAGCGGGCGAAGCATCGGCCGGGCGATCGCGCTGCGCCTGGCCGCTGACGGGGTAAAGGTCGTCGTCAATTTCAAGAGCAATGCCGTGGCCGCCGAGGAGGTGGCCGCCACGATCTCAGCGGCCGGTGGGCAGGCCCTCGTCGTGCCCGCGGACGTCACCGATCCCGCCCAGCTCGAGTCGTTGTTCGACACCGCCGAACGGTGGCACGGCGGGCTGGATATCTTCGTGCACAACGCTTATGGGTATGCTGCCGGGCCGATCGCCGCGGCGGCCGACGAGGACTACGCACGGACATTCGCCGCCAACTCGCAGGCGGCGTTCTCCGGTTTCCGGCACGCGGCGCGGCGGATTCGCGACGGCGGCCGCATCGTGTACATCTCCTCCTCGGTCACCCGGGCCAGCGATCCGTTCATGCCTCTGTATGCGGCGAGCAAGGCGGCGGGCGAACAGCTGGTTCGCGCGTTCGCCCGCGAGGTCGGACCACGCCACATCACCGTCAACAGCGTTCTTCCGGGACCGACCAACACCGATGCCACGCAGGGCATCCGGGAACTGCTGACGGAACGCATCGCTCGCACACCCCTGGGCCGGCTGGGCGAACCGGAAGATATCGCCGACGTCGTCGGCTTCCTGACCTCTCCCGCCGCGCGCTGGGTCACCGGCCAGAGTATCGCCGCCGACGGGGGACTGACCGCCTGAGTCCACGGCGTCCGGATCGAGGTACCAATGACCCGCGCGGCGGTCGGGGAGACCCGGTGCCGGTGGCGGAGTAGCAGTGCCGCGCTGGCGGGACGCCAACTTGTCCCTGGTCACCGTGGGCAACGGGTGCCTCGAGGTCAGTTGTCCAGCGCCAGTTCTTCGGCCGATTGCTGCCCGGCATTGCCGGTGCGTCGCAGGAAATCGGCGATCACCTCGAGTTCGGCGTCGGAGTAGGTGTGGCACAGCTCGTCCATGCGCTTGTTCATGCCCGAGAATATGTCGAACAGGGCGGAATTGCGCTCGCGGACGGCCCGCAAGGTGACCGCGCGGCGATCCGCGGCGTCCGGGTGGCGCTCCCGCACAATCCAGCCGCCTTTCTGCAGGCGGTCCAGGATGCCGGTCAAGGTGGCCGGGTGCAGTCCGGCCCGGCGCGACAGCTCTGTGGGTGACATCGGCCCGTGCCGGTTGACCAGGTCGAGGCAGGTCATGTCCACCTCACGCAGCTCCGCCCGCCCGCTGAACCGCCGGTTGAGCAACGACAACTGGATGTTCAAGTCCCGCAAGGCATCCTTGACCTCTACGGTCAACTTCCGGTTATGCTGCGACCCGGCCCGGCCCGTTCCCATCCTCGTCCTTTCCGCCAGCACCCGGAATGTGATACGAGGTTCATATTATACGAACAGCTGGCATCGGCCCGTCGACTCCGTACCGGAGCGCCGCCGCGCGACACACAGGCGGGGGTCCGAGTTCCCGTATCAACACCTCGACACATACGCGGGCGCACCCTGCCGGCGTGGCGGTCTCCGGCATGCCACGGTCTCAGCGGTGTGTCCGGGCGCCCCGGTCGGATTCGGTCGTCCGCACGGACGGGTCGTAGCCGGTGTCCGCGGGTGACGAGAAGGTGAACGGCTGTGGCGACCAGATCGTGCCCGGTCGCCGCCCGTGGGTCGGCGGGGTACTTTCCGGGCAGTCGAACGCGAAGGGGACTTGCTGATGCCGCGGATTGTGGGCAGGCGAAACGATGGCGGCGTCGTCGTCGCTGTCGGCGGGGTGTGTGTCATCGTCGGATCCGACGCCCTCGACGCCGCCGGACACTGCACGACCCCGCCGGAACAACTGCGGGTGATGTTGGTCAGCGCTACGGCCACTGACGCCGATTGCACCGTTACCGACGAGCCGATGCCCGCCGGTCTGCTGTCGGCGGCGCAGCTCGCAGCGATCCTGGCCTGGGAGGTCGGGTTCGTCGAGGGCGAACCAGGCAATAGTGAGCGGCCCGGACTGAGCGGTGCTGAAACCGAACTCTACCTGCGCTATCGACCCGATACCGGGGACGACTATCCGAACACTCTGGCCCTGGCGGAGGTCGACCGCCCGTTCTTCTCACTCGAACCCGTGCCCGCACCGGTCGCGCCGTCCGATGCGCTCGAGTTCACCGACCACGAGTCCGCGCCGCTGGTTCAGCTCTGCGCATCGATGGCCCACGTCGAGAATCTGTCCGCCGCCGAGGTCGTCGCCGCGGCAGCCGAAGACCTGATCGACCGCGTCAGCTATGCCGAGACGGTGGAGGAGTTCTATCCCGCACTGGCGCACGCTGTTTCGGCGCAGACGGTGCCCGCTTCCGCCGTCGCGGCGGCCGGCGGCGTCGACCAGGTGGAGATCCTGGGCTTCTTCGGCCGCCTGCTGGCGGAGCTGGATCGGCGGCGGCCCTGGCCGGACCCGGTCACGGTCGCCGTCGACCCAGCCACCTGGCCGACGCCGGGGTCGAGCAGGCTGATCGGCTGGGTGGATATCGGCATCTCGGCTCTGGAGTGGGCCGTGAAGGCGGGCTTTGCCGAGGTTCCCGACGACGATCAGGCGTTGCTGGTCTTACGTTTACGGACTGGGCAGCTGATCGCGCTGGTAGGGGAGCAGGGCCCGGACCCGGCCCGGTTCATGGTGCTGCTGCCCGATCTCGCCGGCCGGCAAGATCCCGTGGCGGTGATCGCGTATCTGGCGCGATACGCCGGACTATGGGTCGAATTCGATGAACGGGCGGCGATGGCAGAGGTGGCGGCACAATGATACGACCGGAGAACGCGAGCGCGGCGGCCGATGCCGCTGATCTGATCGACGCCGTGGGCCGGGCGCTGAGCCAGATGCGCGATCTGCGCGGCGCCCGCGACGCGCTGACCGCGTCCGCCACTGTGGAACACGGCCGAATCACCGTCGTGGTCAATGTTTCCGGCTCGATCATCGAGACGTACTACGCCGAGGACATCAACACACTCAGCTATGGCCAAATCGCCCGCGCGACGGTTCAGGCGGCGCAGGCTGCGGCCGCGAAGGTGGCCGCCGCGCAGGAAACGCTGCTGGCCCCGGCAGCCGAGCTGCGTTCGCGGATGCCCAAGCCCGAGGATCTGTTCGCGGGCCTGGCCGAGCTGCGGGCGCAACTGCCGACGCACACGCCGGCACCGCTGACTCCGCCGTCGGGGAACACGCTGAACGATCGGCGAAATGATGGTCATCGAATTCTGGACCGATGAGCCGCCCCACCGAATTCTCCAGCGCGACGAGAGGGCCCGCCACCATGGATGACGATTTCAATGCTGCCGTCGAGGGATTTCAGGCCAAGGTGGCCGAGATCGCCGATCTGCAAGCCGCACGTGCGCTACTGCTCGGTGTAGGCACCACTGCGCGACGGCGGGTGCGCGTCACCGTGAATGCCGACGGAATCGCCACCGACATCAAGTTTTCTGGCGCGATCGGCGAATTGACCCCGGCGGAACTCGCCGACGCGGTCACCGCGGCGTCGCGGGCGGCCGTGCTCGACGTCGCGCGCAAGGCCAAGGAACTGATGGCGCCGCTCGACGTCGACCAGGCCGAGGCGCCCAAACTGGACGACCTGTTCGCCACCATCACCTCATTGCGCGATCACTTGGGCTGATGCCGACCGCGGTGGCCGGCGCCGTGCCGACTGGCGAGATCGCCACCGATAGTCGAGGCTTCCGATCGGGGGTGGCCGAGCTATCGGGTTGAGAGCGCACCATGGCAGTCGAGATCACCCGTCCAGGCCGAGTGATCCGGGCGCAACCGGCGCTGCCGTCGAACCGCGGGCGGCGCGCACTGATCCTGTCGCTCATCGGCGCCCGACTGGGGTTGGACCGCCGCTCCCGTCATCGTGCTGCTGGGGGCAGGCGCCGTCCTCTTGTACTGGCGGCGGCCACCCGCCGTGGCGGCGAGTTGCCGCACGACATTCTGCTGCGGGCCGATCCGCGGGCGCAGCCCGCGATGTTCGCGCGTTCCGCGGCGGTCGCGGCGGAATTCGGCATCGTCTTCCTGGACGATCCAGTATCTGCAGGCGGTGCGTGGTACCGACCCGGGGCGGTCAAGGTCGCCGCGCACGAAGGCATCGTCGCGGTCGCGCAACCACTCGGCATGAAGATGGCAACGGCGGCCTCGGTCGGCGACACGCTCGGTGGGCCGCTCGCCAGGTGCGAAACTCGGGTTGTTGGTCGGCAACCGGCAGGCGTTGCTCGCCACCATCATGGTGGTGCCGACCCGTGCGGTCTGGTCACGGCCGGTTTTCCGGCTTCGGTCGCGACGAACCTTACATCCAGGTGAACGCCTGAAGGTTCGGTGAACTCCGTCGGCGTGCCGCGCGAGCGGCACGAGGGCGACGGCACGATCGCCCTGTGGCACCTAACCCTGACGCCGGTAGCAACCCGTTCCTTTCGCTGATCGGTGAGTCGGGGCAATTCGGGTTGCCGGCGGGGTTGTCGTTCGTGGATCTGAAGGGGGACTGGCAATCGTTCAGGCTTCCCTGGGATCTCGACGGCGATGGCAAGCCCGAAGACGAAAAAGACGAAAAAGACGGCAAGGACACGGACAAGGACGACAAAGACAAAGACGGCAAAAAGGATGATCCCACCGCACCGTCCGGAGGCGGTTCGGACAAGGGTGGCTCCGGCAACTCCGCGCCGAAAGGCGGCGGTGCGGGGCCGAGTGGCGGTCCACCCGGCAACAACCGCCCGAGCAGTGGGAACCCGAACACTGGCGGCAAGCCCAACAGCGGTTCGAACTCCAACGGCGGCGGCAACCCCTACAGTGGCGGCCCTGCCGATTACAACACCGGTGGCGGCCCGATCAAGGTCGATCCACAGGATCTGATCAACAAGGGTAAGCGGCTCGCAGACCTGCCGAGCTCGCCGAAGGGTCTGTTCGACATTCTCAGCACCCTGAGCGACTCCTTGCAGCGGCTGGGAAATCCGTGGGGCGCAGACGAGTTCGGTAAACAGTTCGCCGAAGGCGCGACGGGCTATTCGGCGTCGGCCGAAGCGCTGGTGGGCAACGCGAGCCGGGGGCCGGACGCCACCGGAGCGATTCCGATCTTCGGACAGTTGCTGGTCAACTATGGCACCACAATCGAGCAGGCGGGCAGAGCATTCGCCGCGGGCGAGGACCTGTACGCCCAGTGGATCCTGAAGAACTACGTGGACGAGAACGCCAGTGGCGACCCCGGTCCGTACAAGGGCCCGCTCAGCTCCGATCCGAACTTCGGGAAGAACACCGGAAACAACAACCCGTCCGGCCCGCCGCCGGGTGATCAGGACCAGCAGTCCGGCAATGGAGGCGGACAGAATTCGGGTGGGTCCACCGGCGGTGGCTCGAATTCCGGTGGTTCTGATCCCGCTGGTTCCTCGACCGGTGACCCGGATGCCAACCGGCCGAACATGCCTTCCACGCCGCATCTCGCGGCCACCAGTACTCCCGATCCTGCCGCGCCACTGAGCGTAAAGGCTTCCTCCTCGAACCCGATCGACGCACTCGCGACGCCGGGACCGACCCTCGGCGGCATCCCGGCACACCCCGGCGTGCCCGCGTTCCCCGGTGCTCTCGGTCCGAACGCGTACCGCGCGACCGATCCGGGAACGGGTGTGTCAGTCGACAAGACCGGTAGTCCGGCGACCGGCGGCAAGGGTGGCGGCATTCCGTCGGCGCCGCTGCCGCGGATGCTCGGGGCGGCCTATGACGGGGAGAAGCTGGTGCCGAAAGCCGGTGGCATCGGCGCCGCCCAGTCGCGTGCGGGCGTACTGCCCCAGGCCGCGATGCCGGGGATGCCGGGGACGCCCGCGATGGGGAGTAGTAGTGGTCAGTCGGTCTCCGGCAAGGAGAAGCGGCAAGAGCGTCGTGAGCCGCCGGTCGAGGAACAGTTCGAGCCCGAGCCCGACGCTGCCGACCCGTGGCATGGGCCCGGTCTGCGAGACGGCGGCCGGTGATGTCGATTCCCGATGCGGTCCGGCAATCCGATATCAACCTGCCCGAGGACCTGCGGTGGTTGAGCTGGGTCGCCGGCAGCGCTTGGCCGGAGGGCAGCGAGAACGGCATGTTCGCCCTCGCCGACGCCTGGTCGGAAGCCTCGGCGGGATTGACCGGTCTGGTCTCGACTATCGAAGACGCGGTGGACGATATCCTCTCGGCGTATCCGTCGGCCGGTGCGGGTTCGGCCATGGCGCGCACCCTGCGGAACCTCACCGATGAGTCGGATCAGGCCTCGTTGCAGGCTATCGCCAAATCGCTCGGTCAGCTCGCTGATTCGTGCGATCAGGTCGGTTGCGCGATTCAGCAGAACAAGATCATGATCATCGTCGGCCTCGTCCAGTTGGTCTACGAGATCGCGCTCGCGTGGCTGTTCCCGCCGACCGCCGGCCCGGCTCAGGCGGCGTTGATCGGGTGGTACCACATTGTCTTCCAATACTTGAAGCAGCTGTTGCGGCAGATGCTCGTCGCCGCGCTGAAAGCCCTGGGGCAGCAGGTGATTCTGACGCTCCTTATCCAGCTGGGACAAATGGCGGCCGGGCACCGCGACGGTGTCAACGGTAAGGATTTGTGGTTCGCGGCGCTGGGCGGCGCGCTGGGTGGTGCGTTCGGCGCGATGTTCGGCAAGCTCGGTGGTGATCTGTTCCAATTCCTGGGCGGAAAGATCACCCGTTCACAATTCGACAGCAGGTTTCAGCAGCTCATGCGCGGCGCCGTCGAGGGCGGCGCCGGTGGTCTCGGCGGAATGATCGGCGGTGGCTTCGCCAACCAGGTCATCAACGGTGGCGAATTCGAACTGGACCCGAGGATGCTCGGCGCCGGTGCCGCGGGCGCGTTCAGCTCCGGCGCGGGACGTTGGCGTGGCGCAGGCGGCAGCGGCAAAGTGCACGTCGATCCCGTCGGCGGCCCGCGCAGTCCGGCCGGATCGACACCACCGACCAAAGTGCCGCCGTCGGCGTCGGATACAGGGGCCGCGGCTGCGCCCGAGAGCGCTTCGGCCTCGCCGAATGTCAACGCGGGGAGAGGGAGTGGCGCGCAGTCGAACGAATCGCTGTCCGAATACCGCAATGGGTCCTCGGCATCCGACCAGGCCGGTGATCAGACCACCTCGACCGTGAGCTCACCGCACCAGAACACCGCCGAAGACAACCTGTCGCAGCAGTCGTCCGCGAAATCGGGTGCTGACGACTCTTCCGCACCGAACACCGGTCGCGCGCCCGCGAACCATGAACAATCGGAAACGACTGCGCAGCAGCACACTTCCGAAACAGCCGAGCCCGCGCCGCAGCAGCACGACGGCAGTCTGCTCGTACCGCAGCCACCCAACGCGGCAAACGCATCCCAGCAGCCGGCGTCGAACGCGGCCGGCGGGGACAAGTCCCCGAGTTCGTCGCCATCCGCCCAACGTGTCGCGGACACCAAAGTTGCGAGCCGAGACAACGTGACGACGGCACCGAAGAGCGACGTATCCGTTGACCACTCGGTGCGCGCGCAACCGCGGGCGGGTGGCGCACTCGGTGCTCCGGAGTCCATTCAAGCGAAACACACCGACTCGACCGTCGCGCTCGAGCCGGACGAGGTGCCGTCGTCCCCGGTGCAACCGCGTGCGGAATCCGAGCAACCCGAGACCGATTCGGTGTCCCCGAACCGCTCGGACGCTCCGCAGGGAACCCGGCCGAACCCCGAGAATTCGGCTGCGGCAACCGACAAGACAACACCGGTCAAGGAACCAGCTGGTGCTCCGAAACCCCAAAGCGACAAAGGGGACAGGGCTCCGGCGCGCGACACCTCGGCGGCGCCCGTGGCCGAACCGCGGGCCCGCGCGGGCGCCAAAGGCATAAAGGGCATCAGCGACGACCTGGCTCTCGTGGGAAGAATCGACGAGGCCACCGGCCTGCGCTGGCGGCTGGTCGATACATCGCTGCTCGATCCGGCCTGGCCGGGTGGCAAGGCTTTCATCCGGGAAGTCCTGGGCTTCGAGCAGACAACGCAGATGCTCCGTGGCAACAAGTCCCCGCACGAAGGCCGGGAGCTGTTCCGGCCGTTCCAGGACGGCGACTTGCCGATGCGGCCTGGCTTCGGCCAGAAGAAGACGGCCGACTCCGACGATTTCGGCGGGGGCGCGGGCGGCGGCGTCCGCGGTTACGACGAACGGAACTCCCGGGGTGTGTTCCGGTTCAACACCGACGAGCTGCCCGATCACCGGTACACGATCGACAAGGACGGCCTCTGGTCCAAAGCCTCCGATTCGGAATCCAACGGTAAGCCGGATCCCGAATCGGACGCGATCCCGCGCAAGGGCGCCACGACGATCGAGGTGCCGCGCCAGGGCCCGATTCTGCAGCGCTGGGCCGAAATGTCGGCGCCCGCAATGCGTACCGTGGTGGGCGACCATGACGGCAACTGGTACGTCGGCAAGAACCTGCACCACGAGCAATTCCACAACGCGGGCGTTTACGTGGCTTTCCAAGCCCATTTCGTCAACGGGAAAATGGTCGCGGTGCACGACTGGGCAGGTGCGTACCAGCCCTCGCCGACCCGGGTGAAAGCCGCGCTGGAAAAGCTCGGGATCTACGGCGACCTGGACCATTACGACCAGCAGGGACGCAAGTACACCGATTCCGATCGCGAGGGTTGGACGCAGGCCGCCGAACCGACGCCGACATCGCGCAAAGCGACTGCGACAGAGAGTGATTCAACTGAGCGTACCGAGCCGCTCACCCGTGTCGTCTCCGATGAGCCGCAGCGGGACTTTCTCCGAGAAGCCGAAGACATCACCCGGATGTACAAGCGCGAAGACTGGGAGAACGCCGCACCCGAGGACCTGCGGGAGGCGCTGCGGGGGAGCGTCCACCACGATGCGCGAGACGCGGAAAGCGTTGCGAAATATCACCGCGCGGTGACCGCCGCTGTCGAAACCATCCGGCGGGGGACAACGAAGTTCGACGACGACGGTGCGGAGGTGGCGCCGGGCAAGATCCTGCGCTGGACCCAGGTCATGGGCACGATGGGAATGCGCGAGGGCCCCATCAATATGGACGCGGGCGAGGGTAAGACGTTCGTCTTCCTCGCCGATTCGATTCTGAAGGCCGCCGCCGGTGACTCGGTGCACGTCTTCACCACTCGCGACACTCTGGCCAACGATGCGGTCAACCTGTACAAACAGGTTCTCGGGGTGCTCGGCCCGGACGTGTTCAACGTGGTCAGGATGAACCCGAACGGCGCCGACGAGACCGGACTCGATCCGGCGAAGCCGACCATCTACATCGGCACCCTCGACGATGCGGCATTCGGGCAACTCCGCGGCAAGTTCATGCGCGGCGATATCGCCGTCATCGACGAACTCGACGAGGCGCTGTACTACGCCGACACCACCTGGATCATCTCCGACGGCCCCAGCCTGGCCGCGGATCCGCATATCGCCTCCCGCATCATGGCGGCTCGGCACTTCCTCGACAATCGGCTCGCTTCCGGGGATCTGACCCCTGCGGACTTCGATCGGACGGACGGGCAGATCGGCGGCCCGGCGAAGCTCAACGCCGAGGGCGCCGAGAAGGTCAGAAGACTGCTCGCCGAGGAGGATCCCGGCGCGAGCCCCGACGACCTCGCCGTCCAGATCGACCGGGTGAATTCCGCCGCCTCGGCGCACTGGGAGTTTGTCGAGAACGACCACTACATCGTGCACCGAGGTGGTGACGGCGTCGACAAGGTCTACATCATCGACCAAACCACCCACAAGGTGATGTTCGATCCGGCGACCTCGACCGAGAGCCGGTGGAACGGCGGTTTGGCGCAGGCCATCGAGGCCAAGCACGGGATCACGATCCGGGGCGACTCGGTGTCTTCACAAAGCCTCACCGCCAAGACCATGCTCGCGGAGCGGTACGAATGGCTCTCGGGCGCTTCGGGCACGGCCGAGGGGGTGTCCGGCCACCTGATCGACAACTACGGGATGAAGCCGGTAGTCACGGTTCCGCGCTTCACGGAATCGAAACTGGACACTCTCGAGGCGAATCTGGCTCCGAACCAATCGGCCAAGCATGATGCGATCGCCGACAAACTCATCGGTCGGCACAGTGCCCAGGCGCGGCCCGAACTGGTGATCACCAACCGCAACAGTGAGGTCGCCGAGATCTCGGCCCGGTTGAAGCTCGCGGATATTCCGCACGAGGTCGTCGATGCCCGGTGGTTCGCCGACCGGGGCCCCACCGCGGAAGCCGACCTGAAAGCGATCTTCGACAAGGCGGGTCAGCTCGGCAAGATCCTGATCATCAACCGTCAAGGCGGCCGTGGCGTCGATATCGAGATCAGCGATGCCGTCAACGCGGCCGGTGGCCTGCATGTCAGCATTTCGGGCAAGTCGGATGTGCGTGACATCGATATCCAGGCCGAGAACCGCGCCGCGCGCAACGGCCAGCACGGCAGTGTCGAATACTTCCTGGCCGCCGATGACGCGCTGTTCGCCACCGCTCCGCACCACGCCCAGACGATCATCCGCTACACCGACGCGGTCACCAGACATGAGAACGCGACCGTCCGGCTCGACGAGGCGTTGGCCACGAAGGACCGCGCGGAGCATGCCGATGACCTGCGTCGCACCGTGCAAACCCGCACGGTCCGGGACGCGGCGCTCGGCGACTACACCATCGCGAAGGACGCGCACCAGGCGGCGACGGCCGAACGCGAAGCCGCCGAGGCCGCGGTGCGGGCCGCGGCGTCGCACCTGCAAGCGGAAAACGCCGCACGGCGGATGGGCCGCACGGTGCTGCCGCCGACCGCCGTCCCCGCGAGCGTGGCAGCACCCACATCCGCACGGGACCTGGATAT
This sequence comes from Nocardia sp. NPDC019219, assembly GCF_040632645.1. Lineage (NCBI taxonomy): Bacteria > Bacillati > Actinomycetota > Actinomycetes > Mycobacteriales > Nocardiaceae > Nocardia > Nocardia sp. NPDC019219. The sequence continues at coordinate 269,298 of NZ_JBEYCG010000007.1, read as the reverse complement.
CCCGTCGCCGATACACGAGCAGCGGGCGGACCTCGGTCAGCAGGATGCCGATGTCTCTGAGTCGGCTACCGGTTCGCTCCCGGACGACCTGACCGGTACCGAACTGCCGCAACTGCTCGGCGACGATCAGTTCGGTCCGCCGGCGCCGCTGGCCGTCGTCGACTTCCCGGGCCTGTTCGTAGCCGATACCACTGGGCATCTGGTCGCGTTCGGGAACGAGGAGATGCCGGTGGTGCGGACCTATTCGCACGAGCAGAACCTCGTGCACGAGATCGAACATCCGGTCTCCGGTCCGGTGGTGCTCGACAGCGCACTGGTGGCTGACCTCTTCACCACCCGGACGCGCGATGACGGCACGGTGGTGGTGAGCTCGACGGCGACGGGGGCGCATGTCGTCACCGCCGGGACAACGTCGGTGTTGCCCGCCGGGTCCGTCTACGGGCGTCCTGATCCGCTCGACTCGACCAAGTTCACGCTGTACGGCGGATCGAATGTCGGCTGGTTGTCCGTGGACGCGAATCGGATCGGCGTGACGCCACGCCGGGCGACCGGCCCGCTCCAGCGTGACCATGTCCCCGAAGCGGCGATTGTCAACACCCACGTACCCGCGCCGGCGGTAGTGTTCGCGGACCCGAAGAGTCGTGGGCTGGGCATGCGGCTGGCGGAGCTGGCCGACGAGATCAAAGCCACTCGCGACGCTGCCGTACTGCGTGACAAGTCGACGGCGCAGCGGACGGCAGCGGACGAGTTGGAGAATCACTTCGCGACGCTGCCGGTGGAGCAGCGCCTTATCGCTGTGGCGCGCGCGATGCAGCTGGGGAGGATCGATCTGCACACGGCGAAACTTGCCGAGAGGCACGGTATTTCGCTCGAGACGGCGCGCGCACAGATGAAGGCCGAGCTGGTCACGGCGCTCGCGGGCAAGGATATCGCCGTGCGGATCTCCGAGGAATCGCTGCTGGATGTACTGCGGGATGGCCGGTTCAAAACGGTATTCGATCTGGGCGACATCGGCACCGGAACGAATGACCGAGCGCTGCTCGAAGCCCGCTGGTTCGGCCATGACGTGAATGACCATCCGATCGATAAGCGGGCCGTCTACGGGTACGTTCGCGTCGGCGGTGAACAGCCGGTCGGCGACCTGCACGACGAACGATTGAATGTCTACGGCGACGCCGTGGTCGTCCTGAAGTCCGCGGTGCGGGCCCGCACGACGGTGTGCGTGGGAGATTCCATCGAGCACAAGTCCAATGTCTATCCTTCGAGCCTCGAGGACCCCGCACCGGAGTCCTTCGGCGTCTACCCGCCCCGCAGGCCCGGCCTGCCGGCCGCCCATATCGGTCTGCGGCGAGACCTGACGCATCCGGATTTCCGGAAGTGGGGGTATGTGGAGGCGCAGGTGCACGGTGGCGTCACCAGTGCCGACATCGACCATGTGGTCTTCAAGTGGGAGCCGGAAACAGCCCTGCGGGATCAGCTCCGTGCAGCCGGAATTCCCTGGAAGGTACTCGAGCACACGGTCCCGCCGATAGTGAACAAGCCGGGGCAGGCGGACCACGCGATCAGCAGCGGATGGAAAACCTATCTCAACTCCGCGCGCGTATCCGATGATCCGAATGCGCTGCACGGCAAGAACTTCCTCGGTGTCACGGTCGGTTTCACCTACGCCGACGTGGTGACCCAGGACCTGATCGGACCGGCGGGGACGCCGATCGGGGTCGGTTACAAGCACGTGGAGTCGGAGATCGAGGGGGCAGAGCGCTGGGCGGGTGCGCAACAGTGGCACGACAAGGTGGTGCGTACCCGGCCCGGTCAAACCGGCAAGGCTGTCTTCGCTGGTCAGACCAGGGTCGGGCACGAGGTCGTCGCGGCGCCGTGGGCGGCCGAATACGGCGGGGTCGGCCGGGAACCGATTTTCGTCAACGCCCACGCTGGTCCGAACACCTTCGAGATCCGGCTGCGAACCGGAACGACGCTCGAGGTGAGCGGCGCGACATTCGCCAAGCTCGTCGAGCAGTCCCCGGCGCTGGAAGCCGCGCGCGCCGTCGGCGGTCCGAGCTCGGTCGTGCTGGTCGCGTGTGAGCCTGCGAAAGGTTCGGCGGCCACCGATTTCGCGGCGACGCTGCACCAGAGGTTTCCGGCCGCGCCGGTGCACGCCGCCGCCAGCGCGGTATGGATCTCCAACTGGCGGAACCCGGCCGTGCCCACTGTCCGTTACCGCTACCTCGCCGCCGACAACAATGCCGGATGGGTGAGTTTGCACAGCGACGGCACCCGGGTCGAGCACGCCGGCACCCGCTATCCCACCGGCGCGACCGGATCGTCCACCACCGCCGCCACCGAGCTCACCGGATCGAATTCACTGGCTTCCAGCCGCAATCCGATCGTGCGGCAATGGAAGGAAGTCCTCGATCCACCGGTGAGCTCGCCCCTGACGACGACCACCTCGGAAGGCGTGCGCGGCGCGAGCAAGCAGCGCACCGAGTTCGAAGTCTCGGACGTACTCACCCGAGCGCTGCTCGACAAGAACGGCACCACGATCGGAGTGTCGTTCGTCCTCGAGTCGGAGGGGCAGCGCGAGGCGAACAAGTGGGCGCGCACGGCATCCGGACAGGACAGCGTGGTGCTGACCGATACCGGTCAGGCCGTGGACCAGGTCACCAAGCGGCGCTCGGAATTCGGCGAGGATGTCGTCGACGCGCCATGGAAGACCGACTATGCCCAGAACGGTCCGGGTCCGGTATTCATCGACGCGCACGCGGACTCGGAGGGGTTCATGGTCGAGATCATCTGGAAGAAGGGGACGAAGCAGGAGTCGACTCGATCGGTGCGGGTCGACGGTGCCGACTACGCCAAAATCGTGAAGGCCGCCGAGTACTTCCGGGAGTCGCCGCGGACGGGTGGTCAGGCGACGGACCGGTCGCTGGTGCTGATCTCGTGCAAGGCGGGCAAGCGGACGGCGGCGACCGATTTCGCGCTGGCGATGCGCGATCTGCTGCCCACCGCCCCGGTGCACGTGGGTGCGGGCGTGGTGGTGGTCGGCGTCAAGAAGGCGCAGAAGGCCTTCGCCACCCTCGGCGTCAACCACAACCGGGGCTGGGTCACCATCGGTCCCGATGGCGCGAAGGTGTCGCAGGAGAACACGATCAAGCATGCGTCTGCCGCGGTGAGCGGGACACCCGGGCGGTCTACGGGGACGCCGACCGGCGCGGTGCCCGAGGAGACGGTGGCCGACGCCACCGCGGAGTCCGGGGCACTCGTCGCCCCCGCGGTGAGCAGTGGCTGGCGCACGTATCTGAACTCGTGGCGGGTATCCAACGATCCGGACGTCCTGCACGGCAAGAACGCCTTCGAGTTGCCGATCAATTTCACCTACGCCGATGTCGTCGCGCACGAGATGTTCGGCTCGACCGGAGCATTGACCGGCGTCTGCTTCCAGAACCGCGATCTGGAACTCGACGTGAATCGACGCTGGGCGGCCGCGACGGAGTGGCGCGACAAGGTGGTGCGCACCCAGCCGGGGCAGACCGGGGAGCAGGCCTTCCACGGTCCCCTCAGGGTCGGACAGGAGGTGGTCGACGCGCCGTGGGCCGCCGAGTTCATCCAGACCGGGCACCGACCGGTCTTCGTCACCGCCCACGCGGGTTCGAACACGTTCGAGATCCGGCTTCGGACCGGAACCACGCTCGAGGTGAACGGTACGACGTTCGCGAAGATCGTCGAGAGGTCACCGGGACTGCGAGGCCCGCTGAGCACCGGTGCGGCGACCTCGATCGTTTTGCTGGCCTGCAAACCAGCAAAGGGATCGGCGGCAACGAAGTTCGCGAGCACGCTGCACCAGAACTTCCCGCATGTGCCGGTTCATGCCGCCGCTACCTCGGTGTGGCAGTCGACTATGCGTTATCCGGCACGGCCGAATGTCGACTATCGCCTGCTCGCGGCGGACCGCAATGCCGGTTGGGTGACATTGCACAGCGACGGCACTCGAACAGAGCACGCGTCCACTCGCTACCCAGGCCCGGCCGCCGCTTCGAGTGGCGTGGTCGGCTCCGGATCGACCATCGGTAGGGCGCTCAGCGCTCCGCTGCGTTTCTCCTCGGACCAGGATGCCACCGAGGTGTTCCCGACGGTAACCTCAGCAGAAGCGGCCGCGAACGAGGCGCGACTGTGGAAGTGGCTGACTCGCAACATGTTCGACGATGCGTTTGACCACGCGGTGCGTGGACGCACGCTGCGCGACGGGTCCGGTCTCGAGGAACTGTCCGATTTCGAGGATATGTCCGAGGATGCCCGGCACCCGGCGCCGGGCGCGGGCTTGCTCGCCGATACCGCCGAGATCCAGTGGAGTGATGACGAACTCGCCGCGCTGTTCGCCGATCCGGACGCCGGCTCGACGGCGACGGCGCTGAGCGCCCCCGCTGCGACGGCGGAGCATCACCCACCGACCACGGAAACCCTGGCGGCGTTGCCGTTGCACGTCGCCCCGGCCGCCGAGGCGTTCGTTCGCGGCGATCGATGCGTGCTGATCGACGGACTCGGTACCGGGCACCGGCTCGATGTCGGCAGCGGCTGGCGCGCCGTGAAGGGAACGTTCAGCCATCCCGGCACCGGCGCCGAATACGTCGGGCTGGTTCCGCTGGATCAGAAGCACGACGCCAGTCCGATCCGGATCCGTAAGACGTTGCTCGCCGAGGCGTTCGAGGAGAATGCCGCCACATTCTTCTGGGAGACCACCTACTTCCTGGCCCGTGCCGGTATCGGAATCGAAGGGTCCGGCGAGACCCCGGTCTGGCTACCTCCGCGTGCCGTTGTGGCGGTGAAACACGCGCACAATTCCGATGGGACACCGGATCCGAGCCGGACGATGCTCGGGCGCCCTAAGGCCGCTACCTGGCACACCCTGGACAGCGACATCCTCGGTCCACTCGTCCCCGAGCTGCGCCGGTCGAACAATCCGCTCTGGGAGGAGATCAGTGGTCCCCGGGTGTCGGACGTGCGGCAGGGCGCGCTGGGCAACTGCTTCCTGGCCGCCAACATGATGGCGCTGGCCCGCAGCCCGCTGCCCTTGCTCCGCGAGATGATGATAGATCTCGGTGACTCCGTCGCCGTCCGGTTCTTCGACAAGAGCGGTGACGCGTCTTGGGTGCGGGTCTCCAAGGATCTCTATGTCGACGGCGACAACAGCACTCGCTACGCCGCCGACCGGGGGGTGTTGTGGCCCGCGGTTCTCGAGAAGGCATACGCGGTCTTCGCCGGTGAATTCGGCTACGCCGGACTCGACGGCGGCAGTCCCGGCGCCACCGCCGCGACGATGCTGCCCGCCATGCTGTCCGGCGGATTGCGGTTCCAGCCGTCCCGGGCGGTCACCGATGCCTATTTCCATCATCCGATGCGCATGGACATCGACGAGCTCCGCAGCCTGGCCGGCAGCGATGACGAGTTCGCTCGCGCGGTCTCCGCATTGCGTGGCGAGTGGGAAGACCGGGTGCGCGATCATCGCGCACGCGAGGCGAATCCGATGGGCGCCGACGCGGATCGCGCACAGGTGCTGGCACTGGTGGCCGGCAACGGGAACAACGTGTGGGCGGCCGTGCGTGAGTTCTACCGGCTGATCCGGCCGGACAACCCCGGCTCGACCGAGGGGTTCCGGCGCTTCCTGAACCATGAGTTGAGCCCGCGGCTGCGCACCCGCTGGGCTTCGAACATCGAGCGCCTCGTCGATTCCGTGGACCGGGCGGCGTCCTGGCGCACCCTCGAGCTGGACCAGCAGATCGGCAGGCACATCGCCGAACGCGTCGACTTCGCCTTGCGTCGAGGCGATCTGGTGATGCTGGGTACGCGCAACTGGGGTCGCGACGACACCGTGCAATTCCCGGGCCTGGCGGGCAATCACGGCTACACAGCACTCGGCGTGCAGCGAGAGGAGGACGGCAACCCAGTGGCGTTGCGGCTGCGCAACCCATGGGGCACGAACGGATCGGCACAACCTCCGCTGCCCGGAATCACCTTCCAGGCCGACGGGGTGGTGGACGTGGAACTGCGGCATCTCAACAAATTCGCCACCCTCGCGATCTGTGGTCCGGGTGCGCGCGGCCTGTTCGGACTCGACCGGCTCGCCCCGCCGGGCGCCGACGACCTGGTCGGAACTCACTCGGAGTCACCGGAAACGGCGCAGACCGCCGACGAGACCGAGCTTCTCGGCGTCGAGTTGCCTGCGACCGACGAGGCCGACGGATCAGCGGTCGCGCACGTCTCGCATCCGATCGATTGGAAGAAGCACCTCGGTGTAATCGGACAGCTGGTCGGTGGAAAGAAGTTGTCCGGCATCGTGGATCACAACGTTGTACGGTTCCGCGCCAAGAATCTGGTCCAGGAGCCGATCCTCGATCACCAGGGCCGCACGGTGGGCATCACCTTCCTCTACGGGCCCGACGAGTTGGAGGTGCTGCGTACCTGGGGGAGGGCGCCGAACGGCCACGGGATGGTCTTTCGCACGCGGCAAGGTGAAGCCGGCGCCGCCGCGCTCGCGGGTGACCGGAGTCGAATCGGGTTGGACCGGTTCGTCCCGGCTCCGTGGGAGGCCGAGTACCAGCAGGACAAGCCGGGTCCGTTCTACATTTCGGTGCACGCCGACAGCCGCGGTTTCGAAGTCCGGTCGCGCGGCGGGCGGTCGATCGTCGTCGACGGCACGACCTTCGCTGCCATCGTGCAGGCGTCGCCGGCCTTTCAGGCGGCAATGACATCGGGTCCGTCGCGGTCGGTCGTCATGATCGCTTGTGCGGTAGCGAACGGCTCGGCGGGCGAGGAGTTCTCGGCGGCACTGCACCAGACTTTCCCCGACCGCCGGATCTACGGGTCTCGCGGCGATGTCGATGTCCATGCGGAGAGTGGTCGCGGGGTGGGCCTGCTGGCTGCCGGCGACAACGCGGGGTGGATGTCCTACCTGAATGCCGTCGCGACCGACCACGCCGCGACGAGGTACGACGCTCCGGCCACCGAGGGCAGGGCGGCATTCGTCGAACAGACGGCGAATGGCACCGATATCGGCGACTGGGTCGAGCAGTTGCGCTCGACGGAGGGATTTTTCGGTGAGGAGCCGTACTTCGCGGTGACCAGTGACGGCCGGGTAGTCGGGTTCTTCGTCGCGGATGTACTCGTCAACCCGATGCTCGATCACCACGGCGACACGATCGGCGTCAGTTTTCATCAGCCAGACCATCTCGAGGACGAGCTGTTGTGGGCGCGGACGGAGAATTTCCACAACGTGGTCACCAGAATGCGCGACGGCGAAGACGATTTGAGTGTGGTGGTGCAACGAATCATGCAGGAAGGGTCGTCGCGCACCGACAACGTCCGTGCGCCGTGGGCCCTCGACTATGCGAACGGGAAGAATGGACCGGTATACATCAGTGCACACGCCGATGCGAACGTCTTTGAAATCAACCTGCGATCCGGGGTGACCATCGACGTCGACGGGAGGACCTTCGCCTCGATCGTCCAGTCCGCGCACCCCTTCGGCGCCGCGCTTGCCTCCGGGCTCGCCGCCGCCCTGGGGACGCCGAAATCATTCGTCTTGATGGCATGCAAGGCGGCAGCGGGCGATGCGGGATCCGGCTTCGCCGAGGTCTTCGACAGGGTGTTCCCAGGGCGCCTGGTCCATGCGAGCACTGGCACCATCAACGCTCATGTCCTGCGGGTCGACAACGAGGAGGAGTCGCCGATACGGATCAGCTGGCTGGGTGCGAGCCACAATGCCGGCTGGATGTCCTATCGCAACGGCCAGCAGATCCGGCACGACCATACTCGGCACCCACCGCCACACCCCGATTCGACCGAACCCAGCTGAGAAGACTGATCGAGAAGGGCTCATCAATGACCGAGCAGAGCAACGGCAACGACGCGGAATGGCTGTTCCTGATAGATCCGGGCTGGCAGCCCGCCGACGAGGACGATCGCCCGCCCGCGCACGCGGTGCTGGGCGGCTGGTTCGTCGATACCCACGGCACAGCAGGCGAATTCCAGCCCAACCCCGACTACCACCCCGCCGACGAGGGGCCCTTCATCGATCCGATCGACGCGACATTGCGGCTGGTCCTGGAGAAGCGAGCCGAACCGGGCCAGCTGCTGGCGACCCTGCGCGGCGCGGTGGTCGGTGTCGCGGTCGACGAGAACGGCAATCCGGTCGTCGCGGCGTCCCCGGATCAGATCCCCTGCGTGCTGGTGACCTCGGCGCCCGAACACCGTCGGCACGCGCAGGTCGAAGGCTGGACCGAGGTCTCGATGGCCGAACTCGCCGCGGCGCTGCCGGAGGAGGGCATCGATGTCCTGATCAATCCCGGCGCTCCCGCATCGATGCGGCTGCTCGCCGGTGCGGTCAAGGCGGCGGTCGCCGTCGCGACCTGAGCGTGTGGTCGCTGAGCGGGCGTGCGCCGGCTCAGCGACCGTCGTTCAGAACCGGATTTCCTCGAAAGCGTCGGACTGGCATCGCATTTCGGTGATGTGCTCGGGTGTCAGCAGCCGGTCGGGTACCGGTTCGTCGCGGCGCGTGAAGCCCGGCCGGGCGAGCAGTGCGGCCAGGGCGAGTATCTGGAGATCAGCCGGCGCCACCGTGTAGCGACCCGCGGCATCGACCGAGCGCGGGTCGACGACGATGCACACGCTGCCGACCGCGACGACAGGGGCTCGATCGCCGCGCTCGGCCACGATCCTCGGCAGGTGCGCGGGGACGTTCGGCTCTTTCATCACAAGCCTTTCCGATCGGATCAAATCACAGGGCGGGCAGCTGATAGATCTGGACGAGCTCGCGCCCACGCGTGCGTGACACCAGCATGCCCCGGCCCGGCGGACACCGCGCGGGCGCACGTCACCGAGCAGCACACCCTCGTCCTTGGGGTGCGCATCAGAATGCCGTCGATCGACATGTCCTCGAGCAGGCCCAGGGCATTGACGTAGAGCGCACGCGACGCGCCGTCGGCTCGCCGCGCGCTCACCACGTGCAGGCAGATATCGCGGGCCTGCGGGAGCAGATCGATCAGCGGCAGCAGCGGATTGTTCGACGCCATCATATCGTAGTCGTCGACGATCACATAGACCTCCGGGCCGGTCCACCGGCTGCGTTCCCGAAGCTGCGTGGGGGTGATGTCGGCGCCCGGCATCCGCTGGGACACAAATCCCGCGGCCTCTTGGCGGGTCGGGACCGAGGTTTGCCCCGAGGTCGAATATCCGGCCAGGTGCGGGCCATCGATGGCGCCGAGCATGGTGCGGCAATAGTCGACCATAATGACCCGGGCATCGTTCGGGCTGGGGTTCTCCACGATTCCCTGCGCGATATTGCGCAGCAATGTGGTCTTGCCGCAGCTGACGTCGGCGAAGACCAGCAGGTGCGGTCGATCCTCGCAGTCGAGCACCATCGGCGCCAGTTCCGATTCGCTCAGTCCGATCAGAACCCGCTTGTTGTCCAGGCGCATGCCCTGCGCCCGTGCGGTTTCCAGCACCTGTGCCCGGTCCAATTCCAGCGGGAGTTGGCGCACGGGGGTGCGTGGCGGTCACCGTAGACCCGCACCATCGCTTCCTTGGCCGCGGCGACGCCCTCGGCGAGGTTCCCCGGGTCGACGTCGGTGTCGAGGTGGGGCAGCGCGATCAACATGTGCAGTTTGTCGGGAGCCATGCCGCGGCCCGGGCGATTGATCGGAACGCCCACTGCGACACGACAATCCATCTCCGAGTCCGACGGGTCGCCGAGGCGCAGTTCGATCCTGGTGCCGCGACGGCGAGCGCGGCCGGCGCCGATCGTGCGGGGTCACGCATTGCGGGCCAGGGCGTAGACGTCGATGAAACAGAAGACCAGAGGCGACACGAAACGTCGTCACTCACCTTGGCCTCTTCGCCGGCAACGCGATGGGTCGCCGGTCAAGATTCGACGGTGATCTCCAGCTGTCCCGAAGAGGTGTGGTGGCCCCGTCGCGCGCTCGAACTTCCACAACTGCGCTCCGAACGCCGTATCACCCGGGGTCACGGTAGCCGGCCAGTGTCAGTGCAGTTGTTCGGTGCAGCGGCGCACCCCGCCTGGCCGAACTGGTGAGCTCCTTCGCTGTGCGCCGCGCGGAGCAACTCCCGCCGCCCGGCCTCGGTTACCGTCGAAACAGCTCTTTTCGGTCGCACGGTCTTCGCGATGGCGAATTCCGTGGGGCCGGCGTGCGGTCTTATCAAGGGTTCGAGGTGCCGAACCCGGTCAGTAGGTCGTGAGGGCGGCCCGCGGGGTGTCGCTCTCCTCGTCGCGGGGTTGGCCAGTCGTTGGATGGCGAAGCCGTCGATGACGGCGAGGCCGCAAGCGCGGCAAAGAGTGGAGCGCCGGATTCGGTGACGCTGCCGACAGCGCGAACAGCGGCTTGGTTCCTCCCGGGGCTCCGCGACTCAGCCAGCGTGGAAATGCGTCCGACGGTGCGGCGACACCTCCTGAGATGTCGTCGTCGGTCGTAGTGCCGGTCAGATGTCGAGATCGGCGGCGACCAGTGCGGCGACCTTGTCCAGCGCGGCTGGGTCGTCGCTGCTGATGACGATCGGGGTGCCCTGGGTGGCGCCGAGGGTCATGATCATCAGTGCCGAGCCCGCGTCGACCGGATCGCCGCCGACGAGCGAAAGGGTGACGGGAACGCCGGCCGCCTGGACGGCTTCGGCGATGATGTTGGCGGGACGGGCGTGCAGGCCGATGGACGAGCCGACTTCGACGGTTGTCTGGGGCATGGCGTGACTCCTTCTGTGGTGGACGTTTATCCGGCGGTGACGGTGGTGGGGGAGGGCACGGCGGTTCGCGTGCGGGCTAGTTCTTTGGCGACGGTGACGCAGACCGCGCCGACGAGTGTGCCCGCGGCGAGGGCGGCGAGGAACCAGAGGATGTGGCCGACGGCGAAGAAGACGAAGATGCCGCCGTGTGGTGCGCTGAGCGTGGTTCCGGTGGCCATGATCAGCGCGCCGGTGACGGCGCCTCCCGCCATCATGGACGGGATGACGCGTAGCGGGTCGGCGGCCGCGAAGGGAATGGCGCCCTCCGAGATGAACGACGCGCCCAAGAGCCAAGCCGCTTTGCCGTTTTCGCGTTCGGCGGTGGTGAACAGCCGTGGTCTGATCGTGGTGGCCAGCGCCATGGCCAGGGGTGGCACCATGCCGGCGGCCATCACCGCGGCCATGATGCGCAGTGACGCGGTGTCGGTGACGGCCAGTCCGGCGACGGCGAAGGAGTAGGCGGCTTTGTTGACCGGGCCGCCGAGGTCGAAGCACATCATCAGGCCGAGGATGGTCCCGAGGGTGATCGCGGAGGTGCCGGACAGTCCGTTGAGCCAGTGGGTGAGTCCGCTGGTCACCGCGGCGAGCGGCTTGCCGAGCACGATGAACATGGCCGCGCCGACGATCAGTGACGCGAACAGGGGTATCACCACCACCGGCATCAAGCCCCGAGCCCATTGTGGGACGGTGAGTCGCGCGATCCACAGCGCCGCGAACCCGGCGATCAGTCCGCCGACCAGACCACCGAGGAATCCGGCCCCGACGAACACCGCGACGGCTCCGGCGGTGAATCCCGGTGCGAGGCCGGGGCGGTCGGCGATGGCGAAGGCGATGTAGCCCGACAGCGCGGGCACGAGGAAGCCGAAGGCGAGAGTGCCGAGTTGGAACAGCACCGCGCCGAGATAGGTGGCCAGTCCGCCCTGGGGCAACGCCGTCAGCGAGTTGTCCAGCACGATGGTCTTGGCGTTGTCGGCGATCTCGTAGCCTCCGAGCAGGAAGCCGAGCGCGATGAGCAGCCCGCCCGCCGCGACGAACGGGATCATGTAGCTGACGCCGGTCAGCAGGATCTGGCGCAAGCGGGTGCCCCAGCCGAGAGTTTCGGATTTCTCTGTGGCCGAGGGCTTTTCGTCGGGTGCGCGGCCGGGGACGGTCGCGGCGTGCGGATCGTCCGCGGCGCGGAGCGCGTCGGCGATCATCGCGTCCGGCTCGTTGATCGCTCGTTTGACCCCGGAAGCCACGACGGGCTTGCCCGCGAACCGGTCGCGCCCGCGCACGCCGACGTCGGTGGCGAAGACCACCGCGGCGGCGGCCGCGATGACCTCGTCACCGAGGGGAGTGGCGCCGCTGGACCCCTGTGTTTCCACGCGCACGCTGACACCGGCGCGTTTGCCCGCGGCGACGAGGGCGTCGGCGGCCATGTAGGTGTGTGCGATTCCGGTCGGGCAGGCGGTGACCGCGACGATGGTGCGCTCGGCAGCCGGTTCCTGGTGCTCGGGTGTTGTGCCCGCGGTCGCGCTCTCCGCGGCGGTCGTGCTGCGCGCGGTGGCAGTGGTAGTGGGCGCGTCGAGCACGTCCTCGACCAGGGACACGATGTCCGCGGGTGTCGCCGCCGCGCGCAGGTCGGCGACGAACTCGGGCTTCACCAGCGCACGCGCCAGGCTGGAGAGCAGTTTCATGTGCTCGGCTCCCGCGCCTTCGGGCGCGGCGATGAGGAAGACGAGGTCGGCGGGACCGTCCGGGGCCCCGAAATCGACCCGCGGGGCGAGCCGGGCGAACGCGAGCGAGGCTTCGGTGACGGCCGCGGCGCGGCAGTGCGGAATCGCGATCCCGCCGGGAAGTCCGGTCGCGGACTGGGCTTCCCGGGCCAGCGCCGCCTCCCGCAGCGCCGCCGCGTCGCGTGCGCGGCCGGTTGCGGCCAGGCGCTGCGCGAGTGCGGCGATCACCGCCTCCTTGGCGGCGCCGAGGTCGGTGTCGAGGGTGATCAGATCCTCGGAGATGATCGAGTCGGCCACCATGGCCTCCTTCAGCTGTTGTGCAGGGCGTTCAGCGCCGTGACGCGGACGGCGTCGAGGTCGATGTCATGCGGGCCGGGTACGCCGGTGCCGGGAAGAGCGGCCGCGGCGCTGCCGTAGGCAACCGCGCGGCGCAACCGTTCGGTGGGCTCGGCGCCCTCGGAGTCGGCGAGCAGGTACCCGGCCAAGGCCGAATCCCCCGCGCCGACCGTGCTGCGCGGTGTCACCCTCGGCGCGGGCGCGTACCAGGCGCCCTCCGGGGTGACCAAGACGGCGCCCGCCTTACCGAGGGTCGCCAGAACCGTATCGACGCCCCGCTCGACCAGCGTCGCGGCGGCGCGGGCGGCGACCACCGGATTCTCCAGTTCGGCGGGGTCGGCGCCGGTGAGCTGACCGAGTTCCTCGGCGTTCGGTTTCAGCAAGCTCGGCGGGTGGGAGCCGACGGTGGCGGCGACCGCCCGCAGCGGCGAGTCCGAGGCGTCGATCGCCACCGGTATGCCGCGCAGCCGCCGCAGTAGCGCGACATACCAGTCGGCAGGTACTCCCGGCGGCAGCGAGCCCGACAGCACCACCCAGGACGCGGCAGCGGCGAGGCCGTCGAGCGTCTCGGCCAGCGCAGCGGTGCAGGCAGTGGTCAGCGGGGGACCGGGTTCGTTGATCTTCGTCGTGGTCCCATCGGTTTCCGTGATCGTGAGATTGGTTCGCGCCGTCCCCGGCATCGGGACGGCCCGGTAGGCGATACCGGCGTCGCCGAGCTGCCGTAGCAGCGGATCTCCGGTGTTGCCGGGCAGCACGGCCACGGTTTCACGGCCCGCGGCGGCGATCACCCTCGAGACGTTGACGCCCTTACCGCCGGGATGAGAGTTCACGGTGGCGGCGCGGTGCAACGCGCCGCGGTGCAACGCGCCGGTGAGGGTGACGGTGCGGTCGATGCTGGGGTTGGCGGTGAGCGTGACGATCATGCCGTGACCACCTCGAGGCCGGACGCGCTGAGCTCGCTACGCACCGAATCCGGTACGCCGGTGTCGGTGACCAGGGCGTCGACGTCCTCGACCTCGGCGAAGCGCACCAAGTCCTCGCGGCCGACCTTCGTGGAATCGGCGACCACGACGACGCGGTGCGCGCTGGCCACCATGGCTCGCTTGACCGCGGCCTCATCGATGTCCGGGGTGGACAGGCCGTGGGCGGTGGTGAGCGCGTTGGTCCCGAGAAAACAGACATCGACCCGCAGCTCGGCGATCATGCGCTGGGTCTCCGGGCCGACGGCGGCCTGGGTGACGCCGCGGACGCGTCCGCCGAGCAGGTGCAACCGCACCGCGGCGTGCCCGCTGAGGCGGGCCGCGATCGGCACCGAGTTGGTGACCGCTACCAGCTCGCGGTCGGTCGGCAGCAGGGCGGCGATCCGCGCGGTGGTGGTGCCCGCGTCGAACAGGACGCTGCCGCCGGTCGGCGGCAGGAAATCCAAGGCCGCCTTGGCGATGCGGTCCTTCTCCGCCGCACGGCTGTGCTCACGTTCGCCGGTGCCGAGCTCGATCGCGGTCAGCGCCGCGGCAGGCACCGCGCCGCCGTGCACACGCCTGACCAAGCCCATCCGGTCCAGGACCGCGAGATCACGCCGGACCGTCTCGGTGGTGACGCCGTACTGGTCGGACAGCTCGGTGACCGACACGCGGCCTCGTTGCCCGACCAGCGTCGCGATCGCCTGCTGCCGTTCCTCGGCGTACATCCGACCTCCCGATTAGGTGTTGGTTTATGTTGTTTTATCTCTGTCTGTGTTGCTTTGTCAATGATGTGGCGTAGTGTGGATCACATCGAAGGCCGGGCCGGCATGGAATCGGGCTCGCTGGTTCAGCTGTGGAGGTAGGCGACAGGTGACAGGATCTTTGCAGGTAGAAACGGGATCTGTAGTGCTGGTCGGCACACCGGCGGTCTCCGGGGTGGCGTACGCGCCCGCTGTCCGGCCGGGCGCCCGGCCGCGTGTCGCGGAGGCGGCTGATGTGGTTCCCGAGTCCGATCGGGCATCCGAGCAGGCGGCGTTGCTGGCCGCGGCGACGGCGGTCGCTGACCGATTGCGGGGGCGTGCGGCGCGGGCCGGTGGCGCTGCCGCGGAAGTTCTCGCCGCGAACGCCGCGATGGCCACCGACCGCGGCTGGCTCGGTGTGGCGCAGAAACTGATCGCGGCGGGCACACCGGCGCGTGCGGCGGCGGTCGCGGCCACCGACCAGTTCGCCGAGATGTTCACCAAGCTCGGCGGGCTCATGGCCGAACGCGTGACAGACCTCCGCGACGTCTGCGATCGGGTCGTCGCCGAACTGGCCGGCGCGCCCGAACCCGGCATCCCGGTACCGCAACAGCCCGCGATTCTGCTCGCCGAGGACCTCGCGCCCGCGGATGCGGCGGGGCTGGATCCCTCGGTCATCATCGGCTTGGCCACGTCGCTCGGCGGACCTACCAGCCACACGGCGATCATCGCGCGGCAACTCGGCATCCCCTGTGTCGTCGCGGTGACCGGTCTCGACGCGATCGCGGCGGGTACACCCGTCCTGCTCGACGGCTCGTCCGGGCGCATCGTCAGCGATCCCGATCCCGACCTCGCGGCACGCGCGGTCGAGCAGTTCCGTGCCCGGACCGCACGCGACGCCGCCTGGGCCGGGCCGGGCGCCACCGCGGACGGGCACCGGGTGGAAGTCCTGGTCAACGTCCAAGACGGCCCGAGCGCCCAAGCCGCGCGCCGGACACCGGCCGAAGGTGTCGGCCTGTTCCGCACCGAATTGTGCTTCCTGGACCGGGAAACCGAGCCCACGGTAGCCGAGCAGGAACGCATCTACCGCGAAGTGCTCGACGCCTACAGCGGCGCGAAGGTGGTGATCCGGACCCTGGACGCCGGATCGGACAAGCCCCTGCGGTTCGCCGACCATCCCGACGAAGCCAATCCCGCGCTCGGAATACGGGGTATCCGCATCGCCGCCCGCGACGCCGGAATCCTCGACCGGCAACTCGACGCGATCGCCCGAGCCGCCGTCGGCCGCGCACCGGCGCCGTGGGTGATGGCACCGATGATCTCGACCGCGGCCGAAGCGGAATCCTTCGCCGAGAAGGCGCGGGAGCGGGGGCTGATCCCCGGCGCGATGATCGAGGTGCCCGCCGCCGCGCTCACTGCGGAAGCCATTCTGCGCCACGTCGATTTCCTCTCCGTCGGCACCAACGACCTCGCGCAGTACACGATGGCGGCCGACCGGATGTCGCCCGCACTGGCCGCCCTCACCGACCCGTGGCAGCCGGCGGTGCTGGCTCTCGTCGCGCGCACCGCGGCCGCGGGTCGACGACTGGGCAAGCCCGTAGGCGTGTGCGGCGAAGCCGCAGCCGATCCAGCCCTGGCTTGCGTGCTGGTCGGCCTGGGCGTCGGATCACTGTCCATGGCAGCAGGCGCCGTCGCCGCGGTAGGCGCCCGCCTCGCCGAGACCACTCGCGAGCAGTGCCGCCGCGCCGCGGACGCGGCGTTGACGGCCGCCGACCCGGCCGCAGCTCGGAGGGCCGCGCGAGAGGTCCTCGGCTCGACTCCCGGCGACTGACCGATGCTCACCTGTCCGGCATCCGCTCGGCGTCCGGGGCGAGCACGCCTGGTTTCAGCGTGCGGTTCCGAAGCGGTGCCGATCTGTCGGCGCTTGTCCCGCGGCGCGTGTGTGGACTGGACGGCCGAGTGGTTTGGTGTCGGCCGCCGAGCCGGTGAGGCCCGCGAGTCGACGGGCCGCGAGGATCTCCTCGATGGCTTCGGGTGTGAGCAAGCCGCGTTCGATCGCGATCTCCGCGACGGATTGCCCGGTTTGCAGCGCCTGTTTGGCGATGTGGGCGCTGGCGGCGTAGCCGATGTAGGGGGTCAGCGCTGTCACGATGCCGACGGAACGTCGAACGCCTTGCTCGAGGTGGTCGCGGTTGGGGGTGATGCCCGCGACGCATTTGGTTGCCAGGGTGTCGACCGCGGCGGTCAGGTGCGTGGTCGTGCGCAGCATGCCGTAGGCGATGATCGGTTCGAAGGCGTTGAGTTGCAGCTGCCCGGCCTCCGCGGCCATGGTGACGGTCAGGTCGTTGCCGATAGTCTCGAACGCGACCTGGTTGACGATCTCCGGAATGACCGGGTTGACCTTTCCCGGCATGATCGATGACCCGGCTTGGACCGGCGGCAGGTTGATCTCGCCGAAACCGGTTGTCGGGCCTGAGGACATCAACCGCAGGTCGTTGCACATCTTGGACAGTTTCACCGCGACCCGCTTGAGGATGCCGGAGACCTGAACGAAGGCGCCGCAGTCCTGGGTGGCCTCGATCAGGTTGGCCGCGGGGGTGACGGGTTCGCCGGTGAGTTCGGCGAGGTGGGCGCAGGCCAGTGCCGGGTAGCTCGGGTGGCCGTTGATGGCGGTGCCGATCGCGGTGCCGCCGAGGTTGCTCTCGCAGAGCAGGGTGATGCCTTCTTCGAGCCGGTCGCAGTCCTCGCCCACCATGATCGCGAAGGTGCCGAATTCCTGTCCGAGGGTCATCGGCACGGCGTCTTGTAGTTGGGTGCGGCCCATTTTGATGACGTCGGCGAATTCATCGGCTTTGGCGCCGAAGGTATCCGCGAGGCGTCGTAGGGCGGCGACGAGGTCGCGGATGTGCCGCACGACGGCGAGCCGGATGGTGGTGGGGTACACGTCGTTGGTGGATTGGCCGAGGTTGACGTGGTCGAGCGGGTGCACTTCGTTGTAGGTCCCGCGGTCGTAGCCGAGCAACTCCAGCGCTCGGTTGGCGATGACCTCGTTGGCGTTCATGTTCGTCGAGGTTCCCGCGCCGCCTTGGATCGGGTCGATCGGGAACTGGTCGTGCAGCGCGCCGCCCCTGATTTCGGCGCAGGCCGATTCGATCGCCTCGGCGCGGCGAGCGTCGAGGATGCCGAGCTCTCGGTTGGCGCGGCAGGCGGCCTGCTTGACCGCGGCGAGCGTGGCGACGAGCGCCGGGTATCGGCCGATGTTGTCGCCGGTGATGGCGAAATTGTCCAGTGCGCGTGCGGTGTGGATGCCCCAATAGGCGTCGGCGGGCACAGCGCGGCTGCCGAGGGAGTCTTGTTCGGTTCGGGTGCTGCCGGTCATCATCGGCTCCGTGTGGTGAGGGCGTCTTCGTGGGTGGACACCGGGGGCAAGGTGGCCGTGTCCGACAGCTCGCCGAGCATGTTGGTCGTCATCCAGTCCCGCAGCCGACCACCGGAGACGCCGAGGTCGACGAGGTAGGCCAGTTTGGCCAGTGCCGCCTCTCTGGTCATGTCCCCTCCGCTGATCGCTCCTGCGTCCAGGAGCGATCGTCCTGGCAGGTACCGCTCGAGATCGACCGAACCGCTGTCACACTGGGTGATCACGACGATCGGGGTTCCGCGCCGCGTCGCCGTCCGGATCGTCTCGATGACCTCGGCTGTGTGCGGCATCGTGCCCGAGCCGTAGCATTCCAGGACGACTCCACCGGGATACTGCCGGATCGCCGCGTTGAGCAGATCGCTGTGCAGTCCCGGAAAGACGGTGAGCAGTCCCACTGGAAGGCGTGCCGCAGTGCTGCCCCGATGCGGTAGTGATGCCACAGGGGACGGTGGCGGCGTGAATTCTCGGACGGTGGTGAAGCCGTCGTAGTCGTCGCACGCACGTTTGCTGGCCCGCACGGCGGGATGCAACCCCGAGCCGAACGCGATATATGTTCCCGGAACTGGTCGAGTGGCAATCGAATCCAGTGCCAGATGCATGTTGTGTTGCGCGTCGCTGCCGGGCTGACCGAGCGGGATCTGGGCACCGGTCAGCACCACTGGGGCTGCGAGACCGCGCAGTTCGAAGGCGACGCGGGCGCCGATATAGGCCATGGTGTCGGTTCCGTGAATGACTACTACGCCGTGCGGGCGCTCCGATTCGACGCGGTACCGCACCCACTGCGCGATCCGGAAGGCGGTGTTCGAGTCGGCGGCGCCGCTGTCGATGACACGGTCGGATTCGGCGTACCAGAATTCGACCGGCCGCCCCCTCGTGTCCTCGTATCGGGCGATGACCTCGGAGACTTCGGCAGCGATTCCCGACCGCGGTGCCATACCCGCTCCCTGGTCGGCCATTCCGAACGTGCCGCCGGTGTAGAGAACGTGAACCCGCAACGCCGTGGGATGTGCTGTTCGGTGAGTGATCATGCGCCCCGCGCTCCCTCAGCGGCGTCCGGCCGATCCAGCGGGGCGAGGACATCCGGGTCGAGGCGGCCTCTGATCCGGAACCATCCGGCGACCATGGCCGCGACGACGGCGGTGAACACCGCCAGCGTGATACGCCCGATCTCGTCGTCGAAGAACATCAGCGCGACGACACCGGCCAGGAACACCAGGGTGAGAATGTTGAGCACCGGAGCGAACGGAAGCCGGAACGCCGGTCGGCGGTACTCGCCGCGCTGGGATTTCCGCACGAATATCCAGTGGCAGATCATGATCGAAGCCCAGGTCCCGACGATGCCGAGACCGGCCAGGTTCAGCACGATCTCGAAGGCTTTCTGGGGGACGAGAAGATTCAGCACGACACCGGCGATGCCCACCGAACTGGTGATCAGGATTCCGCCGTAGGGAACGCCGTGGCGATTCATCCGGGCGGCGAAGCGTGGCGCCGCCCCGGCCACGGCCATCGACCGCAAGGTGCGACCGGTCGCGTACAGACCCGCGTTCAAGCTCGACATCGCGGCGGTGAGCACGACGAGGTTCATGACATCACCCGCATGCGGGATCCCGATGGAGCTCATGACGGTCACGAAGGGGCTCTCGCTGGGGGAGTAGGCCGTCCACGGCAGCAACAGCGTGAACAGCACCACCGAGCCCGCGTAGAACAGGATGATCCGCCACATGATCGAGTTGACGGCCCTCGGGATCACGGCGGCCGGGTCGTCGGATTCACCGGCGGCCACGCCGATCATCTCCGTCCCGCCGAAGGCGAACACCACCCCGAGCGCGATCGTCAGCATCGGAGCGAGACCATGCGGGAAGAAACCGCCGTTATCGGTGATCGTCGACAAGCCGGGGACATTGCCGTCGACCGGTGTGCCGGTGACGAGGAAGACCACCGCCAGCAGCATGAACGCGACGATGGTGCCGACCTTGATCAGCGCGAACCAGAACTCGAATTCGCCGAACAGGCGCACCGACACCACGTTGAGCCCGACCACCACCGCCAGCGCGATCAGCGCGAGGACCCACTGGGGGATCGGCACGAACGGCGACCAGAAGTGCACGTACAGCGCCACGGCGGTGATGTCGGCGACCAAGGTGGTCGACCAATTCAGGAAGTACAACCAGCCGACCGAATAGGCCCCGCGCTCGCCGAGGAATTCGCGGGCGTAGGAGACGAACGCACCGGATGACGGCCGGTACATCACCAGCTCGCCGAGCGCGCGCACCACCATGAAGGTGAAGACGCCGCACACGATGTAGACGATGGCCAGCGACGGCCCGGCCAGCGCCATGCGGCCGCTGGCTCCGAGGAAAAGCCCGGTGCCGATGGAGCCGCCGATCGCGATCATCTGCATATGGCGCTTACGGAGCTGTTTCTGATAACCGACGTCGCCGATATCGTGCTTCGCCGCTGGTGGTGGGGTGGCTGGCCGGGCCGACAGTTCGTCGTAGTGCGTCATGGAAACCTTCCTTGGGCCGTATCCAGCCTGCGCGGCGCGACCGGCCACTAGAAGTATGGCTGCCATGCGGTCAGGCTGTAAGACAGGTTGTATTGTAATTCGGGTCACATCGCCCTGTCAATCTCGATCTCGGCGCGAAACGTGCTGGAGCTAGCGTTTTGACGCTCTATCGGCGGGTCTCCATACTTGGTCACGTGACAGTCGAAGAAGGCCGGGTGCACCGCATCGGCGCCACGGAAGCGGTCTTTCGTCGGCTTAAGGAGCTGATCCAGAGTGGCGAGTACGCGGTGGGCGACCGCCTGCCCGCCGAACTCGCCTTGGCTCAACAGTTCGGCGTCAGCCGTCCGGTGGTGCGGGAGGCGCTGCACGCCTGTGCGACCCTCGGCCTCACCGAAACGCACACGGGCCGAGGAACGTTCGTCGTCTCCAAGAAGGAGAGCCCGCAACTGACGTTCGCCGGTGTCGACGCCGCAGATCTGATCGAGGCCCGCCAACTCATCGAGATCCCCACCGCGGGGTTCGCCGCGCAACGCCGCACGCCGGACCAACTGCGGCGGCTCTTCGAGCTGCTCGGCAAGCTGGCGGGGGCCACCGACGCCCGTGAGTGGGTCCGTTACGACGGCGAGTTGCATACCGCGATCGCGGCCGCCAGCGGAAACAGAATGCTGACCGCGGTGGTCGCCGACACCCGCCGCGCGCTGGACCCGCAATCGGAATTCCTCAATCTGACCCAAGACCGCCGCGCCGACTCCGATCGCGAACACGAGGCCATCGTCCGGGCCATCGAGGCGGGCTCACCCGAGGCCGCGCGCCAAGCGATGGCCGATCACCTGCAACGGGTAGCGGACACGATCGCCCGCATCGGCGAGTAGTAGCAAGCGGATCGTGGAGCGACCCATCGACTGGTTGCTCTGTCGGCACGCAGCGATCGAACCCGACCGCTGCTGAGCGAACCCGATCGGCGCCTATTCGTCGCGCCGACATCGGCTACCGGCACGACGCGTGAGGCCGGCCGCTAGCGCGCTCGGTCGGTTCGACGACGCCGGAGCACGGGTGGTTTCGCGGGTGTGCACACGCTGTCGACCGCCGTGCCGAGGCGGTGCGCGCGCAGCCGAACCTCCGGGCGAGGTTGGTTGCTGTGTATTCACTGGACGATGAGGAGATGGGCTGCCTCCAGATGCACGATGCACTCGTCCGGGTGGTGGAAGCGGTGGATGTGCCGAAGCTCGCGAGCGCGTTGCGCGGTGAGTCCCAGCAGGTGGACTTGGCACATGAATTCGGCGAGCATGCCATCTGCTTGGACGAAAGTTTTTTGATTCGAGGCTTGGGGGTTCACGACGTCGTCTCTTTCAATGCATCAGGGATGCCCCCGGTGTTGAGGAGGCGTGCGCCGTTGCTGTGCGGGTCTCCCGGAGCAAGCCGGTATTTCCGGCGGGCGGCATCGGCCTGACGCCGGGTGGTACTTGGTGGGGTGGTTATTTCGAGTGCTCATACCGGAGCCGGTGTCCGGCCTGGTGACATCGGGGGGTCAGTCTCGCGCGGATCCGACGGGCAGGTTGTCCGATGGTTGACCGTAGGGGCATGAGACCAGCGAGCGCAGTCGGGGCAGGCTGTAGTGGTGCCAGGTGTGCTGCAGTGCGGCGGTCAGCAGTCGGCCGGGGATCCAGGCGGGAGTGTCGAAGTCGATGCGGTAGTCCAGGTGGGTGCCCTGGCCGCGGCGGGTGAGCTGGATGCGGCCTTGGTGGCGGCGTACGGGTCCGCGGATGGTGCGGTATTCGATGAGCCAGGGGTCATGGTGGACGGTGATCTGCTCTTGGATCGGCCAGAGCCCGAGCGCGCGTCCGGCGCGTACCGACCCGAGTCCGTTGGGCACGCCGGCCACCACGCCGTCGCGCACGCGTCTCAGGCGCACTGGCCACAGCGCCGGCCACTGGTTGGTGAGCACATCGAAGACTGTGTCGCTGTCGGCGTCGAGATCGGCGGTGAAGCGCAGACGGTGGCGGCGGCGCACCTGATCGACAGGTTCGAACACCCGCACCCAGGTTCGGGCCGGGCTGCGGGCGATCAGCCAGTCCCGGACGAAGGGAAAGACGTCGTCCACGGCGTCGGGATGCGTCAGCGGCGATTCGTGAGTGTGGTTGCGGGCGAAGCCGTATCGGCGCGAGGCGGACTGCACCCGGACATCTTGTGCACCGCAGCCGTCGAGGAGTCGACGGCAGAGCCTGGGCGCGGCGATGACGTCACGGGGGCTGGTCAGCGCCAGCACCGGCACATCGACACCGGCCAGCGCTCCGCTGATGGCCGTGCGGCCCCGCTCGTGAGCTGCCCACATGGTGGCGTCCGACAGCGCTTCGACCGGTTCGTCCTCCGGTCCCAACCTCAGCGCGCGAGCTGGAAACGACTTGCCCCACCGCGGCGAGGTGAGCAGCCTGGTGGCGAGCCGATGGGTGAGCAGCGGAACTTCCACGGCGGCGTTGATGAGCACCATCCCGGCCACACGGTGCCTGTCCAGCGTCTCGGCGACCGCTCGCGCCACCAGCACCCCGCCGAGAGAATGCCCGACCCAGAATGCTGGGCCGGTCCCGGTCTCGGCGATGAGCTGCTGAACTACGGGCAGATCACAGCGCAACGCCTCGTCCCACCCGGCCCGGACCCGAGGATCGGGCAGCACCCCGCCGGTACCGCGCCGCTCCGCGACCCAGACATCGAAGCCGGCCTCGGCCAGCACGACGGCCAGGCCACCTCCTCCCGGCCACAGGTACACTCCTCTGTTGTCGAAGGTGCCCGGAACCAGCACGACCGGCGGACCGCCGTACAAACCCAGACGGGTAAGGCGGAACCGGCCTCCATCGGTGGTGCTCACCACCGCCTGCTGGCTTCCAGCACTACTGTCGTGGGTCCATTCGGCAGAGATCGGGTGGCCGGTACCGGCCATCGGCACTCCTTCGAAAAAGTTGGTCAGTTGTCCAGTTTCTGTGAGTGTCGATACTGCCAGTGGGCCTTGCGCGAAGCCATCGCATCGAGCCAACTCCATGGATGGTCATAACTGCGAGCCCGGTAGATTCCTGGCAAGTCATAGAAAATGACCTCGCCGCGGCTGGTTGTGCTATACGGCGGCAGGGAGTATGTCCAGATCCACCGCCTGCCACCCGTTGTGAGGTCCGCGCACGTCGTGGATGATCCGGCCGAAGGTGAGCCAAGAGTCCAGGTCACCGGTGTCAGCGCCAGGCTGCCGTCGTGCAGCCGCGTGCCGCCCGGCAATTGCCGGTGCGGGTTGGTCGCCGTGTCCTGTGTAGACGTTTAGAGCTCGGGGACTGTGCTTGCTGCATCGCGCTGAGTTCGCACACAGCTTCTCGGGTTCAGCGTCGTAGGCGGGCCATACTCGTGCCTCATCCACGATGGACATGCGAACGTCCATCGTCACTCGGCTGTGCGGTGTAGGGAACCGATCATGTCGAGCGCGATCCGTCCCGCTTCCGCCGCGCAGCCTCATTGGTCGCGTCGGCGATACTCCAAGCCAATTCGGTGAACAGCCCGTAGATGGCGCGGGTCGTGAGCTCGGCCGAATGGGGTTTGAAAACGTCGGCTCGGATCAACTGATCCACCCAGTCGTGGATCAGGCCGACCATGTACCGCTCGTCGAGTTCACGCCATCGGTCCCAGCCCAGCGGTCGCCGACTACAGAAGTCCTATTTTTACTAATTTTCGGCGCATTCGATTCGCGTCGATGTGTCGATTTACGGTCACGCCACCCGCTGCGGCGGACTGCTCCGGAGAATCGACGTAACGGCCCTCACCGCGGGTTCCCAGCAGTGGGGCTGTTCCCGTGCGATCGATAGCCGAGCGGTGAACTATCACGGTGTTTCTGCTCGACCTGGCCGGCAGGAATCGACGCCGCTGTCGACTGAATGCCCGGCTGCAGCGGTGGTGGCACTTCCGCGGCAACCACCACCGCCGCTCAACTTCCTGCTACAAGCAGAGACTCAGCTCGATCGGGCCAGCCGGGATCGGCAGGCACACCTCCACAGAACCGGCGACGGGGGTCGCGGCGGGGGTGGTAGGCGCGGCGGAGGCGGTGCCGGCGCCGAGGGCGCCCGCGGTCAGGGCCAGGGCGGCGATGGCGAGCGAGCGATTTTTCTTGGAGGTCATACAGTCATCCTCGGTAGTGCAATGTGACTCGCCCCAGGATCGGGACGGGGCTTATCAGATCACGCCTCGACGGCACCGCACGGCCGTTCGCAACAATTGGGATAATTCGCTGGTCGCGCAGCACGGAATCCGGTTGTTACCGGTCAGTACGCAACAATTTGTGACAATCACGATTCGATATAAAACTGCCTTCATGCGTTCGAAACATCCAGGTCAGATCGACGGTCCCGGAAATGTTTTCGTGTGTTCTCACAAATGTCCAGCAGTCGAAATTGTCGCCGACGGGATCGTTTTCCGAGGACGCACCGCGATTCGGCGCGGCGCCGGGGAAGGCTGGTGCACGCCGCCGGCGGGACCGGCCACCTCGCTGGGGCGTGCACGAGCCGCCGCGACGACTCGGTTCTCATACGACCGGTCGAACCAGCACGCCGCCGAAGGAATGCCCGATCCAGAACGCGGGACCGGCGCCGGTGTCGGCAACGAGTTGTTGTTGGACCACGGGCAGATCGTGGCGCAGCGACTCCTCCCCCCGGCTCGAACCCCGCCGCCTGGATCACGCCTGCGGTGCCACGGCGTTCCACGACCCAGACATCGAACCCCGCCGCGGCCAATGCGCCGACCTTGGTCCGGCATGATCGGGCATGCCGATTTCGTCGAGATGCTGCGGTCGCAGGCATTGCTGAGTCGTGGCGATAATCAATGTCATTCGATGTCCGTCCGCTGCGGTGAACCGGTGTGATCGCCGACGATGTCGCGCTCGACGTGACGGACGAGCGGATGCGGTTCCGCGGTGAAGCCGACGAGGGCTTGTGCGACTTCGACGATCGTTGCGCGGATCTCCCGCCGTGGCTTCGGAAATGCGTGACGGCGTGGCCGTGGCTTCCTGACCTGGGGTGAATCACAGGCGGGACAGTTCTCGTCATATGCCGCGCCTCCAGCCGCGCAGGCGCCCCGATAGGGCTAGGGTGCCAATGTGCTGTTCTATTCAGGATCGAAGGGGGAATTCGCCCCATGAGCGGGTCAGATCACGTCTTCTATCCCTGGAGCGCGCAAGCCGAGTTGAACCCGGCTCCGATCACCGGTGCGTTCGGCTCCTACTTCTGGGACGACACAGGCAAGCGCTACCTCGACTTCTCCTCCCAGTTGGTCAACGTCAACATCGGCCATCAGCATCCGGATATCGTCGCCGCGATCGTCGCGCAGGCGCAGCGGTTGGCGACGATCTCACCGACGGTCGGCAACGACATGCGCAGCGAACTGGCGCGGCTGATCGTCGAGCGGGCTCCCGGCGAGCTGAACCGCATCCTGTTCACCACGGGCGGCGCGGAGGCCGTGGAGCACGCGGTGCGGTTGGCGCGCAGCTACACCGGGCGCACGAAGATGCTCGCGGCCTACCGCTCCTACCACGGCGGCACCGGTGTCGCGATCGGCCTGACCGGAGAACCACGGCGGTGGGGCGCGGAGCCCACCAACGTCGACGTGGTGCGGTTCTTCGGGCCCTACCCGTATCGATCGCCGTGGGGCACGGCCGGTCCGGAGGAAGAGACGGCCGCCGCGCTGGCGCACCTGCGGCAGGTGATCGAACTGGAGGGGCCACAGCACATCGCGGGGCTGATCCTCGAAACCGTGGTCGGCACCAATGGTGTGCTGGTCCCGCCGCCCGGCTACCTCGCAGGCGTGCGAGCGCTGTGCGACGAGTTCGGCATCGTCTACATCGCCGACGAGGTGATGGTCGGGTTCGGCAGGGTGGGCGAATGGTTCGCGGTGCAGGCCTACGGCGTCGAGCCGGACATCATCACCTTCGCCAAAGGGGTGAACTCCGGCTACGTCCCGCTCGGCGGCGTACTGATGGCCGAACGCATCGCGCAGCGCTACGACCACGTGACGTATCCGGGCGGTCTCACCTATGCGGGGCACCCCCTGGCGTGCGCCGCGGGCGTGGCGTCGATCGCGGTGTTCGAGCGGGAGGGCATCCTCGATCACGTGCGGTCGGTCGGCGCCGATGTGCTCGGAAAAGGGTTGCGCGAGCTGGCCGCCCGGCATCCGAGCGTCGGGGAGGTCCGGGGCATGGGCTTCTTCTGGGCGCTGGAACTGGTCCGGGATCAACGCAGCAGGGAACCGCTGATCCCGTTCGCGGCGGCGGGCGCGGACGCCGAACCGATGCTCGCGGTCACCGCGGCCGCCAAGGCGCGCGGGCTGTGGCCGTTCAACGCGGGCAACCGCTTCCAGATCGCACCGCCGCTGACCACGACCGCCGACGAACTGCGGACCGGCCTGGAGATCGTCGACGAAGTGCTCGACGTCGCCGACGGCTACCTCCGGACGAGCTGACACCGCTCAGTGCGGCGTCAGCTCCACCACGACGCCGCCTTGCTGCCAGGTCTGGTAGATGTCGGCTTTCGAGGGTGAACCGTCGGCGGTGAAGCCGATGCCGTTGTACTTCGCGTTCTGCTTGTTGTCCCGTGCGATGATCTCGTAGAGCCGCAGCACGTCGGCCTCGGTGGTGTGGACGACCGGGTCGAAGGTGCGCGGCTTGCCGCCGAAGGACGCCTGCACGGGAGTGCCCGCCCGCAGGTTCTTCACCCACGGCCGCAGGGCGGTGCCGATCAGCAGATTGTCGCCGTGCGTGGTGTAGGCAAGCGGTACGTCGTAGACCTTCCCCGACTTGCGTCCGACGACGTGCAGGATCATCAGCCGCTTGCCGACGATGCCGGACAGGCCGGGCACCCGCAGCAGGGCGCGCACGACCCCGTTCATCACGGCCTGATGCGACGGGATGGGTTCGGGACCGGACGTGGTCGGTGTGCCGTAAGGGTTTTCGGACGACGCGTGCTCACTCATGCTCCCAGTATCGGAGCTCGCGTCGCGCGGTGCGGTACGACGTCCGGGATCCGCCAACGGGCACCGGACGGGCGCGGCGCGCTGCCTCGGTACCCTGCGTGCATGACTTCCGGGCAGACAGAGATCTGGCACAACCCGCGGTGTAGCAAGAGCCGCAACGCCACGGCGTTCCTGAACGAGGCCGGTGTCGGCTACACCGTGCGGAAGTATCTGGATCAGCCGCCGACGGCCGACGAGTTGCGGGAGGTGCTGCGGCGGCTGGACGCCGAACCATGGGACATCACCCGCACCGGGGAACAGGTCGCCAAAGAACTCGGGATGGCGAGCTGGCCACGGACCGACGCGGACCGGGACCGCTGGATCGACGCGCTGGTCCGGCATCCGGGACTGATCCAGCGGCCGATCGTGCTCACCGCTGACGGCGGAGCAGTGGTGGCCCGCGACGACGCCGCGCTGCGCGACCTGCTCTGACCGCTGCCGACCGGCCCGTCCCGGAGGGCGGGCCTCGGCGGTAGGGTCGCGAACATGAAGGTACAATTGCGCCACAGCCCGGCCGCCGCCATCGCGCGCTGC
The DNA here is from genome assembly GCF_040632645.1 of Nocardia sp. NPDC019219. Classification (NCBI taxonomy): domain Bacteria; kingdom Bacillati; phylum Actinomycetota; class Actinomycetes; order Mycobacteriales; family Nocardiaceae; genus Nocardia; species Nocardia sp. NPDC019219. The sequence continues at coordinate 241,276 of NZ_JBEYCG010000007.1, read as the reverse complement.
TTTCTCGCGGGCGGCGAGCCGATGCGGGTGGAGAGCGGCGCCATGGTGGCGCACTCGGCGGGAGTCACGTTGCAGGCCAAGGCCGAAGGCGGCATCCTGGCCGGGTTGAAGCGGTCGGTGCTGGCGGGGGAGTCGTTCTTCGTCTCGACCTTCACCGCGCCGCCGCAGGGCGGCTGGGTCGACGTGGCGCCCGCGCTCCCCGGTGATGTGCTCAACCTGCAGATCACCCCGGACCGGCCGTTCTTCATCAGCCGCGGCGGCTGGATCGCCAATTCGCACGGCGTGCAGGTGGAGAGCAAATGGGGCGGCTTCGCCAATCTGTTCGGCGGCGAGGGCGGGTTCGGTCTGCGCGCGCACGGCGAGGGCGAGATCGTGGTGGGTGTGTTCGGCGCGATCGATGTGATCGACCTGCAGCCGGGGGAGCCGATCACGATCGACACCGGGCACGTCGTCGCCTACGACCTGGCCATGAATTTCGCCATCCGGCGGGCGGTCTCGGGTCGATCGATCCAGTCGTTGAAGTCGGGCGAGGGCTTCGTCTTCGACTTCACCGGCCCCGGCCGGGTGCTGCTGCAGACGCGCAATCCCGGCGCGTTCGCCGCCTGGGCCGGGTCGGCTGCTTCGTCCAGTTGATTCGCGGTCATCCGTCCGCCGGGGAATCGGCACCGGACAGCAGGTCGGTGACGAGCAGGCGGGTGTCCGGTACGAAAGGCCAGTCCGGGTCGGCCAGGTGCGCCAGCAACTCGGCGTCGGTCCACCACCAGCCCTCGGCTATCTCGTCGGGTTGGTGGCGCACCGGGCCGTCGTAGCGCAATTCGTACGCGAACAGGTGGCAGCGCATCGGCAGGCCGTTCCATTCGCCGTCCCAGGAGACCCGGGCCAGCGGTTGCGGGGAGACATCGGCAGGGTCCGGAGTGACACCCAGTTCTTCGGCGACCTCGCGCAGGGCTGTCTCGCGCGGCGCTTCACCCGGCGCGACCACACCACCGGCCAGGCAGTCGTGCATGCTCGCGAAAACGAGTTTGGTATCGGTGCGGCGATGCACGTAAACGCGCAGACCGTCCCGGGACCGCAGGAGGACACCGGCGCTGGCGTGCCACAATCCGTCGCGATAGACCGTAGCCCGCTCGGCCGCGCCCACCGGGTTGCCCGTCGGATCGTAGACCGCGATCAGTTCCGCCCCCGGATCTCCGGCGTGGGGCGACCCGTGCTGCGGTGGTGCGGACATGGGTCGAGAGTAACGTGAACACCGCACGCCACAGGGAGAGAGGATCGCCGCCCATGGTGCTTCCGCACGCACTGGCGAAGTTCAACCGGCATGTCACCAATCCGACCGCGGGCCTGGTCGCGGGACGCGCGCCCGGCTTCGGCATCGTGCTGCACAAAGGCAGGAAGTCGGGACGGTCCTACCGCACCCCGGTGATGGTCTTCGAACAGGACGGCGCCTACCGGATCGCGCTGACGTACGGCCGTGATGTCGACTGGGTCAAGAACATTCGCGCGGCGGGCGGGTTCGCGCTGGAGACCAACGGTCGCGTCGTCGAGTTGACCGACCCGGTCGTGCGGCAGGATTCGTCCGCGGCGTGGGCGCCGGTGGGGGTGCGGCAGGTACTGAAGACGATCTCGGCGGAGTATTACGTGGAGTCCCGTCCGGCCCGGTGAACCGCGCGTCGGACTGGCTACGCGCCTTGAACCGACTCGACCGTGCGGCTCAGTACCGAGGGTGGTAGTCCGAACGTCCGGCGGCAGGTGCGGGTCAGGTCGGCGCCATCGGAGAAACCCGCCGCGTGTGCGGCGGCCGTGAGATCGTCTCCGGCCAGCGCGCGGGTGCGCGCGATGTGCAGCCGCAGCCAGAGGATGTAGCGGCGCAACGGGATTCCCATCTGTTCGGTGAACAGGTGGGACAGCCGCGGCGCCGGAATCCCGAGTTGCCGAGCGACATCCGAGCCGCGCACCGAGCCCGCGCGCACCAGAGCGGGCAGTAGTTGCAGAGCCGCGGTGATCACCGCGTGCCGCTCGTCCGCGCCGGACGATTCGTCCTGCGGCAGCAGGTCCTCGACAACCGCGGTGACCTGTGCGGTCAGGTCGCCGCCCGCGGCGACGATGCCCAGCGTGTCGGCGCTGTCGGCCCAGCCGTTGAGGTGGGCCCTCCGGTCGGCCGCCGCGCCTGCGGCGGTCTCGGGGTCGAGGTAGACGGCCGTGCCGTGCGCGGACCCCACGTCGATCCGGTGCGGCGCGTCGGTCGGCACGATGACATGCGTGCCGTGCTTGCGCACGCCGCTGCCGTCCACCACCACGATCGGTGTGCTCGCGGCCACGATTTGCACCGCGTGGTGCGCGTGCAACTCCGTCGGGCCGATCGATCCGGCGAAGGCCAGGACGCCCGGCCGGAGCAGCGCGACACCCGCCTGCGCTGGTTCGTCCGCTGCGCCCACAGGCGACATCGAGAAGCCGTCGGTGACCAGAGCCTTCATCATGGGATGCTCCCGGCTGAGACACGCACGCTGAATCCTGGGATGAGCGTATCGGTTTCGCTCGGGCGGTATTCCCGATTCCTCCGATTACGGCCGACCCCGGCGATCACCCCACGGCCGGATTCCGGCATCGATCATGAGTTCGCCGCTCGATTGCTCGCAGTGCAAGAATGCCGGTCAGCTCTCGGCGACCTCGACGCCGCGCCAGAACGCTACGTAGTCCTTGATCTGCGCTGCCTTGGTCTTCGGCTCCGGGTAGTACCAGGCGGCGTCGGTATTGGATTCTCCGTCGACCACCACGGTGTAGTAGCTGGCGGTGCCCTTCCACGGGCAGTAGGTGTGCGTGTCGGAGGGTTGGAAGAACTCCGGGCTGATCGAATCCGGCGGGAAGTAGTGGTTGCCCTCGACGATGATGGTGTCGTTGCTGGTCGCGAGGACGCGGCCGTGCCAAGTTGCCGTTGCCATACGTCGATTCTGCCCTCATCTCACCCGGTGGCGGCGGCCGAAGGCGTCGCGCGGAACGGTGCGGTCATACGGGACGGTCCGGCCGCGCCGCGCGCCGGTGGAGTTCGACGGCCAACGCCACCAGTTCGCCCAGGTGCTCGCCGTCGGATTCGGCCCGCCGCATCGCTTCGGCGACAGGGAAGGCGCGGACCTCGAGAATCTGCTCAGCGTCGCCGGGATTGGTCGGCGCGGAGTCGAGCACCACGTCCGCGGTGCACCAGAGCCACGCCTTGTGCGGGTGGGGCTGCCATTCGCGATACGGCGCGGGGCGATTGCTGGTCGCGTGGTGGGCGCCGAACCATCGGAGCGGTCCGATCGGGCGTGCTCCCGCCTCCTCGCGCAGTTCCCGGCGGACGCATTCATCGATCGACTCGTCGCGCTCCCTGGTGCCGCCGGGGATCAGCCAGACGCCGCGATCGTCGCGGCACAGCACGATCTCCTTGCCGACGAAACAGACGACGTGGATGTTGGTGACCAATTCGTCCGGCGGCAGCGCGGTGGAGAATCGCACATCAAGATCGCCCCACGCCCAGTGGGCCGGTGTGTGCAGCACGGGATAGCGGTCGGCGAGCGTCACAGGATGACGGTAGCGGTCACCGAGGGATCGTGTCCGCCGGATTTCCGCGGGCAGCGGGGTGACATGCTCGAGGTGTAGCCGGGTTAGGCGCTGCTCTGGTCCGGGTGGTCACGTCCGCGTCCCGCGGCGCGTGGATGCGGACGTACGGATTCAGCTCTCCCGGGCCAGTGTCCGGTAGCTCACGTTCCAGAACCACTCCACCGGCCCCCGCTCGAAGCGACGTAACCACAGGTGCGCTCCGCTCGCGATGAGCAGCGCGACCAGCAGGTAGACGCCGATGGTGAACGGGACGCGGTCGTCGGCCGGGACGCGGGCCGCGAGTCCGAAACCCCAGCCGTAGCACAGCGTCGAAGCCACCAGATTCTGCAGGATGTAGCAACTGAGGGCGGTGCGGCCGATCTCGGTGAGGCGGCGCCCGGCGAACCCTGCCGCGGGCCGCCGCACGTACCACTCGGCGACCGCCGCCAGCATGCCCAGGGCGACGAACGGCGCGCTGCCGTAGCGTGTGAACAGGATGAGGTCGCCGCCGCCCGCGAGACCGACGGCCAGGTCGATCGGTGCGGCGACGCCGAAGCCCACGATCATGAGCCGCTTACGGATTCGCGCGCCACCCGGACCGAACACGCCGGCGCGGAACAGCCGCGCGCCGGTCAGGAACAGCGCGACCGACATCGCGAACACGAAGATCGCCTCCATCCGGAACAGCCCGGCGTTGCTGATCCGGAACATCGCGAGATCCCAGAAGGAGCCGTCCGCATACGGGTTCGGATCCAGCGCACCGCGTGCCGCCGAGTCCTGTCGCGGCGCCAGCGCCAGGGCGAGCGCGATCAGGGTCAACAGCGTCACGTGCACGGCCGCCGCGCCGATCAGCCATTGTCGCTGCGCCCGCTCGCCGGTGGCGAGCACGAACGCGACGACCAGTCCGGTCACCGCGTACCCCATCAGCACGTCGAACTCGGCGACGAACACGAAATTCAGCAGACCGTCCACGAACAACAGACCCGCGCGCCAGGGGTAGTTGCCGGGCCAGCGACGCCCGGCCTTGGTCGCCGAGCGCTGCTGGATGGCCAGGCCGATGCCGAACATGATGGTCAGCAGGCCGAGGAACTTGCCCTGGGCGAGCTGCTGGAGCACCCGCTCGGTCCACAACCGGCCGTCGGCCTGCCCGCCCAGGCCGTGGAGGTAGCCGACCAGCCCCTCCGGGTCGGTCATGATCCAGACATTGGTGGCGAGGGTGCCCAGGATCGCGATCCCGCGCAGCACGTCCAACGCGACGAGCCGGGCGGGTGCGGGCGGCGGCGGGGGAGCGGCCGCGCGGTGCGGTTCGGTGGTCTGCGTGCGGCGGGCCGCGGGCGATTCGGACATGTCCCGACTATCACGCCGACCTGCGCCGCGAGGAGTCCTCCGGAAGTACCACCTGCGGTATGACATTGGACTCCGCCGGTCGCGACCGGTTCGGCCGGGTGCGTGACCTAGGCTCGATGCCATGCAGCGCATCATCGGAATAGAGGTCGAATACGGCATCTCGACCCCGACCGAGCCGTCGGCCAACCCGATCCTCACCTCGACCCAGGCGGTCCTGGCCTACGCCGCGGCCGAGGGCGTGCCGCGCGCGAAGCGCACCCGCTGGGACTACGAGGTCGAGTCGCCGCTGCGCGACGCGCGCGGATTCGACCTGAGCCGGATGAACGGGCCCGCACCGGTGATCGACGCCGACGAGGTCGGGGCGGCCAACATGATCCTCACCAACGGCGCCCGGCTCTACGTCGACCACGCCCACCCGGAATATTCCGCGCCGGAGGTCACCGACCCGCTGGACGCGGTGATCTGGGACAAGGCGGGCGAGCGGGTGATGGAGGCCGCCGCCCGGCACGCCTCCAGCGTGCCGGGGGCCCCGCGGCTGCAGCTGTACAAGAACAACGTCGACGGCAAGGGCGCTTCGTACGGCACCCACGAGAACTACCTGATGAGCCGGGACACACCGTTCAACCAGATCATCGTCGGGCTCACGCCGTTCTTCGTATCCCGGCAGGTGGTCTGCGGCTCCGGCCGGGTCGGCATCGGTCAGTCCGGCGACCACGCGGGCTTCCAGCTGTCCCAGCGTTCGGACTACATCGAGGTCGAGGTCGGCCTGGAGACCACACTCAAGCGGGGCATCATCAACACCCGCGACGAACCGCACGCCGACGCCGACAAGTACCGCAGACTGCACGTCATCATCGGTGACGCCAATCTGGCCGAGATGTCGACCTACCTCAAGGTCGGCACCACCGCCCTGGTCCTCGATCTCATCGAGGCGGGCGAGGACCTGTCGGACCTGCAACTGGCGCGCCCGGTCACCGCGGTGCACACGATCAGCCACGACCCCACGCTGCGGGCGACCGTCGCGCTCGCCGACGGCCGCGAGCTGACCGGCCTCGCCTTGCAGCGGGTCTACCTGGACCGGGTGGTCAAATTCGTCGACCGCACCGGAAACGACGACAAGCGAGTCCAGGACATCATCGAGAACTGGGCGATGGTGCTGGACCTGCTCGAACGCGATCCGATGGAGTGCGCGAACCTGCTCGACTGGCCGGCCAAGCTGCGCCTGCTCGAGGGCATGCGCAGCAGGGAGGGACTCGGCTGGGCGGCTCCCAAGCTGCACCTGATGGACCTGCAGTACTCCGACGTACGGCTGGACAAGGGCCTCTACAACCGCCTGGTCGCCCGTGGCTCGATGAAGCGCCTGATCAGCGAGCAGCAGGTCCTCGACGCCATGACCAACCCGCCTACCGACACCCGCGCCTACTTCCGCGGCGAATGCCTGCGCCGCTTCGGCGCCGACATCGCGGCGGCCAGCTGGGACTCGGTGATCTTCGACCTGGGCGGCGACTCCCTCGTCCGCATCCCCACCCTGGAACCCCGCCGCGGCACGAAAGCCCACGTCGGCAAACTCCTCGACGGCGTGACCACCGCCGCCGACCTGGTGGAGCAGCTGACGACGTAGCCTCCGGCACGCGCCGGGTCGGCTGACGGCTCGGCCGCTCGGACGCGAGCCATGAGAGGGCCGCGAACACGCCGCGCCCGCGCGGCCGAGGACCCAGCAAAATAAGCACACTGTCGGTGCTGGTAGGTAGTGTTGAGGAACGAGCACGGACAATGCTCATGATCGGGATCGTGCTCACGATGGATCCCGGTCATGGTGAGGACAGAGGAGGTCGGCTGCCATGGCACAAGAGCAGACCAAGCGCGCCGGGGGTGGCGACGAGGACGAGGGCCCGGACGGTGTGGATGCCGCCGGTCAGGAGCGCCGCGAGAAGCTGGCGGAGGAAACCGACGACCTGCTCGACGAGATCGATGATGTGCTCGAGGAGAACGCCGAGGACTTCGTCCGCGCGTACGTGCAGAAAGGTGGCCAGTGACAGTCGGTGACCCCTCGCGTCTCCACCTGGGGTACGCCCTCTCTTCCTTCTCCGACTATCTCCGTATGCATGCTCCGGATTTGTTGCCTGTCAACAGGTTCGGACAGAGTGCCGCCGGAATCTCCGGCGGCACTTCCGCGAAGGAGATCGCTCCGCACGGCACCACCATCGTCGCGGTGAGTTACCGCGGTGGTGTGCTGATCGCGGGCGACCGGCGTGCCACGCAGGGGAACCTGCTGGCCAGCCGGGATATCGAGAAGGTCTACATCACGGACAGCTATTCCGCGGCCGGCATCGCCGGCACCGCGGGCATGGCGGTGGAGATGGTGCGGATCTTCGCGGTGGAGCTGGAGCACTACGAGAAGCTCGAGGGCGTGCCGCTGACCTTCGACGGCAAGGCCAACAAGCTGTCGAAGATGGTGCGGGAGAATCTGCCCGCGGCCCTGCAGGGTCTGGCGGTGGTGCCGATGCTGGTCGGTTACGACCTGAACGCCACCGATCCGGACAAGGCGGGCCGCATCGTGTCGTTCGATGTGGTGGGTGGACGCAGCGAGGAGCGATTCGGGTACGCCGCGGTCGGTTCCGGCTCGGTGTTCGCCAAGTCCGCGCTGAAGAAGTTGTACGCCAAGGGAATCGATCAGGAGCGCGCGCTGCGCATCGCTGTCGAGTCGCTGTTCGACGCGGCCGACGACGACACCGCGACGGGCGGCCCGGATCTGGTGCGTGGCATCTTCCCGACGGCGATCGTGATCGATGAGGAGGGTGCGGTCGAGGTGACCGAGTCGCGGCTCGAGGAGATCGCGCGCGGCATCGTCGCCGACCGTGCGGCCGCCGAAGAAGGGAGCGCCTGATCATGACGTTGCCGTACTACGCGTCGGCCGAGCAGATCATGCGCGACAAGACCGAGCTCGCGCGCAAGGGCATCGGTCGGGGGCGCAGCGTCGTGGTGCTGACGTACGAGAAGGGTGTGCTGTTCGTCGCGGAGAACCCGTCCACGACGCTGCACAAGGTGAGTGAGCTGTACGACCGGATCGGGTTCGCCGCGGTCGGCAAGTACAACGAGTTCGAGAATCTGCGCAGGGGCGGCATCCTGCAGGCCGACATTCGCGGGTATCAGTACGACCGCCGCGACGTCACCGGCCGTGCATTGGCCAATGCCTACGCGCAGGCCCTCGGCACGATCTTCACCGATCAGCTGAAGCCGTACGAGGTGGAGATCTGTGTGGCGGAGGTGGGCTATCCGGAACAGGCGCCGCAGTCGGTGCTGTACCGGATCACCTTCGACGGGTCGATCGTGGACGAGCGGGAGTTCGTGGTGATGGGCGGCACGACCGAGCCGATCGTCACCGCGTTGAAGTCGTCCTATCAGCCGGGTCTGGATCTGGCCTCCGCGGTGGGTGTGGCGGTGCGCGCGCTGCAGGCGGGCGTGCCGGAAGGGACGGAGAAAGAGAAGCGGGTGCTGGGCGTGAGCTCGCTCGAGGTCGCGACCTTGGAGCAGGCGCGTCCGCGCCGGGCGTTCCGGCGGGTGACCAATGCCGTGCTGGAGCGCCTGCTCAACCCGGCGCAGCCGGACGGCGCGTCCGCTGCGCAGGAGAGTGGCGCCGAGGCCGAGGAGCCCTCGGCGAAGGACACCCCGCCTTCGGAGTGATCCGCCCGGGCCACGAGCTCGGCGGCCCGCGAACGACGCCTCGTTCGCGGGCCGCGTCGGCATGCCCGCGACCGGTCTCGCTGTGTGCATCCTCCGGCGAAAGCGGGGCATCAGCCGGGCAAATTCCGACAAAGCGGGCCAAATTGTTGTGAAGACGTATGCATGCGGGTTGTTCGGTGCACCACGCAAGTCCCTGACATGGCTGTAATGTCGATGGTGTGCAGCGACGAATTATGGGGATCGAGACCGAGTTCGGTGTGACATGCACCTTCCACGGTCACCGTCGACTGTCCCCCGACGAGGTGGCCCGGTATCTGTTCCGCCGGGTGGTGTCCTGGGGCCGTAGCTCGAACGTGTTCCTCCGCAACGGTGCTCGGCTCTACCTCGATGTCGGGTCCCATCCGGAGTACGCGACCGCGGAGTGCGACAACCTGGCGCAATTGGTGACCCACGACCGTGCGGGCGAGCGGGTCCTCGAAGAGTTGCTGATCGACGCCGAGCAGCGTCTGGCCGAAGAAGGCATCGGCGGCGACATCTATCTGTTCAAGAACAACACCGACTCGGCGGGCAACTCCTACGGCTGCCACGAGAACTTCCTGGTGGTTCGCGCAGGCGAGTTCTCCCGGATCTCGGACGTGCTGCTGCCGTTCCTGGTCACCCGCCAGCTGATCTGCGGCGCGGGCAAGGTGCTGCAGACGCCGAAGGCCGCCACGTTCTGCTTGTCGCAGCGTGCCGAGCACATCTGGGAGGGCGTCTCCTCGGCGACCACCCGATCGCGGCCGATCATCAACACCCGCGACGAGCCGCACGCCGACGCGGAGAAGTACCGCCGCCTGCACGTCATCGTCGGCGACTCGAACATGTCCGAGACCACCACCATGCTGAAGGTCGGCACGGCCGCCTTGGTGCTGGAGATGATCGAGGCGGGCGTCTCGTTCCGCGACTTCGCGCTGGACAACCCGATCCGCGCGATCCGCGAAGTGAGCCACGACCTGACCGGCCGCCGTCCGGTGCGCCTGGCCGGCGGACGGCAGGCCAGCGCCCTGGACATCCAGCGCGAGTACTACGCCCGCGCCGTGGAGCATCTGCGCAACCGGGACCGCGATCCCCAGATCGACCAGGTGGTCGACCTGTGGGGCCGCACCCTGGACGCGGTCGAGGCACAGGACTTCGCGAAGGTCGACACCGAGATCGATTGGGTGATCAAGCGCAAGCTGTTCCAGCGCTACCAGGACCGGTACGGCATGGAGCTGTCCGATCCCAAGATCGCCCAGCTGGATCTGGCCTACCACGACATCAAGCGCGGACGCGGCGTCTTCGACCTGCTGCAGCGCAAGGGCCTGGCCAAGCGCGTCACCGAGGACGAGGCCGTGGACGCCGCGGTCGACACCCCGCCGCAGACCACCAGGGCCAAGTTGCGTGGTGACTTCATCACCGCCGCCCAGGAGGCCGGTCGCGACTTCACCGTCGACTGGGTGCATCTGAAGCTGAACGACCAGGCGCAGCGCACCGTGCTGTGCAAGGACCCGTTCCGCTCGGTCGACGAGCGCGTCGATCGCCTGATCGCGTCGATGTGATCGTCGCGTTCTCCGTCACACCGCTCGGGACCGGCGCCGATGTCGGGCGCGCGGTCGCCGAAGCGGTCCGCGTGGTGCGCGCCAGCGGATTGCCCAACCGCACCGACGCCATGTTCACCACTGTCGAGGGCGAGTGGGACGAGGTGATGGCCGTGGTGAAACAGGCGACCGACGCCATCCTCGCGGTAGCGCCGCGGTGCAGCCTGGTGCTGAAGGCCGACATTCGCCCCGGCGTGACGGACGCGATGACCGCCAAGGTGGAGAAGGTCGAGCGCTACCTGGCCGAAGGCTGACCGGCGAAGCGGTCCGAACACGCCGCGACGAAGTCGCGGCCGGGACAACACAGCCTGGCCGCGCAGATTACCCTCTATCGGGTGGCGATATCCAAGGTCGAGCGGCTGATGAATCTGGTCATCGCGCTGCTGTCGACCCGGCAGTTCCTGACCGCGGAGCGGATCCGGGAGAGTGTGGCCGGATACGAGGACTCCGCCAGCGACGAAGCGTTCAGCCGGATGTTCGAGCGGGACAAGAACGAGCTGCGCGATCTGGGCATTCCGCTGGAAGTGGGTCCGGTGAGCCGGTACTCGACGCTCGAGGGTTACCGGATCAACCGCGACGCCTACGAGCTACCCGAGATCGACCTGACCGATGAGGAGGCCGCCGCCGTCGCGGTCGCCGTGCAGATGTGGGAATCGCCCGAGTTGGCCGCCGCCGCGGAGGGCGCGCTGCTCAAACTGCGCGCGGCCGGTATCCACGTGGAGACCGACGCCGCGGTGGCGTCGGTGCCCGCCGTTCCGGCTCGCGCTCGCGGCTCCGAACCGGTGCTCGGCAAACTCCTCGCCGCGATCGATGCCGGCCGGGCGGTTCGGTTCGAGCACCGCGGCGCGATCAACGCGCCGTATCTGATGCGCGACGTCGAGCCGTGGGGCGTCGTCACCCATCACGGCCGCTGGTACCTGGTCGGGCACGACCGGGACCGGGACGCCGTGCGCAGTTTCCGGCTCTCCCGCATCGGCGACGATGTGACCGCGTACGGCCCGCGCAACGCCGTGCGCAAGCCGGAGGGCGTCGATCTGCGCGCCATCGTCGACCAGGTCACCAGCAGCGGGCCGGTCAGCGGCTCGGCGACGGTGTGGGTGGCCGAGGGGCGGGGGCGGGAGATCCGCAGGCTCGGCCAGGTGACCGGAGAGCGCGTCGTGGGCGGCCGGGCGGGCGCCGTGGTCGAGCTTCCGGTGCGCTCCCGCGATTGGCTGGCCCGGCTGATCACCGGTTTGGGGCCGGACGCCGTGGTGCTCGCCCCGGAGTCCCTGCGTGCCGACGTGATCACGCGGCTGCGTTCGGTGTTCGACCGCACGGAGGTGCGGGCATGAGCTCGCGGCTCTCGGTCCGGCTCTCCCGGCTGTTGAACATGATCCCGTACTTCATCGCCCACCCCGGGATCAGCGCCGCGGAGGCCGCCGCCGACCTCGGCGTGACCACCAAGCAACTGATGAGCGACCTCAATCAGCTGTGGATGTGCGGGCTGCCCGGGTACGGCCCGGGTGACCTGATCGACCTGTCGTTCTCCGAAGAGAGCATCGAGGTCACCTTCTCCGCGGGCATCGATCGGCCGTTGCGGTTGACCTCCACCGAGGCGACCGCGCTGCTGGTCGCGCTGCGCTCGATCGTCGACATGCCCGGCATGGTGGATCCGACCGCGGCCCACGCGGCCATCGCGAAGATCGAATCGGCCATCGCGGGTGGCGTGGAGCCGGCCGCGGACGGGCGATCCCGCACAGCGCCGCCGGAGGCGCCGGCGGTGGCCGCCGTGCGCTCGGCGCTGGCGCTCGGCCGGGTGCTTCGGCTGGTGTATTACTCCGCCAGCCGCGACGTGGTGTCCGAACGCATCGTGGACCCGATCCGCATCGTCCTGGTGGACGACAACAGCTATCTGCAAGCCTGGTGCAGGCAGGCCGAGGGGGTGCGGCTGTTCCGCTTCGACCGGATCGAGGCCGCGACCGAACTGGACGAGGCCGCTCGGCCGCCCAAGCACGCCACCGAGGCGACGGCCGGCCTGGACCTGTTCCAGGACGATCCGGCGGTCCCATTGGCTCGCCTGCGGATTCACGGTGATTACGCTTGGGTGCTCGATCAGTACCCCATGCACCGGCTGGCGGTGCACTCCGACGGCAGCTTGGAGGCGACCATGCGGTTCGCCACGCTGGACTGGATGGCCCGGCTGCTGCTCGGTTTCGGGGCGGGCGTCACCGTCCTCGGTCCGCCGGAACTGGTGGCGGCAGTGCGTGAGCGGTCGAACGCCGCGCTGGCCGCCTATGAGGAAGCCGGATACCTGGAGGGCAGATGAGGAACGAAGAGGCCCTACCGGCATGAACGTTCGGGTGCTCGTGGTCGGCGCGGGCAGCATCGGCAACTTCGTCGGCGGCAAGCTCGGCGTGGCGGGCGCGGAGGTCACCCTGGTGGGCCGCAGGCGAGTGCTCGACGAGCTCGGCGCGTCCGGGCTCCGGCTCACCGATCTCGACGGCGGTGACGACGCGCTGGCGCCGGACCGATTCCACCGCGCCACCGAACCGGATGACGTCGGCTCGGCGGACTTGGTGCTGGTCACGGTGAAATCGGCGGCGACCGCGGCGGCGGTGCGCGAACTGACCGGCAAGATCAGGCCGGGCACCGTAGTGCTCAGCCTGCAGAACGGCATCGGCAACGATTCGGTGATCCGGGAGATCCTGCCGCACTGCGTGGTGCTGGCCGGCATGGTGATGTTCAACGTCGTGCACCATCCCGGTGGCCGGTTCCACCGCGGCACCGAGGGCGGTCTCGCGGTGCAGGACGATCCGGCGCTGGCGCCGTTGCTGGACGTGTTCGAGCGGGCGGGGCTGGGCCTGCGCCGTTATCCCGACCTGCGTCCCGTGCAGTGGGCGAAGCTGCTGCTCAACCTCAACAACCCGATCAACGCGCTGTCGGGCCGCCCGCTGCGGGAGGAACTCGCGGATCGGGACTACCGCCGCTGTCTCGCGCTGACCCAGCGCGAAGCCCTCGCTGTGATGAACAAGGCGCGAATTCGCCCCGCCCGGTTGACACCGCTGCCGCCCCGGGTGATGGCCACGCTGCTGACCGTCCCCGACGCCGTGTTCCGGCGGGTGGCCGGGCAGGTGCTGGCCATCGACCCGATGGCGCGCTCGTCCATGGCGGACGACCTCGAGCTCGGCCGCACCACCGAAATCCCCTGGCTGTGCGGGGAAATCGTGGGGTTGGGCGCGATGGTCGGGGCACCGACGCCGGTGAATCAGCGGCTGATCGAGTTGGTCGTCGCCGCCGAACAGGGCGGTCGCCGCGGGTGGACCGGCCCAGAGCTGCTCGGCCAGTTGCGGGGCGCCGCGGTGAGCGCCACGCCCCAACGCCGGGCGAACGAGCAGTGACGGCGGCGTTCGCGCACGTCACGGTCCGGTAGCATCGAGACATCACAGTCTTGGGAGGTAGATCATGGGCAGTCTGAGCATCTGGCACTGGCTGATCATTGCGGTGGTCTTCGTGATGTTCTTCGGCGCGAAGCGGATGCCCGACGCGGCCCGCAGCTTGGGCCGGTCGTTGCGCATCTTCAAGAGCGAGGTCAGTCAGATGCAGAACGAGAGCAACGCGCCCGGCAACGGCGCGTCGGCTCAGCAGCCCGCACCGCAGTTGCCCGCCGCGCAGCAGTCGACGCCGTCGCAGGCCACGGAGTCCCGTACCGAGCAGAAGTCGGTCTGAGCGGATCCGCTCGCGCCGGAGTGAGCAGGGGCTCACTCCGGACTCAGTGCTGTTGCCGAGCTGAGCCAGGCACGTGAACCCAGGGGCGATCACCAACCATGCGAATCCCGTTCGATCCGCGCCGCAGTAAGCGCAGGACCAATCCCGACGGCACGATGTCGTTGGTCGAGCATCTGCAGGAACTGCGTTACCGGTTGCTGGTGTCGATCGCGGCGGTGATCGCGACGACGATTCTGGGCTTTCTGTGGTACGCGCACGGGTTCCTCGGGATCGATAGCCTCGGTGAGATCCTGCGCGGACCGTACTGCTCGCTGCCGGCGTCGGCGCGTGCGTCGTTGAGCCCGGACGGGGAGTGCCGTCTGCTGGCCACCGCGCCGTTCGAGCAGTTCACCTTGCGGTTGAAGGTCGGCATGACCGCGGGCGTGGTGCTCGCGGCGCCGATCTGGCTGTACCAGATGTGGGCGTTCATCACGCCGGGCTTGTACGCGAAGGAACGCAAGTACGCGATCGGGTTCGTGTCCTCGGGCACGGTGCTGTTCGCCGCGGGGGCGGTGCTGGCCTATGTGGTGATCGCGCACGCGTTGAGTTTCTTGCTCACCATCGGCGACAACGTGCAGATCACGGCGTTGAGCGGGTCGCAGTATTTCGGGTTCATCATCCAGTTGCTGATCATCTTCGGCGTCAGTTTCGAGACGCCGTTGCTGATCATCGGGTTGAACCTGGTCGGCGTGCTGACCTATCAGCGCCTCAAGGCGTGGCGGCGCGGGATCACCTTCGGACTGTTCGTGTTCGCCGCGATCGTGACGCCGCAGGATCCCTTCTCGATGCTGGCGCTGGCCTTGGCGTTGACGGTGTTGTTCGAGGTGGCGATCCAATTCTCCCGGGTCAACGACCTGCGCCGGGCGCGTAAGGAGCGCGAGGGCTGGGGTGCGCTGTCCGACGAGGAAGCTTCCGAACTGGGCGAGCCGGAGCCGATCGATCCGGCCGAGTCGATCACCACGCCCGCGGAGAAATCCGCACGACCGGTGTCGGACTACTCCGATACGCTCTGACGAGTGACAGATGACCGGTCGCAGACGGGCGAGTTGGACGCGTTTTCCGCCGAACTGAAGTTCCGGCTGGATCCGTTTCAGCGCGATGCCTGTGCGGCGCTCGAAGAAGGCCACAGCGTCCTGGTCTGCGCACCCACGGGCGCGGGCAAGACGGTCGTTGGCGAGTTCGCCGTCCACCTGGCGCTGGTTGCCGGTGGCAAGTGTTTCTACACCACGCCCATCAAGGCGCTGTCGAACCAGAAGTTCGCCGACCTCACCGAACGCCACGGCCGCGACAACGTCGGCCTGCTGACCGGCGATCAATCGATCAATCCGGACGCGCCGGTGGTCGTGATGACCACCGAGGTGCTGCGCAACATGCTCTACGCCTCCTCGGACGCGCTGCGCGGGCTGTCCTACGTCGTGATGGACGAGGTGCACTACCTCGCCGACCGGTTCCGCGGCGCCGTCTGGGAGGAGGTCATCCTGCATCTGCCTCCGGACGTGCGCCTGGTCAGCCTGTCGGCCACGGTGAGCAACGCCGAGGAGTTCGGCGCGTGGATGGAGACCGTACGCGGCGACACCGCCGTCGTGGTCGACGAGACCAGGCCCGTGCCGCTGTGGCAGCACGTCATGGTGGGTCGGCGGATGTTCGACCTGTTCGACACGAAATCCACCGAGCAGAAGGTGCTCGTCGACGAGGACCTGGTGCGGTTCATCCGCCACCGCGAGGCCGCCGACCGGATGAACAGCTGGGGCGCCCCGCGCAACGGCCGCGGCGGCCCGCGCCGGGATTTCCGTCCGCTGCCGCGGCCGGAGGTGCTGGCCAAACTGGATGAAGAGGGCCTGCTGCCCGCGATCACGTTCATCTTCAGCCGGGCCGGATGCGACGGCGCGCTCGCGCAGTGCCTGCGGTCGCGGCTGGACCTGAGCCGTCCGGAGGAGCGCGACGAGATCGACGCGATCATCCGGAAACACACCGGCGACCTGCCCAAGGCCGATCTGGAGGTGCTCGGCTACTGGGAGTGGTGCGAGGCGCTGCACCGCGGCCTCGCCGCGCACCACGCCGGGATGCTGCCCGCGTTCCGGCACACCGTCGAGGAGTTGTTCGTCAACGGGCTGGTGCGTGCCGTCTTCGCCACCGAGACGCTGGCCCTCGGGATCAACATGCCGGCCCGTACCGTCGTGCTGGAGCGGCTGGTGAAGTTCAACGGCGAGTCGCACGCGGAACTCACACCCGGGGAATACACCCAGCTGACCGGGCGTGCCGGGCGGCGCGGCATCGACGTCGAAGGCCACGCGGTGGTGCTGTGGCAGCCCGAAGTGGACACCAGCGCGGTCGCCGGTCTGGCCTCTACGCGCACCTATCCGCTGCGCAGCTCGTTCCGGCCGGGCTACAACATGTCGATCAATCTCATCGATCGGATGGGCGCCGACGAATCGCGGGCCCTGCTGGAGCGATCCTTCGCCCAGTTCCAGGCGGACCGGTCGGTGGTCGGGCTGGTGCGCGGCATCGAGCGCAACGAGGGGGCGCTGCGCAAGCTGCGCGATCAGCTCGGCGGCGCGGAAGGCGGTTTCCTGGAATACCTCGCGCTGCGCGACCGGATCAAGCAGCGGGAGCGGCAGCTGGCCCAGCAGAATCGCGCCGATCGGCGCGGCGCCGCGGTGGACGCGCTCGGCGCCCTGCGCCGCGGCGACGTGGTGGCCATTCCCTCCGGCCGCCGCGCCGGGCTCGCGGTGATCCTGGAGCCGGACGCGACGCCGGGCGATCCCAGGCCGCTGGTGCTCACCGAGGACAAGTGGGCTGGACGGGTGTCGGTCGCCGATTTCCCGGTGCCCGCCGAAGCGCTCGGGCACATGCGGCTGCCGCGCCGGGTCGATCATCGGACCGCACGCACCCGCCGGGATCTGGCTTCCGCGCTGCGCAGCACGGGGATCTCGGTGCCGGGCAGGCCACGGCGCGGCAGGCAGTCCGCAGCGGCCGACGACCGGGAGCTGGCGACGTTGCGGCGCAGTATGCGCGCGCATCCGGCGCACGCCCGGCCCGATCGCGAGCAGCTGGCGCGGGTGGGTGAACGCTACAACCGGCTGCTGCGCGAGACGGAGTCGATGCGCCAGAAGGTTGCCGCTACCACCAATTCGCTCGCGCGCACCTTCGATCGGATCCTCGGCCTGCTGGAGGAACGCGGTTTCGTGCACGAGAGCGAGGTGACCGCGGACGGACGCCGGCTGGCTCGCATCTACGCCGAGAGCGATTTGCTGGTCGCCGAATGCCTCCGGAAGGGGCTGTGGCGCGGCCTCGGTCCGGCCGAGCTGGCGGGCGTGGTGTCGATCCTGGTCTACGAATCCCGCCAGGAGGGCGGGTATCTCGGCGCGAGCGGGCCGACGGCGCCGATCCGCCGTGCGGTGGGCGCGACCATCGGCGTCTGGTCGGAGCTGCGCACCGACGAGGCGCGGCACAAGCTGCCGCCGACCAGGGAACCCGATCTGGGTTTCGTCGACGGCGTCTACAAGTGGGCGCGCGGCGACGGGTTGGCCGAGTCGTTGCTCGCCAGCGGTGACGCGGGCGCACCGCTGTCGGCGGGCGACTTCGTGCGCTGGTGCAGGCAGGTGATCGATCTGCTCGACCAGATCCACGGCACCGCCGACGATCCCGAGGTCGCCGCCACCGCGGCCAAAGCGGTGCGGGCGATCCGGCGGGGTGTCGTGGCGGTGGACGCCGCCTGAGCGGTGTGCGCGCGGGGCGCGCGGCGGCGGCAATATCAACACGGCGGATTCGATTGTGATTTGATTTCTTTCGCGTACCGACCGTGGCGGAGTAGTCGTGTCATGCGACGAGGCCCACGCGGGGGGCTACCGTGTGTACAACGATGCGAGTGGAGGCAAGCAGATGAGCGGCCCGTACGGACCGAACGACCCCGGGGAGGGACGCAACGATCCCACCCAGCAGTGGGGTGGACAGCAGGCGCCGGGCGGAGCCGGTCCCACGCAGCAGTGGAGCGGTCAGCCGCAGACCCCGGCCTCGGCCCAGCCGACCCAGCACTGGGGTGAGCAGCAACCGCAGCCGCAGTGGGGGCAACCCCAGCAGCAGCAGTGGGGCCAGCAACCGCAGCAGCCTCAGCAGCCTCAGCAGCCGCAATGGGGCCAGCAGGCCGCGCAGGGGCAGCCGCAGTGGGGTCAGCCGCAGCCGCAGGACTGGGGCCAGCAGGGGCAGCAGCCGCAGTGGGGTCAGCCCCAGCAGCCGCAGCCGCAGTGGGGCGCTCCCGGCCAGCCGCCGCAGCAGGGTGGCAAGGGCAAAGGCCTGATCATCGGTCTCTCGCTGCTCGGCGTCGCGGTGGTCGGCGCGATCGTCGCGCTCGTGCTCGTGCTGACCGCCAAGGACCAACTGGACCAGGCCGCGGTGCAGGACGGCGTGAAGAAAGTGCTGTCCGATTCCTACGGCATCCAGGACATCAGCGACGTCTCCTGCCCGTCCGGCCAGGAAGTCAAGGTCGACGCCACCTTCGAATGCAGTGTGAAGGTGAGCGGCGAGGCCAAGAAGGTGACCATCAAGATCACCAAGGACGACGGCACCTACGAGGTCGGTCGCCCGAGCTAGCGTGTCGTGCGGCGATGTCGTCGCCACTGTCCGGGTGACGGCCCCATCGAGGTACGCGATGGGGCCGTCGGCTTCCGAGGTCAGGCGGTGCGGGCGCCGAGTGCCGTGATCAGGCGCGTGACCGGGCTCTCCGCGTTGTAAGCCGAGGCGAGGGCGCGCAGGCGATCCGGATCGGCCGGTTCGGTGGGGAGGACATCGCTGCGGGACAGGGCCACCTCGGCGTCGCAGACCACTCGCACGACCGGTGCGGCGGCCTTCAGGTAGTCCCCGGCGGCGCGCAGCCGGGCGCGCACGCCTTGGGCCAAGTCGGCGTCGGGATCCTCGACGGCCGCGACCAGGGCCTCCAAGGAGCCGAAACGGGAGATCAGGGTGGCGGCGGACTTCTCACCGATGCCCGCCACGCCGGGCAGGCCGTCGGAGGCGTCGCCGCGCAGCGTCGCCATATCGGCATAGGCCGGGCCCGCGTTCTCCAGCGGCACCCCGTACTTCGCCGACACCTCCGCCGGACCGAATAATTCCGCTTTGGCCAGGCCCCGCCCGGCGTAGAACACTCGCACGGGGGGTGCGGGCTCGTCGCGCACCAGCTGCAACAGATCGCGATCGCCGCTGACCACGACGACCTCGTCGGCGCGTTCCCGGGTCGCCAAGGTGCCCAGCACGTCGTCGGCCTCGAGGCCCTCCGCGCCGCCGGTCGCGATCCCCGCTGCCTCGAGCACCTCCAAGATCATCTCCACCTGCGGAGTGAGCGTGTCGGGCACGCTTTCCGCGCCGGGGGCGGCCTCCGGCGAGCTGTCCAACCGGTGTGCCTTGTACGACGGCACCAGATCGACCCGATAGGCGGGCCGCCAGTCCAAGTCCAGGCACACCACCAGCCTGCCCGGCGCGAACTTGGTGATCAGCGACGCCACCATGTCGGTGAACCCACGCAGCGCGTTCACCGACCGGCCGTCGGGCGCGGTGATCTTGTCGGGGATGGCGTGGAAGGCGCGGAACCACAGACTGGCTCCGTCCAACAGCAGCAGGGGCCCACCGGAAGCAGAGGTCACGGGCTGAGGCTACTCGTTCGCACCGACACCGCCTCGGCGAAGTTCGCCGTTCATCCCGCACCTGGGACGGGTAACGTCGGACGAATGAGCTCGCATACGGATTCGAGGTTCGCGGCGGACGTCTACGGTGCACGGCTGGAACGGGCGGTGGAGCTGATGCGGGCTGCCCACCTCGACGCTCTGCTCATCACGCCCGGGCCGGATCTGCGCTATCTGATCGGATCGGCGGCCGAGTCGTTCGAGCGGCTGACCTGCCTGGTGATTCCCGCGGACGGCGCGACGCCGTCGGTCGTGATCCCGAAACTGGAGCTGGCGTCGCTGGAGGCCTCCGCGGCGGGTGAATTGGGCCTGCAGGTGCTGGACTGGGTCGACGGCACCAGCCCCTACGCCTTGGTGAAGTCCGCGCTGCACGTCGGCTCCCGGGTCGCGGTGGCCGACGTGATGCCCGCGCTGCATCTGCTGCCGCTGGCCGAGTCCTTCACCGGCCTGCCGGTGTCGGCCACCCCCGTCCTGCGCGAACTGCGCATGATCAAGGACCCGGCCGAAGTGGACGCGCTGCGCCGGGCAGGCGCGGCGATCGACCGGGTGCACGCGCGGATGGGCGAGTTCTTGCAGGTGGGACGCACCGAGGCGGAGGTGGGCCGCGATATCGAGGCCGCCATCGTGGCCGAGGGCCACACCGAGGCGGCGTTCGTCATCGTGGGCAGCGGCCCGCACGGGGCGGACCCGCATCACGGCGTGTCCGAGCGCCGGATCGAGGCCGGGGACGTGGTGGTCGTCGACATCGGCGGCCCGGTGGAGCCGGGCTATTACTCCGACTCCACCCGGACCTATGTCCTGGGCGAGCCCGATCCGGAGGTGGCCGCCCGGTACGCCGAACTGGAGAGCGCCCAGGCGGCGGCGGTCGCGGCCGTGCGCCCGGGCGTCACCGCGGCCGCGGTCGACGCCGCGGCGCGAAACCCCTTGACCGAAGCGGGTTTCGGGCCCGCTTTCGTGCACCGCACCGGCCACGGCATCGGCCTGTCGGTGCACGAGGAGCCCTACATCGTCGCGGGCAACGACCTCGTCCTGCAGCCCGGCATGGCCTTCAGCGTGGAGCCCGGGATCTACTTCCGCGGTGAGTGGGGCGCGCGGATCGAGGACATCGTGGTCGTCACCGACGACGGCGGCGAATCCCTGAACAAGCGGCCGCACGGTCTCACGGTGCTGTGATCGACGGCTGACCCGCGCCGGGGGCGCTTACGCGCCGGCGCCGTTCCCGCCGGCTTCCGGCGCGACCAAAGTGCTGCTGGACAAGACGCGCCGGACCTGGATGGCGATCACCACGCGCGTCGGGTTCTCCCGCGGCACGCGATAGCGACCGGCGTACCGCTCGACGGCCTCCGCGACGTCGTCCGGGGCGTCGAGCACGGTCGCCGGACCCTCCAAGGTGATCCAGCGGATCCCGTCGACCTGGCTGACCGCCGCGTATCCGGAGCGGCGCACGTTGCGCACCTTCACCGACCCGTCGTTGGTGATCACGCGCGCGATCCCGGCCTCTTGGTCCCAGGTGAACCCCACCGCCACGACATGCGGCGTACCGTCCGCCCGCAACGTCGTCAGCGTGGCGAGGTGCCGCTCGGCGACGAACTCCAGGGCGGCGGGCGACAACTCAGCAGTACTCGTCGGCATTCCCCGACCGTAGCCCCCGGCGTCCGTCGGCGCCGCACCAGCCCGACCCCGTTACCGAGCATGCGCCGGGTGCGCGATGACAGGCCGTGCCGAGGGCAATGAAAGACTTGGGCGCATGGGAACGCGTGGATTGGCCGAGGGCACCGTCCTGCTGCTGGGCGGCCGCAGCGAGATCGGGCTCGAAGTGGCGCGACGGCTGGCGCCCGGGCGAGCTGTGGTCCTGGCGGCCAGGCGCAGCGGCGAGCTGGACGCGCAGTGCGCGGAGATCGCGGCGGCGGGTGCGAGCGAGGTGCACACCGTCGAATTCGACGCCGACGACACAGCGAGTCATCCCGCCTTGCTGGAGAAGGTCGACGCGGAGCACGGGCCGATCGGCATCGCGGTGCTGGCGTTCGGTGTGCTGGGCGACCAGGGGCGTGCCGAGCGGGATCCCGCCCACGCGGCGGCGATCCTGCACACCGACTTCGTCGCCCAAGCGACCGTCCTCACGACGTTGTCGAGCCTGCTGCGCGCGCGAGGCGCGGGACAGATCGTCGTGTTCAGCTCGGTCGCGGGCGTGCGGGTGCGGCGCGCCAACTATGTCTACGGATCGGCCAAAGCGGGACTGGACGGGTTCGCCTCCGGTCTCGGGGATGCCTTGCACGGCACTGGGGTCCGGTTGCTGCTGGTCCGTCCCGGCTTCGTCATCGGCCGGATGACCGAGGGGATGTCTCCGGCGCCGTTCTCCAGCACTCCGGAGCAGGTCGCCGACGCCGTGGTCAAGGGTTTGCGCCGCGGCGCGAGCCGGGTTTGGGTGCCCCGCGTGCTGCGGCCGGTGTTCTTCGCGATGCGCCTGCTGCCGCAACCGATCTGGCGCCGGATGCCCCGGTGAACGTCACCCCCGTGTCGTGGACCGGCGCGCCGATCGCGGTCGTCGGCATCGGCGCCGACGGCTGGGACGGCCTCGGTCGCGTCGCGCGGGAGGCGATCGGCGACGCCGAGATCCTGTTCGGTTCCCCGCGTCAGCTCGCGCTCGTGCCGCCCACCGTGGCCGCGCGGCGGGTGACGTGGCCGTCGCCGTTGCTGCCCGCTCTGCCCGGGCTGTTCGAACAGCACGGCGGGGCCCGGTTGTGTGTGCTGGCCAGCGGCGATCCGATGTTCTACGGAATCGGCGTCACCCTGGCGCGGTTGCTGGGCCCGCAGGCGCTGCGGGTGCTGCCGCAGCCGTCTTCCGCATCCCTGGCCTGTGCTCGGCTCGGGTGGTCGCTGGCCGAGACGCCGGTGGTCAGCGTGGTGGGGCGGCCGCTGACGACGGTGCTGCCCGAGTTGGCCGAACGCAGACGGCTGCTGGTGCTCAGCGCCGACGAGCACACGCCAGGAGATCTCGCGGACCTGCTGGGCCGCCACGGTTTCGGCGATTCCGAGCTGACGGTCCTCGAGCAGCTGGGCGGTCGCGCCGAACGGCACCGCGCCGGAATCGCCGAGCAATGGGCGCATCCGCCGGGCGACCCGCTGAACATCGTGGCGATCACCTGCTCGGCCGACCCGGGCGGGCCGCGCGCCACGCGCGTGCCCGGCTTGCCCGACGAGCTGTTCGGCGGCGACGGCCAGCTCACCAAACACGAGGTCCGCGCGCTGACGCTGGCGGCGCTGGCGCCGGCACCCGGAGAACTACTGTGGGACGTGGGCGGCGGTTCGGGAAGCATCGCCATCGAATGGTGCCGGGTGCATCCGGGCAACCGGGCCGTCACGTTCGAGCGGCTCGAGCGCAGGCGGCGGCAGATCGCCGACAACGCGGCGGCGCTGGGCGTGCCGCACATCTCGGTGCGCGGCGAGGTGCGCGCCGAACTTGCCGCCGGCTCCGAAATCGCCGCGCCCGACGCGATTTTCGTCGGTGGGGGCCTGACCCAAGATGGCGTACTCGAGACATGCTGGGCGCAGTTGCGCCCAGGCGGCAGGCTCGTCGCGAACGCGGTGACCGCCGAGTCGGAATCACTGCTGCTCAGCTGGTCGAGCGCCAAGGGCGGAGTGTTGCGGAAGTTCCAGATCTATCGCGGGGAGCCCCTGGGATCCTTCACCGCGTGGCGTCCGCAGCTTCCGGTGACGCAGTGGTCGGTGGTGAAAACGGCGCCGGCGTTCCCCGCGGAGGGGTGAACATGTTATCGGTCACGCGGTAGGGTCGGGGCCGAGTTCCGGTCATGATCGGAAACCCGATTCCTGTTGGGGAGATAGATGAGATACAAGAAGTTCGCCGCTACCGCATTGCTGGCTGTCGCCGCCACCGGAGTCACCGCCGGTACCTCCTACGCCGCTCCGACGCCGCCCGCGGCCCAGGACCAGCCTGCGGCGGCGCCCACCGTCACCGGCGCCGATCAGGGCGTCGGCTACGCGCTGCAACTCGCCGACGCGGGTAAGTCGGTCGTCACCAGCGTGACCGGGGGCGCGTTCAGCGTCGACACCGACAACCAGGCGGTCACCCTGAAGAACTCCGCGGGCGAGACCGTCACCACCATTCCGCTCACCGCGACCGCCAAGGGCCAAGAGGTCCGGATCGCCGCGGCCGTCGCCGACGAGGGCAGGCAGCTGACGCTGACCCCGCAGGTCGCTCCGACCGCGAACGCGCCGGTCGCGGCCGAGTTCATCGGCGCGCAGGAATGGTTCTTCGCCGAGTTGCAGCGCGCCTCGCTCGGCGCTCTGGTCGGCGGCCTGATCGGCGCTGCCATCGGCATCGTCTTCTTCGGCGTCGGCATCCTGCCGGGCGCGGTGCTCGGCGCGCTGATCGGTCTCGCCGTCGCGGGCGGGCCGTCGCTGCTGAACGCGGGCATCGCCTACTTCAGCGGCCAGCCCTGAGAGTTCTGCTTCTGGGCGGCACCCGGGAAGCGCGGGAGCTGGCCCACATCGCTTCCGGCGAGCGAGGATTCGAGATCGTGTCCTCGCTCGCCGGTCGCGTGCGTGCGCCCTTGCTGCCCGAAGGCGCGGTCCGCGTCGGCGGCTTCGGCGGCCCGGAGGGGCTGCGGGCTTGGCTGGCGGCCAACGACGTGGCCGCGATTGTCGATGCCACGCATCCGTTCGCGGCGGCTATCACCGCCAACGCGGCTGCGGTCGCGCGCGATTCGGATGTGCCGCTGGTGCACCTGCGGCGGCCCAGGTGGGTGGAGCGAACGGGGGACCGCTGGGTCCGGGTCCCTGATCTCCCCACCGGCGCAGCGGAAACGGCCGCCCTCGGTGAGCGAGTTTTCCTGACCATCGGCAGGCAAGGCGTCGACGCGTTCGCCGGACTCGACCGGCAATGGTTTTTGATCCGGTCCATCGACCCGCCGGAAGGCCCCCTACCGCCGCGACACGAATTATTGCTCGCGCGTGGCCCTTTCGCGCTCGAGGACGAAGCGCGACTGCTCGCCGGGCATCGGATCGATGTGCTCGTCACGAAGGACAGCGGCGGCGATCAGACCGAAGCCAAACTCGCCGCCGCCCGGGCGGCGGGAATCCCGGTCGTCGTCGTGGACCGTCCGCCGTTGCCCGAGGGCGCACCGGTCGTGGAAACGCCGGAGCAGGCGCTGAAGTGGTTGCGCGACATGCGGACTCGGCGCGGCTGAGGCAGGGCGCGGTCAGTTGCCGAGGAGTTCCGGCAGCTGGTCGAACCACTCCAGCACCGCCCGCTCGTAGCGGATTCCGAAATCCAGGGTGGCGCGGGCGAACGTGGGCATTTCCTCCGGATCTTCGGCGAGATACCGGGTGAGCCGCGCCTGATGGATCTCCCGGTTGGCCGCGATGATGCCGTCGAGCCGATCGCGATCGAGATGCTTGCCGAAGGAGAGCGTGAGCAGCAACGGCACCCGGATGGTCTCCCCGCCGGGATCGCGGGCGACCCATTCCAGGAACGCTTCCCGTCCCGCCTCGGTGATGTGATACGGCGTGCGCTCCCTGGCTCCGGTCTCGCCCTTCTCGACGAGTCCCGCCGCGTCCATCGTGGCGAGTTCCCGGTAGACCTGGCTCTGCGTGATCGTCCAGAAGTCGCCGATGCGGTCCTGGGCCTCGGTCACCAGATCCCACCCCGACATCGGGCCTTCGTGCAGAAATCCGAGCAACGACGCCGCCGTCGAGTTCAGTGGCTTGCGCTTGGTCGCGGTGTTGGTCAACGACTGCTCCCTTCGCTCTCAACATTCCATAGTGGAATGTTACCGGAACGGGGCCGGGTCAGGCGTCGCCGGTCAGCTTGTCGAGCCGGGCGAGTACCTGCGCCATTCCCTGCTCCAGCCGCGTCTGTCCCTGTTCGAGCTGTGCCTGACCGCGGGCCAGCGCGGCCTGGCCTTCTTCGAGACGGACCTGTCCTTGTTCGAGCACGGTGACCCTGCGGTTGAGTTCGCCCACATTCTCGCGCAGGTCTCCGACCTCGCGGCGGAGCTCGCCGACGGCGTCGCCGGCGTTTTCCGTGCGCCGGTCGATCCGGCCGATGCCGTCGAGCGCCTTCCTGGTCAGCGCCGCCAGTACGTTGAGGACCTCGCCCTGCTCGTCGAGTGCCTGTTCGCTCGCGGTGGCCCTGGCCTCCAGGGCTCGGGCGCGCAGCGTCAGCTCCGACAGTGTCGCGGCCAAGGTCCCTCCGATCTTCGGTGCGTCAGGCGATCTTACGCGCCGCCGGCGGCCGCGTCGTCCGTGCGACCGTAACGGCGGGAGGTGAAGACGCGGGTACCCGCGCCGGTCTCGAGCGCGGTGGTGGTGGACGCGCCGATGATCAGCAAGGTGCGCATGTCCACCTCGCCGGGGTCGAGGTCGCCGAGCGGCACCACCCGCACCGATTCGTTCGGCCCGCCGACGTCGCGCCCGACGACGACGGGCGTGTCCGGCTTGCGATGCTCCAGCAGCAGGTCGCGCATCGCGCGGACCTGCCAGGTGCGTTGCGAGGAGGCCGGGTTGTAGACCGCGATCGCCATGTCGGCCGCCGCGACGGCGGAAAGGCGCTGCGCCACCACCTCCCACGGCTTGAGCCGGTCGGAGAGCGAGATCATCGCGTAGTCGTGCCCGAGCGGTGCGCCCACCCGGCTGGCCACCGCGTTGGCCGCGGTGAGACCGGGCAGCACCCGCACCGGCACCCCGCGCCACTGCGGGTCGGCGGATTCCTCCAGCACCGCCGCCGCCATCGCGAAGACACCGGGATCTCCCGACGAGACGACCGCGACGCGCGCGCCCCGTTTGGCCAGATCCAGGGCCATGGCCGCGCGCTCGGACTCGACGCGGTTGTCGCTGGCATGGCGACGCTGGCCCGGGCGTTCGGGCACCCGGTTCAGATAGGTGGTGTAGCCGACCAGATCGGTGGCCTCCGCCAGTGCCGCGCGGACCTCGTCGGTGGTCCATTCCGGTGCGCCGGGGCCCAGTCCCACCACGACGACCTCGCCGACGCGCTCGGTCGCCTCCGCGTCGCCCGCGCGCGGTCCCGGCTCCGCGTCGAGGCGGGGCAGCGGCGTGGTGGGCTCGGGGCCGGGCACGAGGGTGATCGCGAAATACGGCACCTCCGCGTCGTCCACCGCGCCGGCGTGCAGTACGCGCTGCTCAGTGGTACTCGCGCGCTCGACATAGTAGGCGCCCGGGAGTCGACCGGAATCCGAAAGAGCCTGGCGCACAGCGGGATAGGTGCGTCCCAGCTTCATGATCGCGGCCGCGTCGGTGGTGCGCAGCCGCCGGGTGAGCTCGTCGACCGGCATGGTGCCCGGCAGCACGGTGAGCACCTGCTCCCCTTCGACCAGCGGCGTGCCCAGGGCCGCCGACGCCGCGCTCACGGAGGTGATGCCCGGGATGATCTCGGCGTCGAACCGGTCGGCCAGCCGCCGGTGCATGTGCATGTACGAGCTGTAGAACAGCGGGTCGCCCGCGGCGAGCAGCGCCACCGAGCGGCCCGCGGCGAGGTGCCCGGCCAGCCGTTCGGCGGCCTGTTCGTAGAACTCGTCGATCGCGCCTTGGTAGCCGCCGGGATGGTCGGTGGTCTCGGTGGTCACCGGGTAGACGAGATGCTCCTCCACCTGACCGGGGCGCATATACGGCGCGGCGATGCGACGGGAGATGCTGCGGCCGTGACGCGCGCTGTGGAACGCGACGACATCCGCCGCGCCGATCACCTTGGCCGCTTTGACCGTCACCAATTCGGGATCGCCCGGTCCGAGTCCGACGCCCCACAACTTGCCCGGAATACTCATTCCCGTTCACTCGCGATCGCGTTCAACGCCGACGCGGTGATGGCGCTGCCGCCGCGCCTGCCGCGCACCGTGAGGTATTCGACGCCGCCGAAATCGATCAGCGCGTCCTTCGATTCGGCCGCGCCCACGAATCCGACCGGGATGCCGAGCACGGCGGCGGGCCGGGGCGCTCCCGCGTCGAGGAGGTCGAGCAGATGGAACAGCGCCGTCGGCGCGTTGCCGATCGCGACGACCGCGCCGTCGAGCTGGTCGCGCCACAGGTCGAGCGCGGCGGCGGAGCGGGTCGTGCCGTTGGCCGCGGCCAATTCCGGCACCCGGGGATCGGCGAGGGTGCACACGACCGCGTTGTCGGCGGGCAGCCGTTTCCGGGTGACGCCCGAGGCGACCATGGTCGCGTCACAGAGGATCGGGGCGCCCGCGCGCAGCGCCGCCCGCGCCGCGGCGACGACGCCGGGGGAGAAGGCGATGTCCGCGGCGAGATCCACCTGACCGCAGCCGTGGATCATCCGCACCACCACCTGCGCCACGTCCGGCGGGAATCCGCTCAGATCGGCCTCGGCGCGGATGGTCGCGAACGAGCGACGGTAGATCTCGGCCCCGTCGGTCAGGTAGCTGGCACGTACGTCGGACATGCGGTCAACCATATGGGTGCGGGTCCGGACAGAGCGGTCCGGGTCGGGCGCCGAGCATCCCGGGCCGGGCCGCCGGATCAGGTGCGCGGACGTTCGAGAATCCGGGACATGACGATGGCGCTGCGGGTGCGCCCGACCCGCGCGTTCTCCCGGATCCGTTCCACGGTCACCTCGATCTCGGCCATGTCGGTGGCCATCACGTGCACCAGCGCGTCGGCCTCGCCCGCGATCGTCCAGACGCCGACCACTTGCGGGATGGGTTCGAGGCTGCGCTTGAGCTCGGCGGGGGAGATGTTGTCGCGGTAGTACACCTCGACGTACGCCTCCGTCCTCCACCCCAGCGCCGCGGGATTGACCAGCGCGGTGAACCCGGTGATCTGCTTGCCCGCGACCAGCCGGTCGACCCGCCGTTTCACCGCGGGCGCGGACAATCCCACCGCGCCGCCGATCTCCTGGAAGGAAGCGCGCGCGTTCTTCAGCAGTTGCTCGAGAATGCGCCTGTCGAGGTCGTCCACGTCACACCTTTCGCGCTCGCAAGCAACGATTCGCCGTTCTCAGCGTGTGATTCGCAATGAATCGCCGTTTCTCACGCAATGCTAGGCGACTTACTGTCGTGGCAGCCAAGTCCTCGCTCACGCCAGGGAGTTCCGTTGACGTCTGTAGCCACCCTCCCCGTCGAATCCGCCACCCGCCGCTGGTCGCCGCGCCGGTTCGTGATGTGCCGTCCCGATCACTTCGACGTCACCTACGCCATCAATCCCTGGATGAATCCCGCCGAGCCGGTCGACCGCTCGCTTGCCCTCGCGCAGTGGGAGACGCTGCGCGCCACCTACGCCGAGCACGGGCACACCGTGGAGGTGGTGCCCGGAGTCGCGGGCCTGCCCGACATGGTGTTCGCCGCCAACGGCGGGCTGATCGTCGGCGACCGCGCCATGTCGGCCCGCTTCACGCACCCCGAGCGTGCCGCGGAAGGCCCGGCCTACCACGCTTGGTTCGCCCGTTACGGACTGGCGAACCTGGTGGCGGCCGGGGAATGCAACGAGGGCGAAGGCGACTTCCTTCTGGTCGGCGACCGGCTCCTGGCCGGAACCGGGTTCCGCAGTTCGCGCGCCGCGCATGACGAGGTGTCGCGCCACTTCGGTCTGCCCGTGGTGTCGCTGGAGCTGGTCGATCCGCGCTTCTATCACCTCGACACCGTGCTGCTCCCGCTGGACGCCGACACGATCGCCTACTACCCGCCCGCGTTCGGTCCGGCGGCGCGTGCGGTGCTCGCCGAGCTCTATCCCGACGCGATCGTGGCCACCGACGCCGATGCGGCGGTGCTCGGGTTGAACGGCGTCTGCGACGGCTACCACGTCTTCCTCAGCAGCGCGGCCACCGACTTGAGCGACGCGCTGCGCGCCCGTGGCTATCACCCGGTCGGAATCGAGATGTCCGAGCTGCTCAAGGCCGGTGGCTCGGTCAAGTGCTGCACCCTCGAGATCCATGGCGGGCCGGCGCGCGACGGTCAGTCGACGCGATAGCCCTCGTCCGTCGCGACGACGTCGGTGACCTCGCCCTGGGGGCGGCCGCAGCGGCGAGCGCACCCGGACCAGTGCTGGCGCCCGGCCACCGCGACGTCCGTCGCGGGCAGCGTCTGCGGGACGTCTGCCGGATGGGCCGGCCCTGGCAGCACCCGTCCGGTGTCGACCGCGTCCGCGGCATCGGCCCGGACGTCGGTGTGCGACTTCGCGCAGCCGGGCTGCCCGGCGCACGCGCTGACCAGCAGCCACGGCGAGTCGGCGTCGAAGATCAAGCCCATCGGCGCGAGCACGCGCACCACTTGTTCGGCGACCCACTCCGCCAGATCGGTGAGCACCAGGCTGCGCCATGGCGTGACGAAGACCGGTCGCTCGACCGCGGCGAGGAACTCGGCGGTGCGGGCGGGCAGGGAGCCGAGGCGCACACCGGCGCCCAGGCCGACCAACCCGTTGTCCTGCTCGAGCCAGCCGATCGGAATGCTCGGCGCGGCAGGGAAGTCGAGCCTTTCCGTGCCGGGGGACAAGCCGAGGCGATCGACGACGCGTTCGGCGCCGTCGGCGATCTCGTGCAACCGCCAGCGGCCGGCGTCGTCGCCGCGCAGGTCCAGGAATTCGTGCGCGGCCGCGAGCACGACGTCGACCGCGTCGGCGGCGGCGAGCCGCAGACCGCTGTCGCGGCCCGCCAGCAGCAACGCGAACTCGTCCGCCCCGACCGCGTGCACCCCGATGTCGGGACCCAGCCCGCTGACATCGCCGCGTCCGTCGTCGAGGGTGAACAGCACACGGCCGGGCAGGCCGGCCAGCCGCGGCGCCGCCAGCAGGCCGCTGTCCAGCGCGGATACCAGCGGGTGCACGTCCGCCAGGCCGCCGATCCGGCCCGACAGCGGCGAGGCGATGATGTTGCGTACCCGTTCGTGCGTGCTGCTCGGCAGCAGACCCGCGTCCGCGAGCCGGTCGGTCAGCGCCCCGGCGTCGCTCACCCGGCGCAACTGGACGTTGCCCCGCGAAGTGAGTTCGATGGTGCCGTCCGCCAGGTCTCGGGCGGCCTCGGCCAGGGCCTGCACCTGGGCGGGCTCCAGACGACCGCCGGGCACGCGGATGCGTGCCAGCGGCCCGTCGGCCGCCTCGTGCAACCGCAGCACACCCGGGCAGGAATCAGGAGCACGTCGCGTCATAACGACTCCAGCGTACGGACGCGTGGGCCGGGCGCGGCGAACGGCCGGTCACTGCCCGATCGAACGCACCCAGTCGATGACGGCGGCTCGATACTCGGCGGTGTTGCGGGCGAGATTGACCGAATGCCCGCTGCCGGGCAGCACGTAGGTGCGCAGTCGCGCCGCCGGGCCGAAGAACGGCGCCTCGGTGGCGCGCAGTATCTCGGCGTCCGCGCAGACCGCGTATTCGGGGCCGCAGGAGAGCCGGTCCCGGCTGCCGTTGACGACCATGACCGGGACGTTGATGAAGTTGGTCATCGGCGGAAGGGTCGACGTCAGGCCGTCCGGATACTCCGCCGGCGAGAAGACTTCCTTGGTCGCTTCGTCCACCGCGAGCACTTCGGGATCGGCCGTCTCGGGTGCGAAGAAACTCGCGGCACGGGTACCGGGCCGCGTCGTCAGATACCCGGGATCGTAGTCCCGATCGGCGAAACGGGCGTCCTCGGCCGCTTGGTGGTAGGTCGAGATGACGCCGAGGACCTCGGACACGTTGAGGGCGTGCGAGAAGCCGGTGAGCAGGATGCCGTCGACATCCTGGTACGTGGTCGCCTCCAGGACATCGATGCCCGAGCTGAGCGAATGGCCGCCCGTGACGACCTTGCCGAACGGGGGCGCGCCCGCGAGTCCCCGGCGCAGGGCCTGGACGATGTCGTGCAGGGCGCGGGCGGAGACCGTCGCGGTGACCTGCGTACTCGGTGGTCTGGTGCTCGCACCGTTGCCGAGCCGATCGATCACCAGCGTCGCCACGCCCGCGGCGTTCATCGCGCGCCGGAAGCTGTAGGTCTCCGGGGCGTAAGGGAAATCCCAATAGGTGTGGTTGTAGTTGGAACCCGCGATCAGCACCATGACGGTGTCGGTGGCGTGCGCCGCGGGAGTGCACAAGGAACCGGCCATCTCCCCGAGCGGGACGGGGATGGAAACCGGTGTACAGCGGCCCGGCGCGGTGTCGTCGGCGTGTGCCGTGTTCGGTGTCAGGCAGAGAAGTATCGCCGCCGCGGACGCGACGATCGACCGGAGCGAGGTTCGCACGCGACGCAGGCTATGCGCGAACATCATGGTGCGCAATACGTGTCGCCGATGAACGCACAGGATTGCCGAACCGGCGCGACAGCAGACGATTTCGATTCGGTGACCGCCGATCCCGCACGGGCGGAACAAGTGTGGCGAAGCCGACCTCGGGAGCCTCGGCATCGACCGCTCCGGCGACGACCGTTCACATGCCGAATGCCTTCCGAGCGGGGCCGATCGCGCGTCCGATTGTCCGGCGAAGGACGATACCGCGCACAATGTCGCTTGGCTATCGCATAGTTGATTCCGCACGCGTGCACCCGGCCGCACCCGATGTCGCTTCGGGAGAGCGGATGTCCGGGACGACGCGGTCAACGAGGAGCGCGGGAACGTGGGTGCGACAAGACCAGGGGCGGATACGCGAGCGGTGCACTTCGTCGGGAGTTTTCCGGCCGGGAGCACGGATGTCGCGATGCGGGCCATGCTGGACAGCGCGGGGGCGCGACTGCGCACCTTGCCGACGGGGGAGACCCGGCGCTACGAGTTCTACATCCAGCCGATCATCGAAGATCTGGTCGCCCAAGGTGTCTTGGCGGTGAAGAAGCCGGGGACGTGGCGCTCGAGCCGGGAGCGGACGATCCATCGGGTCGCGCGCGGCGCGGAATTGCCCGCCGACGTGATGGATCTCGGCTATCTCGGTGAGGCCGAGGAGGCGTTGCCGATCTTCCGCGAACTACGCGCGAAACGCGAACTGCCTGATCTCGCACTCCAGATCGGCATGCCGACCGACTTCACGCTGACCTTCATCGCCATGGGAGCCGCCGGTCTGCGGCGGCATCGCCCGGCCTTCCGCGAGGCCACCGTGCGTGCCATCGCCGGGATTCGCGAGCTGGCCGGCGACGACGTCGTGGTGCAACTCGAGGCCACTGCGGAACTGGTGCTCATGGCCAGGGCGCAGCCGTTGCACCGCCTGGTCGATCGGGCGCTGGGACTGGGTGAGGGGATCGCCGCGCTGGCCGCGGCGACGCCCGAGGGAACACGTTTCGGAGTGCACCTGTGCCTGGGCAGTCTGCGCAACAAAGCCCGGGGCAGGTTGCGTGATGCCCGGCCGCTGGTAGATCTGGCCAATTCCGTCGTCCGGCGGTGGCCGCGGGGGCGCGTTCTGCAATTCGTGCACGGCCCCTTCGCGGCGGGCGATATACCGCCGTCGGCGGAGCCCGGATTCTATGCTCCCCTGTCGGATTTGGCTCTGGGTGAGGGCACCGATTTCTATGCCGGGTTCGTGCACGACGTGCCCACCGAGGCGCAGCAGGCGCGGACGTTGCGGGTCATCGAGGACGCGCTGGGCCGCCCGGTCGACGGAGTCGCCTGCGCCTGCGGCCTCGGGCGTCGCGCTCGTCCGGTGGCGGATGAGCTCATGGCGCGAGCCCGGGTGCTCGCGGCCGGCGACTGAGTTCGTGCGTGCGGGAATCCGGTTCTTTCCCATCCTGATCGAGAGAGCGCGGAGAGGTACGGTGTCCGGCATGGAGCGAGCACCGCGCGGCGTCGATCCGAATCGGCCGAATTCCGCTCGGGTATACGACTACCTGCTCGGCGGCAAGGACAATTACGAGGTGGATCGGGCGGTCGCGCATCGGATGCTGGCCATCGCCCCGGATACCCGCACGTTGGCGTGGTTCAGCCGCCAGTTCCTGGTGCGTGCGGTCCAGTCGGCCGCGGAGGCGGGGGTCCGGCAGTTCATCGACCTCGGCGCGGGTATCCCGACTTCACCGAACGTGCACGAAGTCGCGCGCAAGACCGATCCCTCGGCGCGAGTGGTCTACGTCGATTTCGACCCGGTCGTCTACGCGCACTGCAATGCGCTGCTGGCGAATTCGGAGGGTGTGACGGCGCTGCAAGGGGACGTTCGCCGTCCGGAGGAGATCATCGATCGGCTGCGGAACGCGGGCCTGATCGACTTCGGTGAACCGGTGGCGATCACGCTCGTCGGGGTGCTGCACTTCGTGATGGACGACGAACGCCCGGCCGAGATCGTCGCTCGGCTGCGCGAAGCCATGGCGCCGGGAAGCTATCTGGCGTTCACGCACGGCGGCGACAACAGCAATTCCGAATTCATCACCCAGTCGTCGTCGGATACCGCCAATTCCTCGGCTCAGGTGGTCTATCGCTCGCCGGCCGTGGTCGAGTCGTTCTTCGAGGGTTTCGAGATGCTCGATCCCGGTGTGGTTCCGCTGCAGCAGTGGCTCGGCGACGACCTGCCGGACACCGGGTTGGTGCTGCTGGGCGGGGTGGTCCGCAAACCTTTGGACACGCGCGCCGACTAAGGTCGGCGTATGTCCGAAATCTCCGCGCTCGCAGACCGGCTCGCCATCGTCGAGGTGATCACCAAAATGTTCGTGTACACCGATCAGAAGCGGTGGGAAGACTTGTCGGCCGAGGTCTTCACACCGACCGTGGATTTCGACGGCGGATTCGGCGGCCCGGTCGGGGAGCGCGCCGCGACCGACATCATCGCCGATTGGCGTACCGGGCTCGCCGACCTCGACGGAGTGCACCACCAGTCGGGCAACCATCTCATCGATCTGGACGGCGATGCGGCGCGCGTGCACGCGGACGCCATCGCGGTGCACGTCAAGAACACCGCGACCGAAGGCAAGACCCGGACCTTCGTCGGCAGCTATTCCCTCGGCGTCGAACGCACGGTGAACGGGTGGCGGGTCAACCGGTTCCACTACCACCTCGAGGTGATCGACGGGAACGCGGATCTCGTTTAGGTCCGGCGCGGGATCGCCCGCGGCCCCGACCGCTCGCGAACCTCGACGGGCTGCCGCGGGGGTGGCGCGCTTCGTCCCGAGGTGTCACCTGCGAGCGATCGTCAGGGCGTGGTCGTCGGCTGCGTTTCCGGTCGAGGCGCTGCGGGTTTCGCCGTCGCGCGGGACCGGCCCGGCGCCCAGACGCCGATGAGGATCGCGGCGACGAACGTGATGACGGCCAGCGCGAGCGCGGACTGCCCGGCGCCGTGCACGAAAGCCGACTCGGCGAATTCGGCCAGCGGCGCGGCTTGCGGGCCCATCCGCTCGGTAGTCTCCAGCGCCGCGGCCAGCGAGTCGCCGACCGGTTCGCGGATCTGGTCGGGGAGCCGGGGCAGGGCGGGCGCGATGCGGTGGCTGTATCCGGCGGCCAGGATGCTGCCCGCGATGGCGATGCCGATGGCAGCGCCCACTTCGCGCGCCGCGTCGTTCACGGCCGCGGCGACGCCGTGCTTCTCCACCGGGGTGCCCGCGATGATCGCGGCCGTCGCCGGCGCGGTGCACAGGCCGGTCCCCGCGCTCATGATCAGGAACGGCCAGAGCAGGTCGAGGTAGGTGGTGTCGACGTCGACGCGGGAGAGCGCGACGAGCGCGACGCCGATGATCACCAGCCCGCCCGCGATCGGGAGCCGCAGTCCGACCCGCTCGGTGAGTCGTGGCGCGACCGCCGAGACGGCCACCATCGGCACCATCATCGGCGCCATCGCCAGCGCCGACACGATCGGCCGGAACCCGAGGATCAGCTGCAGGAACTGCACCATCAGCAGAAAGGTCCCGAAGCATACGAGGAACTGCAGTGTCACCGACGCGGTGCCGGAGCCGAACCCGCGATCGGCGAACAGACGCAGATCCAGCAGAGGGTGCGCCACCCGCGTCTCGATCGCCACGAACGCCGCGGCCGCCGCGACCGCCGTGACGGCGGCGCCGATCACCACCGGATCCACCCATCCGCGCTCGGGCGCGGCGATCGCCGCCGACACCAATGACCCGACGGCCACGGCCGAGGTGACGCCGCCCCACGCGTCCAGCCGGGGACGATCCCGGTCGACCGATTCCGGCAGGGTGCATCCCGCGATCATCAGGACCAGTCCCGCCACGGCCATGGCGAGGAAGATCGACACCCACGACCACCACTCCAGCAGCAGGCCCGAGCCGAGGATGCCGAGCACCGCGCCCGCACCGGCGACGCCCGCCCACAGCCCGACGGCATTGCCCCGGCGCGCTTCGGGAAATCCGGCGGTGATCAGGGACAGCGTCGAAGGCATGACGAGCGCGGCGCCCACTCCGGCCGCCGTTCGGCCCGCGATCAGCCAGCCGGGCGTGTCCAGCAGTGCCGGAGTCGCCGAGGCCGCCGCGAAGACGAACAGCCCGATGATCAGCACTACGCGCCGCCCGTAACGGTCGCCGAGCGCGCCCGCGGGCAGGACCAGGCAGGCCAGCGCCAGGGTGTACCCGTCGACGACCCAGGTGAGCTGCTGCTGACTGGCGCCCGTCGCGGCGGCGATCTCCGGCAGCGCGGTGTACAAGGCGGCCATCGAGGCGATCACCAGCGCGACCGTGAGACACGAGATCGTCAGCATCCAGCGTTGAGCGGCGGACAAATGTGTCGTGGTGGACTCCACGGCGCCTCCCGGGGCAGTACGAAACTGTCGGTATCGCTACGCTACTATCAGTAGCATAAGTTGGCCGGGTGGCGATAGGCGCAGCGGAGGAGGATCGTTCGACCCATGACCGGTGCTGCCGACCCGACGCCGCGCGAGTCCGCGCACGACGACGTCGACCCGCGCAAACTGCGCTCCCGTGCCAGGCTGCTGGACGCCGCGACCGCGCTGTTGAAAACCGGTGGGCTGGAAGCGGTTACCGTCGAGGCGGTCACGACCATGTCGAAGGTCGCCCGCACCACGCTGTACCGGCATTTCGACAACGCCATGCAACTGCGCGCCGCCACGCTCGAGCGCCTGCTTCCTCCGGTCATCGAGGCGGCTCCCGGTGGCCCGCTGCGGCAGCGGCTGATCGACCTGCTCAGCAGGCAGGCCGCGGTCGTCAACGAGGCCCCGCTGCAGGTGTCCACGCTGGCCTGGCTGGCCACCGGCGAGCGCGGCGAACCGGGCGCGGGACCGGCGTTCACGTCGCTGCGCCGTCGGCTCGTCGAGCAGTACCGCCAGCCGTTCGACCAGCTGTTCGGGGATCCCGACGTGCGCGCGCAGCTCGGCGATCCGGACGTGACGTTCGCGCTGACTCAGCTCGTCGGCCCGATCGTCTTCGCCAGGCTGGTCGGACTCCCGCCGGTCACACCTGCCGAGTGCGCGCGACTGGTCGACGATTTCCTGGCCGCGCGGGCGAGCGACCGCGACCGCCGCGCGACCGAGCTCGCCGGACGCGTGGACGAGGCCGATCCGAACGGCAGGTAGCATCGGCGTGCTCGGCGGACGACGAGGAAACCGGTGGAAGTCCGGTGCGGTCGCGCCACTGTAGAAAGCCAGACCCTCCCCGGCGAGCAGCGAACCCCCCGATGGGCGCGTCACCCGAGGAAGGCTGCCACCCGTGATTGTGCTGTTGTCCACGTCCGACACCGATCTGCTCAGTGCCCGCGCCAGCGGCGCAGACTACCGTTGGGGGAACCCGGCTCGCCTGCTGGTCGACGACCTGCCCGGCCTGCTCGACGGCGCCGATCTGGTGATCGTGCGCATCCTCGGCGGTAAACGGGCCTGGGAGGATGGGCTGGAGGCACTGCGCGGCAGCGGGATTCCGCTCGTCGCGCTCGGCGGTGAGATCGCGCCCGATGCCGAGCTGATGGAATGCTCCACCGTCCCGGGCGGCGTCGCGGCCGACGCGCACAACTACCTCGCCGCCGGTGGCCCCGAGAACCTGCGGCAGCTGCACAATTTCCTGTCCGACACGGTGCTGCTGACCGGCCACGGCTTCGAGCCGCCGGTCCAGTTGCCCAGTTGGGGCGAACTGGACCGGGTCGCGGCCGAGTCGGCCGACGGGCCCACCGTCGCGGTGATCTACTACCGCGCGCAGCATCTGGCGGGCAACACCGCCTACGTCGACGCGCTGTGCACCGCGATCGAACAGGCGGGCGCACGGGCGCTGCCGCTGTACTGCGCGTCGCTGCGCACCGCCGAACCCGAATTGCTCGCGACCCTGCGCCGGGCCGACGCGCTGGTGGTGACGGTGCTGGCCGCGGGCGGCACCAAGCCCGCCGCCGCGTCGGCGGGCGGCGAGGACGAGGCTTGGGATGTCGGCGCGCTCGCCGACCTGGACGTGCCCATCTTGCAAGGGCTGTGCCTGACCACCGGCCGGGCCCAATGGGAGGCCAACGACGACGGGCTGTCGCCCCTGGACGTCGCCACCCAGGTGGCGGTGCCGGAGTTCGACGGCCGAATCATCACCGTCCCGTTCTCGTTCAAGGAATTCGACGCCGACGGCCTGTCCACGTACGTCCCGGATCCCGAGCGCGCCGCCCGCGTCGCGGGCATCGCGACGCGCTACGCGCGGCTGCGCCACATCCCCGCCGCGCGCAAGCGCGTCGCGGTCATGCTGTCGGCCTACCCGACCAAGCACGCCCGCATCGGCAACGCCGTCGGTCTGGACACCCCGGCCAGCGCCATCCGGCTGCTTACCGAAATGCGTTCCGCTGGTTACGATCTCGGCGCTCCCGGCGAGATCCCCGGTCTGGACGAGCAGGACGGTGACGCCCTCGTCCACGCGTTGATCGCGGCCGGTGGTCAGGACCCCGACTGGCTCACCGCCGAGCAGCTCGAGGGCAACCCGATCCGCATCGGCGCGGCCACCTACACGGCCTGGTTCGACACCCTGCCCGAGGACCTGCGGGACGCTGTCGTGGCAGCGTGGGGACCGCCGCCGGGGGAACTGTACGTCGACCGCTCGTCCGACCCGGAGGGCGAGATCGTCATCGCGGCCCTGCGTTTCGGCAATGTCGTGCTCATGGTGCAGCCGCCGCGCGGTTTCGGCGAGAACCCCGTCGCGATCTACCACGATCCCGATCTGCCCCCCAGTCACCACTACCTGGCGGCCTACCGGTGGCTCAGCGCGCCCGAAGGCTTCGGGGCCGACGCGATGGTGCACCTGGGCAAGCAC
Source organism: Nocardia sp. NPDC019219 (assembly GCF_040632645.1). Classification (NCBI taxonomy): domain Bacteria; kingdom Bacillati; phylum Actinomycetota; class Actinomycetes; order Mycobacteriales; family Nocardiaceae; genus Nocardia; species Nocardia sp. NPDC019219. The sequence continues at coordinate 202,550 of NZ_JBEYCG010000007.1, read as the reverse complement.
GGAAACCTGGAGTGGCTGCCGGGCAAGACGCTGGGTATGTCGGCCTCCTGCGGCACCGACGCGGCCCTCGGCGACCTACCGCTGATCTATCCGTTCCTGGTGAACGACCCCGGTGAGGGCACCCAGGCCAAGCGGCGCGCGCACGCCACCTTGGTGGATCACCTGATCCCGCCGATGGCCCGCGCCGAAAGCTACGGCGACATCGCACGTCTCGAGCAACTGCTCGACGAGCACGCCAACATCTCCGCGCTGGACCCCGCCAAGCTGCCCGCCATCCGGCAGCAGATCTGGACGCTGATGCGTGCGGCGAAGATGGACCACGACCTCGGCCTCTCCGAGCGTCCGGACGAGGAGTCCTTCGACGACATGCTGCTGCACGTCGACGGCTGGCTGTGCGAGATCAAGGACGTGCAGATCCGCGACGGCCTGCATGTGCTCGGACGAGCCCCGGCGGGGGAGAGCGAACTGGACCTGGTGCTGGCCATGCTCCGCGCGCGCCAGTTGTGGGGCGGCGAGCGCACCGTGCCCGGCCTGCGGGAAGCCCTCGGCCTCGACGAATCGGGCGGGGAGGCGCGCGAGCGCGTGGACGCCGCGGAGGAGCGGGCCCGGGCTCTGGTCGCGGCGTTGCAGGCGGCGGACTGGTCGCCGGACGCGGTCGACGGCCTCACCGACGACCCGGATGTCCGCCGGGTGCTGCGGTTCGCGGCGACCGAGGTCGTGCCGCGGCTGCGGCAGACCGGTGTGGAGATCGAGCGGGTGCTGCACGCGCTCGACGGCGGGTTCATCCCCGCCGGTCCGAGCGGTTCGCCGTTGCGCGGCCTGATCAACGTCCTGCCCACCGGACGCAATTTCTACTCGGTCGACCCGAAGGCGGTCCCGTCCCGGTTGGCCTGGGAGACCGGGCAGGCCATGGCGGAATCCCTGCTCGAGCGCTATCGCACCGACCACGGCGAATACCCGCGGTCGGTGGGACTGTCGATCTGGGGCACCTCCGCCATGCGCACCTCGGGCGACGACATCGCCGAAGTCCTGGCGCTGCTGGGCGTCCGGCCGGTCTGGGACGAGGCGAGCCGCCGGATCAGCGCGCTCGAGGTGATCTCGCTCGCCGAGCTCGGCCGTCCCCGCATCGATGTCACCGTGCGCATCAGCGGCTTCTTCCGGGACGCCTTCCCGCATGTCCTGGCCTTGCTCGACGACGCGGTCCGCCTGGTCGCCGACCTGGACGAGCCCGCCGAGACGAACTACGTGCGGGCACACGCCCAGGCCGATCTCGCCGAGCACGGCGACTCGCGGCGCGCCACCACCCGCATCTTCGGCTCCAAGCCCGGCACCTACGGGGCGGGTCTGCTGCAGCTGATCGATGCGAAGAGCTGGCGCACCGACGACGACCTCGCCGAGGTGTACACGACCTGGGGCGGCTACGCCTACGGGCGCGACCTCGATGGCGCGCCCGCCGCCGAGGACATGCGCGGCGCGTATCGCCGGATCGCGGTGGCGGCCAAGAACACCGACACCCGCGAACACGACATCGCCGATTCCGACGACTATTTCCAGTTCCACGGCGGTATGGTCGCCACCGTGCGCGCGCTGACGGGCAAGAACCCCGAGGCCTACATCGGTGACAGCACCCGCCCGGACGCGGTGCGCACCCGGACGCTGTCCGAGGAGACGGCGCGGGTGTTCCGGGCCCGTGTGGTCAACCCGCGGTGGCTCGAGGCCATGCGCAGGCACGGCTACAAGGGCGCGTTCGAAATGGCGGCGACCGTCGACTATTTGTTCGGCTACGACGCCACCACCAACGTGGTGGCCGACTGGATGTACGAAAAGCTTACGGAGAGCTACGTTTTCGACGAGGTGAACCGGAAGTTCATGGAGCAGTCCAATCCGTGGGCGCTGCACGGCATCGCCGAGCGGCTGCTGGAGGCGGCCGAGCGGAAACTGTGGGAGCACCCCGAACGAGACACGCTCGATCGGCTGCGGCAGGTCTATCTGGAGACCGAAGGGGAGTTGGAGTAACGGACCGCACCCTCCCATCTTAGCTGGAAGATTGCCGAAAACCCTGGCTTGCAAGACATTTCGGGCATTGCCAAGTGCCGGAAATGGTGATGCGTAACGTCTATAATCGCTAGTGTTTCACGGCTGTACCCAGGTAACGACAGATCGAATCTGCTGAGGATGGGAAGGCTCATGAAGTTCAGAGAATTGGTTGCGACCACGCTGCTGACTATCGCCGCCACCGGCGTGACCGCGGCGACCGCGTACGGGCAACCCGAGATCTACGACCCCGTGGTGAGCGGGAACGACAGCGGCGTCGCCTACACCGCGTCCGTCGCGCCGGACCGCACGAGCGCGGCGGTGACGCCCGCCGACGGGACGTTCGCCCGCACGCCGGAGGGGATCGCGGTGCTGGGTGCCGACGGGTCGGTCGTGACCACGGTGCCGACGACCATGGTGTCCATGTTCGGTCAGCAGGTCGAAGTGGCAACCGACATCGATGCGGCCGGGACGACATTGACACTGACTCCGGTCGGAGCCGCCATCCCGGAGCCGGGCGCGCCGCAGTTCATCGGTGACGCGGGCTCCACACTGGGCGGGGTGGCGATCGGCTGTGCCATCGGGGCGCTGGTCGGTCTCGTGTTCTTCATCGTCGGCGTCTTCCCCGGCTGTGTGGTCGGCGGTCTCATCGGCGCCGCCGCGGGCGCCAGCCGGTAGTGGCGGACTGACTCGGAGTGCGACCTCGGCCGCGCTCGGCGCTTGCGGCACCGAGCGCGGCCGTTTCCGTTCACGCGAAAGGTCCCACGTCATTTCCGCCCGGCCGCTCGCTGGAAACGCTCGGCCGCGGCGACCAGGTGTTCGGCGAGTGCGGGGGAGTCGAGCACCTCGAATTCCACGTCGGCGAGGCCGAGATACAGCGTCAGCAGCTGGGGTGAGTCCGAGCCCACCTGCGCGACACAGTGCTGCGGCCCGTCCGGCTCGACCTCCACTGCCGCGGGCAGCCGGGCCCGGATCGCCTCGGCGGGGGCGGCCATGCGCACCCGGGCGCGGTAGCGCCAGGTGGCAGCGCCCACGCCGCGCTGTACTCGCTCGGCGATCTGCTCCTCGGACAGGATGCGAGGCGTGAACCGCGGCCCGTTCGGAATCTTCGGCGTGATCCGGTCGAGGCGGAAGGTGCGCCAGTCGCGGCGCCCCACATCCCAGGCGACCAGATACCAGCGGCCCGACCAGTGCACCATCCGGTGCGGCTCGGCATCCCGGCTGGAACGGGTACCGTCGTGGCTCTCGTAGTCGAAGCGCAATCGTTCGCTCGCCCGGATCGCGCCCGCTACCGCGGTGAGTACCGCCGCGTCCACGGTCGACTGTCCGCTGCCGGGCACGTGCACGGTGGCCGCCGTCAGCGAGTCGACCCGGTGCCGCAATCGCGAGGGCAGCACCTGCTGCAGTTTCGCCAGTGCCCGCACCGATGTCTCCTCGATGCCGGTGACCGCGCCGTTGGCGGCGGTGACCAGTCCGACCGCCACCGCGACGGCCTCGTCGTCGTCCAGCAGTAACGGCGGCATCGCCGACCCGGCCCCGAGCCGGTAGCCGCCCGCGGCGCCGGGCGTGGCATGCACGGGGTATCCGAGCGTTCGCAACCGCTCGACATCGGTGCGGATGGTCCGAGTGGACACGCCGAGTCTTTCGGCAAGCGCGGGCCCGGTCCAGTCGCTCCGAAGCTGCAAAAGCGACAGCAACCGCAACAGGCGTGCGGAGGTTTCCAGCATCGGTCGATCATGACAGCTTTCGCGGAAGTGTTTCTTCCGCGTCAGCCCGTCAACCCGCTTGGGTCATGCACGGCTCCACGGTGAAATCGAGCCCGAAATTGTTCAAGGTGACCGGCAGCGGAGCGTCGGGGTTCGGCCGCGGGGTGGACCGCAGCCGGAAGTCGGCGGAGGTCAACAGGTGTGCGAGCAGCGTGCTGGTGACGAACAGCACCAGGTTGCGGCCGGGGCAGTCGGCGGGACCCGCGCTGAACGGCACGAGCTGGGGGTACTGCTCCGCGCGGCCGTCGAGCCAGATCTCCGGGACGAACTGGTCGGCGAACGGCAGCAGCTCGGCGTCCCGGTGGAACGCGGGCACCGTGATCATGAGGGCGGCGCCCGCCGCGATGGTGAAGCGTTCCTCGCCCTCCCGCCACTGGGTGTCGGCGGTGATGTCGCGCAGCAACATGGGCGTGGTCGGCCACAGCCGCACCGATTCGAGCACGCAGGCGCGCAGATAGCCGCGCAGATCGACGCGGTCCGGATCGACGGCGTCGGCGAGCGCGCGGGCATGGTGCTCGGGATGGGTGCTCAGCACCGCCAGTGCCCGGCTCAGCGCGATGCCCGCCGCGTCGAAGGCGAACAACCAGTGCGGTATCTGCCCGACCGGATCGGTGGCCCCGCCCGCGGGCACCGCGGCCAGCGCCCCGGCCAGGCTGTCCGGCGAAGCGGACTCCACGTGCCGGTACAGCCGATTGGTGAACTGATCGCGCTGCCTGCGGTGCGCGGGCGCCAGGAACGACCAATTGCCCGCCGAGCGCAGCCGGGACAGCTCGTCGGTGAGCACTGTGTCGTCGCGTCCTCGCTCGCCCAGCACGATCCGCCGTACCAGCCGCCACCATCGGATCGTGAACTGCCGCGCGTCCAGGTGACCGCGGTGCAGGGCCGACACGATCAGCTCGCGCGCCTCCTCCGCGATGGCCTCGGCGAACGGCCCGGCCAGGCGATGCAGCGGCTCGGCCGAGTCCAATGCGGCCTCGTTCACGGCCCGGCGCTGGTCACGGATCGGGCCCTCGGACAGGAGGACGCCGTGTGGCTGGAACTGGCGCAGCGCGGCGCGCTTCTCGCGATTGGCCGGGTGGAACGGCGTGGGCGCGTCGGCCAGCACCCGCCCGACGTCGTGCGGATCGAGGACGACCACGATCCGGCGCCCCGGCACCACGAGCTCGACCGGGCCCGCGCCGAACTCACGCCGCAACTGCCGCACACGCTCGATCGCCCGGGAATCGGCTCCGGTGCGCTCCAGCAAGCCGAGCACCGGCCGACGCCGGGCGATGACCCCCGAGGCGACCGAGGCGAATCCGAGATCCGCCAACGCCGCCACCGCGGGCACTCCCACCAGTCGGTGTTCGCGGTTTTCTGCCATACGGCCTCCTCCCGGTGCGCTCAGGTCGACACGATGCCGACGACCGGGCACATACCCGGCGACGCCGGGGTCGAAACCGCGGCGGGGTCCGGGCGGCACCGAGCTGATGCCGGGGAAGCTCAGCTGGGGGTCTGGGTCTCGTCCACCGCGAGCGCGTCCTCGACCGAGTCGAACACCGTGAGCAACCGGTCCAGGGCGGTCACCTCGATCGGCCTGCGCGCCGCGTCGCTGGGGACGACGCGCAGGCCGCCCGAGCCGGTGGCCTCCGAAGCCGCCAGCAGCACGCTGAGACCGGCGGAGCCGAGGAACCCGACGTTCGACATGTCCACCACGACCGCGGCCGGCCCGTCGCGCAGGGCCTCGTCGAGCGCCGATTGCAAGCGTGGCGCGGACGCCATGTCGATCTCGCCGTGCACGGTGACCACCACCGTGTCCTCCGCCGACCGCACCTCGACCTCCAGCGCCCGGGGCGCGCTTTCGGAACTCACAATCCACCTCCCGTGCCGGCGACGCGTCCTCGGCAGTACGTCACGTCGACCTCTCCGGTTCGCTCCTCTTACGCACGCAGGGCACGGCGCAGAGCGCGAGCATTCCGCGGTCAACTTACCCCATCGCGGCTCGGGGCAATCACACTGCCGCGTCGTCCCCCTAGGACCGGGCGGCACCGCGGGATCGGAGGTCGCCGTCGCACCGGTCCGGAAGTCCTCGTCTCAGCAGCCGGTGTGCGCGGGGTGTGACTTGCCGGACCGCGATATGTACCAAGTCATTACGCCGGCGCGGCCGAGCGACCTCGGCGCCTCGTCACCACCCGCACGCCGATCCCTGGACAGCGAGCGCCGCCGCCGTGGTTCGGAGTTCCTCGCGGAGTGTCCGAACTCACGGCGGCGGAGGAGAATTCGAGCGGCGGCGCCGCGCTCGCCTGGTGGCGCTATTCCGGCCAAGTGCCGGTGAGCGATTCGTAGCCCGTCGCGCCCGCGCGATCGATCGCGGCCTTGACCAAGCCGAAGACCGCGCCCTGCAATGCCGCGGCGAACAGCACCTCGCGCCAGGAATGATCTCGCGCGGTCGAGGTCGGGGCCTGCTCCTCACCCGTGATCTGCCGCCACACCTTGGTGAACACGGCGTTCGCCGCGAGGCCGCCGAGCACGCTGATCAGCAGGCCGAGCGGTTTGTACAGTGTCTTCATCGCCGCCTCCGCACGATCTGCCACACCAGCGCGGCGAGCGCCCCCGCGCCGATGGCGGCCGGGATCGGATACGCGCGCAGTGCGCCACCCGCCTGCCTGCCGCGTTCGGCGACCGGTTCCGGTGTCGCCGCCGCCACGCGGTGGGCGAGGTCCGCGGCGCCCGTGCGGGCCTGTTGGGCCTTGTCCGCTACCGCCAGCGCCGCCTCGGACGCCGCGTGCTGCGTCGCCTCGACGGCGTCGTGCGCCTTCTCCTTGCTCCGCGCGGGCACGTCCAGCTTGTGGCCGAGCTCTTCGACCGTCCTGCCGAGCTCCGCCCGGGCCTGGTCGCGGTCGCGCCGCAGGGCCTCGACGTCGTCGGTGGGCTGCCCGGCCCCGGGTCGGCTGTCAGTCATCCCCGCCTCCTGTCCTGGATCACCTCGATGTCCTCGCGCACGCCCTCGACCGCCTCCTGCGGTATCGGCGGACTCGCGTGCTCCACGCTCTTCTTCCCGGACAGTCCGAGGATCGCCGCGACCACCAGCAGGGCGCCCGCGACGATGAGCGCGGCCGCCCAGCCCGGCAGCACCTCGGTGAGACCGAGTACCGCCGCGGCGACCAACGCGGCCCCACCGTAGAACGCCAGGAGCGCCGCGACGCCGGCCAGGCCCGCGCCGAGGCCGAATCGTTTTCCCTTCTCGCGCATCTCGACCCGGGCGAGCTGGAGCTCGTCGCGGATGAGCCGGGACACCTGGGCCGTGGCGTCCTCGACGAGTTCGGTGACCGATCGCGCGTTCGCGGGCGGGCGAATCTGTGTCGTCTCGGTCATGAGACCTCCTTCGGCATGTCACACCTCCTGCACGGCGACTACCCGCGCGCCCGGATTCCAATCGGGGCGCCGGGGTGGACCGGGCACGGCGCGATGTCCGGTGCGTGCGGACGGCCGACGCTGGGCGAGGATCCCGGTAATCCTTGGAAAGTCTTGCCGTGCAGACGAACTGGCCGCGAGGTCAGGACAGGTAGGGGCCGATGTGCGGAATGGCCTCGACCGGATGCCGTGCCTGCAAGCCCTTGCCGACGGCCTCGAAGTGCCAGCCCCCGTCGCCGCGCCGCACTCGGCCGAGCACCAAGCCGGGGTGTGCGCCGCCGGTCAGCTCGTGGCGGGCGAGCTGGGTGCCCGCCACGGTGTCGACCACGCGGCAGTAGGCGTTCGCGATCCGCTCGAAAGTCTGGCCGGTGTAGCAGGTGACGAGGAATAGCACCGTCGTGACGTGCGCGGCGAGGCGGGACAGATCGACGCTGACGATTTCGTCGTCGCCCGCGCCTTCCCCGGTGAGGCTGTCGCCGTGCAGGCGGACCGAACCGTCCGCGGAGCTGAGCTGTTCGTGGTAGACGACGTCGACGAGCCGGTCCGCGGCGAAGAGCAGGGCCGCGACGTTCAGGTCGATCTCCGCGCGCCGGCCGAACAAGCGCGAGCGAGTGGCCGGGTCCCAGCCGAGGGCCACGGTGATGTGCTGGAGCGGCGCGCCGCGCTCGTCGCGTAGCTCGGTCGGCATCGGTGTTCTCCTCTGCGTCGGGACGCGGACACGGCTCGGCGGTCCCGCCGTGGTGCGTGGCCGGCCTCCGGGCGAACACCGGAATGATTCCGGCGGACGAGAAGAGTACCGGTGTTCGCGCCCGATAGGGCGAGAATCCAATCCGTGCGGCCGTTCGCCGCGAAGTCAAGGCATGCGGGTTGGCACAGGGCAGGTGCGCCGAGACCGCGGCGCGGGTCGCTCCTCGCGCGGTCGGTCGCCTGCGGAGTCCCCGGTCCGTTCGCGCGGCGCGCCGGCGGCGAACGCGCGACCGGTGGACGAAGCGCCCCCAGCGCTCCGGGCCGGGGCCAATGGTGATCGGCCATGACCGGCACCGAGCCGTCCCGCGGGGATCTGCTCGACCTGGCCTACCCCTACGCGATGGACGCGGTGGCCGAGATCGAGCGCAGGCACATCGACGACCGGGTCGCGACGGCCGATTCCCGCACCGCCGCGGCGTTCGCGGCCGCGGTGCACGGGATCCGGGAGACGCTGGCGGCGCTGAGCGTGACCGCCGCGGTGAACCCGCCGCCCACTCTGGAATCGAAGATTCTCCGGGCGATCGACGACTCCGGCCCGGATTCGCGCCGCCGCGGCGGTGACCTGCGCCGGCTGTCCGGTCGACGCCGCGCGATCCGGCTGGTGGTAGTCGCCGCGGTGGCCATCGGAGCTGGTGCGGGCGCCGTGGTGGTAGCCGATCGGATCGCGGGGTCGCACGTCGAGCCGGTCGCGGGCGACCAGATCCTGCGGCAACCGGACGCGCGATCCAGGCTGATCGAATTGCCGGTCGGCGGCACCCTGACGGTGCGCACGTCGGACCGGCTCGCAGCCGTCGCGGTCGGCTTCGACGCGGTACCCCCGCCACCGCCCGGACAGTCCTATCAGCTCTGGGTGGTGTCCGCCACGGGCGCCGCGCGTTCGGCGGGCGTGCTGACCACGATGCCGACGCTGGACGTGACGACCGAGTTCGCCCCGGCGGACGTCTTGGCCCTCACGATCGAACCCGCGCAGGGATCGCCGCGACCCACCTCGGCGCGGCTGGCTGTCGTCCCGCTCGATTGAACGGGCCGAGCCGCGCGTTTCGCGGCTAGTCGCACCCTTCGAGGGTCGCGCGCGCCACCGCCTCGACGACGTCATCGATCTCACCGCGCGCCCGCAGCGCCGCGATCTGGCGGTGCGCGCCGTTACCGCGCGTGAGCAGGCGTGCGAACGCCTCCTCGACGAACCGGCGGTCACCTGCCTCGTCCAACGCGGGCCCGACGTGCTCGATCAGCCGGAACAGCAGGTCGCGCATGGGCGTCACGTTGCCGTCGTGGGGATCGACGCCGTCTCCGGCCAGTCCCGAACGGGCGGCCTTCCAGTACGCGGCCCGCAGCACCTCGGCGGGTACCGGCTGGGCGAACTGCCCCGCGGCCAGCGATTTGCGCGCCATGACGACGATCGCGCGCACCAGTGCCGCCAGGAGCGCGGTCTCCTCCACCGTCGCCGGGATATCGCTGACCCGCACTTCGACGGTCGGGAACGAGACCGACGGACGGACATCCCAGTAGACCATCTGCTTGTCCAGGATGCTGCCGCTGTTGAGCATCATCGCGACCATCGCCTCGTAGTCGCGCGCGGAGTCGAAATACGGCGGTGGTCCGGCGCTGGGCCAGCGCCGCCACAGGATGCTGCGCCAGCTGGCGAAGCCGGTCTCGGAACCGCGGTAGATCGCCGAATTCGCGGTCATGGCCAGCAGTTGTGGCAACCACGGCCGCAGGTGGTTGCTGATCTGGATCGCCGTTTCCTGGTCCGGAACGCCCACGTGGACGTGACAGCCCGACAGCCCCTGCTCGTGGGCGAGCATGCCGAAGTTCTCGGCGATGCGCTGGTAACGCGGGGTATCGGTGACCGGGAAGTCGTGCGGGACGGTCGGCGGGATACCGACGGCGAGCAGACGCGCGTCGTTGCGCTCCGCGCAGGCGGCGATGCCGCGGCGCAAGTCGCGCAATTGCCGGTGCAGTGCGCCGATCTCGGTGTGCACCGCGGTGCTGGTCTCCACTTGGCAGCGGGTCAACTCGAGTTGCAGATCGATGCCGATCTCCTCGGCGGTGCGCGCGACTTCGACATTGCGTGCCAGCGGTTCGCCGGTACGGGGATCGACGAGGAGGAATTCCTCTTCCACGCCGACGGTCAGGAGCCCATCGTCCATGTGATCGCAATACCCAGGGCCCGGCCGCGTAGTCCAGTCGATCACCAGGTCGCCGAGCGACTGCCATCCGTCGCGAAGCGGGTTTGAACGATCGGGAGGCGGCAACGCGAACGGCAGGGGGCGTTTCGAAGAGGAGTTGTCGCATGTTTCGGATCGCTTTACGGCTCGCCGTGACTGGGAGCTCCGCCGCGATCGTGGCCGCCGCCGGCGCCGGGGCGGCCGGTGCGGGCCCGACGTTGTCGGCGGACACGCAGGAGGAGGGCACCATCGCGGTGAGCAGCCAGCCGCAGGCGGAGGAGTGGAACTGTCTGCTCGTCGGCTCGGCCGAGCAGGCCGGTCCGCGGGTCGACATGGCCCGGACCGGCGAGAGCCGCGGCGGTTTCGCGGCGGGCAGCACCGTCGCCGCCACCTGCGTGGGGCCGCAGTGGCCGGGAGTGGCCATGACCACCGGCGTCACGTCGCTCGACGACGCCGACTGAGCCGCCCGGCCGAACGGCGCCTCCCACGGGCGGTGCTGCGGGAACGGCGCGGGGCAGGCCGGTCTCGATAGTCTCGCTGCCATGCGGATCGTCGTCCTCGGCTCGGGCATCTCGGGTCTGTCCACCGCGGCCGAACTGCTCCGCGCGCGGCACGAGGTGATCGTGGTCAGCGCCGAGCCCCTCACGGCGACGACGTCCTTCCTCGCCGCCGCGGTGTGGTTTCCGACCGCCGCGGGGCCGGCCGATCGCGTCCGGGCGTGGAGTGAGACCACCTTCGGCCATCTGGCCGCGCTGGCCGCGGCCGGTGCGCCGGGCGTGCGGATGTGCGAGTCCATGGCGCTGTACCGCGACGCGCCCGCGATACCGGATTGGTCGCGATCGGTGCGCTCGTTCCGCGTCGCCGAGCGCCGCGAGCTGCCTCCCGGCTACGAATTCGGGTTCCGGTTCGAAGTGCCCCTGGTGGAGATGCCGGCCTACTTGCCGTTCCTCAGCGCGCAAGTGGACGCCGCGGGCGCGCGCCGTGTGCTGCGGGCGGTGCGGAGTCTCGAGGATCTCGCCGACCTGTCTCCGGACGTCGTGGTCAACTGCGCCGGTCTGCGGGCCGCCGACTTGGTCGACGACCCGGAGGTGTACCCGATCCGCGGGCAGATCGTGCGGGTCGCCAATCCCGGGCTGTCGGTGTCGGTCCGCGACGAAGCCCATCCGCTCGGCCGCGCCTACGTCCATCCGCGCGCGCACGACTGCGTCCTGGGCGGTTCCCTGGACACCGGCGAATGGGACACCGCGCCGGATCCCGAACTCACCCGGTCGATTCTGCGGCGGTGCCGCGATCTGGCCCCCGGTCTCGCCGACAGCGAAGTGCTGGAGACCGTGGTGGGGCTGCGCCCCGGCCGCCGTGCGGTCCGCGTGGAACTCGACACCGCCGTGCTGCCCGGTACGCCCGTCGTCCACAACTACGGCCACGGTGGCTCCGGCATCACCATCGGTCACGGCTGCGCGCTGGAGAGCGCCGCGCTCGTCGCCGCACTGTGAGTGCCGCGCCGTGACCATTCGGCCGGATCAGTTGGCGTAGCTGCGCGCCACCACCGAGTTCAGCGCCTCCAGGAATTCGCTGAGCACCCCGGGCTCGACTCGGTCACGCGGTGCGCGTTCGCCGGGCGAGTCGGTCACGGGCACGGCGAAGCCCGCGTCGACGCTGTCGCGCAGGACGGCGTGCACCGCTTCGATCGGGATGCCCGCCTGGGCGCACCGGTTCGCCGCGTGCTCGAACCGGCCCAGCGCCAGGCTCCCGGCCGCCTCGGCCGCGTCGACCAAGACGAGGGCCAGCTCCAAACCCATTCTGATCAGCGCGTCCGGACCGCCGCGATGGGCGCAACGATCGAATCTCGCGGACACCTCGACGCCGTCCCGATCTTCTTCGTGCGGGCCGATGTTCATGGCCCTCCCTCCGCCCGGCGACCCTGCTGCCACCGACGTTACGACGGGGATCGAGAGAATTCGACCGCGCGAATACGAGTTGTGAGCCTTCACAGGCGGGCACGGCGCGGTTCGGGTGCTGTCCCCAACCGCGGGCTCGGCCCTCGGCACGCCGAGCCGGTCAAGTTACCGTTGAGTACTTTCCGCGATCGGGGAGGGAAGGAGTCACATGTCCATCACCGATTCGGCAGGCCCGGATCTGACCCTGTCGGGCCGCCCGGCCAGTTCTTCGCTACGGGACGTGCGGAATCTGTCTCGCAAAATGGTCGGCCACTTCATCGAGACCGTCGCGCACTGCCGGACGCTGCCCGGCGAGGCGCTCAACGGCGACATCACCAACATCACCCGGCTGTGCCTGGAACTGGCCGTGAGCATGCTCGACGGCACCGACATTCCGGAGAAGACCCTCCTGCTGCGCAACGCCGCGGCGGGCTGGGCGCGGGAGGGCATCCCGATCGACACCATCCACCACGCCGTGCACGAGGGATTCAAGCTCGGCTTCGATCTGATCGTCGCGAACGCGACCGCCGCCGATTTCGACAGTCTCAAGGACATCAGCCGCCGCCTGCTGGAAATCCTGGACACCATCACCTCCACCGTGTCGCGCGCCTATGTGACCGAGTTGCGCGCCGTGGTCGGCGAGCATCACACGGCCGCCCACACGCTGGCCTCGGCCCTGCTCGGCGGGCACCCGACCTTCACCATGGCCCGCGAATGCGGCATCCAGATCGCCGACTCGTATTCCGTTCTCGCGCTCGCCATCCCGCCGCATCCCGAGGAGCGCAATCCGCAACTCGACGGTGCGGTGGTGGCGCGGCGGAAGCTGCGCCGGGTGCAGTCCGAACTCGCGACCCGCTGCGGCGAAACGGTGCTGTCGCTGCTCAGCGTCGACGGCGGCACCATCCTGCTGCCGTCCGCCTCGCCCGACGACAAGGCGCTCGACGAACTGGTGGACCGGCTCGGCCGCGCGGCGCAGGTCCCCATCGTCGCGACGGTGATCGCCGCGACGCCCGTCGAGGTGCCGACGGCCGCCGACCGCGCGCACGAGCTGCTCGACATGGTGCAGCGGCTGCGCTGGACGCGCGGGCTGTTCCGCTTCGACGACCTGGCGCTGGAATACCAGCTCACCAGGCCCGGACCGGGACTGGAAACCCTTCGGACACTGCTCGATCCGCTCGATGAGCACCCCGAGCTGCTCGAAACCCTCAAACGGCACATCGGCACGAATCTGAATCGCCAGCGCACCGCGCGATCGCTGCACATCCACACGAACACCGTGGACTACCGGCTCAAGCGCATCGGCCAGCTCACCGGCTTCGACCCCGCCCAGGCATCCGGGGTGTGGTACCTGCGGGCCGCGTTGGTCGCACGGAGCTACCGGGACTCCGAGGACGGATCGCCGGTCGTGGCGTGGCCCGGGGCGGCCGCGGTCTCCTCGTAGATCCGGCCGCGCACGTCGTCCGCGCCGAGCAGGCCGTGCACTGCCTCGGGCGTCCACCGCAGGTCGGCGCCGGGGCGAGTGGCGAGATAGCCCGCGGTCGCCCGGGCGGACCAGCGGTGTGCCGCGCGCAGGCCCGCCGCCATGTGGCGCAGGTAGGCGGCGGCGGGTGGATTGCCCCGTACGTCGCGACAGCGCCAGGGCGCGGTGAACGTGAGCACCGGGTGTCCCGCGTGCGTGCCCGCGTGCACCAAGGTCTCGTACCGTCCGGGACCGAGCGTCACCTTGCCCTCTTCGATCACCCGGCGCGCGTCCACCTCCGCTCCCGGCGGGCGATACATCTCCTGCGCCACGATGTCGGAGAACTGTTCGCCGGTGAGCAGGTGGGCGTGCACGGCGATCTCGCCCGGGCAGCTCGGGTCGTAGAAGGCGCGGCCGCCGGTCCAGGTCAGCGATTCGGTGGCGAAGTAAAGCACGCCCCGCAGCAGGAGGGGCGTCGAGCGGATCGGGTCGGCGTGGTCACGGCAGCCGGGCAGCGTGATCGTCCCCCCTTGCGGCCTGCCGCCCCGAAGATAGGTGCGCAGTCTGGTGAGGCTCATATTCGAGCCGTACGCGGCATACCAGATCAGGTCCGTGCCCCGGGGCGCTTCCGCTCGATCCCCGGCCGGAGCCGCTCGAGCCGCCGAGCCGGCCGCGCCGTCGATGTGCCAGGCCGTCATGACACCCATTCTCGGCGCTCCGTGAGTCGGTGCCACGGGAACTTGCGAACGCACAGGGAATCGAGGACCCGATTTCTACATTGCGGAAGCGATTCTTCCGCAATGGGCGGAACAGTGGTGCGCATGACGAACACGAAGCAGATCCGGCCCTTCCGCATCGACATCCCGCAGACGGACCTCGACGACTTGCGGGACCGGCTCGGACGGGCACGGTTGCCGCACGCGGTGCCGGGCACCGACACGGATTGGGCACGCGGAATCGCGCCGCGTTATCTGCGGGAACTGACGGCGTACTGGCGCGACGAGTTCGATTGGCGAGCGCAGGAGGCGCGGATGAACGCGCACGCCCAGTTCACCACCGAGATCGACGGGCAGACCATTCACTTCTTCCATGTCCGCTCACCGGAGCCGGAAGCGATTCCGCTGCTGCTCACCCACGGCTACCCGGGCTCGGTGGTCGAGTTCCTCGATCTGATCGGCCCGCTCACCGATCCACGGTCGCACGGCGGTGATCCTGCGGATGCGTTCCACGTGGTGATCCCGTCGCTGCCCGGATTCGGATTCTCCACGCCGCTGGCCTCGACAGGGTGGGAACTGGCGCGCACGACCGAGGCGTTCGCGGAGCTGATGAGCAGGCTCGGGTACGAGAAATTCGTGGCGCAGGGCGGCGATATCGGCGCCGGTGTCACCGGGCGGCTGGCCGCGACGCATCCGGAACGGGTGATCGCGACGCACGTGAACAGCGACCAGGGCACGCTCGGGCTGGTGGGCGAGCAACTGCCGATGCCGGACGGGCTCGCCGATGCCGAACTCGCCGCCCTCGCCGCCGCGCGGGAGAAGTGGGACCAGCAGAAGGGATACCTCACGCTGCAGACCACCCAGCCGAACGCGGTAGCGGCCGCGCTGACCGATTCACCCGTCGCGCAACTCGGCTGGATCGCGGAGAAGTTCCAGGCATGGACCGATCCGGCGCGGGTGGAAGGTACGGCGGTGGACCGTGACCTGCTGCTGACCAACGTCAGCATCTACTGGTTCACCCGCAGCGGCGCGTCGGCGGCGCAATTCCTCTGGGAGACAGCCCATTCCGGGATGGCCTGGGTCGCGCCGTCCGGGGTCCCGCAGGGATGGGCCGTGTTCAACACGCATCCGCTGATGCGCCGGGTGATGGACCCCGACGGTCGAATCGAGCATTTCACCGAGTACACCGAGGGCGGGCACTTCGCCGCGGCCGAGCAACCGGAGCTGTTCGTGGCGGATGTTCGCACGTTCTTCCGCCACTATCGCGGATAGCGGAAGCGGGGCGGCGCCGCTCCGGCTCGCGGCTACGTCCGCATGCGTAACCGCGGACCGTTCTCCGGCCGGATGTCGCCGCCGTCGCTCGGGCCTACCGTTTCCCTATGACGTGGAACGAGATGAGCAAGAGCAAGTTCGTCCTGCTGACCACCTTCAAGAAGGACGGGACGCCGGTCGGCACACCCGTGTGGGTCGCACCGGATGGTGACCGGATCGTCGTCTGGACCAATCCGACGACCTGGAAGGTGCGCCGGATCCGCCGCAATCCGGACGTCACGCTGCAAGCCTGCGACGGACGGGGCCGCCCCACCGGGGAGGAGGTCTTGCCCGGCAGTGCGCGCATCCTCGACGCGGACGGCACACAGCGGGTGCGGGAGGTGGTCGCGGACAAGTACGGCATCATCGGCAAGCTCGCCATTCGCGGGCACAAGCTGTTGCGCGGCGCGGACGCGTCCGTCGGCATCGCCATCGATCCGAAGGCGGCCGGCGGCCCGGCCTAGGCGGATTCGGCGAGTCCGGCCGAGCGCCAGATGTCCGCGAGGTCGTCGAGCGGGACCGCCAGCGCTTGGCCCAAGGCCACCACGGTGCCGAAGGCGGGGGAGGGCAACCGGCCGGTCTCGATCTTGCGCAGCGTTTCCGGGGAGATCCCGGCCGCCCGCGCGACATCGGTGAGTTCGCGATCCGCGCGCGCCGCGCGCAAGGCGGCGCCGAGGCGGCGGCCCGCCTCGATCTGCGCGGGAGTCAACGGGAGGCGGACCATGCGCACAGGCTACGGACGGTGTTCCGGCATCGCAAGCTACCCGGCTGGTATTAAAATACCGATCAGGCTAGGCTGGTATTAAAATACCAGCACAGTGGAGGATTGATGGTCGAGTTGAAGAGCCCCGCGGAGATCGCGCGGATGCGAGTGGCGGGTCGGTTCGTCGCCGACGTGCTCGCCGGGTTGCGTGCGCGGGCCCGGGTGGGAGTGAACCTGCTCGACCTGGAAGCCCATGTCCGGGAACGAATCCGCGAGCGCGGCGCGCAGTCCTGCTACTGGGACTACGCGCCCTCGTTCGGGCGCGGGCCGTTCCGGAACACCGTGTGCCTGTCGGTGAACGATGCTGTGCTGCATGGTCTTCCGTTCGACTACGCGCTGCGCGACGGCGATGTGCTGACCATGGACCTCGCGGTCGGCATCGATGGCTGGGTCGCGGACGCGGCGACCACGGTCGTCGTCGGCACCGCCGCGGACGCGGACCTGCGGCTGGTGCGGGCGACCGAGGAGGCGCTGGCCGCGGCGATCGCCGTCGCGGTGCCTGGCAACCACATCGGCGACATCTCCGCCGCCATCGCCGCGGTGGCGCGGGACTACGGCTATCCGGTGAACACCGAATTCGGCGGACACGGCCTCGGCCGCACCATGCACGAGGACCCGCACGTGCCGAACAATGGCCGCCCCGGGCGCGGCTATCGGTTGCGGCCCGGACTGACCATCGCGATCGAGCCCTGGTTCGCGCGCACGACCGACCGCATCGTCACCGATCCCGACGGCTGGACCATCCGCTCGGCGGACGGCTCGCGGACCGCCCACTCCGAGCACACCGTCGCCATCACGCCGGACGGGCCGGAGGTGCTCACCGCGGCGTGAGTGCGCCGGCTAGATCTCCGACAGCCAGGAGGCCAGGTCGTCGGAGGCGCGCAGCTCGCCGGCCAGGGACGCGCGCTCCGAGGCGGACAGCTCCATCGCGCGCAGTTCGGTCCGGAAAGACTCGGCGCGGCCGGGGTCCTCGAGGGCGACGGCCAGTTCGGCCAGCGCCGCCAGTGCCCGCGCCACGTCCAGCCGCGGCGCCTCGGCCCGATACCGGCCGAGACCGACCTCGAGCACACGGAACGCGGCTGGGTAGTCGATCTTGAAATCGCGCAGGATCCGGGCGTTGTCCAGCACCTTGGCCAGCCCGGTCAGCTCCTTGGAGCCGCCGTACTCCACCTTCGGTGGTTCGTCGCGCTGAATGTAGATCAGCTGATTGCCTGCTGGATCGACCACGGTGAACCGGGTCTGCCCCGGCCGGAAGCGGGTGATCCGGGGCAGACCCTTCGCCGGGACCTTGCCGTAGCGGTTGCGCAGCGCCGCGGTGAAATCCTGGTGCCGGTGCGCGACATCGTCGACCATGACGAGGCAGCCGGTGCGTTCGGCGGGAACCTCCGTGTCTTTGGGGGCCGGCACGAAGTGCAGGGCGCAGCCGTGATCCTCCACCGCGCCGTAGACGTAGGGGCGGGTCTGCTCGTGCGTCACCGTGTAGCCCAGCGTCTTGTAGAACTCGAGCGTGCCGGCCAGATCGCTGGTCCAGAGCTGCGGCACCGCCGTATCGCCCATGAATCCTCCCGATTCCTGCGGTAGTCAATTTTGACTAGCAAAGCGTAGGGCGGCTCGATCGTGGAAGTCAAACTTGACTACCATGCGTTCCGAGCGAAAGGAGCGCGCGATGTCGGTGGTGCGCCTGCTGGTGCTGGGAGTGCTGCGTCTACGCCAGCCCGTCCACGGCTACGCCGTGCGCCAGGAACTGCTGTCCTGGCGTGCCGAGACCTGGACCAACGTCAAGCCGGGCTCGATCTACCACGCCCTCAAGCAGCTGACTCGCGAGGGAAAGCTGAGCGCGTTCGGCACCCAGGCCAGCGACCAGGGCCCGGGGCGCACGCTGTTCGAGCTGACCGAGGCGGGTGTGGCGGAGTTCCACCGGCTGATGGACGAAGCGCTGGTCAGCGTCGATATGGAGGAATTGGGGGCGGGCATCGCCTTCATGGACGCGTTGCCCAGGGCGCACGTCATCGCGAAGCTGCGCGAACAGCGCCGCCGCAGCGAGGAAGTGCGTGCCGACCTGCTCGCCATGATCCCGGACTACCCTGGGCGTTACGAAGCGCCGCACGCGACCGATCTGCTGGAGCTGTGGAGCGGTGTGTTCGGGAACCTGTCGACGTGGACCGAGGGCGTGCTGGCGCGCCTGGAAGCGGGGGAGTACCGGATGCCGGAGTAGGTCACGGCTGTGGACGTCCGCGCGTCGAGCGGAGCCGCCTTCCCGCGCCGCTCGTCGCGACGGCACGCGGGATACGCTGCCCGCATGACGAATTCGCTGGACGCCGTCGCCGAGGCCGACTACGTGCTGCTGACCACCTTCCGCAAGGACGGAACTCCCGTCGGCACCGCGGTGTGGGCGGTGTCCGAGAACGGCAAACTGTACGTCTGGACCGTGACCGACAGCTGGAAGGTCAAGCGCCTGCGCCGCAATCCGGCGGTCACCCTGCAACCGTGCAGTGCGAGCGGCAAACCGCGCGGTGCGGTGATCGAAGGGACCGGACGGCTCCTCGATGCCGAGGGCACCGAACACGTGCGCAAGCTGCTGCGGCGCAAGTACTGGCTCACCGGCCCGCTGGTCATCCTCGGCAGCAATCTGCGGCGCGGCAAGTCGGGCACCATCGGCATCGAGATCAGCCCCGCGGCCTGACCCGCGGCGTCAGGTCGCCTGGCTCACCGACGACATGTGGAAGTCGGGAACCCGCAAGGGCGGCATGGCGGTGCGGGTGAACCAGTCCTTCCATTCGCGCGGCAGTGTGAGCTCGGTGGCGCCCGCCTCGCTCACCCGCCGGAGCAGGTCCAGCGGGCTCTCGTTGAACCGGAAGTTGTTCACCGCGGCGGTCACCTCGCCGTTCTCCACCAGATAGACCCCGTCCCGGGTGAGACCGGTGAGCAGCAGCGTGGCCGGGTCCACCTCGCGGATGTACCACAGCGTGGTCAACAGCAAGCCGCGTTCGGTGCGCGCGATCATGTCGTCGATGGTGGCCTCGGAACCGCCGGTGAGCAGCAAGTTCTCGCCCGGGACAGTGGCGGGTGCGCCGAACTCGGCAGCGGTGGCGCGCGGATAGATCAGCGCGGAGATCACGCCGTCGCGCAGCCAGTCGACGCGTTCGGCGGCCAAGCCGTTGTCGAACACCGACATCGATTCCGACGACGCGGTCGCCGCCACGAACGGGCGGTATTCCAGCCCGGGAGCGCGCGGATCCGAGTAGAGCGTGAGCGGGATATCGCTCAGGCGCTCGCCGACCCGGGTGCCGCCGGCCCGCGCGAACGCGGTGTGGCCCTCCTGCGCGCCCCGCCCCTCCATCGACCAGGCCAGGTAGATCATCAGGTCGGCGACGGTGGAGGGCGGCAGCAACGTCTCGTAGCGGCCTGCGGGGAGCTCGACCTTGCGCTTGGCCCAGTCCAGCCGTCGGGACAGGTCCGCGAGCAGGCCGGACACGTCGACGTCGGTGAAGTCCGCGGTGCCCACGCCGACCCACGCGCTGGCCAGCTCCGCGCCCTCGCCGCGTTTGCCGTTGATCTCCACCGAACCGGTGGGCTGCACGAAGCGGCGGCGGATGCCGGTCGACGTGCCCAGCCAGGTGGTGTGCATCTGATGGTGCGCGAAACCGTAGAGGCGATCGGCGCTGTCGAAGCCGTCGGCCAAGCCGTCGGCCAGGCCGGTGAACACCTCGATGCCGGTGCTACCGGCCGGAGCGGTCCAGTCGTCGTCGACGGTGTCCGGCTCCAGCAGCGGCATCGCGTCCCGCGCCGGTTCGGCGTCGCGCGCCGCCGCCTCGCTGGCGCGCACGACGGCTTCGATGTCCTCGGGGTCGACGCTGGTCGAGGCGATCGTGCCGACGCGGGCGAGGGTGGGTCCCTCGCGGAACACCGAGATCACCGCCCAGTCCCGCGACACCGAGGACCCGTTGGTGGTCATGGAGTTCCCGGCCCAGCGCAACGACGCCTCGTGCTCGTCGCGGACGATCACCATCGCCTCGTCGGCGCGGGACAGCGCCAGTGCCCGCTCCACGGTCACGCTCGCGGGGAACAGATCGTCGCTCACTGGCCTGCCTCCGTCCGGGTGTTGAGAATGTTGACGCCGCGCACCAGCACCGACGGGCAGCCGTGGCTGACCGCGGCGACTTGGCCGGGCTGCGCTTTTCCGCAGTTGAACGCACCGCCGAGCTGCCAGGTCGACGGCCCGCCCACGGCTTCCATCGCACCCCAGAAATCGGTGGTGGTGGCCTGGTAGGCGACGTCACGCACCTGGCCGTCCAGCTTGCCGCCGCGAATGCGGAAGAACCGCTGCCCGGTGAACTGGAAGTTGTAGCGCTGCATGTCGATCGACCACGACTTGTCGCCGACGATGTACAGGCCGTCTTCCACGCGGGAGATCAGCTCCTCGGTGCTGGTGTCGCGGTCCGGGTCGGGTTGCAGCGAGACGTTGGCCATCCGCTGGATCGGCACGTGATGCGCGGAGTCCGCGTACGAGCAGCCGTTGGACCGCTGCAAACCCAGACGCGGCGCGAACACCCGGTCCAGTTGATAGCCGACCAGGACCCCGTCGCGGACCAGATCCCAGCGCTGCCCGGCGACGCCCTCGTCGTCGTAGCCGACACTGGCCAGCCCGTGCGATTCGGTGCGGTCGCCGGTCACGTGCATGATCGGGGTGCCGTAGCGCAGCGTGCCGAGCTTGTCCGGCGTGGCGAACGAGGTTCCCGCGTAAGCGGATTCGTAGCCGATGGCCCGGTCGTACTCGGTGGCGTGGCCGATGGACTCGTGGATGGTCAGCCACAGGTTGGTCGGGTCGATGACGAGGTCGGTGGGCCCGGCCTGCACGCTGGGCGCTTTCACCTTCTCCGCCAGCCACTCCGGGATCCGGGCGAGTTCGCCGTCCCAGTCCCACACGCCGTCGGCGCCGGTGACGTACTCCCAGCCGCGGCCCGCGGGCGCCGCCAGTGTGCGCATCGTCTCGAACACTCCCGCCGAAGTGTCCACCGTGATCGCTTCGAGGCTCGGGTGCAGCCGGACCCGCTGCTGGGTGATCGAGGACCCAGCGGTGTCGGCGTAGTAGGTCTGCTCCTTGACCTGCAGCACGCTCGCGGTGACGTGGTCGACCCCGTCGGCGTGCGACAGGCGTTCCGAATAGTCCTGCAGCAGTGCGAGCTTCTCGCCGGTCGGCACGGTGAACGGGTCGATGTCGTACTCCGAGACCCACCGCGCGCCCGCGTAGCGCGGCTCGTCGGCGAGTTCGACGCGTTCGCGGTTGAGGGCGCGCAGCGTGGTGGCGACGGTGACCGCGGTGCGCGCCACCTCCGCGGCGGTGGCGGGTGTCAGCGCGGCGTGCGACGCGAAACCCCACGTGCCGTCGACGATCACCCGCACGGCGAAGCCGAGCCGCGTGCTGTCGGTGACGGCCTCGACCCGGCCGTCGCGCAACCGGATCGACTGGGTGACCAGGCGATGCACCCGCAGGTCGGCGTGCTGGGCGCCCGCTGCCGTGGCCGCGCTCAGGGCGGCGTCGGCGAGCGCGGCCAAGGGCAGGTCGAGGAACTCGGCGTCCACGTCTCTGGAAGTCGCGATGCTCACCCGCACCAACCTAGCCGGTGCCCGCGCGGTGATCACACGCTGTGCGAAAACGCATCGCGTGCCGGTGCGCGCCGGATGTGGCGCGGCGCAGGGTGAACGGCGCGCGGGACACTCGCGCCTACGGCGTGTTGCTCGCCGGATGCCGTACTGTGCCCGCGTGCCGCCATCCGCCCTTCGTGACCGCAAACGCGAACGTACCCGCCGAGCCATCCTGGAAGCCGCAGCCGAGCTGTTCGAGACCAGAGGCTACGAGGAGACCACGGTGGCCGACATCGCCGCCGCGGCGGACGTCGGCACCCGCACGTTCTTCAACTATTTCGCCAGCAAGGAAGAGTTGCTCTTCCCGGAATCCGACGAGCGGGTGCGCGCGGCGGTGGTGGCCATCGCGGGCAGACGTCCCGGAGAACGCCCGGTCGAGGTCTTGCTGCGCGCGCTGCGTGCCGCGGGCGACAATCCCGGTGAGCACCTCGTCGACGATCTCTACGCCCGGATCGGAGCGCTGCGCGCCGAGGTGTCGCGGACCGTCCCGGCGGTGAGCGGCCGCGCCGCGCACGCCCAGCTGGTCACCCAGCGTGAGATCGCCAGACAGTTGCACAAGGCGTTCCCCGCCGAACTCGACGAGGTCGGCGCCGCCGCGTTGGTGGGCGCGGTCGTCGGCGCGGTGTCGGGTGCGCTGACGGTGCTGTTCCAGCAACCGGTGGCCGGCGTCGAGGACGCCGAGCGCCTGCAGCGCAGGATCCACGAGACGACCTCGCAGGTGCTGCGACCCTGGCTCGCCCAACGCGCCGAACCGGTGGGCTGATCAGCCGAACTGCTGCCAGCCCAGCCGGATCACCATCCCGATCACCACAACCAGCAGCACGATGCGCACGAACTCGGCGCCCTTGCGCAGCGCCATGCGCGCGCCGACCACGGCGCCGAGGACGTTCGCGACGGCCATTCCCGCGCCCAGCGCCCAGAGGATGTGCCCGGTCGCCCCGAAGAACAACAGAGCGCCGAGGTTGGACCCGCAGTTGATCACCTTGGCCATGGCGGCGGCCCGGACGAACTCGGTGCCGAGCAGCGTCGCGAAGGTGATGATGAGGAACGTGCCGGTGCCGGGCCCGAGCAGCCCGTCGTAGAAGCCGATCAACCCGGCCGCCAGCGCCACCGTGAGAACCACCTTGCGCCGGGTGGGCGGATGCGTGGCCAGGGTGACGCCGATCGACGGGCGCAGCGTGACGAACACGGCGACGCCCACCAGCACCACCATCACGATCGGGATGAACAGTTCGCGGTCGATCAGCGAGACCGCGGCCGCGCCCACCGCGGCCGCCGCCGCGGCGATCACCGCCGCGGGCAGCAGCACCCGCCAGCGCATCGGCACCTTGCGCGCGAAGGTCAGCACCGACGCGCTCGTCCCGGCCACCGCGGCGAGCTTGTTGGTGCCCAGCGCGGTCTGCGGCGCGATACCGGGCGCCACCACGAACAGCGTCGGCAGCACGATCAGCCCGCCGCCGCCCACCACCGCGTCCACCCAGCCCGCGGCCGTCGCCGCCGTCAACAAAACCGCCCAGTCTCCGATCTCCACGACGTCAGACAACCAGACCCGGATCCGGGCCACGCCGGGTGTACGCGCGAGGGAGATCTGCCCGCCGGGCCGTCCTGCCCGCGTGCCGGTCGCACCTAGGCTGATCCCGTGCGTCGTTTCAGTCTGTGGCTCCGGGGAAAGCCCGTCGTGGCCGATTCGGTGCTGGCGGCGATTTTCGTGCTGCTCGAGGTCATCGGCGTGGGTAACGCCCACAACAAGCTCGCCTACCTGGCTGTCGGGGTGCTGCTGCCGCTACCGCTCACGCTGCGGCGGGTGTACCCCCGGGCCATGGCGGCCCTCACCTTGGCGCTGTCGCTGACCGAGACGCTGGTGGGTTTCCTCGCCGAGGACGACGCCGACCACATCGCGCAGTTGTCCCACGGCATCATGCTGTACACGCTGGTCGCTTACGTCGGCAGGCGGGCCGGACTGTGGTACGGGCTCGGCCTGGCGGTGGACCTCTCGCTGTCGATCGTGGCCATCGGGAAACCCGCCGGGTCCGACGGCGTGTTCACCGTCATGTTCTACGCCTTGTGCTGGACGCTCGCGGAGTTCATCGGCGCGCGGCACGCCTACGACGCCGAGGTGGCGGCCCGGCTCGCGGTCGCCGACTACGACAAGGAGCGTCGCGCGCACGACGCCGTCGCGGCCGAACGCACCCGCATCGCGCGGGAGTTGCACGATGTGGTGGCGCACGCGGTGAGCGTCATCATCGTGCAGGCCGACGGCGCGAAATACGCGTTGCGCCGCGACCCGGACGCGGCCGAACAGGCGCTCGGCACCATCGCGGGGACCGGCCGCGAAGCGCTGCGGGAATTGCGCCGGACGGTGGCTCTGCTGCGCACCGAGCACGCTCCCGACCAACTGCCCCAGCACGGCACCGCGGGCATCGCCAAGGTCGTGGAGATGATGCGCGGCACCGGTCTGGCCGTGGAGCTCGAGCTGAGCGGCGAACTCGACGACATCGCGCCCGAGGTGAGTCTGGGCGTGCATCGCATCGTGCAGGAATCGCTGACCAACACGCTGCGGCACGCGGGGCCGCACCCGAAGGCGTGGGTGCGAGTGCGCCGCACCGACGCCGATGTGCTGATCGACGTCACCGACACCGGCGGGATAGCGCCGCAGGACTCGGCGCGCATCCAGGGCAGCGGGCTCGGCCTGGTCGGGATGCGCGAACGCGTCGCCGTGCTGGGGGGCAGCCTGGACGCGGGCCGCGACGCCGACGGAGCCTGGCGCGTGCACGCGAGCATCCCGCTGCGGTCCGGCCTCGGTGAGTGAGCCTGGTCACCAACCCCCGGCGCACATCGCGTAAACCGCTGCGGCGCAGGAGGATCGGCGACGGTGCGAACCGTCCCGCGCAGCTCGTCCGGTGCGCCGAGGCGTTCACGTTACATTGGGGACGTGCCGATCACCGTTCTCGTCGTCGATGACCAGGAACTCATGCGGATGGGATTGAAGATGGTGCTCGGCGCGCACCCGGACATCGACGTGATCGGTGAGGCGGCCAACGGCGCCGCCGCGGTCGCCGCTGCGGCCGAACTGCGACCCGACGTGGTGCTGATGGACGTGCGGATGCCCGTGGTGGACGGTGTCGTCGCCACCACCCGCATCGTGGAGGCCGGGCACGGCAGCCGGGTGCTGGTCATGACGACCTTCGACCTCGACGAGCACGCGCTGGGCGCGCTGCGCGCGGGGGCGAGCGGGTTCCTGTTGAAGGACACACCGCCGGAGGACCTGGTCTCGGCCATCCGCAGCGTCGCCGCCGGTGACGCCGTGGTCTCGCCGAAGGTCACCAAGCGCCTGCTGGACCGGCTCATCGCGGAGAACCCGGCGCGTACCCGCGACCCGGGCGTGCTCGACGTGCTCACCGCCCGCGAGCGCGAAGTGCTCGAGCAGATCGCCGCCGGACGCTCCAACGCCGAGATCGCCGAACAGTTGTACCTGTCGGAGGCCACGGTCAAGACGCACGTGGGCCGGGTGCTCACCAAACTCGGTCTGCGCGACCGGGTTCAAGCGGTCGTGCTGGCCTACGAGACCGGATTGGTGCGTCCGGGCGGCTGAGACGAGACGGATCTCAGCGACCTATCAGGCGAATCGGGGAGCAAAACGCCGATGCGGGACGTTGACCGGGTAGATCGTCCGAAAGGATCGCCATGCCCGCCTTGTTGTTCGTGCTGTACGTCGTCGTCGAAGTCACCGCGCTGGTCGCGGTCGGTCAGCTGATCGGCGTGCTGCCGACCATCCTGCTGCTCATCGCCGGATCGGCCGCGGGCATGCTGCTGGTCGGCTCGCAGGGGCGGCGGGTGTTCGAGCAGTTCCGCCGCGCCGCGCGTGGGGAAGTGGCTCCCGGGACCGCCGTGGCCGACGGCGCCCTGGTCGCGGCGGGCGGGGTGCTGATGTTCGTGCCGGGCCTGGTCACCTCGGTGTTCGGCCTGCTCCTGCTGCTGCCGCCGACGCGGTTGCTGGTACGGCCCCTGGTCACGGCGTTCGCCGCACGGCGCTTCCGCAGGCTGGTCGCGGCGGCTCCCTACCGTGGCGTGGTGGTCGAGGGCGGCGAAGTGGTCGACGGCGTCGTGGTGGGGCAGTGGTACGACGACGGCCGGGGCACCGCGCTCCGCGCGATCAGCGCGCCCTGACGGCGAACTCGGCGCACCCGGTTCCGTGCGGCGTCGCGACGGGCTATCGTGGCGCGATGGCCACCGAGCAACTCACCGTGACGGTGAGCGAGGAGCTGGCCGCCGCGGTGAAACGAGCGGCGGCGGCTGCGGGACAGTCGATTTCCGGATTCGCGGCGGCGGCGCTGCGGCTGGAACTGATCGCCGTGGAGGCGGGTTGCCTGCCCACGGCGGCCGGGGGTGCCGGAGGTGCGCCGCCGGAGTACGCGGAGGTGATGGCGGTGCTGGCGCAGCCGGAGGATCTGGCGCGTCACCCCGTGCTGAACGGCTGACCGAAACCGCCGGAGCGGCCATACGGCAGACTGGTGCCTCGTGAGTACCCAGTTGCTGATCGGCGGTCGTTTCTACAGTGCCAGTTCGCCCGACGCCACGGCGATGGCGGTGAGCGACGGGACCGTCGTCTGGCTGGGCGCCGCGCAACCAGGTCGCGCGCTGCATCCGGACGCCGAGGTCGTGGACCTCGACGGCGCCTTCGTCGCGCCCGCGTTCGTCGATCCGCACGTGCACGTCACCGCGTTGGGTCTGAAGCTGACCGGGCTCGATCTCTCGGCCGCCCGGTCGCTCGAGCACTGCCTGCGGTTGCTGGGGGAGTTCGCCCGGGCGCACCCTGAGGGGACGGTACTGGGCGACGGCTGGGACGAGACCACCTGGCCGGAGGGCAGGCCGCCCACGGTCGAGGAGATCGACGCGGCGGCCGGCGCGGGCAGGCACGTCTACCTCTCGCGGGTGGACGCGCATTCCGCGGTAGCGTCCTCGGCGCTGCTGGACGCACTGCCCGAGCTGACTGCGGCCGACGGATTCACCCGTGGCGAGCCGGTGCGGGCCGCCGCCCACCACATGGTGCGCACCGCCGCGCTCACGAGTCTGTCTCGGGCGCAACGGGATCGAGCGCGCGCCGCGGCACTGGACCACGCCGCCGCACACGGCGTTGTCGCGGTCCACGAATGCGCGGGCCCGGAGATCGCGGGCCGCGCCGACGTCCGCGAATTGCTCGAGTTCGAGCACGGGGTCCAGGTGCGGGCCTACTGGGGCGAGGCGGTGCGCAGCGCCGAGCAGGCCCGCGCCCTGGTCGGCGAACTCGGTGTGCACGCCCTCGGCGGGGATCTGTTCGTGGACGGGTCGTTCGGATCGCACACCGCTTGGCTACGCGCGCCCTACGTCGACGAAACGGGCTGTGGCCGAAGCTATCTCGATGCCGACGCGATCAGCGACCACGTCCGGGCCTGCACCGTCGCCGGTATCCAGGCCGGATTCCACGTGATCGGTGACGCCGCCATGGACGCCGTCGTCGCCGGTGTCGAACGGGTGGCCGCCGAACTGGGCGGCCCCGCGATCGCGGCGCTCGGGCATCGCGTCGAGCACGCCGAACTCCTGGACGGCGAGCACATCGCACGTCTCGCGCGCTGGGGTGTGATCGCCAGCGTGCAACCCGGATTCGACGCCGCGTGGGGTGGACCGGACGGCATGTACGCCGCGCGGCTGGGGGCCGAGCGCGCCGCGACGCTGAACCCGTTCGCCGCCATGGCTTCCGCGGGCGTCGCCCTAGCGATCGGCTCCGACGCCCCCGTCACGGCGCTCGATCCGTGGGCGGCGGTGCGTGCCGCGGCCAACCACCGCACACCCGGCCACGGCCTGTCCCCGCGCGCCGCCTTCGCCGCGGCCACGCGCGGCGCCTGGCGCGCCGGGGGCGTTCGCGACGGAGTCGCGGGCACCCTGGTGCCCGGAGCGCCCGCGTCGTACGCGATCTGGGATGCCGGCGAACTCGTCGTCACCGCGGCCGCGGATTCGGTGCAGCGCTGGTCCACCGACCCGCGCTCGCGCGTGCCGGGGCTGCCCGCATTGGATGCCGGCGCGCCGCTGCCCACATGCCTGCGTACCGTCCACCGCGGGGTGACGATCTATGCGCAATGAGCGGACGATCGCGGAGCTCATGGTTGCTCCCGACCGGCCCGTGTCCGGGACTTCCATGCGCCGCCACGGGCGGCCCGGCAGGACAGGGGAACATCGCTCTGGCGCCGACGACCACAGTGCGGTCGGCCAAGGGAGGGCTGCTCGGCCGACGCTCGGCAGCTCATCGGCATCCAGGACGGAGCGTGTGCCGGAGGAGGGAGTACACGGTGTCGGCGGCTGCCGCTCAGAGTCGGTAACCGAGTTTCTTCCGCTCGGTCGCCTGGCAGGGGATTTCGGACGCGGCAGCGTCGCGGCGGATGCCGAGTGCCGACAACGCGGCCGGTCCGTCGATCGCCTCGGCACTGCGTTGTGGCCCGGCCGCGTGGGGTGGCGACCAGGCGGCGGGTCGGCGTCGGTTTCGTGGCGTCCGACCCGCTTGGGCCCCTTCGCGGATGTCACCGCCTCTTCCATCGAGATGATTACGGTTCGGGTGGGTCGGCGGGGCCCCTTGCGCTCGGCGCGCTCAACGGGCCTGAAGCGGTGGCACCGCACAGGATCGGGTGTCGATATGGCACTGAGTGTCAGTCAGGGGTCTCGAAGCGGAGGGCGTCACGTTTGCCGATCGGATGGGTTCTCCGGGCGAACACGCACGGGAAACCGGACGAGGTGGTCGCGGCGGGAGGCAGCCGCGCGGGTCGAGCCGGTAGCCTCCCCGGTTGCCGAGTGGATTCCGCTGCGCCGCGAGCTCGTCCCCTGCCGGAAGGTGAGTCCGCGACGTACGGCGGCCGAATCGCTTGTCGACCTGCCGCGACCGCGGACTGTCGGTTCGCCGGATCCCGCTGATATTCGGCGATCGGTCCGAGGCGGGACGGCCGAAACGCCGACTTCGAAGAAACGGCGGCTAACGATCCGATGTTCTGCGGCGATTACGGGGTGGACGCCTCTTGACTCCGGTTCGGTGGTGGCCTGCGGTTTTCTGCACCGCTGCTCCGCCGAATCCGTTGCGCGGAGTGCGATCGTTACCGGGCAGCCGACGCGCCAACACCGGCGCGTCGAGATTTGCGCGCGCCCGCAGGACATGGCGGCGGCCACATCGTGTGTGACGAACGCCACGTCCGAGTGCCGACCGCGTTCCGTCGACGGACGGGTTCCGGCTCGGTCGCGCCGGTCCGCCTCGTGCCGACCGGCGTGGAGGCGGTCAGCGGCGGATTGGCCATCGCCGGTCCGATGGCGGACAGTGGCCGAGTGATGGTGCGCGAGCGAGTGCTCGGATCGGTGCGGCAGGTGTCCGAAGTGCTACGCCGACACCGGGTGGCGACGCGTTCGGTGGCGGCGATCTTCGCGGGGCTGCTGCTTTTCGGGAGCTTCCCGCCCCGGCCGTGGTGGTTTCTCGCCCCGGTCGGCATCGCGATACTGACCCTCACCGTACGTGGCGGCGGTCGGCTGCGGGCGGGTTTCGGCTATGGGTTCCTGGCCGGATTGGGGTTTTTCGTTCCGCTGCTGCCATGGACGGGCATCTATGTCGGTCCGCTGCCCTGGCTGGCGCTGTCCACCGTCTGTGCGCTGTACCTGGGCGTCTTCGGCCTGCTCGCCCGGCTCGTCGGCACGTTGCCCGGCTGGCCCCTATGGGTGGCCCTGGCCTGGGCCACGGCCGAGTGGGGCAGATCGAGCTTCCCGTTCGGCGGTTTTCCCTGGGGCCGTTTGGCCTTCGGCCAGGCCGACGGCTGGTTCCTTTCGCTGGCCGCGGTCGGCGGCGCCCCGCTGGTCGGGTTCGCGGTGGCGCTGACCGGAACCGGTGCGGCGGCATTCGCGTCCTTGCTGTGGTCGGCAGCCGCCGATGACAGGCGCCGGACCGCCGATGCCGAGACCGGCGGCACTGCCGCGACAACGGTTCACCGTCACATCCCCGTGACCCGACTCGGGTACGCCGCTGCGGCTTTCACCGTGCTCGTCATGCCGCTCACCGGCCTGCTGCTCCGGTCCGCGCTGCCGGATCCGGACCAGGGCGACAGGATGGTCACGGTCGCGGCGATCCAGGGCAGCGTGCCGCGTCTCGGGCTGGATTTCAACGAACAGCGGCGCGCGGTGCTGGACAACCACGTCCGGCGCACCGAAGAGCTGGCGGACGAAGTGGCGGCGGGCCGCGCTCCGCGTCCCGATGTGGTGATCTGGCCGGAGAACTCCTCGGATATCGACCCGTTGCGCAACGCCGACGCGGCCGCCCTGATCACCGCGGCCTCCGAGCGGATCGGCGCACCCATCCTGGTCGGCGCCGTGCTGATCAACTCGGATCGGACCACGACCAACTCGGTGATGGTGTGGAACGGCGCGGACGGCCCAGGTGAGCGGCACGACAAGAAGATCATCCAGCCGTTCGGAGAGTACCTGCCGATGCGCGGCTTCTTCCGGCTTTTCTCCGAATACGCCGATCGCGCGGGTTATTTCGTGCCGGGACATGGCGACGGCGTGGTGCGCGCGGCGGGTATCGACATCGGCGTCGCAACGTGCTATGAGGTCGCCTTCGACCGGTCGTTCGAAGACGCGATGCGGGCCGGTGCCCAGCTGCTCACCGTGCCGACGAACAACGCCACCTTCGGCGACAGCGAGATGACCTATCAGCAGCTGGCCATGTCCCGCATCCGTGCCGTCGAGCACGGCAGAGCCCTGGTCGTCGCGGCCACGTCGGGTGTCAGCGCCATTATCGCCGCCGACGGCAGCGTGCGGCAGGAAACCGCGTTATTCGTGCCCGCCGCCCTGGTCGCCGAGCTGCCGCTGCGCGCGGACAGCACGCTCGCGACGCGAATAGGCCCCGCACCGGAGCGGGTTTTCGTCGTCCTGACGGCTTCGGCGGCGCTGGCGGCGGCCCTCCGGCGGCCGCTCCGCGCGGGAGGATCCGCGAATGGCTCGGCGAGCCGCAAATAGTCGGTAACACCTCCCGTCGGGCCACCGATAACCGAGCGTCAGGTTTGTTCCGTCCCCCGTCGGCCCGAAAGCAATGGTACGGAATTGAGTTGCGCATTGTTCGCCTGGCAATGAAATCGATCGTCGGAGTACCATCGAACAGTCTGGTCAGGACCCGTTTTGGTTCAGCTCGACCTAGTTGAGTCGCAATGTTTGCGGAAATGTAACCAACCAAAGTGGCCTTCTGCCAAGGACGTTGGATGTGAAACAAATCCAATACGTCGGCAATCCGGCTGAAGCGATGCTCCGAATCATAGGGCGTGGATCACGTCCTCCGGTAGGCGCGTGCGCTTGCTGGGACGGTGCTCGGGGAGTTGCGTCAACAGCGGCAGAACGGAGTGATTGATGAGTTCATTGGCCACGGATCGCGTCGACCAATGTTCATCCGGCGAATTCTCGGCTCAACCGTTTGCGCTGTCACCCGCACAGACCGCTCTCTGGTACGCGCAGCGCATCCGGCCCGACGTACCGTTGACGATCTCCCAGTACGTCGAGATACACGGGGACCTGGACGAGGGACGGCTGCTGTACGCGATCGAGCGGTTCGGGGCCGAGACCCAGGTGGGCCAAGTTCGCTTGATAGAGGTGGATGGCACTCCGTATCAGATCGTGGATCCGGTGCACCGTCCGGGATGGGTCCGTATCGACCTGCGCGGCGAGGCCGACCCGTACGCCGCGGCGCTGCGCTGGATGCACGAGCACACGAGTTCGCCGATCGATCTGGAACGCGATCCGCTGACCTCCAACGCGGTGCTGCGGATCGGCGACTCCGACTACATCTGGTATTCGTTCGCCCACCACATCGTCATCGACGGCTACGGCGCGATGAACGCGCTCACCCGCACCGCGGAGATCTACACCGCGCTGGAGAACCAGACCGAGCCGGTCGCCTCGCGGGCCACCGCCCTGGCCGAGATCTACGCCGACGAGGCGCGCTACCACGAATCCGGCCGTTTCCAGAACGATCGCGAGTACTGGCTCGAGCAGCTGTCCGGTGTCGGCGAGCCGGTGAGTCTCGGCGGCACCCGGCTCGGCGCCGCCAACCACGACGCGGGCCGCAGGCTCGCCACCGCGGTGCTGGACGACGAGCGCCATGCCGCGATCGGCGCGGCGACCAGCGCGTGGAACACCACCGACTCGGCGGTGTTCGTCGCCGCGCTGGCCACCTACGTGCGATCGGTGACGGGCAACGCGGACGTGGTGCTGAGCCTGCCGGTCTCGGCGCGCACCACGGTGTCGCTGCGCCGCTCGGCGGGCGTGATCTCCAACGTCGTGCCGATTCGGCTGCGATTCGACGAGGCGACCACGATCGGCGACCTGGTGAAGGCGGCCGAACTCCAGATCACCGGCGCGCTGCGGCACCAGCGCTACCGGCACGACGACATCCGGCGCGACAGCGGCTACTCGCGCGACGCTCGCGGATTCTTCGGCCCGATGGTCAACCTGATGTTGTTCCACAACGAGCTGCGTTTCGGCAGCCTGGTCGGCTCCATGCACGTGCTGGCCACCGGCCCGGTGGAAGATCTCTCGGTCAACGTCTACAACGGCGCGGGCGGCCGCCTGCACGTCGACTTCGAAGCCAACCCCCGCCTCTACGGTGAGGCCGAGGTCAACGTGCACCACGCGCGCTATCTCGACTTCCTCGGCCGGTTCCTGGCCGCGGATGCGGGCCTGCCTGCCGAGTCGCTCGGTGCGATCACCCACGCCGAACGGGAACAGGTGCTGCGCGGGTGGAACGCCACCGAGGCGCCCCGGCAGGAAGGCACGCTCGCGAGCCTGTTCGCCGAGCGTGTGGCGGCCGGCCCGGAGGCGATCGCACTCGAGTTCGGTGACGAGGCGCTGACCTACGCCGAACTCGACGCCCGCGCCAACCGGCTGGCCCGGCTGCTCATCGCGCGCGGCGCCGGACCCGACACGACGATCGGACTGTGCCTGCGCCGCAGTCTCGACCTCGTGGTCGGCATGTACGCGATCGTCAAAGCGGGAGCCGCGTACCTGCCGCTGGACACCGAGCATCCGGCCGAACGGATCGGGCAGATCGTGCGTCAGGCCGAACCGCTGTGCGTGCTCACGGCGAGCCGCGACGACGTGGAGCTGCCCGCGGCGGTCGCCCGGCTGGACATCGACACCGCGCGGGTCTCCGGGTTCGACGACGCGCCGGTCACCGACGCCGACCGCCGGTGCGCGCTGCGCCCCGACCACCTCGCTTACGTCATCTTCACCTCGGGATCCACCGGGAAGCCCAAGGGCGTCGGCGTGACGCACGCGGCCATCGTCAACCGCCTGCGCTGGATGCAGCACGAGTATCCGCTCGGCGGCGACGACGCAGTCCTGCAGAAGACCCCGGCCACTTTCGACGTCTCGGTGTGGGAGTTCTTCTGGCCCTTGCAGATCGGCGCGCGCTTGGTGATCGCCGCCCCCGACGGACACCGCGACCCGGCGTACCTGGCCCGGATCATCGCCGAAAAGGGCATCACCACAGCGCATTTCGTGCCGTCCATGCTATCGGTGTTCGTCACCGAGGCCGATCTGGACGGCTGCGCCTGCCTGCATCGGGTGTTCTGCAGCGGTGAGGCGCTGCCCGCGGCCGCCGTGCGGGAGTTCTACGCGGCATTGCCCGCCGCCGAACTGCACAACTTGTACGGCCCGACCGAGGCCGCCGTCGACGTCACCTACTGGGCCTGCCCGCCCGACGCGAGCGCCGTGCCCATCGGTTCGCCGGTGTGGAACACCCAGACCTACGTGCTGGACGATCGGCTGCAGCCCGTCCCGCCCGGCGTGGTCGGGGAACTGTACCTGGCCGGGGTCCAGCTGGCCCGCGGCTATCTAAGACAGCCGCGGCTGACTGCCGACCGGTTCGTCGCCGATCCCTTCACCCCGGGTGCGCGGATGTACCGCACCGGCGACCTGGCGCGCTGGCAGATCGGCCGTTCCGGCGCCGAGCCGGGTGTACTGGAGTATCTGGGCCGCAGCGACTTCCAGGTCAAGATTCGAGGTCTGCGCATCGAACTGGGCGAAGTCGAGGCCGCTCTGCTCGACGACCCGAGGGTGGCTCGCGCGGTGTGCGTGGCGCACACCGGCCGCACCGGTGACGAACTGGTCGCCTACGTGGTCGCGGCGAAGCAGGAGGACGACGAGGCCCGTCTGGACACGGCCGCGCTGCTGACCGCGCTGCGGCACACGCTGCCCGGATACATGGTGCCCTCCACGTTGATGGAACTCGACGAGCTGCCGCTGAGCGCCAACGGCAAGATCGACCGCAAGGCGCTGCCCGCGCCCGCGCCGGGCACGCGTTCGATCGGGCCGATCGCCGAACCGCGCACCGAGGTGGAGCGGGTGCTCGCAGGCATTTTCGCCGAGGTGCTCGACACCGAGGTCGGCATCGAGGACAGCTTCTTCGACCTGGGCGGCAACTCGCTCATCGCCGCACGGGCGGTGTCCCGGATCAACGCCGCGCTCGGTACCGCGCTGACCATCCGGGATCTGTTCGAGGCCTCGACGATCGAGGCGCTCACCCGGCGTTTCGCCATGCAGACCACCGACGCGTCCTCGCCGCGCCTGGCGCCGGCCGAGCGCCCGGAGCGGATTCCGTTGTCGCAGGCGCAGCAGCGGTTGTGGATCCTGAACCGGTTCTCCGAGCATGCCGCCGCGTACAACATGCCGCTGGCGGTGGCGGTGGAAGGACCGCTGGACGTGGCCGCGTTGCGCGCGGGGCTGGTGGACGTCATCGAACGGCACGAGAGCCTGCGCACCACCTTCCCCGAGGCGCCGGAGGGGCCCTACCAGCTGATCCACCCGGCCGCGGCGATCCCGCTGACGCTCGACCCGATCGATGTCACCGACGCCGACGTGGCCGAGCTGGCGACCGAATACGCCGGCTACGGCTTCGATCTGCGCAGCCAGGCCCCGATCCGGGTGGCGCTCTACCGCACCGGCCCGCAGCGGCACGTCTTCCTCATCGTGTTGCACCACATCTGCGGTGACGGCTGGTCCATCGCACCGCTGGCCAAGGACCTCATGACGGCGGTGGCCGCGCGCGCGAACGGTGTCGCGCCGCAGTGGACGCAGCTGCCGGTGCAGTATGCCGACTTCGCGCTCTGGCAGCGCGAACTGCTCGGCGACGAGTCCGATCCGGCCAGCGCGCTCAGCCGTCAGCTCACCCACTGGCACAAGGCCCTGGCCGGACTGCCCGAACAGCTC
Organism: Nocardia sp. NPDC019219; assembly: GCF_040632645.1. NCBI lineage: Bacteria > Bacillati > Actinomycetota > Actinomycetes > Mycobacteriales > Nocardiaceae > Nocardia > Nocardia sp. NPDC019219. The sequence continues at coordinate 167,353 of NZ_JBEYCG010000007.1, read as the reverse complement.
GATCTGCCGCTGGACCGTCCGCGCCCACTGCGCAGATCGACCGTCGGCGGCCGGGTCGAATTCGCCATCCCGGCCGAGATCCGCCGTGCTGCCATCGAACTCGCGGCCAGCCGCGGCGTGAGCATGTTCATGGTGCTGCACGCGGCGCTGGCGACGCTGCTGTCGCGGCTGTGCGCGAGCGGTGACATCGCGATCGGTACCCCGATCGCGGGCCGTTCCGATCCGGCGCTCGACGATCTGGTCGGCATGTTCGTCAACACCCTCGTCCTGCGCACCGCGGTCGACCCGGCGGCCGGGTTCGACCGGATGCTGGACGTGGTGCGCGAGACCGATCTCAACGCCTTCGCCAACGCCGACGTTCCGTTCGAGCGGCTGGTCGAGGTGGTCAACCCGGAGCGATCCCCCGCGCGGCACCCGTTGTTCCAGGTGATGCTGTCCTACGACCACGCTCCCGACCTGCGGATCGATCTGCCCGGTGTCCGCGCGGAGGTGCTGCCCATCGCCTCGGACGTCGCGAAGTTCGATCTGCAGCTGGTCGTCCACGACGACTCGGGCGACGGACCGCTCTCCGCCGAATTCGGCTACACCACAGACGTTTTCGATCGGGACACCGTGCAGTCGTTCGCCCGCAGGTTCATCGCGGTGCTGGCAGGCGGCGTGGCCGCCCCCGAACTGCCGGTGGGCGACCTGCCGATCCTGGACCGCAGGGAAACCGAGAACCTGGTGCCCATCGGGGGCGCGCCCGCCGAGCCCTCGATCACCTTGGCCACCCTGCTGACCGCCACCGCGCGCCGGCTGCCGGACGCGGTGGCGGTCCGCTACTTGGGCACGGACACCACGTACCGCGAACTCGACGAGCGCTCGAACAGGCTGGCGCGCGCGCTGATCGAGCACGGCGCCGGGCCCGAGACGGTCGTCGCGATCGCGCTGCCACGCGGTCTCGACGCGATCACCGCGGTGTGGGCCGTCGCCAAAACCGGCGCGGCCTATGTGCCGATCGACCCCAACTACCCAGGTGAGCGCATCGCCCACATGATCGGTGACTCCGGGGCGATGCTCGGCCTGACCGATCCGGAATCGTCGGCGGCCATGCCCGCCTGGCCCGCGGCGCGGGGCAGGCACCGCAGGGCCGAGGTCGACTGGCTGGTGCTCGGTTCCGCCGAACTGAGCGCCGAACTCGCCGATCACTCGGCGGATCCGATCACCGACGACGACCGGCACCATCCGATGCGGGTGAGTCATCCGGCCTACCTCATCTACACCTCCGGGTCCACCGGCACGCCGAAGGCGGTCGTCGTGACCCACGCGGGTATCGCGTCCCTGGCCGGCGAGCAGAACTACCTGTTCGGCATCTCGGACGCGGCGCGGACGCTGCACTTCTCCTCGCCCAGCTTCGACGCGTCGGTGCTGGAGATGCTGCTCGGCTTCGCCGCGGGCGCCACGATGGTCATCGCCCCGGCGGGCATGTACGGCGGCGCCGAACTGGCCGCACTGCTGCGCGCGGAGCGGGTCACCCACGCCTTCGTTACGCCCGCCGCGCTGGCCACCGTGCCGAACGAGGACCTCGCCGAGCTGACGACGGTGATCGTCGGCGGTGACGCCTGCTCGGAGGAACTCGTCGAGACCTGGACGACCGGGCATCGCATGCACAACATGTACGGCCCCTCCGAGGCCACCGTCGCGGCGACCGCGAGCGGGCCGATGGAGCCGGGCCGTCCGGTGCCGCTCGGTTCTCCCGTGCGTGGCATGCGACTGTTCGTGCTGGACAATCGTTTACATCCGGTTCCGCCTGGTACGCCGGGCGAGCTGTACGTGTCGGGTCCGGGCGTCGCTCGCGGCTACCACGGACGTTTCGGCCTGACCGCGCAGCGGTTCGTGGCCAACCCGCACGGCAGGCGCGGGGAGCGGATGTACCGCACCGGCGATCTGGTCGTCGTGGAGCGGTCCGGACAGCTGCGGTTCCTCGGCCGCGCGGACGACCAGATCAAGATCCGCGGTTTCCGCATCGAACTGCGCGAGATCGACAACGTGCTGCGGCTGCATCCCGGCGTCCGGTTCGCGCACACCGTCGTGCACACCGACGAGCACGGTCAGGTACGACTGGCGTCGTACGTCACGGCCGACCGGCCGATCGAGGCGCGGGCCGTGCTGGAGACCGCCCGTGGGCGACTGCCCGGCTACATGGTCCCGGCGTCGGTGGCGGTGCTCGACGAGATTCCGGTCACGCCCGCGGGCAAGCTGGACCGGAAGGCGCTGCCGGAGCCGGAGTTCGGGGCCGCGGGTACTTCTCGCCCGCCGCGCACCGCGCTGGAGCTCGGTGTGGCGGGCATCTTCGGCGGAGTGCTCGGACGTCCCGTCGTCGGCGCCGAGGACAGCTTCTTCGATCTCGGCGGCAACTCGCTGCTGGCCACCCGGCTCGCCGCCGCGCTGCACGCTGAGTTCGGTGTGGAGCTGCCGGTGCGATCGATCTTCGAGGCGCCCACCGTCGCCGGAGTCGCCGGGCAACTGGACCGAGCGCCCCGGACGCAGCGTCCGGCGCTGGCGGTGCAGACGCCGCGTCCAGGGCGTATTCCATTGTCGCTGCCGCAGCAGCGTTTGTGGTTCCTCAACCGATTCGCGCCCGAATCGAGCGCCTACAACATCGCTTTCGTGATCCACGTCGCCGGTGATCTGGACGTCCCCGCGCTGCGCGAAGCGCTCGGCGACGTGGTGCGGCGGCACGAGGTCCTGCGCACCGTCTTCCCGGAGGACGCCGAAGGCGCACAGCAGGTGGTGCTGCCGGTCGAGCGGGCGGTGCCGGAAGTGGTGGTCACCGACATCGATGACTCCGGCGCGAAGGCCGCGCTGGAAGCTCTGGCGCACAGCGGTTTCGATCTCACCACCCAGGTGCCCCTGCGTCTGTCGCTGCTGCGCACCGCGCCCGAGCGCTACCTGCTCGGCGTGGTGGTGCACCACATCGCCGCCGACGGCTGGTCGCTCGGTCCACTGACCAGGGATTTGGCCGCGGCCTACGCGGCACGGCACGAGGGCGTCGCGCCGGCGTGGACGCCGCTGCCGGTGCAGTACGCCGACTTCGGGCTCTGGCAGCGGGCCTGCCTCGGCGAGGAGGACGATCCGGGCAGCGCGGCGGCGACCCAGCTGGAGTACTGGCGCACCGCGCTGGCCGACATCCCCGATCAGCTTCCGCTGCCCTATGACCGGCCGCGTCCCGCGGAGCCCACGCAGGAGGCGGGGACGGTGCGCTTCACGGTGCCGGAGCGAGTGCAGCGCGGGCTCTCCGCGCTGGCCCGCGAGCAGGGCGTCAGCAAGTTCATGGTGCTGCGTTCGGCGTTCGCGGTGCTGTTGCGCTGCGTCACGGGTGGGCGCGACATCGTGATCGGCACGCCGGTGGCGGGACGTACCGACACCAAGCTCGACGGACTGGTGGGCATGTTCGTGAACACGCTCGTGCTGCGCTCCGACGTGGACCCGGACCGCGACTTCACCGACCTGTTGCGCGCCGACCGGGACACCGAGTTGTCCGCGATGGCGCACGCCGACATCCCGTTCGAGCGCATCGTGGACGAACTCGGCGCCGACGCGCGCACTTCGGGCAGGCACCCGCTGTTCCAGGTGGCGCTGAGCGTCCAGGACACCCCGGTGCCCGCACTGGAGTTGCCCGGCCTCGCCCTGCGCGCGGAGGAACTGGACATCGCGCTGGCGAAGTTCGACCTGGAGTTGCGCGTCGCGAACGACACGGGCGCGCCCGGATCCGTCGCGGACGCGGCGGAGGGCGTGTTCGAATTCGTCTACGCCGCCGAGCTTTTCGACGCGATGACGATCGAGACGCTGGCGGACCGATTCTTGCGCGTGCTCACCGCCGTCACCGGCGACCCGCACGTGCTGATCCGGAACGTCGACGCGCGCACCGATCACGAGCGCCGCACACTCGCCCCGGCGCGGGGCGGGCAGGCGGCACCGCCGTGCACGCTGGCCGCGTACTTCACCGCCACCGCACAGCGGTATCCGCAGAACACGGCGCTGTGCGCGGGCACGACGTCACTGACCTACGCCGAGCTGGACCGGCGCTCCAATCGCTTGGCGCGCGCGCTGATCGCGCGTGGACTCGGTCCGGGAACCCGGGTGGCGCTCGGGCTCACCCGCTCGATCGACTCGGTGGTGGCGATGCTGGCGGCCGCCAAGGCCGGAGCAGCGTTCGTACCCGTCGACCCGAAGTACCCCGCCGACCGCATCCGGCACATGCTCGCCGACTCCGGCTGCACTACCGGTCTGACGGTCAGCGCGCACGTGGAGAAGCTGCGCGCGGGCGCCCCGGAAGGCCGCGCCACCGAGTGGCTGCTGCTGGATCGTCGCGAGTTCGCCGCCGAACTCGACGGCCACGACGACGCGCCGATCCACGACCACGAGCGCTCGCGCACCGTCCAGGTGGCGGATCTGGCCTATCTGGTCTACACCTCGGGATCGACCGGCACGCCCAAGGGCGTCGCGGTGACCCACAGCGGCCTGTCCAACCTCGCCGACGAACTCCGCGACCGCATTGGTGTCCAGGAGCATTCCCGTACCCTGCACTTCGCGACGCCGAGCTTCGACGCGGCGATCCTGGATCTGTTGATCGCGCTGGGAGCGGGCGCGGCCATGGTGATCTGCCCGACCGACATCTACGGCGGCGACGAACTGGCCGCCTTGATGGAACGCGAGCGGGTCTCGCACGGCTTCATGACGCCGGCCGCGCTGGCCACGATCGACCACGAACGCTGGCCGCTGCCGCACATGCGCGCCCTCATGGTCGGCGGTGAGGCCGTGGCGCCGGATCTGGTCGCACGCTGGGCGCCGGGACGGGTGATGTGCGATGTGTACGGGCCCACCGAGACCACGGTGGTGATCACGATCTCCGGCCCGCTGGGCGTCGGCGATCCGATCACCATCGGCAGCCTCGTGCGGGGCGCCCAGGGATTGGTGCTCGACGAGCGGTTGCGTCCCGTTCCGGTCGGCGTCCCCGGCGAGTTGTACCTCGCGGGGCCCGGCGTCGCGCGCGGATATTTCAACCGGTTCGGGCTCACCGCAACACGTTTCGTGGCCGACCCGTACGGCCCGGCGGGCGCGAGGATGTACCGGACCGGTGACGTGGTGCGCTGGAACGCTTCGGGGGAGTTGGTCTACCTCGGCCGCAGCGATCACCAGGTGAAGCTGCGCGGTTTCCGCGTCGAGCTCGGCGAGATCACCGCCGCCCTCGGCGAACACCCGTCGGTGCGATTCGCGCACACCGAGGTGCGCCGCATCGCGGGGGCGGACCGCATCGTCGCCTTCGTCCAGCCCGCCGACCGCGCGGCCGGAGTGGACATCGAAACGCTGCGCGCTTTCGTCGGGCGCCGGTTGCCCACGCACATGGTGCCCTCCGGCATCACCGTGCTGGACACCATCCCGCTGACTCCGGTCGGCAAGCTGGACGTCGACGCGCTGCCCGAACCGCGGTTCACCGGGGATTCGACCGGACGCGAGCCGGGAACCGACGCCGAGCGCTTGGTCGCCGCGGTGATGGGTGAACTGATCGGGGCCGACGGCGTGCGCGCCGACGACAGCTTCTTCGATATCGGCGGGAATTCGCTGCTGGCGACCCAGCTCGTCGCGCGGCTGGCCGCCGCGACGAACGTGCGGCTCGCCGTGCGCACCGTGTTCGCCACGCCGACGGTCGCCGGACTGGCCGAGCTGCTGGACGCGGGCGCCGGGTCCGACGCGGACCGCCCGGCCCTGGTGCGCCGGGAGCGTCCCGAACGCATCCCGTTGTCGGCCGCCCAGCGGCGGCTGTGGTTCCTCAACCGCTTCAACGCCGGCGGCGGGCCGAGCGGCGGACACTCGGCGGGCGCCTACAACGTCCCGCTCGTGCTGCGCATGACCGGTGACCTGAACGTCGGCGCGTTGGTTTCCGCGCTGCACGAGGTGCAGGCCAGGCACGAAACCCTGCGCACGGTGTTCCCCGAGACCGACGGCTCGCCCGCGCAGGTCGTGCTCGACCCGGCCGAGGCCGCGATCCCGCTGACCCGGATGACAGCGCACCCGGACGAGATCGAGGCCGCCGTTCGGCGTTTCGCCGCACCGGGATTCGATCTGGCCACCGCCGTACCGATCCGTGCGGCGCTGATCGCGGTGCCGACCCGCGCCGACGAGCCCGCCGAGCACGTTCTCGTCGTGGTCGCGCACCACATCGCGATGGACGGCTGGTCGCTCGAGCCGATGGCCGCCGACGTCGCCGTCGCCTACCGCGCGGCATGCGACGGCGACGCGCCGGCCTGGGCGGAGCCGGAGGTCCAGTACGCCGACTACACGCTGTGGCAGCAGGAGGTGCTCGGTAGCGAGGACGACCCGGACTCGGCGGTGAACGGGCAACTGGACTACTGGCGGCAGGCTCTGGACGGCATCCCCGAGTTGCTCACCGTCCCTGCCGACCGTCCGCGTCCGCCCACCCCGTCCTACCGGGGCGGCACCGTGGAGTGCACGGTGGACCCGGTCACGCATCGCGAGCTGCAAGCGATCGCGGGCAGCAACAACGTCAGCCTGTTCATGGTCCTGCACGCGGCGCTCGCGGTGCTGCTGCACCGGATGACCGCCACCGACGACATCACCGTCGGCACCCCGATCGCGGGCCGTGGCCATCCCGCCCTGGACCGGCTGATCGGCATGTTCGTCAACACGCTCGTGCTGCGCACGCGGATCGATCCGGGCGTCCGGTTCACCGACCTGCTGCACGCGGTGCGCGAGACGGACCTGGACGCCTTCGCGCACGCGGACCTGCCGTTCGAGCGGCTGGTGGAGGTGCTCAACCCGGCCAGGTCCCAGGCGCACCATCCGATGTTCCAGGTGATGCTCTCGGTCCGCAACGAGCCGGTCGGCGGGCTGGAACTGCCGGGGCTGCGCGTCGAGGCCGCCGACATCGACACCGGGATCGCCAAGTTCGATCTCCAGTTCACCCTGACCGAAACGCAGACCGCGCAGCGGGATCCGGCCGGCATCACCGTGGCGGTGAACTACGCGACGGATCTGTTCGACGAGCCGACCGCGCAGCGGCTCGGCAAGCGCCTGGCGCGCTTGCTCGCCGCCATCGCCGCGAGCCCGACCACCGCGGTGGGCGATCTGGAGCTGCTCGACCCGGCGGAGTGGTCGGGGCTGGCCCCGGTGCGCGGGGGCAAACCGGACCGCCCGATCACCTTCCCCGAGGTGTTCGAGCGGGCGGCGAGCGTCGATCGCGCGGCGATCGCCCTGGTCTTCGACGGTACGGAGGTGACTTACGACGCGCTGGATCGCTGGACGAACCGCTTGGCGCGCGTGCTGATCGACCGCGGCGTCGGCCCGGAAACCCTGGTGGCACTGGGCATCCCGCGATCGATCGAGTCCGTGGCGACGGTGCTCGCGGTGGCCAAGGCCGGAGCGGCGTTCGTGCCGGTGGACCCGTTGTACCCGCAGCAGCGCATCGCGCACATGTTGTCGGATTCCGGTGCGGCGCTGGGTATCACGCTGGCGGATTACCGCCGGGAACTGCCCGAGGACACCGAATGGATCGTGCTCGACGATCCGGTGTTCCGCGGTGCGGTGCTCGACGCCTCGGACGCGCCGGTCGCCGATACCGAGCGTCTCGCTCCGCTGCGCATCGACAACCCGGCGTACGTGATCTACACCTCCGGCTCGACCGGCACGCCGAAGGGCGTGATGGTCACGCACGGCGGACTGTCGAACTTCGCCGCCGAGACCGCGCACCGGTTCGATGTCCAGCCGGGGTGCCGGGTGCTGCACTTCGCCACGCCGAGCTTCGACGCGGCGATGCTGGATCTGCTGCTGTCCCTCGGCGGCGCGGCGACCCTGGTGATCACGCCCGGCGGTGTGGTCGGCGGCGACGAACTGCGGCAGGTCTTCGCCGCGGAGCGGATCACCCACGCGTTCATCACCACCTCCGCCCTCGGCACGGTCGACCCCCGGGGTCTGCACGAGTTGCAGCACGTGCTGGTCGGCGGCGAGGCGCTGCCGCCGGACCTGGTGACCCGGTGGGCGCCCGGCCGCAACCTGTACAACGTCTACGGCCCGACCGAGACCACCATCGTCACCGTCATCTCGCAGCCGATGGCGCCCGGCGAGCCGATCACCATCGGCGGACCCATCCGCGGCGTCAACGCGGCGATCCTCGACGCACGCCTGCATCCGGCTCCGCTCGGGGTGACCGGCGAACTGCACTTGGCCGGTGACGCGCTGGCCCGCGGCTACTTGAACCGTCCGGGACTGACCGCCCAGCGGTTCGTCGCCAACCCGTTCGGCAAACCAGGGGAGCGGATGTACCGCACCGGCGATCTGGTGCGCTGGTGGGCCGGGCAGCGGGAGAACGGGACGTCGGCCGATGCCGCGCCGGAGATCGAATATGTCGGCCGCACCGACCATCAGGTCAAGATCCGCGGCTTCCGCATCGAACTCGGCGAGGTCGACGCCGCGCTCGCCCGCCACGGCGCGGTGGCGTTCTCGACCACCATCGGGCATCGCACTCCGGCCGGGGCGACCGCGCTGGTGTCGTATGTGAAAGCGCGCGACGGAGTGACGCTCACCGCGGCCGAGTTGACCGCGCACCTGACCCGGTTGGTGCCGAACTACATGGTGCCGCAGTCGATCATGCTGCTCGACGAGGTGCCGCTGAGCCCGGTGGGCAAGCTGGATCGCGCGAAACTGCCGGAGCCGGTGTTCACCGCGGGCGAGGGCTATCGCGCCCCCTCCACCCCGACCGAGGAAGCGCTGTGCGCCGCTTTCGCCGAGGTGCTCGGTGTGGAGTCGGTGGGTGTGGACGACGGCTTCTTCGAACTCGGCGGCAACTCGCTGCTGGCCACGAAGGTCGTCGCGCACGTCAGGGAGTCGGGCCTGGACCTGCCGGTGCAATTGATGTTCGGCGACGCGACGCCCGCGGCGATCGCGGCGCGGCTGGACGGTGCGGACGCCACTTCGGGCGCCGCGGTGGCGGCGATGCTGGCGCCGGTGCTGCCGATCCGGCCGAGCACCGAGGTCAGCCGCGCGCCGCTGTTCTGCGTGCATCCCGCGATCGGATTGGCCTGGTGCTACTCGGGGTTGCTCGCGCACCTCCCGGCGGACCGGCCGGTCTACGGCTTGCAGGCTCCGCACGTCGCGGGGCAGGACGGTCACGCGACGATCGGCGAGGCCGCGCGCCACTACGTGGCCGCGATCAAGCGGATCCAGCCGGAGGGCCCCTACCACCTGCTCGGCTGGTCGCTCGGCGGACTGATCGCCCAGGAGATGGCGGTGCAGTTGCAGGAGGCCGGCGACGAGGTCGCGCTGCTGTCCATGATGGACAGCTACCGGTTGTCCGACGACCTGCTCGACCAGGCGACCCCGAGCGTCGCCGAGATCGTCGGCGAGTTCGGCAGCGACGAACTCGGCGCGGAAATCGATCCGGACCTGAGCCTGCGAGAGGCAGCCGAGCTGCTGCGCGCCCGGTCCGGGCCGTTCGCGGCGCTGACCGTCGAGCATCTGGAACGGCTCTACGCGGGCTACCACAACGGCACCGTGCTCGCGCACAGCTTCCGGCCGCGCCCGTTCGACGGCGACCTGTTGTTCTTCACGGCGGGCGACGACCCGGTCAACCGGGCCGATCCCGATCGGTGCGCCGAGGCCTGGCAGCCGTACGTCACCGGTGCCGTCCACGACCACGAGCTGCGCTGCGCGCACTCCGCGATGACCACGCCGGACGCACTGGCGGTGATCGGGCCGGTGCTGCGGAGGTGGCTGGAGACGAAGGAGACGCACAGGTGAGCTTCGCGGTCGAGGTGACCGGCCTGGTGAAGAACTACGGCCGGGCCCGCGTCCTGGACGAGATCGACCTACGAATCCCCACGGGCACCGTGATGGGACTGCTCGGACCGAACGGTGCGGGCAAGACGACGACCGTGCGGATCGTCACCACGTTGCTGAAGCCCTCCGCCGGGTCGGTGCGGGTGGCGGGCGTCGACGTGCTGCACGATCCTTCGGCGGCGCGCAAGCGGATCGGGCTGTCCGGCCAGTACGCCGCCGTCGACGCCAACCTGTCCGGCTACGAGAACCTGCGCATGGTGGCCCGGCTGTACGGGATGTCCCCGCGCCGGGCGACCGCTCGGGCCACCGAACTGCTCGGCGCCCTCGGACTCGACTACGCCGCGCACCGCAGGGCGGGGACGTACTCCGGCGGCATGGCCAGGCGGCTCGACCTCGCGGGCGCGCTGGTCGCCCGGCCGCCCGTGGTGGTGCTGGACGAGCCGACCACGGGCTTGGACCCGCGCGGCAGGCTGGACATGTGGCGGGTGATCGGCGACCTCGTGGACGACGGGACCACGGTGCTGCTCACCACGCAATACCTGGAAGAGGCGGATCTGCTGGCCGACCGCATCACGGTCATCGACCACGGGCGGGTCATCGCGCGCGGGTCGGCCGACGAGCTGAAGACCTCGATCGGCGGTGACCGGCTCACCGTCACCCTGGCCGCCGGGCAGGCCGCCGAACCCGCGCTGGCCGTGCTTGCGCAGGTCGGCGTCGGCAACCCCGCGCACGAGGCGGGCACCGATGAGGTGTCGGTGGTGGTCGGCGACGGCTCGCGCACCATGGTGGAGGCGCTGCGCAGGCTCGACGACGCGGGCGTCTGCGTGGTCGACGCGAACGTGCACCGGCCGAGCCTCGACGACGTATTCCTTTCCCTCACCGGCAAGCCGGGCGACACGCCCGTCGCGGAACCGGAGACCGATGACGTACCAGAGGAGATCATGTCGTGAGTACGGCAATGGTGCGGGAGGCGGCCCCGAAGGCGGATCCGCGGTCGAGAAAGGCCGCGGCGCAGCCGGATTCCGCTCCCCGGCTGCGGTTGTTCCGGGACAGCGCGATCGTGGCCCATCGCAATCTGCTGACCATCCTGCGCGTGCCCACGCTGCTGGTGACCGCGACGATTCAGCCGCTGATGTTCGTGTTCCTGTTCGCTTACATCTTCGGCGCGTCGCTCGGGGGTGGCCAGTACCGGGAGTTCCTGCTCGCGGGCATCTTCACCCAGACGGTGGCGTTCAACGCCGCGTTCACCACGGTAGGGCTGGCTGGGGACCTGCAGAAGGGCATCATCGACCGGATGCGGGCGCTGCCGATGTCGCGGCTGGCCGTGCTGATGGGCCGCACGCTGTCCGACCTCGTGGTCAACATCCTCAGCCTGGCGGTGATGGTCGGGTGCGGATACGTGGTCGGGTGGCGCATCCACGGCAGCGTCACCGACGCCGTGCTGGCGTTCGGCGTGATACTGCTGTTCGCGTTCGCGATGTCCTGGGTCGGCGCGCTGACCGGCTTGCTGTCACCGACCGTCGAGGTGGCGCAGAGCGCCGGGCTGATCTGGCTCTTCCCGCTGACGTTCATCTCCTCGGCGTTCATCTCGGCCGAGACCCTGCCCGGCCCGCTGCGCACGATCGCCGAATGGAATCCGATCACCGCGGTCTCGGCGGCTGGACGCAAGTTGTTCGACAACGACTCGCCGCCCACCTTCGTCCCGCCCAGCGGCTGGGCCGCCGACCACTGCGTCGAGTACGCGGTGGCCTGCTCGGTTGGGATCCTCGTGGTGGCCGTGCCGCTGGCGCTGCTTCGCTACCGCAAGGTGGCCAGCCGCTGACCCGGACAGCGAACGGCCGCCGCATCGAACGATGCGGCGGCCGTTTCCGTACCGCGCGAACCGTCAGGCGCGGCGGCGGGTCTTGAGCAGTTCGAGGCGCTCCTTGAGCAACTCCTCGAGTTCCTCCTTGCTGCGGCGCTCCAACAGCATGTCCCAGTGCGTGCGCGGCGGCTTGACCTTCTTGGTCTCCTGCGTGGTGCCCTCGATCAGCACGCCCTCCTGGCCGTTGCGGCACAGCCAGGTCGGCGGGATCTCGGCGTCGTCGGCGAAGGGAACGTCGAATTCCTCGCCGTTGTCGGTCCGGTACCGGGCGATCCGACGCGGAGCCAGGTCGTGGTCGCGATCGGTCTCGTAGCTCACCGCTCCGAGCCGACTGCCTCGGAGTACGCGATCTGCCATGGTGTGCCTCTCCCTGTGTGCTCGAGTCTTCGTGCGCTGCGACCGTGTCCGCACGAGTGCGCGGGGCATCCGCCGGACTTGATGTACAACGATCGGGCCTGCGCCGATAGTTCCCGACGCGGCCGCGGTGAACCGTTCCATTGTAGTGCCCTCGGCACGCCTGCCTCGCCATGCCCGATGCGGGGCGATTCTCCGGGGGTCAGTGAGCGGATCGCGGGTCGCGGGCTATTAGTGTTCTGCGTCATGTCGCGCCGCTTGTCCTGCCAGTGGTGTGGGCGGGAGATCGTGGAATCGGAGGCCGGCCGCCGTCGCCGGTACTGCCGCCAGTCCTGTCGCCAACGCGCCTACGAACATCGCAACAGCTTGAAGGGGACCGGGATCCCCGACGACGCGGTTGTGCTCAGCGCCCAGGAGGCGGCCGACTTGGCCGATCGCTGGTTCGCCGCCCGCTGCGCCGCCGAGGACGTCGCCACCGCCATCGCGGAGGGTGCGACGTCCGATGAACTCGCCGCGCTCGGCAAGACCCTGGTCGCGCTCACCCGTGACGCCGAACGCCTCCGCTGACCGGCTCCGCAGCCGAACGGGGATGCCCCGCGCCGGCGCCGCGGTGACGGAGGTACACCGCGCCGAGCAGCACGCCGACGGTCGCGGCCAGTCCGCCTGCCGCGAGCCAGGTGGCCTCGTCCGGGTGGACCAGCGACTGCGCCCGCATCGCCTGCCAGAAGACGAGCGCGAGCACACCGGCGTACCCGGCGGCCAGCACGCCGACGACCGCGGCGCGGGCGCGTTCTGGCCGCAGCCAGCGGTAGCGGGGAGCGAGCCAGGCGAGCGCGACAGCCACCAGCAGCAGGACCTGGATGCCGTGCAGCCCGACGAAGTGCGGAACGCGTAGGTCACCGCCGACGGTGCTCCAGTGCGTGATCGGCATGCCCGCCATGGCGTCGCGCGGGGCGAGATCGCCCGCGTCGGCCAGGACCGTGTGCCCCGCGGCCAACTCGACCACGCGCCCGTCGCTGTCGCGGACGAGTTGCTTACCGGTGAACCCCATCAGGTAGCCCAGCGCCATGCCGACGACGGCCAGGGCCAGACCGGCGTGGATGGCCCGCGCTGTCGGGCGGTCCACCAACCGCTGCCAGGCCAGGATCAGCACGATGATCAGATTGGCGAGGAACAGGCCGGGCACGCCGGAGGCGAAGACCACCTGCCCGATCGAGTTCACCGGGTCGTCCTGGGTGTTGAAGTGGCTGAAGGTGCCGCGGGCGGCTTGCACCACGATGAATCCGACGTCGATGAATCCGGTCACCGCGAATACCGTGCCCAGCCACCAGGTAGCGCGGTTTCCCTTGTGCGGCAACGACAGCAGCCATGCCAGAGTGAGGCTGTAGAGGAAGAAGGCCAGCCCGAACTTCATCGGCTTGAGCCAGACCGACTCGCCGAGCAGCGTGCGGGCGTCGACCAGCATCGCCGCCAGGCAGAACAGGACGAGCGCGGCCATCGCGGTGACCGTGCCGAGTAGCGGTCGATGCAGTCGCGCGCGCCCCGCCACTGTCGTGCTCGCCCGCGATCGCGGCGTCGAGGACTCGCCCTGCGGCGCCGTGGCGAAATGTGTTGTGGACATGGACCGAACGTAGAAACCGCGAACCCCGCACAGCGTCCCGCCGCAGCGCCATTCGCGCCTAGTACCCCGGTATCGGGTCGAGCGTCCCGGCGATACCAGGGAGGCGGCATGGTGGGGAGATCGGGAAAGGGCCGCGAACGCGCCGTTGCGTTCGCGGCCCCGTCGAGGGCGACGGCATTGTCGCCGAGTTTGTTCGCGGGCTCATGTCCCACGAACGGGTCCGGGATCAGTCCTCCGCGGCGAACCCGACGTCGATGCCGCGCTCGGCCAGCCAGGGACGCGGGTCGATCGGTGCGCCGTCGGGCAGGTGGACCTCGTAGTGCAGATGCGGGCCGGTGGAATAGCCACGGTTGCCGACCGTCGCGATGACGTCGCCCGCGCGGACCGGCTGGCCCACGGCGACGAGGATGTCGTTGACGTGGCCGTAGACGCCGACGGTGCCGTCGTCCTGTTGCACCCGCACCCACAGGCCGAAGCCGGAGGCGGGTCCGGCCTCGATCACGACGCCGTCGGTGACCGCGGCGATCGGCGCCCCGAGCGGGTCGCCGAAATCCAGGCCCGCGTGCAGCGTGCCCCAGCGAGTCCCGAAATTCGAGGTGAGCACGCCGGCCACGGGACGGACGGTCTTCGGTGGGGTGAAGTCCTGGGCGATCCGGTTCGGGTCCCACGGTGCGGGCAGCGGGGCGGCTTGCGGCGCCTGGTTCTGGTCCGGGGCGAAGACGGCGAACTGCGTCGTGCCCTCGGCCGGGCGGATCTCGCCCGAGGCGATCTTGCCCGCGACGAGGCGGGCGGAGGCGTCGGTGTCCTGGTCCTGCTGCGCCGCGGCGAGGATGCCGACGGAGGCGGTGACGACCGCGGCGGCGGCGAGGACACGGGCGGCGGCGCTGTCGCGGCGCAGCCGGGTCACGCTCCGGCGAATCGGTAACGGAAAGGTCACGGGCATGCATCGAACGTAAGGGAGCCGGCGCGCCGGTCGGCAATCCTGTGGCTATCGTCACCGGGCATCGAACGCCCAGCTCGTCGGTCACGGGTAGGTAACGATGATTCGCTGTTCGGCGCATGAGCTGGGAATACGCTCTCTTGCCCAACTGTTGACCGGAGAAACGTCGGACGCCCACACTATGTGAGTGGCGACTAATGGAGTTCGTGCCCTGACGGCGCTGGCGGACCCGACCCGGCGCGCTATCTTCGAGGCTTTGCCGCAGAACCCGCGCTCGGTCGGCGACATCGCGCACGACCTGGGCGTCACCAGCTCGGCGGTCTCCCAGCATTTGCGCGTGCTGCGCGAGGCACGGTTGGTCATGATGCGGCCGGAAGGCAACCGGAGGCTGTACTCCTTGGATCCGCGTGGCCTGGCCGACGCCCGTGACTATCTCGAGCAGTTCTGGCCGAGTGCCATCGCCGCGTACTCCGCGGCGATCGCGACCGCGAACGCCTGAACCGCGGACGCGTCATCCCGGGTGGCGTCGGGGGGCGGTCATCCGACGCGCCGATACGCAGGTTTGCGGCGGTCGGTGTTCGTGCGGGGCCAGTTGCGCGTGCTCAACTGTTTGTCGACCGCATTGATCACCTCGGTGACCCCGATCTGCAACAGCCCGGGGTCGGGGGTGTCGGCGTGCGGGTCGCCGATCTGGCCGCTCCACAACACCGCGTGCCTGCCCAGCAGGTGCGCGGGCGGGCCCGCCCACCGCGGGGGCGTGGGGCCGAACAGCAGGACGGTGCGGGTGCCGAACGCCGTGGCCAGATGGGCGACGCCGGTGTCCCCGCAGATCACCAGCGCCGCCTCGGCGACCGTGGCGGCCAGATCGATGAGGTTCTGTTCCCCGGCGAGCACCCGGCCGACCGGCAGCCCGGCCCGCGCGGCGATGCCCAGTGCGAGTTGGCGTTCGTTCTCGTCGCCGGTCAGGACCACTTCGCGCCCGAGGACCAGCAAGTGCCGCACCACCGCGGCGAAACGGTCCGGGGGCCAGCGGCGGGCCGGCGCGCCTGCGCCGACGTGCACGACCACGCAGTCGCGGCGGCTGGTCGTCGACACCGGCGGTACCAGTCCGAGGTTGCGTCGATCGGCTCCGATGCCGTCGTACTCGAGCAGGTGACACCAGCGGTCCACAACGTGCATGTCGGTTTCCCACTCGGGGCCGGGTAGCTCGGGAAACGCGGCGTTGCGAAAGGAGAGGATGCGTCCGGGGTCGGTCTTGGCCAGCATGACGATGCTTTCCGCGCTGGCGCCGTGCAGGTTGACCGCCAATTCGGGTGGGGGCGCGTCCCAGCGGAGACTGCTCGGATCGGCGGTCGGCACCAGCGCGTCGACCGAGGCGATCAAGTCGACGATGGGCTTGAGCCGCTGCGGTGCCGCCAGGACGATGCGATCGTGGGGTTTGGCCCGGCGCAGTGCACGTAGAGCCGGGACCGCGGTGAGTAGATCACCGAGCCCACGCGCCTGCAACACGAGCAGAACCGCCACCCTCTTCTCCTAGCCACCCGAGTCTCACCGAACCCCGACCCACCCGTTCACCCCAGGGGCGCCAACGAAGAGTCACTCCGTGATGACTACCCGACCGGCCGGACGGCGAAACGTGAACTCCGGGCAACGCCGCGGTACCGGCCGAACAACCGCCGTGCGGCCGGGTCGGCAAATGATCAGAAAACGCGGAACCTCAGCTATAGCATCAATGCATGACGACAAACAGCGTGGTAGAGGGTCCCTTGCAGTCTCTTGCCCGCCGTGCGTGGCAAACGGTTCTGCTCACCGGCGTTCTGGCGGTGATCCTCGGCATCTTGATCCTGGTCTGGCCGGACATCACCCTGCAGGCGGCGGGCATCGTCTTCGGCATCTATCTGGTGGTCACCGGCTTCCTGCAGTTGATCGCGGCCTTCGGCGCGCCGGCCAGTGCCGGGCTGCGGGTGCTGTCGTTCATCATCGGCGTGCTGTCCATCGTGGTCGGCGTGTTCTGCTTCCGCGACGAACTGGCCTCGATCCTGCTGTTGGGACTGTGGATCGGCATCGGCTGGCTCTTCCGCGGGATCGCGCTGCTGGCGGCGGCGATCTCGGAACCCGCGATGCCCGGGCGCTGGTGGCAGGTGTTCTTCGGCGTGGTGACCGCGGCCGCGGGTGTCGTCCTGATCGTCTGGCCGGTTCGGTCGGTGGCTACGCTGGCCGTCTTGGCGGGGGTGTGGCTGATCATCCTCGGCATCATGGAGATCGTCGTGGCGTTCGGGGTCCGCAGGGACGTGCGGACGGTGGGCGCCGCGCACGCCGCCGCCTGACCACGGATTTTCGCCCGGCCGGACGCGATCGGCGCCCGGCCGGGCGATGTCGTGTCTCCCGGCGCCGGGACCAGCACGGTTCCGTCCGGTCGGAACTCGTGACAGAATCACAGGCGCATTTTCACGAGACGTCGGCTTCGGGGTTGGTCGACATCGAAAAGAACTGGAGGCACGAATGATTCGTACTGCTGGGTTTGTCGGTGCGCTCGCCCTGGCAGGGGCCGCGGCCATGCTGTCGGCGGGAACGGCGCAGGCCGCGGTCGGCACGCTGGGGATCAACGGTGAGCTGCACGCGGATCCGGTGGGCTGCTTGAACACCGACGGCACCTTCTACACCACGTTCCAGATCACCGTCGTCAACAGCACCGATCGTGCCGTCACGCTGTACTCCGGAAGGGACTGCACCGGTTCCGTGGTCGGCGAGCTGCCCGTGGAGAAGATCGGTTACCTGCCCAAGGGCGGCAGCGTCTCCGTCAGCTGAACCGACCGTAGCGATCGCGGCCGAGGCGTCGCGTCACCC
This sequence comes from Nocardia sp. NPDC019219, assembly GCF_040632645.1. Classification (NCBI taxonomy): domain Bacteria; kingdom Bacillati; phylum Actinomycetota; class Actinomycetes; order Mycobacteriales; family Nocardiaceae; genus Nocardia; species Nocardia sp. NPDC019219. Next base: position 149,893 of record NZ_JBEYCG010000007.1, on the reverse strand, counting down.
ATCGCACGAGTTTCGTCGGTGTGTGCGCGAGCGCCTCGGCCGTTTCCGTGCTCGCCCCGCCCGTGCGGGGGTGATGATCTGCGGATACGCCTGTCGCATCGGGGATCGCGCTACCGCGCGCGTGAACTCGTTTCCATCGTGCGGGCCGGACGTCGGGTGTCCTGTGTGCGCGGCCAGTCACTCGGGTTCACCGCGGTGGATTCCGAGGTCGCCGGTGCCGGAACCGGCGGGGCGGCAGCCGAGCGGCGGCTACCCCGCGGATCCCATGCCATCGCCGACGCGGCCGCGCCCAGCAGAACGACCACGATCATCGTCACAACACACCAGACCAACATGGCCCTTGCCTCCCTGGCATCACCATCCGGTTGACAGACTGCGTCGGCTCACCAAGGCGGACAGTTGTTTTCGAGTCGGTGACAGTATTCACCGACCGGATGGCGCGCGCGAGTCCTCGGCGCGGGGCCGAGGTGTCCCGGCTTCGTCCGAAACCCGCCACTGATCTTGTGGCGGACGGGTGTGCCAGCGCGAACATCGCCGACTCGGGTCCGGTGCGGCGATCGGAGGAGACGGGGATCACGATCACGCCGTGACCGCACGTGTGTGGGTGGCGTCTCAGGTCCCACTCGTTCGTCGCGCGCAGTGGCCCGAGGGCTCGCTGTTTGCCTCGTTTTCGCCCGGGTAGCACGGTGGGGACGGAGGTCAACCCACAGCGAAGGGCTGGTTCGGCGATGTCCAATTCCACATCCGGCGCGACAACGGATCGGCGGTCTCCGCTCCAGGTCGCCGCCATGGCGGTCGGAGCGACGTTCCTGCTGGTCGGCATCCTGGGGTTCATTCCGGGAATCACGACCGACTACGGCGAACTCGAGTGGGCGGGGCATCACTCCCAGGCCCAGTTGCTCGGTCTGTTCCGCGTGTCGGTGCTGCACAACGTGGTCCACTTGGCTTTCGGCATCGCCGGAGTGCTGGCCGCGCGCACTGCTGCGTCGGCGCGCGCGTTCCTCATCGGCGGCGGCGTGGTGTATCTCGTGCTGTGGCTGTACGGACTGGTCGTGAACCCTGACAGCGACGCGAACTTCGTGCCGCTCGATACGGCCGACAACTGGCTGCACTTCGTGCTCGGCGCGGGCATGATCGCCCTCGGCGTGGTCTTGGCGCGGCGGCCCATGACTCAGGCGCCTGGAGCGGGTAGGCAGACCGGAATCCTGGAGTAGCCGACACCCCCAACCGCGGCCGGTGCGGGTAGTAGCAACGAAAGTTGCTGCAGGTCAACTGGTCTCACAGCCGAACGGGCTTCACCGACGCCGCCGGGTTCTCGGCGGTGCGCTCGATCCGGGTGATGCCGGAAAGCTGGCTTGCCGAACGCCGAACATGTTGACATCGACTGCTGTTGACAACATATGATGTCAATAACTTGCTCAGCCTGCACTCCGCGCCGTAACCGCGCGAGCCGCAGGAGTGCAGGCCTTCGACTACTTCGGCAACGATCGCGGCAAGGGAGCACCGATGAGGGCCAAACCACCCGCGCTGGGATATCTCCGCAAAGACGTCTCGGGTGTGTCCCAGGATTGGGACGAAGCGCAGATGCGGAGTTTGGCCAAGCGGCTGGGTTACGAGCTGTGCAAGACGGTGACCTTCGGCGCCGGTACCGACGCACCGGTGGATCGCCTCGTCGACGTCGTCCGCACGTTCGGCGTCGACGCCGTGATCGCTCCCGGTCTGCACCACTTCGGCAATGCGGTACCGGCGCAACTGGTCGAGGTCTGCGACCTGATCACCGTGACGCCCCAGCAGACGTACGCCCGCTCGGCGCTGTCGCGGATCTGGGCCTGAATCGGTCCGACCCTGGGGTGAAGTCCAGCGCTGTTCAGCGCTGGCGCCAGCCCAGCGGACCCGGCAGGTCCACACGGTTCTTCTTGGTTCGGGAGTTCCGCGACCAGGGGCCGATTCTGATACTCCCCGACGACAGCCCCGATTGGGTGAAGTTGAGCTTCAGCGGTCCGAACGATTTGCGCTGACGATATCCGATTGGCATGAGCAGCCTCCCTGACTCGACCCCAGGATGACGGATTCGGTTATCCCACAGGGTCTTCGCTGGTCGAGGCATCCCTGATCGGCAGCCCGGTCGGATTCATGCCGTCGAGACCGTCCCGCAGGCACTGCGACCCGGAAACGATGGGCGGTCTACTGGTGAAGTGCGCTCTACTGATGCCATGGACGGTACTGGAAGCCCTTGGGAGAATACGACGCACGACTGGGCCGGCACCGTGGACCTCGCCCACCTGGAACGGATTCGCCGCGAGCCGGAAGCGATGGCTCCCGGCGGTATCCGTCACCTGATTCTCGAAGTCGTCGCCTACGCGGCGGACGAAGCCGCATGCGGGAACGGCGGACGGTGCGTCGTGACCTTGCACACCGATGGTTCGGTGTCGGTGTCCGACGATGGAAGAGGCACCGACACCCGCATCGACGCCGGCGGCCGCCACGTCAAGAAGCCGATCATGGCGACGAAAGATCTGCGGTTCTTCGACTTCCCTGATGCGGAATGCCTGCCCGACGGTCATCCGCGCCGTGGCATGTCCGTCGTCGCGGCGCTGAGCCCATGGCTCGTGCACACCAATCGCCGGCGGCACGGAGCTTGGACGCAACGCTATGAGAACGGCGTCCCGGTCACCGATCTGCTGCCGGTCGCCGCGGACGGCACGACCGGGACGACGGTCCACTTCCGGCCGGGCCACGACTTGCCCGAGGCGGCCGAGCCGACCGTCGACGAGCTGGTCCGGTTGACGTCGCCGTGGCGGCAGTTGTCGGTCGAGGTGATCCGCGCCGGTGCGGCATCGCGGTGAGCCACGACGTTATCGGCACGCACCGGCAAACTGACGTCGCCCAACATCAGACCGGAGAAGACACCCGAGCGCGCTCCTCGCCTCCCGTCCGATACGCGACAGCGGTCCGCGATCGGTGCGAGTTATGCCCAGGCAGGAGTTGATACAGCGGACGGTCGTCGTGTCGGGTAGCCGCGGACACAGCGGCGGCACGATGGTCTTACGAGGATCGTCGAGTCGGCTCGGCGAGCAGCCGTCGGCCAGGCGCGGTGCGGATAGGCTGGCGGTATGTCGGACTCGGTGGTTCCCAGAGAGTTTTCGGTCGCGCTCGTGCTGGGCGGGGGCGGTCCGGTCGGCATCGCGTGGTTGGCGGGGTTGGCCACCGGGTTGCGGGAAAGCGGTGTCGACTTGGCGCTGGCGGACCGCTTCGTGGGGACCTCCGCCGGAGCGGTGGTCGGCGCGGTGCTGGCCGATGGTGGCGATCCGGCGCGGTTGTTGCGGCCGCCCTCGGCATCGGCGCCGGTGCGCGCGGATCCGGCGCGGATGGGGGAGATCCTCGCCGTGCTGCGCACGCCCGGGCAGGATCCCGCTGAGGGGCGTCGCCGGGCGGGTGCGCTGGCGCTGGCCGCCCGGGTCGGCGATCCGGACGAGCACATCGCGCGTATCGGCGGGCTGGCCGGGGTGACGCAGTGGCCCGAGCGCGACCTCGTCGTCACCGCGATCGACATCACCACCGGTGACCTGCGGGCGTGGACCAGGGACGGCGCGGCGTCGTTGCCCGCGGCGCTGGCGTCGAGCACCGCGGTGCCGGGCGTCTTCCCGCCGATTCCGATCGACGGGAGTCTCTACGTCGACGGCGGGCTGCGCTCGCCGGTCAACGCCGACCTCGCCGCGGGCGCCGATGTCGTGGTGATCGCGGAACCCTTGGCGCACATGTTCCCGCGTATCCCCAGTGATCGCGAATTGGGTTCGGCCACCGAGATTTCCATCGTCCCCGACAACGACGCCATCGCCGCGTTCGGACTCGACGTGTTCGCCCCGGCCGCGCTGGCCCCCGCACACGCGGCCGGCGTGCGTCAGGCCGCCGAGGCGGCGCGGCGGCTGAAAGACGTCTGGCCGGACCGCTGAGCGAGACGGTCGCTCACGACCCGGCTTCGTCCGGCGCGGACCCGAGGATGCCCTTCATCTCCGGACGATCGCCAGGCTGGATCGGTAGCTGTTCGGTGGCTGGCGAGCATCGGAAGTAACTGACCCGGCGATACGCCCCGGCGCGGCGAGCGCTGGAGGGCATCGCCGGGCAGTCCCGGCGTGGCGCGGCGGAAAGCCGGGTCAGTCGTCCGGGGTCTCGGTGAAGCGCTGGAGGTACAGCGGCTCGCCGAGCTTCTCCACCAGATCGAGTTCGGTCTCCAGGTAGTCGACGTGCTGTTCCTCGTCTTCGAGGATGTGCTCGAAGATGCGCGCCGAAGTCACGTCCCCGCGCGAACGCATCAATTCGATGCCTCGCCGGAGTCGTTCCACCGCTTCCAGCTCGATCTGCAGATCGGCCCGCAGTTGCTCCGGCACGCTCTGCCCGATGCGCAGCGGATTGAGCTTCTGATAGTTCGGCAGCCCCTCCAGGAACAGAATCCGGTCGGTGAGGAGCTCGGCATGTTTCATCTCATCGATGGACTCGTGCCGAGTGTGCCGCGCCAGCTTGGTGAAACCCCAGTTCTCCTGCATCTTGGCGTGCAGGAAGTACTGGTTGATCGCCGTGAGTTCGGCCGTCAGTTGCTCGTTGAGCAACGCCACGATGTCCTTGTCGCCGTCCATAGCAGCGATCGTGGCACAAAAAGTGCGCAGCGCGGGAGAGACCGCCTGGTGTGTCGCTTCAGGCGGCCGTGGGTTGCGCTCCGGTCGTCGCCCGAGCGCGGCCTATCACCTCGGCCAATCGCGCCGTGCAACTGCCGCAGCCGGGTTTCCAACCACAGGCGTTCTTCACCTGGCGGATGCTGTCGGCGCCCGCCGCAACGCAGGTGTGCACATCGCCTTCGGACACCGCGTTACAAATACAGACGTACATGAAGCCTCACAGCCAGGATCACCTTTCCGCTGAGGTTAGCCTCGACTAACGAGGTAAGCCTCCCCTAATGTATAGCACCTCCGCCGACCGGGGGAAACCCCGACATGCGGGCCTGGCGCTTTTCTCCCCACCCGGTCGCGGCGCCGGCCGTCGGCGAGCCGCTGCACGGCGAGGCGCCGCAGGTCGCTGGACTCGAGCCCGGCGTGGGCCGGGGAGCGGCACGCCGGCCGCGCGGTTCGTCGGCGTGCCGCTCCCGCGCTTCCGACGTCGAGCGGCTCACCGCCCCTTAGCTGTGTGCCCCGAACCCGAGGGTATGGCGCAGTGCTCAGCCGTCGTCGCGCAGTGGCGCGGGATCCGGGGGCGCCGTCGTGATCGTTCCCGCGCTGTCCGCTGAACCATGGACAGCCCGAAGCGTCGCCCCGCTACTGCTCGGCCGAGTGAACTCGCCGATCGGCAAGTGAGGTGTTGCGAATCAGTGTGCCCCCTCAGTCCAGGTAACGGACCAGGTGTTCGGCGACGCAGGCCGGCTTGTCCGCATCCTCGGCGGTAATGGTCACGGTCCGTTCGGCCTGCACGCCGCCGGGCACGTCGGTGACGGCGGTGAGCGTGACGGTGCCGCGCACCCGGCTGCCGACGCGCACCGGGCTGACGAAGCGCGCTTTGTTCAGCCCGTAGTTGATCGCCATCCGGGCCGACCGCACCGTCATCAGCTGCTGGCTGATCGGGGCGAGCAACGCGAGGGTGAGGAACCCGTGGGCGATGGTGGCCCCGTACGGGCCATTCGCGGCGCGGTCCGGATCGACGTGGATCCACTGGTGGTCGCCGGTCGCCTCGGCGAATAGGTCGATGCGCCGCTGGTCGATCTCGAGCCACTCGCCCGGGCCGAACTCGGTGCCCACCGCGGCGCGCAGGGCGTCGAAATCGGGGAAGTCGGTCATGCGGCATCCTTTCTGCGAGCGGCATCTGCACGATATCCGGGGAGCGGCAGCGTGCGGAATCCGCTGCCGCGAACGGTCCTTCATCGCCTTTCGGGTGGCATCGAGCGGCAACGCGCGCAGCAAACGAATCAAGCGTGGAACCCTGTAGCCCGCCATTCGAGCGCAGCGCAGCAAGGGCGGCGCCTACGCGGCCCCGGGACGGTTCCCCAAGAATCCTTCGTTCTCGGCGGGATGGGTGTTGAATCGCCGACGAGCAACATGGCGTTCTTGCCGCGGTGATGCGCCCGCCGGGCATTCCGTACTTTGCACTGGCGGCTCCTCCGGCAACTTCGGCTCGGCCCAACCGTGGTGCGCCGGAATGCGCGTACCTCCCCGGAATTGTGATCTTTGCTACAGATTCGCACACTACCGGACACATATGTCCGGTCATATTACTGTCCCGTAGCGGCCGTGGTCGGCCGCGCGAGTTCCCTGCTCGCGTCTGATCTTCGAGGGTGTGTGATGTCAGCAATTACGCGCCGGTCACTGTTGACCGGGGCTGCCGCGGCGGGTGGCCTGCTGGCCGCTTCGCGCTACGCGAACACGACCGGTCCGATCGCCGCGCGGGTGAACAGCGTTCCGCTCACCCGCGAGGAGCATCGGGTGGTCGTCATCGGATCGGGGTTCGGCGGCGGCGTCACCGCCCTGCGCCTTGCCGAGGCCGGAGTCCGGGTACTCGTGCTCGAACGGGGCCTGCGCTGGCCGACCGGTCCGAATTCCGAGACCTTCCCGCGCGCCTCGGCGTTGGACAAGCGGGTGCTCTGGTACAAGTCCAGCCCGGTGCTGTTCGGTAAGCCATTGGTTTTCGAGCCGTTCACCGGTTTGGTGGAGGCGGTGCCCGGGACCAACATGACCGCGCTGTGCGCGGCGGGCGTGGGCGGTGGATCGCTGGTCTATCAAGGAATGTCCCTGCAACCGGCGCAAGCGGTGTTCGACACCCACTTCCCCGAGGCCCTCGACTGGGCGACCATGGATCGCGTGCACTACCCGCGGGTCGCGCACATGCTCGGCTTGGCCGTGGCCCCGGACGAGCTGATCGCCAGTCCCAGCTACGCCGCCTCGCGGGTCTTCGCCGACCACGTGCGGCGCGCCGGACTTCCGCTGTCGAAGATCCCGATGCCCATCGACTGGAACTACGCGCTGGCCGAACTGCGGGGGGAGATGAAGCCCTCCTACACCAACGGTGACGGCGCCATGGGGGTGAACAACGGCGGCAAGCACTCGGTGGACGTCACCTATATCGCCGCGGCCGAGGCGACCGGTCTGGTGACGGTCGAGCCGCTGCACCAGGTCACCGACGTGGAGCGTGCCGCCGACGGCCGGTGGATCGTCCACGTCGAGCGCTTGGACACCAGCGGCGCCGTGCTGGAGAACAAGATCATCACCACCGGCGCCCTCGTGATGGCGGCCGGAAGCCTCAACACGACGAGGCTGCTGATGCGCGCCTCGGGCAAAGGGCTCATCCCCGACATGCCCGACGGTCTCGGTCAGGGCTGGGGCACCAACGCCGACCGCATCTATCTGTGGACCGATCCCACGGCGAGTTTCGGCGCGGAGCAAGGCGGGCCGGTCGTCTACGGAAGCGAGAACTGGGACGATCCGCACACCGCCCACACCGTGATCCAGGCGTCCATCCCACCGATGGGCGCCGACGCCAACAGCACCATGATGGTCGGCTACGGCGTCAGCGACGGTCGTGGCCACTTCGTCTACGACGCGGCCCGCGACGACGCCGTTCTGCAGTGGCCGCAGGACGGTGACAGCTACATCCAGGACAACCACATCGGTCCCGCCGCGCACCGGATCGCCGGTCCGGCAAGCATTCTCACCGACACCAACCTGCTGTTCCCGTCGACCTGGCACCCTCTCGGCGGTGCGAGCATGGGGGCCGTCTGCGACCTGGACGGCCGGGTGCGCGGTCAGCGGGGTCTGTACGTGCTCGACGGCGCGCTCATGCCCGGCAACACCGCAGCCTGCAACCCGTCGATGACGATTGCCGCGGTGGCCGAGCGAGCCTTGGACAACTTGGTCGCGCAGGACGTCGGCACGATCATCTGACCGGCTCCCGGCCGGGCGGGTCACCGAGGTCGTGGTCGAGCGTCGGGAAGCAGTGGACGCACCGCCGTGGCTTCGGGGCCGCGCTTGCGCATGGTGGCCGTGAACAGGACGGGCTGGCCCGCGTACAACGATTTGTAGCCGGTCATCTCGATGCTGGTGTACTCGACGAACACCTGCGTGGGATCGTCCGCGGGCTGGAGAAAGCCGAAGCCCTTCTCGATGTTGAACCAGACCACTGTGCCGCGGCGCCAGAAATCCGCCGCGGCACAGTGGTGGGGTCGGCTTGTCATGCCGGATCGGTCCGGATCAGGCGGCGTCGCGGCGCACTGGATCGGCGTGCATGATTCGCTGCCACCAGGCGTCCAATGGACTGGGGTCGGGCCAGACGACCGTCGCTTCGGGTCCGGACTCGGTCGGTGCGGGCAGCGGGTCGCGTAGATCGGTGCGTGCCATGAGCGAGCTCTCCATCAGGTGTTCCTCCGCAAGGATACCGCTGGGTGATAACGCCTTTCGCGTTCCGGCCAGGGGCGGGCCCGCGCATACGGGCCCGCCCGGAACGGGGCCGGGGCTTCCCCGTTGGCCGCGGCGATCTCAGGCGTCGATCGCCTTGTGGCCGTTGCCGCGACCGATCTCGATCTTGCGCGGCTTGGCCTTCTCCGCGACCGGAACCGTCAGGCGGAGGACGCCGTCGGTGTAGTCGGCGCGAATATTGTCGGTGTCCAGATTCTCGCCCAGGAACAGTTGACGGCTGAACACGCCGCGGGGGCGTTCCGCGGCGATCATCTCGCGGCCCGAGTCGAGTTCGGGACGACGCGCGCGCACCGTCACCACGTTGCGCTCGATGTCCAGGTCCAAGGACTCGGGGTCGATACCGGGCAGGTCGAATTCGACGACGAACTCCTCGCCCGCGCGCCAGGCATCCATCGGCATCACCGCGGGATGTGCCTTCGTGCCGAACACCTGCTGCGTCAGACGGTCCAGATCGCGGAACGGATCGGTGCGCATCAGCATGGTCGCCACCTCCAACTCACTCCATTCTCCGTAGTAGGGGCCAGATAACCTCTGTCATCTGGCATAGATTTTTTATAGCATCGAGAGAAGTTGAGTGCAAGGCGCTAAGCTAGGAAATCTATCGGGCAACACGAGGTGAGGATGAATGGCGCAGGAGAGGGGCAACTCGGGGCATCTGCCGGATCCCGGTCAAGCGGTGTACGGGATCTCGGTCGCTGCCGGGCTGGCCGGCATCGGGGTGCAGACGCTCAGACTCTACGAGCGTCACGGGTTGCTGACTCCCGCGCGTAGCGACGGCGGTACCCGTCGCTACAGCGGCAACGATCTCGCCCGTCTGCGGCGGATCACCGACTTGGTCGCCACGGGCGTGAACTTGGCGGGCATCCGGCGCATTCTCGACCTGGAGGATGCGAATGCCGACTTGCACGCCGACAACGACCGGCTGAACGCGGCCAACGACCGGCTGCAGGCCGACAATGTCCGCCTGCGGGATGCGCGGGACAACTCGGCCGATGAGGCCCAGACGCCGTGACTACCCCGAGAAGCGCGTGCGCAGATCGACCACCGTGCCGGAATCGCCGGTGGTCACCGTGACCTCTGGAATCAACGCGCGGATCAGTGGCATGCCGCGCCCGCGCAGCGAATCGGGCTGCGGATCCGGTTGTTTCCATCGACCGCTGTCGGAAATGGTCACCCGGAGTTCGTCGCCGTCGATCGATGCGCGCAAGCGGACCGTGCCGCCGTCGCCGTGATGGCCGTGCTCGACGGCGTTGGTGCAGGCTTCACCGACGGCCAGCAGCACGTCATAGGCCGGGGCCGCCGCCATGCCGCACTCGGCGAGCCATTCCTGCAGGGTGTGGCGAACACTGGCCAATTGCACCGCCTCGGCGGGGAAGTCCAGCTCCAGCGGCGTCATGGCGTCGGATAGCGGGACTCGCTCGCCCGCGCTCACGACCGCGCACCAACCGCCGGGACCGGAGTGCGTCTGTCGTGGCGCGGTCTTCCCGTCGTCGTGCCGTGCCAAGGGCGTCGATGCGCCGTCACCTCGTTACCTCCCTGTCGGGGATCGGTGCGCTGTACCCGCGCCACGCCGAGCGCGTGGACCATCGTCGGGCTCGGCTGCGGTGTTCGCCGCGCGTGTGCTCCCCGAGGCTATACCCAGTTGATCATCGCCCATTCGTCGGCTGGCTCCGTCCGTGAGAACCCGGCCCCGGCCGTCCCGTGACATCCGTGAATCGACGTGCCCGAGCCCACTGCCGCGGGGGGAACGCCTCACAGACTCTGGCGCGGCAGCCGGACGACCTGGACGAAGAAGTCGTCGATCTGTTTGATGGCGGCGACGAACTGGTCGAGGTCGACGGGCTTGGTGACGTACGCGTTGGCGTGCAGGCGGTAGCTGCGCAAAATGTCCTCTTCGGCCGCGGAGGTGGTCAGCACGACCACCGGGATGTGCGACAGGTCGGGATCGGCTTTGATCTTCTCCAGCACTTGCCTGCCGTCGTACTTGGGCAGATTGAGGTCGAGCAGAATCAGGTCCGGCCGGGGCGCGTCCGCGTACCTGCCTTGACGGTAGAGGAACTCGAGCGCCTCCTCGCCGTCCCTGGCGACGTGCAGGGTGTTGCCGATCTTGTTGTCCTCGAAGGCCTCTCGCGTCATCAGCTCGTCGCCGGGGTCGTCTTCCACGAGCAGGATGTCGATGGGCTGGCCGGAGGTCATGCGGGGGCTCCTTCTTGAACGGGGACGTCGGCGGTGCGGGCGGTGCCGTCGGCTCCGGCGGCGCGCAGGGTGAAGCAGAAGCGGGTGCCCGCGGTGTAATCGGTGTCGATCCAGATCCGGCCGCCGTGATACTCCACGATCTTCTTGCAGACGGCCAGCCCGATGCCTGTTCCGCTGTACTCCTCACGATTGTGCAGCCGCTGGAAGATGACGAACACCTTCTCGGCGAATTCGGGCGCGATCCCGATGCCGTTGTCGGAGACCGACAACAACCAGGCGTCGTCCTCCTCGGCCGGCTCGCAGGTGATCTCGATCTCCGGTGCGCGGTCGGGTGCGTGGAACTTGATGGCGTTACCGATCAGGTTCTGCCACAACATCGTCAGCAGCGTCGGATCGCCGACGATCTCGGGCAACTCCTCCGGGCGCCGGATGCGCGTGGTGGTGTCGTCGATGGCCGTGGAGAGGTTGGTCATGGCCTTGTCCAGGGTTTGACCGAGGCCGGTGGATTCGGTGCGATCGGTGATCCGGCCCACGCGGGAGAAGGTGAGCAGATCGTTGATGAGCCCCTGCATCCGCTTGGCTCCGTCGACGGCGAAGTCGATGTACTGCTTGCCGCGCTCATCGAGTTTGTCGCCGTAGCGCTTCTCCAACAGCTGGCAGAACGACGCCACCTTCCGCAACGGCTCCTGCAGATCATGCGAGGCGACGTAGGCGAACTGCTCCAGCTCCGCGTTGGACCGGCGCAGTTCCACGGCCTGCAGGTCGAGATCGGTTTTCTGCTCGGCGAGGACGGCTTCCTTGGCGCGCGAGGAAGCCAGCTCGGCGACGATGCGCCTGCGCATGCTCTCCACCGCGTTCGCGACGGTCACCAGGTCGGCCGGACCGTGCGCGTCGATGTGGTGATCGAACTCGCCGCTGGCCACCCGCAGCGACGCGTCGGTCAAGGAGCCGAGGGGACGGGCGATCAGGCGCCGGATCAACACGGTCAGCAGCACGCCGGTCAGCAGGAACGCGATGACCATCCCGGCCAGCACCGCGTCCCGGACCGCGCGAGTGTGCGCGAGTTCGTCCTCGTCGTCCGCGATGGCCGCCGCGAGACTGGTGTTCTGTACATCGAAGCGCGCGCGGAGTTCATCGAACAGTGGTTTGCCGCGCGCGGGGGAGGTGGGCTCGGTGCCGCTGGTCGACCCGGAGGCCAACGCCGCTACCAGCGGCTCGGCGTACTCGGTGCGCCACCGCCGCGCGGAACTCTCGATGGCGTCGAGTTCGTGCAGCAGCGACGGCCGGTCGGCCAGCAGCTCGCGCAGCCTGGCGACCGACTGCGCCTCGTCCCGGGCGCCGTCCTGGTAGGGCTGCAGGAACTGCCGGTCGCCGGTGATGCCGTAGCCGCGCAGCCCCGTCTCCTGGTCCACCAAGGCGTTCTGCAACCGGTAGGCCTCGGCTGCCGCGGGCAACGTTTTGTCCAGCAGCCGGTCGGTCACCCGGTTGGTCTGCGCGATCACCTGCGCGCCCGCCACGGTGCCGATGATCACTACCAGCACCATCGCGGCCAGCACCAGCTGAAACCAAGCCTGGGCGGTCAGCCGCGCGCTCACCGGCGGCCGACCGGTCTTCGTCGTCATCGGTTCCGGTCCTGTCCTCGCCCGTCGTCGTTCCATCCCAGATACAGGATGGCGACATCGTCATCCAATCCGCCCGATTCCCCCGCCAGCGCCTCGACGCGGCCGATCAGTTCGTCGACGAACCAGTCGGGATCGGCGGCGCGCACCGCGCGCGCGACCTCCACGAGCCCGTCTTCCCCGAGCCGTTCCTGATCCGTCCCGACTCGTCCCTCGAACAGTCCGTCGGTGAACACCATCAGCCCGGAGCCGAGCGGCAGGTCCACCTGCTCGGCGGGCCACTCGGCTCGACCGGGCAGGAAGCCGAGGGCGGGTCCGCCGGGTACTTCGACCCAGTCCAATCCGGATGCCGAGCGCAGCAGCATGCCCGGATGCCCGGCCCGCAACACCTGTGCGCGGCGCTCACCCGGATGCAGCATCAGGCTGGTCACCGTCGCGAAGGTCTGTTTGCCGGTGCGTTCGGCGAGCAGGACTTGTTCGAGCAGCCGCAGTTGCCGTGCGCCGGTCACCCCGCTCAGGACCAGGGTGCGCCAGGCCAGGCGCAACGCCACGCCGGTCGCGGCCTCGTCCGGCCCATGCCCGGACACGTCGCCGATGACGGCGTGCACCGTGCCGTCGGTGTCCTGCACCACGTCGTAGAAATCGCCCCCGAGCAGCGCGTGCGCCCGCCCGGGACGGTAGCGCGCCACCACGTCGACGACCTGCCTGCCGCGCAGCAGCGGGGTGGGCAGCAGACCGCGTTCCAGGCGCGCGTTCTCCTGCGCACGCATATTGATCGCCTGCAAGGCCGCGCTTGTGCGCTCGGCTTGCTTGCGCTGGATCGCGTAGCGCACGGCGCGCCCGAACAACTCGGGCTCGACCCGTCCTTTGACCAGATAGTCCTGCGCTCCGGCCGCGACCGCCGCCAAACCGGTCTGCTCCTGGTCGAGCCCGGTCATCACCACGATCGCGACCTGATCGGTGTGCGTACGGATGCGTTCCACCGCCTCGAGCCCTTGAGCGTCGGGCAGATGCAGGTCCAGCAGCACGCAGTCGGGTTCGGCGGCGGCCAGATGCTCGGCGGCCTCGGCCAGCGACCGCACCCAGTGCAATTGCAGGCCGGGGGCGCCGTCGACGACCAATTCCTCCACCAGCAGCGCGTCTCCCGGATCGTCCTCGATCAGGAGCACTGAAGGTTGCTGCCACGGCCACTCCGCGCCCACGATCAGTTCGGGATCGTCGTTTGTCCCGTCACGCCGCACGAACGCCACCGGTCGAGGGTCCACTTGTGGCAGGACGAATGACAGCACCATTGCCGTCGTCGGCGAACACCGACAACCCGGCCTCCGATCACCATGGGGCGGCACCAGCGCACGCCGACTGTCTCAGCGGCCGTTTGCTGGACCGAGAGGCAGTCAAGATCGTATCCGATTCTCCATCCGATCGAGACATGACGGCGTCGACCTGCGCGAAGGCACCGACCGCGGGGATGGTGCGGGAATCAGACCGTTGTGCCCGTCAGTTCCGCGGCGTCCCGCTCGCCCCGGAGCGCGCCGGGGCGGCGCGGGGAACGAAGCTCCGCCAAGCTGCGCGCTACGACCGTGGCATGGACCGCGATGACGGCAAGGGAAGCCGAGCCGATCACAGCAAGAAGCACAACCACGACAGATACCGGTCCTTTCGGGTGCGAGCGGGCCGGTTGCCCGCTCGATCGGGTGCCGAGTTCGCGTCCGCCGGTCCCGGCGGGCGCGCGCTCCGCCTCCAACGTGCCCCGGCTGCTCCGGACCAAACCCAGCGGATGCGGCGGCGCGAACGGGTCGTGCGATCACGCGAGGGCGACCTCGGCTGTCGCGCGACCGAAGATCCTGCGTCCGTCGTGCTCGGCGATGATCGCGACGGTGGCGGTGCGCGTGTCCTCATCCAGGTGTTTCACCCGGCCGGAGAATTCGATCCGGCCGCCGGTCGCGCCGACGTGGACGGGATTGGTCAGGCGCACGTTGTAGGAGCGCAGGGCGGTGGGGTCGCTCGACCACGAGGTGAGCAAGTCCACACTCAGTCCGATCGTGAACAGGCCCTGCGCGACAATGTCTCGCAAACCCATCCGCGCGGCTGCCTCGGGGCTCCAATGAATGGGATTCGGGTCTCCCGCGACTCCGGCGTAGTTCACCAGATCGCCGCGGCTGACCATGAGCGTATGTGGGGGAAGCTCGGCTCCGGGACGAACGGTGTCGAACCGACGCCGGGCTTTCGGGCACACCGGTGTGGTCGGCATCTCGCGGGCGGGTTCGTCACCGGCCCCGACGTAGCGCGGGTGCGCGGCGCGGCGCGGCGTGCGCTCGTCCGGGCGTGCGCCGTGCATCACGACCGCGTCGAACCACGTCGGCAGGGCCTCGTCGGCCCGCCCGACCAAACTGGTCCGAGACGTGAGGACGGGCCGATCGTCCTGGTCCACGATGGTCTGGCGCAAGCCGATGAGGTCGCCGCCGAACGCGTGCCGGAACGAGTCGAGGCACATCTCGAAGCGGATCCGGTCGCCGGCCAGCAGCGGCCGGTGGAATTCGATCATCTGATCGGTCTGGATGGTCCGGCTCAGGTCGTAGCCGGGCAGGATCGTGTCGAACACCTCGGCGTAGGCGAGGTACCCGGGCACTGCGCCGAAGGTCGGGGGAGCGAGCAGGCTGCCGTAGCCCAGGTCGGCCGCGGCGTCCTCCGACCGGTGCGCCGGATGGCGGTTGCGCACCGCGCGGGCGTACTCCCGGATCTTCTCGCGCTCGACCACGTAGTGATCGCTGCTGCGATACCGGCGCCCGACCATCGAGGCGGGAACCGCGGCATCGGTCGTGTCGCCAGCACCGGATGTGGCAGGGATTCTGGACATCGCGGGGGAATCTACCCAACGGGAGCCGGAATTCCGGTCAGCCCGCACCGCACGCCGTTTCGCGGCCGATTACCTCGGCGAACGGGGTCCCGGGGCCGCCGGGCTCAGCAGAGATTCCGCTCGGCGGCCACCACAACGGCCGCGGCCTCGTCCACCGTTCGCTGCGCGCTCACCTGCACCACGATGTCGGCTTCGGACGTTCCGGCCGCCAGCTCCCAGCCGACGCCGGGTCGCCCCTTCGGACGGTGTATCAAAGAACCGCTCTCGGGTCGTCCGCGCACGGCTTTCCGGCGGATCCAGTGGTCGAACCGGTTCCTTCGGTCCGCCCACCGCAGCTCGAGCAGTGGAGGCCAGGCAAGTCCGGAGCGCTCGTCGGCGCAGGTCGAAGCCCGACGGTAGACGTGCCGGTTATCTTTCCGTAATACGGCTTCCGTGTGTCCCGCGCGGGCTCTTCGATCGAATGCGCGAGCATGAACGTCGGATCCAGTGCACCGCAAGCACCGTGGTGTTTCGAATCAATTCGAGGCTCGGTGACGCCTGATGGGTCGTACCGGGCCGGCCGACGCAGATGGGAGGACCGGCTCATGTCGTTCGAGACCGAAGCTCGACCTGGCCGACGCTCGCGGCGTAAGTCCTGGCCGGCCGTGGCGTCGGGCGCTGTGGCCGTCGCCGCCGCGGTATTGGCCGCCGCGCCCGCGACGGCGCAGCCCGTACTTCGCAGCGCACCCGATGTCCCGGTGGAGGTCCCCATTCCCGGTGGATTCCACGGCTTCCCCGAGATTCTGCGATTCGTGCCGCCCGCGCCTCCGGTTCCGCAGATGCCGCTCGGCAGAGCGGTGCCGCACCGTGACGCTGCGGCGGCTCGGACCGCATAGGCGCCGGCCACCGCGCGAAACGCCTAGCTCGGCTCCATGCGCTCGTGCCCAGCCGCCGAAACCCGGGAGATCACCTCCCGTATCGCCGCCATAGGGGCCGGGGCGCGCCGCGGCGCGGGTGCTTTCCGTTTCGGCAGGGCGCGCAGCACCATCCCGAGCCCGCAGCCGGCCACGATGGCGAACGCTGCCCATTCCGAACCCGAGACGACCGTGACCGGGCCCCAGTCGGGGAGACGATGCGGCGAGACCATCGTCCAGTCGAACGACTCGGTCCGGACCGGCGCCACGGTCGAGGGCCGCCACAGGATGGCGATCGCCAGAATGCTGCCCGCCGTTCTGGGCTGGATGTAGGACGCGCAGTAACCCGCGACCACGGCGAGGGCGGCAGTTCCGAGATGGCGCACCGCACCAGGCGGAACCAGCGCCGCGAACAGTGCGACAGCCGTGAGCAACCCGGCGCCGACCAGCGGATTCGACAGCCGGGCCCCGCCGAAATACCCCAACAGGATCAACCCCAGCAGCAGCGGCACACTCCACGCCGGTCGGGGTCCGTTGCCCACCGCGCTGCCCGTGGCGCTGAGCCCGACCGCCAGATAGATCATGATCCCGTCCCGGCGCGGGAGCAGCCACGCGGCGGCGGTCGTCGCCAGCAGGGTGCACAGGGCCGTCACGACGAGTTCGACGCTGCCGTCGCCGTGGCGGAAGCGCCACTCCGCGACGGCCAGTTCGGTCATCACGAGCACGATCGCGGCTATGACGGGGCTCAGCGGCAATTCCGGATAGGTCGGCTCCGGGGTGAAGCGCTGTCGTGTGAGCACCTGGCACGCCACGATCAGTACGGCCACCGCGGCGAGCAACCACAGTGGCTGGGATCCGAACACCGACCACACGTGCGGTTCGGACGTCGCCCGGTGCGGGTTGCCCAGCAGCCCCGACGCCTGCGAGAGCGTGATGACCACAAAACACCCGACACCGCCCAGAACGAACCCCATCCCCGGCGCGCGGCGGCCGAGTACCGCCACCCCCGTCGCGCCGAGCAGGATGCCGCTGCCGATCGCGTCGAGGTAGGCGGTGGTAGTGAGGATGTCGGGCGAGGCGCTGTTCGCTTCGACGGTGTGCGTGACCAACAGCACCAGTGTCGCCGTGAGCGCGATCCACCACGCGGTGCGCGCCCGGGCCAGGCTGACCGCGACCACCGCGGTGACCGCCGCGACCAGGACGCCGATCGCCGCCTCGCGCGGCACGCTGAGCACCAGTTGGTTGACCTGATAGGGCGTGCAATGGCAGGTGCGGCCGAAACTGAGCGGCACGACCAGGAGCAACCCGGCCACCGCGGTAGCCAGAAACGCCGTGACGCCTTCGAGCACCTCACTCCGCCGCACCACTCCACTGGCGTACCCATCGAGGCCGAACCGAACATCATCACGCGGATCTCCCCGAAACTGGTATCAGCAGCACCTGGATACCTCTGGCACGGTACGGGAGGATCTCAGGATGACCGATGTCGTCGATGTTCAGGCGGTCCGCAAAGCCCGGCGCGCCGAGCTCGGAGCCTTCCTGAAGTCCCGGCGCGCCCGGATCGCGCCGCAAGACGTGGGACTACCCCCGGGCCCACGCAGACGCACCCCGGGCCTGCGCCGGGAAGAGGTCGCACAGCTGGCCGGAATCGGGATCACTTGGTACACGTGGTTGGAACAAGGCCGCAGTATCAATGTGAGTGTTCAGGTGTTGAACGCGGTGGCTCGGGTGTTGTCGTTGGATGCGGCGGAGAAGGCGCATTTGTATCGGTTGGCGGATGTGCCGACGGTGCCCTCGGTGGAATCCGGATCGGCGTTACCGGAGGAATTGCAGGTCATCCTGGATCACCTGGAACCGTTGCCGGGGGTGGTGTTGAGTGCCAGGTATGACGTGTTGGCGCACAACGGCTCGTACGAGGCGCTGTGCCCTGGTTTCCTAGCGGAGGAGCGGAATGTGGCGCGTCGGGTGTTTCTGACCCCGGAGTGCTGCAACGCGTATCGCCATAATTGGGATGATCTGCGCCGGATGGTGGGGTATTTGCGTGGGGCGTATGCGAAGAATCTGGGTGATCCGGGGTGGGAGGATTTCATCGCGGAACTGTGTGCGGAGAGTGAGAACTTTGCGTCGTTGTGGGCGTTGAATGATGTGGCGGTGCCGGTGAGCCGGACGAAGCAGGTGCGGAATTTGGCGGTGGGGGAGTTGGAGATGTTTTTGACGAGTATGTCGTTGCCGTCGGTGCCGAATGCGTGGATGCAGGTGTATACGCCGGTGGATGAGGTGGCGTGGGGGAAGTTGCGGGCGTTGTTGGCGATGAGTCCGGAGGAGCGACAGCGTCCGTGGGCGGAGCATCGCGAGCTGTATCACGCGGCAGCGGTGTGAGGACCATGATCCGCATCGACTACCGCGCCGCTGCGCCTGCAACGGATCGGCCTCGGGCAGTCGAATCTCACCTATCGCATCGGCGATGCGGCGGATTCGTCGTGGATCCCGCGACGGCCGCCGCTCGGGCACGTGCTGGCTGGGATATCGCCGATTCGATCGGCCATTACACCCATGGGGGTACTTGCATGGCCCCCGGATCGAAGGTCGGTGGTGATGAGCCTACGAGAACGACATGCTGGAATTCGCTACCAAATGGGCGTCCTACGGCGGGAACGACGAGGAGGCGTTCGTTCGATTCGGCCTGCGCCGCAGAGAATTCTACGCCCGGCTGCTGCGATTGCTCCGAACCCTGGCCGCTCGTGCGCTCACCGGCGCGACGATGAGCGCGCCACGCGAGCAATGCCGCGAACATCTCTTCGGCTGTTTTCGCGTGTTGGCGGACACAAGACCGGCTGATCACTCGTCGGGCACGTCACAGTCACCCGGGCTCACGAGCGCGGTCAGTTGGACCGCGCTCGCCATCACGAAGTCGCGGTCCACGCTGTTCGGGTCGATCACCGCGTGTTGCGCGAATCCGGTGACCAGCGCGTGCACCGCAGGCGCCAGCCGCTCGGCCTGCTCCGCCGTGGTGCGCGCCGCGCCGATCCGGCGATCGGTGAACAGCGCGGTGAGCAGGCTCGGGGTGCTCGGCACCTGCGTGTCGACCTCCGACATCAGCTGCGGATCGCGTAGCGCGGCGGCCAAGCCCTCTAGTTCGAACGCGAAGTGCTCGCGGGCGCGGGGGGAGTCGGTCGAGTCGAGTACGGCGCTCGCGTAACCGCGCACCACCCCGGGCAGATCCAGGTCCGGGTCCGCCAGCGGCCGCAGTGTCTGCTGATACTCCTCCACCAGCCGCTTGGTGGCCGCGATGAGCAGCGCGCGCTTGCTGCCGAAGATCGAGTAGATCGCGCCGGTGGTGAGCCCCGCGCGCGCGGCGATATCGGCCAGCCGGGCCGCCTGGTAGCCGTGCTCGGCGATATCGGCGATCGCGGCGTCGATCAGAGCGTGCTGGTTGGCCTCCCGAGTCTCGGCGCGTCGCATGCCGTTGATGATAATCTGATTATTCAAATAATCGAATTATCGAAATGAGCTGCGCATGACCGAGATGGATCGTCGAACTCTGCTGGGCCTGGCCGCCGTGGCCTGCACCACCCTGACCGTCGGATGCGGCCGCGAAGACACACCTGACGCGACGGACGAGGTCGCCCGTATCGTCGGCCCGGTCGAGCCGCTGGACGCGTTCCCCACCGTGGACGAACTGAACGCCGAGATCGACCGCGTGGCGGCCGCCGCGCCTGATCGATTGCGGGTCATCGAGATCGGTCGCTCGCGCGCCGGCGATCCGATCCGTGCGGTGCAGGTGGGTACGGGCGAGCGGAACATCCTGGTGTTCGGCAGCCCGCACGCCAACGAGCCCATCGGCATGGCCACCATCGCGCACCTGGTCGGCAGACTCGCCGCCGATGAAACGCTCTCGGCCGGTGCCACTTGGCATTTCGTGCTGTGCATCGATCCCGACGGCACCCGACTGAACGAGGGTTGGTTCGCAGGTCCGCGCACCCGCACCGACGTCGCGCGCCACTTCTATCGGCCCACGGTCACCGAGCAGCCGGAGTGGGCCTTCCCGATCACCTGGCGCGGCACTCCCGTCGGCACGCCGATGCCGGAGACTCGCGCCCTGATGACACTGATCGACCGCACCCGCCCGGCGTTCATCGCCTCGCTGCACAACGCGGACTTCGGCGGTGGTTTCTTCTACACCTCCGGCGGCGACCAGTCCTACTGGTCGGCGCTGACCGACTCGCTCACCGCGGCCGACGTGCCGATCCACACCGGTGCACCGGACGCACCCGGAGGGCGGGCCTGGGCCCCCGGCGTTTTCGAGGTCCCCACCTTCGACCAGATGGCCACCGCGCTGACCGAGGCGGGCGTGGATCCGGTGGCGGCGCTCGGCGGCGGTGGCTCGCGGGACTACGCCGCGCCCTACGGCACCGCCGTGCTGGTGTGCGAGTTGCCGCTGTGGGTGGATCCCCGGATCGCAGACGAGACACCGAGCGCGCGCCCCCGCGGCGACGTCTTCGCCTCCACCGCAACGGCTTACCGCGAGCTCGCCGCCACCGTCCGCGAGTCGCTGGACCGAGTAGCTGATCGACTCGACGGCAGTACCGCGCTGGAGCGCTCAGTGCGCGCGACGCTGGCGGATCTGCCCGACATGGCGGCGGAGAAGGAGGCAGCGGCCGAACCCGACCGTCCGGCGACGCTCGGCGAGATCTTCGTCGAGGACTACGTCTGGCTCGGCATGTTCCGACTTCGCATGGGCGGCATGATGTGCCGCGTGCTCGACGACCTCGCCACGCGTCGGCCGGACGACGCGCAGGTGGCGGCCGAGCGCGAGCGCTTCGGGGCGATCTTCGATGGATGGAGCGGCGAGATCGAGCGCCACGCGCCAGGACAGCCGGTGCCTCTGGAGCGACTGGTCGAGATCCAAGCGCGGGCCATCGTCACCGCGGCACTACGGTCGCAAGCGGGGCAGCCGATCTGAACGCGGCAGGCGGTGACGCCCGGGACAACACTTTCGTGACGAAGGTGGGACGCAGCATGTGCTTCGGTCGGCCTGTCTGCCCGTTGCTGATGTGAACCATGTCGGCGAATACAAGAATTCATGCGGCACGAACGCCATCTCGGTCGGCCTGTGCGGGGTCTGTTGACGAGGCGCTGATCAGCAGTGGGCCGGTTCGGCCGGAGCAGGACGGCATCGGTGGCGTCGAAACCGCATGGTGTGCGACAGAACGGGCGCGGAGAGGCGGACGCGGCGAACGAAAGTGGGGATTTCCCTACTGCCCGTGCCTGCAACTGTGAGTCAAGACTCGGCTTCCACCGAATCTCGACATCGGCCGGGCACCCGCCCGGCTCGAGGACAGGCAGTAACGATGAGCGTTCACCGCGTCGAAACAGGCAGCTCCGCTGATCGACGAAATTCTCCCCAGGACATTCGATCACAGGATTTGGGGGCCCATCGAGCACGAGAGATCCGGGGTACGTGCCATCCGCTCGATACCGACGAAGTCCAACGGCTGGTGCTGCGGGCAGCGCGAGAGGGGACACCGGTCTACTCGTTGAGCACCGGTCGGAACTGGGGCATGGGCTCACGTCATCCGGTGTTCGACGGCTGCACCATCCTGGATCTCAGCCGGATGACCACCATCCGGACTGCAGACCTGGACCGGGGCTACGCCGTGGTCGAACCGGGGGTAACCCAACGGCAGCTCGTGGAGTTGCTCGACGGTACACCGTGGATGCTGAACGTGACCTCGGGCTGTGCCGATGCCAGCCTCGTCGGCAACACGATCGAACGCGGCGACGGCACAATCCGGGCGCGGGTCGAGGACCTTTTGGGACTGGAAGTCGTGCTCGGCACCGGTGAGATCATGACCACCGGCGGTCTCGACCGTCACGGCGGCTGGTCCGGCACCGTAGCGGGACCCGACTTGACTCGGGCTTTCCTGCAAAGCAACCTGGGCGTGGTCACCGCGATGGCGATCGGTTTCGTTCCGCGCCCCGAGGCGGTCACCCTTGTCAACGCGACCTACGCCAGGACCGCTCTCGCGGAGGTCGTCGACACCGTGGTCCGGGTCGGCCGGACACGGGTGGCCACGCACGGCATGCTGCGGCTCAAAGAGCTCTTCGTGGTGCCCGCGGCGGGCCGCGCGGCAATTGCCGATACCGCCGACCCCGACCTCTTCACCGTCCAGGTACCCCTGCTCGGGTCTCGCGAGGCCGTCTGGATCGCCGAGAACGACATGCGCGACACGCTCGGCCGAGTGGACGGGCTCGTGTCGTACCGCTCCCTGGACACTGCGACCACGCCGATCACCGACCCGCTGTACCCGCGTACTTTGTTCGCCCGTGGGATTGCGTCCTGCCTGCACCTGCGGCAGTCCCTCGGAATCGACGAGTGCGCTCGGGCCGACGAGGCGCGGATCGGCTGGCTGACGTTCCTGCCAGTGGTTCCGCTCCAGCAGCATGCGTTGTGCAAGGCGGTCGAGCTCTTCGGGCTCGAGGCGGAACGCCACGGCGTCGCAGGCATGCTCGAGTTCAACGTGATCTCACCGCACACCACGAACATGGTTGCGCAAATCCCGTTCGTGCGGGAGCCAGAAGCGATGGAGCGGGCACACGCGCTCCGCCACGCGGTTCGCCGTGTGTTCCTGGAAGCGGGTTTCCCGCCCTACCGCTCCAACATCGACCAGATGCCATGGGAACTCGTCGATCGGTCGGGCACCTACCGAGATGTACCGCTCGAGGGACTCAAACGGCTCTTCGATCCCGCCGACATCATCTCGCCCGGCCGATACCTGGTGGTGAACCGATGAGCGCCACAAGGACGGCGCAAGCCACCGTGGACTTCGACTGTGTCATTCTGGGCGCTGGGATCGGCGGTGCCATGCTGGCCTTGCTGCTGGGACGCCAGGGCCGCCGGGTGCTGGTGGTCGACCCCGGACCCGGTGTGGCCACGCGCGGTGCGGAGATCCTCAAGCCCCGCGGCATCCGTGTGCTCGCCGAGCAGGGCTTGCTCGACACGCTGGCGAGTCGAGGCGCCTTGAAAAGGCACGTCATCGACTACCACCACGACGGTGAGTTGCTCTTCTCCTACGATTTCGCCGAGCACACCCAGCTCGGTCACTTCTTGATCGCCCCCTACAGCGAGATCGTGGGGACGATCATTGCGGCATGCGCCGATCTGTCGCACGTGCACGTCCGATTCGGTTGTCGGATGGTTGATTTCGGGGTCGCTGATGCTCTGCTCACCAGCTGCACGCTGGACGACGGCACCGAGGTGCGGACTCGGGTGCTGGTGGATTCCGGTGGATCCGGCGCAGGGCTGCGTGAGTTCGTCGGCTCTGAACGGGATGACAACCGTTATCCCCACGCCCTGCGAATGAGCACGATTCCGATCACGGACAGCGTCGCCACGCGCAACCGGCTCTACTTCGATTCCCGCGGCTGGTTTGCCTACTTCTACCCAGTGAGTGCCGAGATGGCCAGGGTGTTCGTCGGAGTACCCCGGGAACTGGAGGAGCCGGTGTTCGACGAACACAGGATCGATCTGAAACGGCGGCTCAGTACCTTCGTCACCCAGAGCGACGACGCCCTCGCGCGGCTGGACGAGGACCGGTTCACGCCCGCCCCCGTGGCGGTTTTCACCAGCAAGCCCTACCATCGCGACAACGTCATTCTCCTGGGCAGCGTGGTGTTCTCTCCCCATCCGATGACCGGCCAGGGAATGAGCTACACCTTGGAAGACGCGACAGTGCTGGCGGAGATCCTGGCCCGGGCCTACGACGGCCGCGGCCGCCTGGAGCCGCTGCTCCAGCAACAGTACGAGATCCGCCGCTCTGGGCACAACGACCTGGTGGCGTACGGGGACGCTCTCGCTCGCTCCTACCATGACCGCGCCGCCTACCTGTCCGCCTTCCACGCCTTCCGGCACGGTGGAGACGGATGACGAGTGATCCATCGCATCGTCGCAGCGACCTGCCGTCAACGCTGTCGGGTCATTCGGCCGCGCGAGACGCGCTGTTCCGGTCACGGGCGGGCCGGGTTCGGTGGTGGTCTTGCTGAGCCGCGACCAGGGCGGCGAGTTCGGTTCGGGAGGAGACGCCCAGCTTGGCGAACAGGCGCGAGAGGTGGGCTTCGATGGTCTTCTCGCTGACGTAGAGATCCTCCGAGATCTGGCGGTTGGTTCTCCCCAGGACGATGCGGTTGACGATCTCGGTCTGCCGCTCGGTGAGATCGCCGAATCCGATGTGGGTCGCACGAGATCGGCTTCGGTGGCCGGACGTGTGTCGCTCGCCCACCCGGCGCAGCGCCAGGCGCGCTTGCTCGGCCAGACGTGCGGCGTTCCGGCTGTCGAAGATCGTGAGCGCGCTGTCGAACTCGCGTCTGGCGGCGGGCTTCGCGCCCAGTTCGGCCAGGGCATGACCGAGCAACAGGCGCGCCCGGGCGACTTCGAGCGAGCACCCGCTTCGTTGGTACTCGGCGACCGCTTGCTCGGCATGGTCGGCGGCAGCACGGATCTCGCCTCGCGCGAGCAGTACGCGGGCGCGGGTGCTGCGAGTGTGGCCGATTCGCATAGGCAGAAACGGCGACGCATCGGCGATGATCTCGATCCGACGAGTCGCGTGCTCCGCGGCGTCGATCCGACCGAGTGCCAGTTCGGCCTCGACGAGATACGGATGGAATTGCGGGATCAACGACGGGTAGATCTCGAATTGGCCCCCCGCGCCGAGGATCAGCCGACGGCCACGTCGATACCGTCCCGCCTGGATCAGCGCCATGCCGTATATCAGCGGGGGGTAGTAGGAGTATCGCCCTCTGGGCAATTGCTCGGTGATACGGACCGCGCCCGCACCGGCAGTGAACGCTTGGTCCGTGTGGCCCAGCAGGGACAAGATCCAGCAGCGCGTCGACTCGGCCATCGCCACCATCGGTGGGTTGTCGAGCATCAGCGCTACCTCGACGGCCTCGTCGGCCACCGCGAGCCCGCGCTCGAGCTGCCCCTGCATCAGCAGAGCCAATCCCTGCAAATGCAGGAAGTCGACCAGACGTCTGCCATGTCCGGTGCTGCGGCAGAGCCGGATTCCCCGAGTCGTGTACTCGACGGTCATCGCGAACCGCTCCAGGGAGATCGCGGAGATCACCACATCGACCAGTCCGTCGATCAACGCGAGGGGTATTTCCGCGTCGGTGAGCGTGTCGAGGGTGCGCACGGCTTCGTCGAGGTCGCGGCCCGCTTCCCGTAGCGTGTCGCCGAGTTGCGTCGTCTTCAGGAACGCGCTTGCCGCGGTACCCAGGAAGTCCATGCGGCGGTCGCCTTGCGCGCGCGCTGATCGCCGCACCTTCGCCGAGACGGCCACAGCCTGTGCCCAGTCCCGCAGCGCCAGGTGGGTTTTGGCGAGTTCGAGTTCGAGCGCGGCGGCCGCCACACCGTCGGGTCGGACGAGCGTGAGCGCTGTCGTCAACAGACGCCGACCCTCGACGGCGTTGCCGAGCCCCTGTTCGATCACGGCGAGCATGGCCATCAGGCGAGCGCGTTCGCCGGGTTCGGCGGGCGCGGTCAGTGCCAGAGTCCGGTTCAGCACTTCTCGGCTCTCCCGGAGCCGACCGCAGGCATTCAAGACCTCGGCCAGCGACATGGACAGGGCGAGTCGGCGATCGGCGGATTCCTCGTTCGGCAGCAGACGCAAGGCGGCCCGGAACCACCGGGCCGCGGCGACGGGGGCTCCTTGCGAGGCAGCTGTCCCCGCGTCGACCAGAACCGCGATGGCCTCCTCGTCTCCTGGCTCGCCACAGTGTTCGAGGTGGTGCGCTCGGATCGACAGGGTGGTGCTGCGGTTCGCGAGTGCCTTCGCTGCCCGCTTGTGCGCATTTCTGCGCCAGCCATATCCACTTCGTTCGTAGACTGCGCGGCGAATCAAGGGGTGGCGGAAGGTCAGGCGCCCGGGGGTTTCCGTTTCGCAGATCAATCCACTCGCGACCAGCTCGTCCACTGTCTGCCATATTTCGGTTTCGACCAGTTCGGCGATATCGCTCGCCAGCTCGAGATCGAATGGTTCGCCTGCTACCGCCGCGGCTTGCAGCAGGTTGCGCGCGTGCATGGACAGTGCCTGTATTTCCTGCTCCAGGACATCATGAACGATCGTGGGGATATGGTACGAATCACCGGTGCTGGTCCGATGCCCGCCGAGAAGCCCGTCGAGGCGAATTCGCGCACGTGAAACTTCCTGTAAATAGAATGGATTACCACCACATTCGCGATAGAAGTCGGACAGGTCGGCCGTGTCGACTCGGTCCGACAGCAGTTCGGCGGCTTCGGCAATCGACAACGGACCGAGCTCGACTGATGACATGGTGTTGTCGTACACGGCTCGAGCCAGCGCGTTCGTATGTGCGGTGGGGAGTTGCCGGGAGCGGTGGGCCAGCATCAACGCACACCGCGGCACGGGGTTCCGCAGTAGGTGTGCGATCACCTCGAGTGAGGCGTGGTCGACCCAGTGGACGTCGTCGAGAATCAACAACAGTGGGCGCCGAGCCGCCAGCCGTTGGAGTGCCACCCGTACACTGCGGTGACAGCGGTGCCGGTCTATTCGGGTGGATCGTGCCGGTGCCCGGCCCCACCGGTGCAGCGATGGGAGAATTCGACTCAGGTCCGACAGGCATTCCTCGCCGAGCGCCTTCAGGCTGGTTCGGGACAGTGATCCGAGCGGTTCGTCGAATGCGTCGATCACGACCGCGTAGGGAAATTCTCGCTCCAGTTCGGTGCCTCGCCCCTCCAGCACCTGGAAACCCTGGGCGAGTGCTTCCGTGCGGATCTCCTGGAGTAGGCGAGTCTTGCCGATACCCGGCTCTCCGGTAACGGCGATCGCGGATGCTCGTCCTTTCCGCGCGGCAGCGAGGGCCCGGGTCAGCTCGCGCATCTCCGCGACCCGTCCGACCAGCGGCCGGGCCACTTCGCCCGCCGAGACCCCTGACACGTCACCTCCAGGCACAGAACGCCGGGATTCGCGGGGTATTTGCGAAATCTCCGGGCTGCATACTAGCCAGCTTCGGCATCGGTGTCTTGCCGATCGCGTCCTTCGTCGCCGCGACCACCATCTCACCGCGGTCGACGCGGTCACCACCACCTCGCCGTGCCTCGTCCGGCGCCATCGCTGTCGGTGTCGTATGTCGAGCGATTCGGTCGGCGCCCTGGTCTGTCGTCGTCCCGGAATAGCGGTAATGGGGCTGGCGGCCTGCAGCGTGTAATCGGGTTGAGGTGACGACAGGTTGGGGCTGCACATGATTACAGGCGAGATCACCAGTATCTCGATGCCGAGAAAGGCGCGCCCCGACCGGCCGCTCGACCCGCCGTCCTCGGGCGGCGGTCGATGTCACGCTAAGCGGACAGGGCGAATCCTGTTGTTGTGCCGGTGAATTCATGTCGGCCGCGATTGACGATGGCGGCCCCGGCTACGCTCGGTGTGTTGCCCCGGGTGGAGTTGAAGCGATTCTGCCGTTAGGGAACGTGATGCCTCGAACTCCGTGGGTGACGAGACAAGGAATCGGCCAGGTCGGAGCGCGGGTTCGGTAAAGATCATCCGCGCAGGGTGAGTCGACGCGTGGCCTGCAATTGCGAGCCTTGATGCGGCAAGACGAAACGCATCTGCGCAAGGAGGATCTCCATGACCGACACGACCAAGATGCAGACCGAGAAGGAGACCAAGCCGTCGTCTGCCAGGGCCCAGAAGGCTGATGGGCGCAGCTGGTCGGGCTGGTACAAGCTGTACAACGACACCGACTACCACGTCTCGATCGTCCGTCGGAACGACGACTGGACGGTTATGGAACAGTTCGTGTTGGCCCCCGGCGCCACCAGCGCCCAGTACGAGGACGCGGCCGTCGTGCGCCTTCGGTGGGCCGAGTCCGGCGCGGCGACGATGATCACCTGGGATCCGGACATGTCCATCCACTACAACGCCGGTGGCACCATGACCCCGAACCAAGTGAACAACGTGAGTTCCCTCTAGGCAGAGGGCTTGAATCGATGTGGCACAGCACCGGCTTGGCGCGTGCTGTGCCACCTCGATTTTGTGAGGCCAACACGGCGAACGACGCCGTCGCCGTGGCTGAGGACTACTTCTGGTCAATTCCCACCGACGAGCTGTACGGCAATTCGACCAGCCGAAAAGTCTGACGCTCGGTCAAGTTTCCGATTCCTGGCGGTGCGGGATCTGCTCGCCGGTGACGAGCACGCGCCGGGATACCACCTCGTGTGGCTCGCCGACGTTCTACGGGCCGTCGGCCATACCTATCCCGGATAGTCCGCACGTGTAGGAACGATGTCCGTCCGCCCCTGACAGCCGCCCCGCCGAGGCACATCACCCTGATAGGGCATGGTTGCGGGGCGTGTGGTGGGGTCGAGTGGGATGAATTGCTCGATGGATCCCCAGTCTCTGTCCCAGGGGTATCGGCTCCGCGCCGGCAGGCAGCGACACCGCAGGGTTCAGCCCGAACGGCGTGGCGCGGTACTCACCTTCGACGAGGTCGAGTCCACCACCGGCCGAGCCGATTCGGTCACCGGCAGCACTCCCGTGCTCATTCTTCCGGCGCGATCGCCCGCGCACGACCTGTAGGGCGAGGGGGGTTCACCTGTCGGGCTGTTCGCTCGAGGAGCGGGCGCCGAGGCCGGCGCGGTCGGTGGCGCGGGCGCGGGCGCGGGGAACGGGAGGGTGATGGGATCGCCGGGGCGGTGGGCCTCGATGAGTGCGAAGTGTGGTGTGAGGCGGGCTTGGCTGTCGGGGGTGCCCAGCGCCTGCATCACCGAGGACGGCGGGTATCGGCGATGCCAGATGTGCGCGCGCATCGCCGCGACCCACGCAGCCTCGCCACGCGGTGAGCCCCAGGTCGCGTGGTTCGTCCTGGTCTGGCAGCATGGTTGCCGATATGCCACTGGTTTCCGATGTCGCTCGTGACAGTCTCGAGGGCTTGTCCGTCGGTGATGCGCTGGGTGCTCAATTCTTCGTGCCGGGCCGTTCGCTACCTGATCTTCTCGCCGGCCGACCGCCGGCGGCGCCGTGGGAATGGACCGACGACACGGAGATGGCCTGCTCGGTGTATGTGCAGATCCGCGGCTGCGGCCGGATCGACCGTGACGGGCTGGCGGCAGCCTTCGCCGACCGTTGCGAGCCCTACCGGGGCTACAGTGGCGGCACAGTCGCTGTGCTGCATGAGATTCGCGACGGACGGCCTTGGGCCGACGCGGCGGGCGCCCTCTTCGACGGGCGTGGCTCCTGGGGCAACGGTGCTGCGATGAGGGTCGCTCCGCTCGGAGCGTATTTCGCCGGGAATCTGGACCGTGCGGCGGCCCAAGCCGCATTGTCGGCCGAGGTGACGCATCGGCATCCGGAAGCCATTGTGGGCGCCATGGCGGTTGCTGTCGCGGCCGGGCACGCCGCGGCCACCCGCGGAAGAGATTGCGCGCCTGAGGAATTGCTGGCCGTCGTGGAGCCGTACCTGGTCGAGGGCCGGACCGCCAGTGGCGTCCGCCGGGCACGGCGGTTGTTGGGGCGCTCGGTGGCCGAAGCGGCATATGAACTCGGTAACGGTGCGCAAGTCAGCGCCCACGACACTGTGCCGTTCACGCTGTGGGTCGCCGCGACCTTTCTCGACGACTATCCCGCCGCTGTTACCGCATGTGTCGAGGCCGGTGGTGATGCGGACACCACGGCCGCGATCGTCGGCGGGATCGTGGCAGCGCGCACGGGCATCGGCACGCGAAGCGGCGTACGCGGAATACCCCCGCAGTGGTTATCGGCGCGAGAGCCACTGCCTGCCTGGGCGACGGATGGCGACGCTCGGCAAAAGGTCGACGACAGGCACGGCTCGAACGTTCGGTGATGCCGCGATCGGGTGATGAATAGGTCGCCGATCGCGGTCATCATATGGCCACCACGGCTACATGTTCACGGATCAGTTCTCTGGTGGGCCGAGCCGTACGCCGGTGTGACCGGCTTCGATGAGCGGGACTGCTTGGCGATGGTGGCCGATCTTCTCCCCTCCTACGAGGAGTTGCCGCCTGTGCGTCGGATCACGGCCGACATCTCACTGGCCCAGGAACTTCCGGTGAACCCGCTGGCGCTCGGAGTTTCGGTGTGGCGAGGCGTCTGGTACCCGCCGGTGAACCTCGAGATCGGGCCGACGTGGCACCCCAGTGGCGTCGGCCGAGCTATCAACCCTTCCTACGAGCCGACGACGGCCAGTGAGCTCTTGCACACGAACAATAAGTGGTGGGACGAAATCCCACACATCAATCGCCTGCTGTTTCCGCTCGTGATCATGCACTCCGCGGGCTTGGCCGACCAGATGCGGACCCTTGCCCCGACAGAACGCGAACACGTCGCCACGAATTCCGCCTACGGGGACATGGTGCGCGAAGCGCTCGACTACATGATCGCGCGGCAGCCGACGCCGAACGAATGGTTCGACCCGACGCAATCTCGATTTTTCGACCAACAGGAATTGGACGAGTATCTGCGGGCCTTCCGAGACTATCTGTTCGGAAATCGGCCGGAGCCCATCTACCCACCCACCCGCAATCGGCCGTTATCGGATGGGGAGCCCGGCGGTGGAGCGAGAGACTCCGGCGGACAGAACGTCCTGTAAGCCGTACGGCGCGCGGCATTGCCGTATTACCCGTGGGATTCGTTGGATGCGTGGATTCGCAAGAATGGTCCGCTGCCGGTGGGGGCGTGTTGGACATCGGGGTGAAGATCGCGGGTGCCTTGGCCGCCGCGCATCGGCTCGATATCGTGCATCGGGACGTGAAGCCGGGCAATATCCTGCTGACCGAGTACGGTGAGCCGGCGCTGGCTGATTTCGGTATCGCTCACATCGGCGGTGGGTTCCGGAATTCTCGCGCTCAGATAGCGGCCTGGGTCGTCGGTGAAGCCGGACACCGCAATTCTGGATGACCTGGGGCTGTGCAGTCACCTGACTGCACAGTCCGGGCATTGGAGCGCGTCTCCCGGTTCAGGAACCCGGCTCATCCTGAGGTTCGAACTTGGCAACGAGCCAGACACGCTTGATCTCCCCTTCGGGGTTTTCGAAGTACGGCTTCACCTCGTCTTTGTCATCCAGGAAACCGCTGATGGTCACCCGGTATTCGGTGCCGTCGACGCGCACGATGTCGTTCTCGTGGACGACCGGCGGTCGCACCACATCGGGGACATCGCCCGGCTGGTTGGGCGTCTCGTCGTGACGGAAACGCAGGGTGAACGTGTGGTCGAATCCTTCGTCGTGGAAGTCGACCGTCACCTTCAGGAACACCGAGAACTGGCTGTGCGGCAGATGAATTCGACGGTTGTAGTGCGCGAAGATGCCGAGCCTGAAGTTCTGGCCGTCGAGGCGCGCGTCGACACCGGTGAGGCCGGTGAAGTCGTATCCGCTCTTCTCCTCGTCCTGGCCGCTGCCCCATCTGATACTCGATTTGACGCCCGTACTCGACCTGACGCCGGGCTGCCGTAAACCCTCGAACTGCGACTCGTTCACGCTGACGCGCGTCCAAACGCCCCTTGTGTCAATTTTTCCCATGGCGGATGTGCCCCCTTGTTTCCGGATCGACCGACGAACTGCCTATCTACCGCGAGACACATCATCCCCCACAGTGGGGCAACTTGTCCTCGAAATCGATTGTGCAACAACGACGTTCCGCTCAATTCACTGCCCTGCAGCGGAATGTTCACCCGCGCCGCATCGTCGGGTGTGACCGCAGCGCCCCTCGAAGCTCACCACCAGGTCGGAGGCGCGGTTGACGATTGCCTCGAGCGCGATTCGCATGTCGAGGAGGTGATTTCGATGTCTTTCGAGGGCGTCGGCGTATTGGCGGGGCAGGGGCGCGGTTTCGAAGGCGCAGGTCCCGGGGCGACTGCCGAAAGCGTTGAGCGACGTGGCAGTAACCCCGGGCGCTGTGCGGGCGGCTGAGCTAGTTGTACTCGCTCGGTCTCCGCGCTGGACGGTCCGGAGGTCGGGGTCACCAGGATCTGAGCGGTGTGTGCTGCCCGGCGGCACCCGGGAGGCGATCCGTCGCAAGCACGAGAAGTACGTCCTGAAGTTGGAGGGCCGCAAGGGATGGCGCGGCGCGGAAGACCGGGCTCCCGAACTTCAGTCCGTTGTCCGTGCCGCATTGGAGAAAGAGTTCGCCGTCCTCTTCGCGGAGCGGGACCGCGACCGCGACCGCGGGCGAACCTTGTGGGGCGCGCCCGCACGGCATTGCGACTGTAGTCTCGCAGCCCGGCCCGATCCTCGTCGGTGCCCGGCGCCGATATCCTCACCGGCAAGACTTCGCGGTCCTGTCGCCGGGACGGAGCTGGTTGATCTGACAGGATCTCGATCATGCCGATTTCCACCAGTTCGTTCGACCATGTCCGCTTGACAGTGACCGACATCGCCAGATCCAGGGCCTTCTATGACGCCGTCTTCGGATGGCCGATCGCTTGGGAGTGCCCTGCGGACGCGGACGAAGCCACCCGTGCGCGGTTCGGGTTCCTCTTCGGCGGTGTGATCTACCAGATGGGTGATGCACTGCTCGGACTCCGCCCTGTCGCCGACGACGAGTTCGACGAAGATCGAGTAGGACTGGACCACCTCGCCTTCGCCCTGGCCACCCGGTCTGATCTCGATTCGGCGGCTGCCTTGCTCGACGAACTCGGTATCGCGCACGCGGGGGTGAAAGACCTCGGTCCTATGTACATTCTCGAATTCCGCGATCCGGACAACATCGCGCTGGAATTGGTCGTACGCAAGCAGTAACGGCCCTCGATCTCGCAGTCGGGGTGTGCGGACGGCGCAGGCGTTTATACGGCTCCGGATCGGTCACGCTGTCGTAGGAGTGCACCGTGCGTGCATGACCAGGCTGGCGTGGCCACCGCGCAAGCGCGCTGGGGCCGGACGGGTCAAACGTCTTCTTGCGGCGTCGCCCGGGTGGCGCGGGCTGTTCGGAGGAGGACTCGAATCTGCGCTGCGCGCGCTCGATGAAGCATTCCAGGCCGTATTCGAAAGTGTGCTCGCCGTGGGCGCCGTGGATGTGAGAACGCATGGTGACCAGATGGCACAGCGCGGGATTGTCCCGGAACAATCGCCACATCGTGCGGAGCGCTGGCGCAGCGCTTCGGCCCACCCCGCCTCCGAATGTTGGGGTCTGCCGGGGCGGGTGCGGGCCACGCTGATGCCGTCCAGCGGTGGCAGTATCTGTTGCCCGCAAGGTGCCCGAAGCGTGCAGGACGCTGGCCGACGGGTAGCGGCGATGCCCGAGATCCGACTGCATCACGGTGATGAGACCAGCCGCCCCGTGGTGTCGCACGGTGGCGGTGTCGTTCCGGTCGTGCTGCTGTGGTGGTCAGTGCTCTTGGTTCCTCATCGAGGGTGCATCTGGCTATTTGCCGAACTGGACGCTTGGGGAGATTGAAAGGTGGTCCGACTGTGGATGGGACCGTTGATTTCGCGAGCGATCACCCGTGCGGCGGACTGACCGGGCGTACCGCTGGGATACGCGCGCCACGCCGAATCCCGTTGACGGTCGTTGAGTTCATTTGCCGACTGGGCGCGGCATAATCAATCGACACGTTGTGGGAGAAAACCGGCCGACCGACTGTTACCCGGGGCGGCTGACGCTCCGGTTTGCGACCAGTTGATACACGTTTCGACGACATAGGGGCCGAGCAGTTTGCTGTTATCGGCGGCCTGGCGGGCGGATCCACCGAACGATGACTCGAACCGCGCCGATCGATGATGAGAGGAGTGATTTTGGGTTTCACCGGAGTCGACAGTGAGGATGTTGTCGCCGAAGCTGTCGTGAGCGTGCTCGAACGCGAGATTGCGCGTGATTTCACGCTGTGGCCGCAACTTGCCGAGTCCGGCTTACTCTCGCTCCCATTGCCCAAGCGCTGCGGCGAGGATACGGGCCTGCTCGAGGTATCGGCTATGCTCACCGAGCTGGCCACCGACGCTGTGGAGGTGCCGGCGTTGGCGACATTCGGCTTCGGAGTACTACCGCTGGCAGAAGCCGCTCCGAAAAGTGTGACGCAGAGAATTTTCCCTGCTGTAGCGCAGGGCGCGATACTTACCGCCGCGCTCAATGAGCCCGGCGCACCGTTCGTGGCGACTCCGAGGACAGTGGCGGTCGTCGAGGGTGGGTCGGTGCGGATCACTGGTCAGAAGGTGTGTGTCCCGTATGCCGGGTCTGCACGCTGGATTCTGGTGCCTACGGATTGCGGAGTCGCCGTCGTCGATTCCTGCGCTCCTGGCGTCAGGTGTGTTCGAAGCCCCGGTGTGAGTAGTGCACCGGAGTATTCGGTGTACTTCGAGCAGGCTGAGATCCCGGTGGAACAATTGTTGATCGACGGCGCTGCGCCACTGCAGCGGCTGGCGCTGGCGACAATCGGTTCCGTCGCCAACGGGCTGCTCCAAGGACTGCTGAGGTTGCTCACCGAACACATCCGTATCCATCGACGGTTCGGGCTGGCGCCCGCCGAGGTCAATGCGGCGAGACGAGAGTTCGAAGAGGTCCATGACGTGTCGCGGCTGTTGCACACAGCATCGCGGTCGGCGAATCAATTGCTGTCGCATCGACGCGACCATCTCGAGTATGACGAACGGGTCCGCGACGAACTCGGTACGCTCGCTCACTGGATCACTGCGCAGCTGCCCGCGGCTATGCGCAAATGTCACCGGCTGCACGGCGGTCCCATTACCGCGGAGCCGTTCCGCCGCTACCACGCACAGGCCGAGGACCTGGTGCGCTGGCTCGGTGATGACTCGTTCCCGATGTTCTCTGCCCTGGAGAAGGCCGAGCCCTCCCGGGCTTGAACCAGCCGCCAGCGCGGAAACGGGAAATCTCATCCGCGGCATCGACACTCCCGTCGCGGGCCGGGCCGCCGGCAACAACGTGCCGGCGGCCCAGCCGAATCACCTGTCAGACGTAGGTGTAGCTGACGCCGTTACTGGTTCCGCCCGCGGTGATGACGGTGATATCCACCGTCCCCGTCCCCGTCCCGGGAACGGCGATCGCGGTGATCTGTGTATCGGAATCCACGGTGAAGTCGGACGCCACGATGCCGAATCTGACCGATGCGCCGGTAGCGAGACCTGTCCCCGTGAGGACGACCGTGTTCCCGCCTGCTTCCGGCCCCGACGTCGGGTTGGCCGACGTCAGAGAGGGAACCGGAACATAGGTGTAGGGCACACCGTTGCTGGTACCACTCGGGCCGGTGGCGGTGACCTGCACGGTGCCCGTCCCGGCAGGGGTGAAAACGGCGATCTCCGTGTCGGAGTTGACGGTGAACGACGTCGCCGGCGTACTACCGAACGTGACCGCGGTGACTCCGGTCAGGCCGCTCCCGTTGAGGTAGACGAGGTGTCCGCCTGCTTCGGGCCCCTGGAATTGGAAGATCGACGCCAGCGCCGGGACATAGGCGTAGGAGACGCCGTTGCTGGTACCACCCACAGCGGTGACCGTGACCTGCACGGTGCCCGTTCCCGCGGGGGCAACGGCCGTGATCTGCGTATCGGAATCGACGGTGAACGACGTCGCCGCCGTACCTCCGAACGAGACCGCACTGGCAGCGGACAGATTCGTACCGGTGAGAGTGACCGTGGTCCCCCCTGCGGCCGATCCCGAACTCGGGGTGACCGCGGTGAGAGTGGGAGCCGCGGCACAGCTGCAAGGAATACAGTTACCCGTCTTCGTGATGGTGAACTGCAGCGTCCCGGTCACGGTGATGGTCGTGGTACCGGCGGATGGTGAATACGTATAGGAGACACCATTACTGGTTCCACCAGCGCCGGTGACGGTGACCTGCACGGTGCCCGTCCCCGCGGGAGCGGTGGCGGTGATCTGGGCGGGGGAATCGATGGTGAAGGCGGCTGAGGTGGTACCGAATTGCACGCTTGTGGTATCGGCGAAGCCGGTACCGGTGATCGTGACGCCGGTACCCCCCGTCGTGGGGCCGGACGTCGGGACGAGGGAGGTGATGGTAGGCATGGCGCTGCCCCTTTATTGCTGAAGTGGTTCCTCGGCACCGTGTGGTGCTCGGTTGTATCGGCGGCCCGCCTTGCCATTAACGCCCCTGCACCGGTTGCCGAGCAATGCATCTTCAATCCGGTTTGGTCCGTTTCCAATTCGCTTTTCGCGCGGCAGCCGCTACCTTGTCGAGCATTGCCCCCCGAAGGGGCGCGGATACGAGACCGGGCCGCCGGCAACAACGTGCCGGCGGCCCGGCCGAATCACCTGTCAGATGAAGGTGTAGGCGACGCCGTTACTGGTCCCACCTCCTGTCGTGGCGGTGACCTGCACGGTGCCGGTTCCGGCGGGAGAGACTGCCGTGATCTGGGTCGCGGAGTCGACCGTGAACGAAGCCGCCGGTGTCGCACCGAAATCGACCGCGGTGGTCCCGGTCAGATCGGTTCCGGTGAGGACTACCGTCGTGCCGCCCGCTGCCGCCCCCGAATTCGGGGTGGCCGTACTGAGGGTGGGCGCCGGGACATAGGTGTACGTGACACCATTGCTGGTTCCACCCGCCGTGATGACAGTGATCTGCACAGTCCCCGTCCCCGGAACAGCGGTCGCGGTGATCTGTGTATCGGAGACAACGGTGAAGTCGGACGCGGAGATACCGAACAGGACCGCACCCGCGGTGGACAGACCCGTTCCGGTCAGGGTGACCGTATTACCGCCTGCTTCGGGCCCTGAGGTGGGGCTGTCCGAGGTCAGGGTGGGAACCGGGATATAGGTGTAGGACACACCGTTGCTGGTTCCATTCGGGCCCGTCGCGGTGACCTGCACGGCGCCCGTCCCCGCGGGGGCGAAGGCCGTGATCAGCGTGTCGGAGTCGACTGTGAACGACGTCGCCGGGGTCGCGCCGAAGGCGACCGCGGTGACCCCGGTCAGGCCATTCCCCGTGAGGAAGACCTGATTTCCGCCCGCTTCCGGTCCTTGGAAGGGGAACGCCGAACTCAAGGCCGGAACATAGGAGTAGGAGACGCCGCTACTGGTACCACCCGCGGTGGTAACGGTGACCTGCGCCGTTCCCGTTCCGGCGGGAGTTACGGCGGTGATCTGCGTGGGGGAGTCGACGGTGAACGACGTCGCCGGTGTCCCGTCGAAACTGACGTCGGTCGCTCCGGTGAGATCCGTTCCGGTGAGCACGACCGTCGTCCCGCCCGCTGCCGTTCCCGAACCGGGTACCACCGTGGTCACTGCCGGAACCGGTGCGAAGGTGAAGGCCACGCCATTGCTGGTACCACCCGGGGTAGTGGCGGTAACCTGCACCGTTCCGGTGCCGGCGGGAGAGACTGCCGTGACCTGCGTCGGGGAATCGACCGTGAACGAAGCCGCCGGTGTCGCACCGAAACTGACCGCGGTCGTTCCCGTCAGATCCGATCCGGTCAGCACGACCGTCGTCCCACCCGCCACCGGTCCCGAGCTGGGAACCGCATTCGTGAGAGCGGGAACCGGAATATAGGTGTAAGCGACGCCATTGCTGGTGCCGCCCACGGTGGTGGCGGTGACCTGGACCGTTCCGGTTCCGGCCGGAGAGACTGCCGTGATCTGTGTGGGGGAATCCACGGTGAACGAGGTCGCCGGTGTCGCACCGAAACTGACCGCGGTCGCTCCGGTCAGATCGGATCCGGTGAGGACAACCGTCGTCCCGCCCGCCGCGGTTCCCGTGTTCGGTGCTACCGCGGTCAGAGCGGGAGCCGGAACGTAGGTGAAGGCCACGCCGTTGGTGGTCCCACCCACGGTAGTGGCGGTGACCTGCACCGTGCCCGATCCGGCCGGAGAGACTGCCGTGATTTGGGTCGCGGAGTCGACCGTGAACGAAGCCGCCGGTGTCGCACCGAAAGCCACAGCTGTCGTACCGGTGAGGTTGGTCCCGGTGAGAACGACTGTCGTGCCCCCGGTGACCGGACCTGAACTCGGTACCACCGTGGTCAGGGTCGGAGCTGGAACGTAGGTGTAGGCGACACCATTGCTGGTGCCGCCCGCGGTGGTGGCGGTGACCTGCACGGTTCCCGTTCCGGAGGGGGTGACCGCGGTGATCTGGGTCGCGGAGTCGACCGTGAACGAAGCCGCCGGCGTCGCACCGAAAGTCACCGCGGTCGCTCCGGTCAGATTCGTTCCGGTGAGAACAACGGTTGTCCCACCACCCTCCGGCCCCGAGTTCGGCACCACGGTGGTCAGGGCGGGGGCCGGAACGTAGGTGTAGGCGACGCCGTTGGTGGTGCCGCCCGCGGTGGTGGCGGTGACCTGCACGGTTCCTGTCCCGGCGGGTGCGACCGCAGTGATCTGGGTCGGGGAGTCGACGGTGAACGAGGTTGCCGGGGTCGCACCGAAACTGACCGCGGTGGTTCCCGTCAGCCCTGTTCCGGTGAGGACGACCGTCGTGCCGCCGGTCACCGGCCCCGCACTCGGCACTACCGTGCTCAGCGTGGGGACGGCGACGTAGGTGTACGTGACGCCGTTACTGACTCCGCCGACCGTCGTGACGGTGACCGCGACGGAACCCGTCCCCGCGGGGGTGACCGCGGTGATTTGTGTCGCGGAGTCGACCGTGAACGAAGCCGCCGGTGTCGCACCGAAAGTGACGGCGGTGGCTCCGGTCAGGTTGGTTCCGGTGAGGACGACCGTTGTCCCGCCGGTGACCGGACCTGCGCTCGGCACCACGGTGGTCAGGGCGGGGGCCGGAACGTAGGTGTAGGCGACGCCGTTGGTGGTTCCGCCTGCGGTGGTGGCGGTGACTTGTACGGTTCCTGTTCCGGCGGGTGCGACGGCGGTGATCTGTGTCGCGGAGTTGACGGTGAACGAGGTTGCCGGTGTGCCACCGAAGGTGACCGCGGTTGTTCCCGTCAGCCCTGTTCCGGTGAGCACGACCGTCGTCCCGCCGGTGACCGGCCCCGCACTCGGCGCCACCGTGCTCAGTGTGGGAACCGCGACATATGTGTACGTGACCCCGTTACTGGTCCCACCGACCGTCGTGGCGGTAACCTGCACGGACCCCGTGCCCGCCGGGGTGACCGCGGTGATCTGAGTGGCGGAGTCGACCGTGAACGAGGTCGCCGGTGTACCACCGAAACTGACGGCTGTAGTTCCGGTCAGGTTGGTTCCGGTGAGAACGACGGTCGTTCCGCCGGTGACCGGGCCCGCGCTCGGCACCACCGTGGTCAGGGCGGGGGCCGGAACATAGGTGTAAGCGACGCCGTTGCTGGTTCCGCCTGCGGTGGTGACGGTGACTTGCACGGTTCCTGTTCCGGCGGGTGCGACGGCGGTGATCTGTGTCGCGGAGTCGACGGTGAACGAGGTTGCCGGTGTCGCACCGAAACTGACCGCGGTGGCTCCGGTCAGGTTGGTTCCGGTGAGAATGACCGTTGTCCCGCCGGTGACCGGAC
Source organism: Nocardia sp. NPDC019219 (assembly GCF_040632645.1). NCBI lineage: Bacteria > Bacillati > Actinomycetota > Actinomycetes > Mycobacteriales > Nocardiaceae > Nocardia > Nocardia sp. NPDC019219. The sequence goes on along the minus strand of NZ_JBEYCG010000007.1, from coordinate 110,478 downwards.
CTGCGCTCGGCACCACGGTGGTGAGGGTCGGAGCTGGAACGTAGGTGTAGGCGACGCCGTTGCTGGTTCCGCCTGCGGTGGTGACGGTGACTTGCACGGTTCCTGTTCCGGCGGGTGCGACGGCGGTGATCTGTGTCGCGGAGTTGACCGTGAACGAGGTTGCCGGTGTGCCACCGAAAGTGACGGCCGTGGCTCCGGTCAGGTTGGTTCCGGTGAGAACGACCGTTGTCCCGCCGGTGACCGGACCTGCGCTCGGCACCACCGTGCTCAGGGTCGGGGCCGGAACGTAGGTGTAGGCGACGCCGTTGCTGGTTCCGCCTGCGGTGGTGACGGTGACTTGTACGGTTCCTGTTCCGGCGGGTGCCACGGCGGTGATCTGCGTCGCGGAGTTGACCGTGAACGAGGTTGCCGGTGTGCCACCGAAGTTGACCGCGGTGGCTCCGGTGAATCCTGTTCCGGTCAGGACCACTGTCGTTCCGCCGGTCACTGGTCCCGAACTGGGAACCACCGTGGTCAGAGTCGGTACGGGGATGTAGGTGTAGGACACCCCGTTACTGGTTCCGCCTGCGGTGGTGACGGTGACTTGCACGGTTCCTGTTCCGGCGGGTGCGACGGCAGTGATCTGTGTCGCGGAGTTGACCGTGAACGAGGTAGCCGGTGTGCCACCGAAGTTGACCGCGGTGGCTCCGGTGAATCCTGTTCCGGTGAGCACGACCGTCGTTCCGCCTGCCGCTGGCCCGGAATTCGGCACCACCGAGCTCAGAGTGGGCACGGCGACGTAGGTGTAGGGGAGTCCGTTGCTGGTGCCACCAGCAGTGGTGACGGTGACCTGGACCGTCCCTGTCCCCGCGGGGGCGACCGCCGTGACCTGCGTGTTGGAATTGACCGTGAACGAGGTCGCCGGTGTACCACCGAAAGTGACCGCGCTGGTGGTGGACAGCCCCGTGCCGGTGAGCACGACGGTTGTGCCGCCGGTGACCGGCCCCGAAGTGGGGTTGAGCGACGTGAGGCTGGGAACTCCGGCATAGGTGTAGGAGACGCCATTGCTGGTTCCACCCGAGCCGGTCACGGTGACCTGGACGGTACCGGGCGACCCGGCGGGAGCGGTGGCCGTGATCTGGGTAGGTGAGTTGACGGTGAAAATGGCTGCGGTGCTACCGAACCGTACCGTCAGCGGGCCGGTGAAGTTGGTGCCGGTGATCACGACACTATTGCCGCCCGACGCGGATCCCGCGGTCGGCGAGATGGACGTGATGGTCGGGACGATGACGTAGACGAAGGTGACCGGGTTGCTGGTACCGCCCGGCCCGGTCACGGTGATCGACACGATGCCGGTCCCGGCCGGGGAGACGGCGGTGATCTGGGAATCGGAGTTGACCGTGAACGAAGTGGCCGGTGTGCTACCGAAATTGACCGCGGTGACTCCGGTCAGGCCCGAACCGGTGAGGGTGACCGTCGTTCCACCCGAGGTCGATCCTTGGCTGGGACTGACACCGCTCAGGGAGGGAACAGGCAGATAGGTATAGGAGACCCCGTTGCTGGTTCCGGCCGCGGTGGTGACGGTGACCTGGACGGTACCCGCTGACCCGGCGGGTGCGATGGCCGTGATCTGGGTGGGGGAGTTCATGGTGAATGTAGTTGCGGTGCTGCCGAATCTGACCGTCGTGGGGCCGGTGAATCCGGTGCCGGTTATCGTGACGCTGGTGCCCCCCGACGTTGGACCTGACGTGGGGGAAATGGAAGTGATCGTAGGCATGGCGGAGCCTCCTCGTCGCTGTGGTGCTGGTTGCTCTGCACCGGATCGGTGCACGACTGGATTCGCGGGCCCGCTCTTCCATTAACGCCCACCACTAGTTGCTGGGCAATGTGTCTGCGATCCGTTTTCGGTCCGTTTTGGATGCCGGCGATGGAGACGAGAGCGGCTTGACGGGATGCATCACTCGACGACCGCGGCCGCGATCCGGACCTGGCATGCGCTTGCCGCCGCGCAGATGAACGCCTGCCTGAGGCCCGCACGAGGGGAGGCCGCCGTCGGCGCCGGAGGTCGTGAAGGACTTCGGCCCCAACTTCTACGACTGGCCGGACACGGTCACCGACGACTTCCTGAGCAGCGTCACCTTCGCGCTCGGCGCCCACCAGGAAGCCACCGGTGTCTGCGACCGAGTTGATCGCCAGGTCGAGCACCCGCTCCAGCCGGTGCCGAACGGATCGAGTAAGTGGGCGTCGGTAATCGCTCGCCGCGCAAGATAATCGACGCGAGCCCCGCAGTACCCGGAGCGGACGCGTTCGGCAACACGACCCGCGCCCCGAGAACACATCCTCGACGGCGTACGCATCCCCCGGGACCTTTGCTGTCCTGCGGAGCGCGCCACCAAGCTCTGCCGCGTCGCGAGCCAGCTCGGTCGATCGCTGTGCTGGACAACCATTCCGGCATCCCGAGTCGATCCTCTTCCTGGATCGGTCGGCGTCGACGACGAGGGGGGTCAGCCACTGGGCAACGCCTGCTCACTCATCGTCGCCGGCATCGGGATCGCGCAGCGGGCCGGTGGATGCCACGGCGTCGGCGCGTCCGACGACTCGGTGACCGGGCTATGAGCTCGCCGATCACGCGATCGCAAACGCAAGGGCCGCTCCGGTGGCCGGCCACCGAGCCTCGACACCGAGACCTACGAACGGCTCGAACCACGGGGAGACACAACGTAGTCGTGGCGGCCGACTCCCGAGGCCTGCGCTGCGCCTCGTCGACTGATGTGTTGTCGCCGAGCGCTGCCCGCCGGAATCGACCGCCACGTCCTGCCTCGTTGGAGCACTTTCGCGCTGTACCGGATTCAACCTCGCGTGCCACCGGGCGCGAGGCCCGGGGCATCAGTTCATGCGGAGGTGGGATCGAACGCGGCGGTGACGCGGTCCACGAGGTTCTTGGCTTCGGGGCTGTCGTGGTCGGTGGGCAGCTCCACGGGCTGTCCGTCGAGCGGGACGGTTACCGGCCGACGGTCCGCGAGCACCTTTCCGGCACCGTCGCCGAGCGGTAGACCGGCCGCCGCCCGGATGCGGTTCATCACGATGTCGGTGCCGACCGGCGGGAGGGCGACGACGCCCTGCGGCCACTGCACGCCGTTGATTTCGAAGAACCCATGGTAGCCGCCTATGTGCTGGTATCCGACCTGGTTCCAGTACAAATCATCTGGCGTCGAGCCTTGCGTTTGATCTATCTCATTGTTGAACGTGCCGTGGAACACGCCGCTGGTGGGGTCGAAGTGTGCATATTGGCCTGACACGGACGCCTGTATCTCGAGCAACTCGAACACAACCTCCATACCACCGGGGGCGGGCCGGTTGTTCTTGGAGTAGAGAGCCTTGGCGCCATCGATGTCGGGCGGGTTCCACATGTGCGGGACGACGTCGAGGTCGTTCGCGTAGCGCTTCACTTGTTGCAGGCGCTGGGTGGTGTAGGTGACGAATTCCTGATTGCAGAAACTCGGTCCGGCGGTCGAGAGCACGCTGATCCTGGCTTTCTCGGAATTGTCCCAAAGCCACTGGGTGTCGCGCAGGAACAGGGCCAGCGTGAGTGACAGGGCACCGCCGAGGCTGTGGCCGGTGACGGTCAGGTTGATCGCCTTGTCGTCGAGCGCGCTCAGGAACTCGGGCAAGCTGTGACCGGCGCCGGGACGGGGCCCGGAGGGTCTGATGCCGAGAAGGGTTTTCACCCCGATGGCCGTGCCGATCGTGTGCCAGGCGGCGTTATTCGCGAACCACGGCGTCTGGAGAATGAAGGAGTCCTCGACGAGCCAGTCGAACACCAGTGCGTCGCTGCTGCCTGCCATGGCGATCACGTATCGGGAGCGATCCTCGGTGCTTCGCACCATATACAGGGCATTGACCGCGTACAAGTCGGTGTCGAACAGCGCGACTCCCGGACCCCAGACGATCTCCCACCCTCCGATGACCTCCTGGTTGGTGTCGAGATACTGCTGGATCTTCTGATAGAGCGTGGCCTCCAGGTCGCTGTCTTCTTTGCTGATGCTGTTGACCAGATTCGCGTACTCGCACAGCTGATATGTGATCTTGTCTTGCAGAGTCGGCTCATTGATCGTCGTGGATCGTGCAGTCATGTACCGCTCCTTACCGTATGAGTTTCATCCGAAACAGAGAGGAGAAAGCGGTGACGCGAATTCACACGCCGCACCCGCGCCGGGGACAGAACATCCCGGACCGGTAGCTGCGTATAGGACTCTAGACGATCCACCACACATGCGGGCGAATAATCTGCCCGTCCGGGACCTGACGTCGTCGCCTGCCGGCGGAGGCTCCGCGCGGTCACCGGAGACGCTGGTAGCCGTTCCTTTCGGCCCGAGCGCGAATTTGGCCCAATGTCCTGGATTGCTTGCACGCGCAGCGCGCTGGCCTCGAATCCCAGCCAGGAGGCCCGGAAGGTCTTTGGATTTTCGGCGACCTGGAGAGCTACCTTGCGAACGCGTGGTGCCGGATCGTGGGCTGATCAACGATCGCCGGTTCCGGAACTTCTCCGGGACCGGCGGCGATTCCAGTCCGCTGGACGCGGTGGCGGGGGCGGTCGGGGAGGGGCCGGTGGTCTCCGACGACTACCAGCCGGCGCAAGTGAGGAGTAGCGCGACCGCTGCTGCTGCCGCGATGGTCCGGCGCATTGGTCAGCTGAGGCCGAATCCGATTCCGAACGTGAGGGCGAGCCATCGGAGGACCGCGTGGAAGCCGGCGCCGAGATCGAGGCCGAAGGAGTCCATCGATCTCATCTCCTTCCGAGATCGAATCTTCTGCGATTCCCCGACCTGTTGATCATTTTATCGCTGGGCACAGCCTTTCCGCAGCATCGATCGGCACTGATGGAAGGTTGGTCGGCGCGGTCGGTGGCGCGGGCGGGACACAATCGTTGTGCTGCCCCGGGGAAGTGTCGCGGATTGATTTCTGTTGCCGGAGCATTCCGTGCAGAAAGAGGCCGGGCGGATTCGTGATCCGCCCGGCCGTCTCGACCACCTCGATTCGATTCTTCAGGAGAACATCAGAACGGCAAGAACAGGCCGATGGTCGCACCGATGGCAGCGCCGACCGCGCAACCGATGACGGTGCCGACGAGGAAGAACCAGATACCGATCAGAACGCCTACGGCGCATCCGATCGCGGCACCCACGAAGAGCCCGACGAGCAGTGCGTCATGCAGCAGCCCTTCGACCTCGGGAAGTCCAATCATCGGACGATGTATTTGGAATTCCCCCGGGCGGGCGACATTGTCCGTCAACCTGATCTTTCTCCGTCGACATCGGCAATGTCGATAGGTGTCCGGTATGAAGTTTTGTCGTAATACCGGTCGGGAATAATCTCTGATCGGTTATCGCGGCATTCGGCGACCCGGCCGTCAGCGCAACCGAGCCGCGAGCCCGTCGAGCACGACGCCGAGGTGTCGTTCGAACCTGCTGTCACCGTCGTCGCGGAGGTGCCCGGCGGCCTTGACCAGATCGGCGCCTTCACCCAGCCACTCGTCGCGTTCGGCGACCGAGTACCGGGCCGGGTCGGCGTCGGCCGACTGGCTGCGCTCCTGCTCCTCGATGACGAAGCCGACGACGTACGCGGTGACCAGGTCGAGGGCGTCGTCCGCCTCCGCCAGTGAGAACCCGGCCGCGGTCAAGCGCGCGAGCCAGGATTCCTTCGCTTTCACCACGTCGGGGTCGGAGAAGCGCGTGCCGCTGAAGATGCGCGCGCCGTCCCGGTGGCGCAGGTACTCCGCGCGCAAGGCGCGGGCGTAGGCGGCTACGTCGTCACGCCAGTCGTCGCCGGAAGCGATCGCCGAGAGGGCGTCGGTGACGCGGCGCATCACGAACGTGCTCATCTCGTCGAGCAGTTCCTGCTTGTTGCGGACGTGCCAGTACAGCGCGGGGGCCTTCACTTCGAGCCGGGAAGCGAGCGCGCGGACGGTCAGCGCGTCCATGCCCTTCTCGTTGAGCAACTCGAGCGCCGCCGCCACGATCCGCTCCCGGGTGATGCCCTTCGCCACGGTTGACACCTTAACAAAGTTCAGGAAAGGTGGGTGACAGGGTCAAACCTAACTTAGTTAAGGAGTTTGTCATGCGCGCTGCGGTCGTCAACGCCCCAGGAGCGACACCCGTCTGCGGAGACTTTCCCGACCCGGAACAGTGGCCGGGCCGGGCGCCGCTGAGACTCGTGGGCGCGGGTCTGCACCACGTCGTTCGCGGGCTGGCCTCCGGCCGCCACTACGGCAGCGACCATGCCTACCCCGTCGTGCCGGGCGTCGACGCCGTGGCCCGGACCGACGACGGGCGGCTGGTCTACACGGGCCTCGCCCGGTTGCCGTGGGGAACGATGGCCGAACGGCTGGTCACTCCGTTCGAAGTGGAGCTGCCCGTCGGGGCCGATCCGCTCGTGACCGCCGCCGGCGTGAACCCCGCCTTGTCGGGCTGGATGCCCCTGATCACCCGCCGCAAGGAGACGGGCGAACTCGGCACCGTGCTGGTGCTCGGGGCGACCGGCATGTCAGGCGGCCTGGCCGTGCGGGCGGCGATGTCTCTCGGCGCGAAACAGGTCGTCGCGGCCGGGCGCGATCACGAGGCGCTGGAGCGACTGCGAGGCCTGGGCGTCGTCACCGTTGCGCTCGCGACCGCCACACCCGATGCCGGGGCGGCCACCCTCGCCACCGTTGTCGCCGAGGCGCAGCCCACGCTCGTGCTCGACTTCGTGTGGGGCCCCGTCGCCGAGGCCGCCTTCGCCGCGCTGGAGAAGCGCGGCACGGAGGACGACAGCACGGCGATCGACTACGTGCAGATCGGCTCGCTCGCCGGAACCGAGGCGGCGTTGCCCGCGGCGCTGCTGCGCGGCAGGCGGATCCGGCTCAGCGGCAGCGGCGCCGGCTCGGTTTCGAAGGCTGCGATGATCGCCGAGCTTCCCGAGGTCCTCGCCAGGTTCGCCGACGGCACCTTCGACGCGCCGTACACCGCCTACCCGCTCAGCCGCGTCGGCGAGGCATGGGCGCATCACGGGCGCACCCGTGCCGTCGTCGTCCCCGACTGACCGGCCCCGCTCGAGGTCGCTACCTAGGTCTGGTCAGCCTTGCCGGTCCCGGTCCCGGCGCAGCCGTTCGATGGCTTTCGCGATCAGGGTGGAAGGAGTCGCCGCTGGCCGAAAAGCAGGAGTTCACCGAACAAGGCCGGGGCCAGGATGAGCCATCCGGCATCGAGCAACCGCAACTGATGAATTCCCGGCGAATCCGCTACTTTCCGCAGCCACGGTTACTCGTCAGAGACCGGCATCGGCACTGCTTGCTACGTCAATCGTGCGCTGTCGCAGGGCCGGAGTCCCTCGATCCGCAAGGTAGAGCAGAACACCTGCGTAATTGGGCTGCCCGGCCGACTGGCGGCGATGGATCAGCCCGGCAGTCGGCCGACGGTCGAGGTGCTGGACCGACCTCGGCGCACTCGCCGAACGAGTCCGCGGGCTATCGGGAACCAGAGCGGAGTGAGGACGGTGAGCGTGAGTGCGTGCCAGAGGGGCCGCCACCACCATGAGACGACCGGCGGGAACGACGTTGCGGTGGATGCGAGCGGCGCGGCGAAGGACCAGGCCAGGAAAGCGTCGCCGATGGGGAGGGCGCCGAAGGCGTAGCGTTTGGAATTGCCGAGAGTGACCGGCATGCCCAGGCTTTCGCCGAGGCCGGTGATCGGGCCGGCGAGGTTGCGATCGCCGTGCACCCGGGCCGCACCGATGGTGACCACCGTGGCCGAGGCGCTGACACCGAGAATAAGTGGCCCGGAATCGACATCGCCCGCGCCGCTGCGGCCGTGCGGATACTCCCGCACTCCGGGCAGGCCAAGCGGGGTATCTATGAAGAGTCGGCGGAAAGTACGGTACTGCTGCGCGGCCCACGCGGGGTCTATCTCGGGCAGGAACCGCTGGATCATCGATTGTGACGAGCCGCGCGCACCCTCCATCATGGGTGCGGCTCGGTGCGGAAGTAGACCGGTCGCCGGATCCAGGTGCGCGCGAGCCGAGGTGAGCCATTCGGCGATCACCGGCTCGAAACGCGAGCCGAAGATACGATCGTGCAACCGCAACGCGGACACAGCCACCACGTTGTCGACCGGCCAAGCTTGACCCGGATACGCCGCAAGGAACGGCCCGTCCGTACCGAAGGCCACCGCGAGTGCTTCGCAGTCCGCGATGAATTGCGCCGCCTCCGGTGCGGCGGCGCCCGCGAGTTCGATCACGGCCCCGCGCAACCGGCTGGACCATCCGACATAGAACACCCCGTATGCCGGGCGCAGTCGCGCATCGAAAGCGCCACGGCCCGAGCCGGATTCCAAACGCTCCAGCGCCCAGCGTGCCTCCCGGAGCGCTTCGTCCCGATAGGTCGTGTCGCCGCGCGCCAGATCAGTCCACGCCAACCCGTACAGAACGTGCGAAAAGAAGAATCCCTCGGGGAACATGCCCTGCATCTCCTCCCCGAGCCCCGATCGCAATTCGGAACGAAGAAACCGCATTTGGGCGATGACATCGGTGCGCGGCTGCTCATCCCGATACAGCCGAATCTGGGGAACGAGGAACACCAGCGTGAGCACAGCCGCGACGGCGACATACAGCGCCCCCGAGAGGGTGCGATGCGATTCTGGGTCCCGGTCGGCCGCAGAGGCCCGAGCGGAGCCGATCTTGTACCCCATACTGGCGGAATCTATCAGAACGCATGTGGAGCAGAGAGTTTCGCGAGTTCGTGCGTCTCCTGGATCTGTGCTGGACGAATGCCGACGAGCCAAAGTTCTCGAGCGGGGTCGGCCCCTCCTTGCGGCTACTGGTCGCTGTGTCGGGCCGCGTGGGACCGGGAAGGACGGCTGCCGAGGAAGGCCATCGACTCGGCATTCAATCCTCGTTCTCCGGCCCGGGGAACTACACCGTAGCGTCCGTCGGCCCCCGCGCGTTGCGCATTCGAATGCGCGCGGTTGCGGCATGGAAAGGGTTGGTCGGGCTCTCACTGCCGGATCCTAGGACCGAGTTCATCCGGTGTTGGAGCTGGCGACACGTCCGTTTCAGAAGTCGCATGCATGTCGACCGCAATTCGAGTAGGCCACTACTCGCGCAATGACGAGGCTGTTCGGCCACGATGATCGTGTCGGCGCGCCGAGCGTGAGCAGAGAAAGGAACACAACAAATGACGACAACGCGGCAAACCCCCGATCTGATCGACAAGCTGCAGACTGCGATGCGTAGTCGAGAGGTGGTTGCGATACGGCCTCCAGCGGGTGACGGTGCCCAGGCAGGCGAGAGTTCGCGCGAGTGTGCTCACCGCTTTGAGCGGGCAAAAGATCAACTGCTCGAAGAGATAGTAGATGAGCAAGCGCGCGTGGATTGGGAGGTAGCCCTGCTTCCGTTCAGGCTGGACGGTGAAGCAGGGGTGGGCACGATCGCGCGAGACATTCTCGAGAGCCGGGACGCCCTCACCAGCCTCACTATCGGCCCGGGATGCAGTGTCGTCGGTACGCCGTACGATCATGCGTACACAACGGGAACCGGATTCTCCGGCAAGCTCGATGGAAAGCCGCAGGTCGTTGGGGCGACCGATGGCGAGTCGGCAGGTGGAGCCGCTATCGATCTGTTTTCCGATAATCGCCTGGATGTAAGTGTGATACCAGCTGGGACATACTCCTGGAGCGTTCTCGCGTCCAACGCGGTACCGAACGCACGCAGCAGGGGTGGATTGGCGACGGTGACCTTTGTCGGCAACAATCCCAATCCGTCACTGCGGCGCGTGATTACACTGTGGGACGTGCAGGGCCTGGGGCAGCTGCACGGCTTCCACGGCGAGGGCGCAATCGCCGACGCCTACACTCCCGGGACCGGTCCGTTCAAGGTTACTTTGGCCCCCATTCCAGGCAGTTTGTTGCCTGGAGAAAGACTTGAAGTCTGGGTATGGGCCTGGATCATAAACAGCGGCGCGAACGGCGTCTTTTCTGCACTGACCTTGAACATGCCATCGTTCACCGTGTGTGCGGGGCACCCGGTCCCCGTTGGATGACTTGGACGTCGTCGCATAACGCAACACAAATACACAGAGAAGGAGTACGTCATGGCCAGATCCATCAACACCGCGAGGCGGGCGAGTTCGGCAACCGGTGCGTTGCGGCTACGGGACGTCGATGATGCGGCCCGTGAAGTCGAGGCCGACGTCCACGTATACGGGCAGAAAGTCATTTGCGAGACGGACTCACGAGGCTACGCCACGCCCCAGAATCGATCGCTGACCGAGATAGTCGTCGACGCCTCAGAGGGCTTCATCCCGCTGTGGGACAAAAGCACGACGCTGCGATGGCGTTTTCAGAACCGTTCGATCGCCTTGTTCGAGCAGCCGGATGCTGCCAAAGCAAAAATCAAGGAACTACTCGGGAAGGCGCTGCTGGCTTGGGGTGATGCGGCGCCTGTGAAATTCAGCCAGCGCGATGACGCCTGGGATTTCGAGATCGTGATCAGGGAAGCCGACCGATGCAACATCAACGGGTGTGTTCTGGCCAGCGCCTTCTTTCCCGACTCGGGTCGACATCGATTGACGATTTATCCCAAGTTGTTCGAGCAGAGCGCGCAAGAGCAGATGGAAACTTTGGCACACGAGATCGGACACGTCTTCGGACTGCGGCACTTTTTCGCCAACCTCAGCGAAACGGACTTTGCGAGCGAGATTTTCGGAAAGCACAACCCGCTGACCATCATGAACTACGGCAACCAGAGCCAGCTGACCGAGGACGATCGGGACGACCTGAAGCGGCTGTACCAAGCAGTGTGGAGCGGCACGTTGACGAACATCAACGGCACTCCGATCAGGTTGGTGAAACCATTCAGCTCCACCGGAACGGTGGTCGGTGGTCCGCCGATACTGGCTGCTGCGGCGCTCGTTTGAGCGGGTCGCCACAGGCGACTCGACGACGACGTGATCGCCACTACGGCGGCTCCTGTGGTTATCGATCGAGCCCTGGCCGCGGAGCCTCAAAGCAAATGACGAACAACGCCGGCCCGACGAAGCAGGCCGAGCCTTGTCCGCCTTCTCACCAAGGGACGAAGCGCCACAGCTGGGTACCGTCACGTGTGTTGTCGACGACCGTGAGCCCGTAGTGGGGCCCTGCTGGGGCGAGGGCGAGGGCGTGGTTGAAACCAGGTACGAGAACGGCCGCTTCCTCCTCGGCGTCCCCGTCGAAGCTCCATGGCATGGCACCGTGAATTTCCCCGCCCCCGCACACAACGGGATCACCTTTGTGGCCCGTTCCGCCCAGGAGCAGCATCGTGTTCGTTTGTTCGTTTGTCAGCTGGACAGTCGAATCGTCGTCCACCTCGACGAGCCAGAGTTGACCGTAGTCGTTGCGGTCCGGACCCACCAGCCCGACGGCCACGCCGCGGCCGCCGGTGTCGGCGCCCGTGAGCCCCATCGCGGCGCCGTCGAGTTGCGGGTTGAGAATCTGGTACCGGCCCTCGCGGGGGAACTTGGTCATGGTCTCTCCTCACTGTGGGCATACCGCCACTGAGCTTTACGCCGTGCTGATCCGATAGCTGTCGTCAGCAGCGTAGGATCTCGGCAGGAAGAATCTGATCGCCCAGTTCGGGTGATTTCGGGTGCGGGCCGGACACACGGGTCGACCCCATGGGGGTGTCTCGCGGGCATACGCGGAGAGCGCTGTGCGATCTTTCTCGCGAATTCATCCGGAGAAGGTGAAGTCACTCGCGGCAAGGCGTTCATAGGGTGGCCCGGTGGCGATGTGCCGAGCGTTCCTGTGACGCTCCGACCCGCCACGGCCACCTCGATTCCTTACCGGATCCGAACCGCGGAAGGATCTGCGGAAGCACTCGCACCGCGGGGGATATGGCACCTCCAGAGCGCGGTGTCCTGCCCCGCCGAGCGGGTGCTGCCCGGCCGCGTTCTCGTCGGCTATGACGGTCGCGCGGATGGTCGCGAGATCGCCCCCCTGCCCACACGGGCCCCGGGCACGGGCCGCCGATCCATCGGCTGATCCGCCGGTCGCTCCGGGGTCGCTGGACGGGTGGATACATATCTCGAGCATCCGGGAACAAATTGGTTCGCTGGACACATATATTCTCCGTACGGGTGGCCGACGACGAGTGGAGTGTCAGTGACGGAGGATTCTGCACTGCTGGTGCGGGCGTTGCAGGCCGATGCTTCGCACACCCCCGAGTCGGTACGGGCGGTCACGGCCCGGCTGATCCGGGATGGTGCGCTCACCTCGGGTGCGCGCTTGCCGACCATTCGCGAGGTCGCCCGGCGCTGCGGACTGAGTACGCGCACGGTCGTCGCCGCCTGGAGCGCGCTGCGCGCGGAAGGCCTGATTGCCACCAATCGACGCGGTGGCACGGTGGTGGCCGCGCTCGCGGAGGTCCCCGCGGGCCGTGCGCTCGCGGCCCGCGACCTGCTGACCGGAAGCCCGGACTACGCGCTGCAACCGGATCTGGCGCCCGCCATGCTGGCCGGATTGCACACCGATCAGCTCAACCGGCCCGGGCGTGACTACATCACCGATCGGCTGCGCGAGGCCGTCGTCGACGGCTGGCCCTTCCCGGCCGAGGCCTTCGCCGCAGCGGGCGGCGGTTCGGAGGGATTGTTCCTCGCGGTGGACGCCGCCGCGCCCGCGGGTTCCCTTGTCGCTGTGGAGGAGCCGGTGATGCCGGGCTTCCTCGACACTCTGGCGGAGGTCGGGTACGAGGTGCTCGGTATCGAGTCCGACGAACAGGGGGCGCTGCCCGGCGCGCTGGCGGCGGCGCTGCGGCGGCAGCCGTCGGTGGTGGTGCTCCAGCCGGAGGGCGGGTACGCGATGGGTGGCGCGCTGTCGGAGGACCGGGCCACGGAGCTGGCCGCGGTGCTCGCCGCGGCGGAGCAGGTGCCCTGGATCGTCGAGGACGATGCGGTGGGACCACTGGCCCTGGCCCAGGCGCCCTCGCTCGGCCGCTGGTTCCCGCGCCACAGCGTGCGGGTGCGCAGCTATTGCAAGGCCTACGGCATGGACATTCGGACCTGCGTCATCGGCGGCAGCGCCGAATTGGTCGACCGGGCCATCCGTGCCCGGGTCCACGGGATCGCCGCCAACAGTCGGATCCTGCAGAACGCTTTGGCGCACCTCATCGTCGACCCCGCGACCGCCGCACTGATCGATACCGCTCGCGATCGCTACACCGCCCGTCGGGAAGGGCTGCTCGCGGCATTGCGCGAACGCGGCGTCACCGCACGTTCCGGGGTGAACAGCCTGGTGGTGTGGGTGGAGGTCGCCGATGAACAGGCGGCGCTGCTCGGGCTGGCCCGGCACGGGATCGTCGTCGGATCCGGTGCGAAATCGTATGTGGCGCCGCCGCGTCCTGGCGTGGTGCGCGTCGCGGTGCCGCAGCTACCCGATGCGGACGCCGGGCTCGCCGAACTCGCTCGCCTGCTCGCCGAGGCCGCCGCTGCCACGCATCGGGAGTTCCTGGACTAGCGGACCGACCGTGGATGCAGCCGCGGGGCTATCTCGGCGCCGACGCGGTGCAGGCATTCCGTGTATCGGGGATGGCCGACCGCGAGGGGGATCTGGAACAGCACCTCGGTGGCGGCGGCGAGGCCTCGGTCCTCGCGCAGCTGTTCCACGATCTGCTCGGCGGATCCGATCCGGATGCGGTTGTCCGCCAGAAGCCGTCGCCGGTCGGCGGCGCTCGGCGGCTGCGGGTAGTAGGCCGGGCTCAGTCGGATGTCGGTGTCGAGCAGGTCGAGCGCGTCGCGCTCGCTGTCACCGGGCAGCACCGTGACGCTCGCCCCGATGCGCGGCGTGCCGCGGCAAGAGGACAGGTAGGCGTCGACGAGTTCGGCGACATCGCCGCCTGCACGCGCCTGCGAGTTGCCGTGCGGAAGCAGTCCGTCGCCGGCCGCGCCCGCGCGCCGCGCGGTGTCGCTGTTGCCGGTGGACTGCCAGAGCCGGGAACGCAGGGTGCCCGGTGGCGGATACAGGGCGATGTCGTCGGTGACGCGCCCGGAAGCCAGTAGACGCTGTAGCGCGGCCAGCCGGTCGGCGTACAGCGACTCCCGGTCGGTGTCGGGAACACCGAATCCGCTGTAGCTGGAGGCGGAGTGGCCGAATCCGAGGCCCTTGCCGACACCGAGTTCGAGCCGTCCACCGCTGAGCGCGTCGGTGACCACCGCGTCCTCGGCCAGGCGCACCGGATGTTCGAACGGCAACGCGACCACGCCGGTGCCGAGCCGGATCGTGGCGGTGTGCTGGGCGACCGCGGCGACGAAGGGGAACACGGAGGGCAGTGCGGCGTGATGGGCCTCGAAATGCCGGGTCGCGAACCAGACGGTGCCGAACCCGAGTCGTTCAGCGCGCACACCGATGTCGATGGTGTGCCGGTAGACCTCGGCGACGGGCGGGCCGCTGCGCAACTGCACGAACAACGACGGCGCGTCGGTCACGGCCGGCGACGAAGAAGTGATCACAGCCGGTAGTGCCCTCTCAGGGTGGTGGTGTCGTATTCGGTGCGGAAGAGGCCGCGACGGCGCAGCAGCGGAACGACATGGTCGACGAAATCGGCCAGCCCGCCGGGCAATTCGTCGATCATCACGTTGAAACCGTCGACAGCGCCCGCCTCGAACCAGTCCGCGATGAATCCGGCCACCTGGTCCGGGCCGCCGACCACCTTGGCGTGCACACTGCCCGAGGCCAGCAGTCGTGCCGCGCCGCGCGTGTCCGCGCCACTGGAGCGCACGTACTCGAGCAGCACCGCGCGTTGTCCGCGTGATCCCGCGTCGGTGGTCTCGTCGGGGATCCGCTCCCACGGGAACGGTGCGTTCAGGTCGAGATCGGCGGGGTCGACGCCGAGCCGATCGGCGAGGTTGACCAGTTGGACGTCGTCGGGAATGAGGTCGATGAGCTCGCGCTCGCGTCGCCGGGCCGCGGCTTCGGAATCGGCGAGCACGACGATCAGCCCCGGCAACAGCTTCACACTGTCGGGGGCGCGCCCTGCGTCGGCGGCCCGACGCCGGAGTTCGCTGCGGCGCTGTGCCGCGGACTCGGGATCGACGTGTGCGGAGTAGACGGCGTCCGCCGTCCTCGCGCCCAGTTCCACGCCGTGGGTGGAGGCGCCCGCTTGGATCAATACCGGCCTGCCGTGGGTCAGTGGAGGCGCCTTCAACGGCCCGGCCACCCGGAAGAACCTGCCGTCGTGGTCGATCGGCCGCACCACCGCCGGGTCCAGGTAACGGCCGGTGGCCTTGTCCCCGACGACCGCGTCGGCGGGCACCGAATCCCACAGCGCGGTCACCACGTCGAGGAATTCGGCGGCGCGGGCGTACCGTTCGGACTTCGGCAGGGCCTGGTCCAGGGAGTAGTTGCGGGCTGCGGCGTCGCCGCCGGTGACGACGTAGTTCCAGCCCACCCTGCCACCGGACACCGCCGACAGCGCGGCGAACGAGCGTGCCAAATTGTAGGGGTCGCTGTAGGACGTCGTGGCGGTGATGATCAGGCCGATGTGGCTGGTGTGCGCGGCCAGCACGGATTGGGCGATGAACGGGTCGAGCAGCCGGCTCGGCGCATTCCAGTCCTTGGCCTGGATGTCCGGTGAGTCGGCCAGGAACACGGCATCGAGCAGTCCGCGTTCGGCGATGCGTGCCACGTCGAGGTAGTGCTCGATCCCGACGAAATGCGCCGCGGGTTGTTCGGCGCGCCGCCACGGGCTGCCGAGGGTGCCGCCGGGTATCAGGTTGGCGTTGAGGATGACATGTCGTGGCTGGTCGGCCATGGGCGGATCTCCGGGGGATCAGAGTGACGGGACGGGGCCGGGCGCGGGGGAGTCGCCGCGGACGAGGGGGCGTGCGGGGTCGGCGGTCCACTGCGAGAGCGAGCCGGGATACAGGGCGATCTCGATGCCGAGCGTGGCGAGGACGAAGACCTGCAGGGCCGCGGCCATCGCGCTGCCGCAGTGGGTGGCCGCGGGCGTCGCGGGGCCGAGGCCGAGGCCGTGATAGCGCGCACGCAAGGTGTGTTCGTCGCGGAGCAGTCCGTGCTCGTCGAAGTCGTCGAAGACCGGCGCGCTCACGGCGTCGGGGATGTGACCGGCGAATTGGCCCTCGCCGCGATAGTGGCTGTGCGGGCGGGCATCGAGGAGGATGCCGCGTGCGGGCAGGGTCGCGACGGCGGCGGTGCCGACGACGGGAAGTCCACCGGGCCGCGCGGACACGGTTCCCGCCGCGACGGTTTCGGCGCCGCGGACGACGGGGCCGCCGGCCGCGCGCCACGCCCGCAGCCCACCGTCGAGGAGCCGGACGTCGGTCAGTCCCGCCCAGCGCAGGACCCACCAGGCGCGGGCGGCGGGCACCGAGCGGGAGTCGTCGTAGACCACCACGGTGCTGTCGGCGCGGATGCCCCAGCGCCGGAGCGCGGCGGTGAGTGGTCCGGCTTCCGGAAGCGGGCGGGCGCCGGAGCTCGCGGTGGCGGCGCCCGCCAGGTCGGCGTCGACGTCGACGAACCGCGCTCCGGGCAGGTGCCCGCGCCGGAATCCGTTCGGGTCGGGTCCGACCGCGCCGACCCGGACGTCGAGCAGCACCAGCTGTTTCGGTGGGTCGTCACGCAACCTGCTTGCGGAGATGAGGTGGGCGGCACGGGCGCCGGACATCGCGTTCCTTTCGACGCTCGGACGATGCGCGGTGCCGAGGATATGTATTCCGACGCGCTGGAAACATAATTCCAGTCTTCGTGACTTTTTGTGTTCACAGTATCGCGGTGCCGCTCATATGTTTTCACCGCCGAGGTCGCCCGACCCGGCACAAATCAGCGGGAGGGGCTGCTGTGGGAGACATCCTGACGAGCCGAGTCGTCGACGCGGAATGGTTGCGGACCCGCCTCTGGGACCCCAGCGTCGTCGTCATCGAGGTGACCAACACACCGGCTGCCGAGTCGGACCGCGGCGCCATCGCGGGTGCGCGCACTGTGTACTGGAAGGATCTGCTCTGGCACCGCTCGCGCCGGGAATTCCCCTCGGCGCCGGTTCTGATAGATCGTCTGCGCGCGCGGGGCGCCGGTGCCGAGTCGACGGTGGTCTTCGCGGGCGAGCCGACGCAGTTCGCCGCGTACGCCCTCTGGGTGGCCGCGGCCGTCGGGGTCGGTGGCGACCTGCGCTATCTGGACGGTGGATTGCCCGCGTGGCGCGCCGCCGAAGCGGCGAACGGCACCCCGTCGAGCGCCTCCGCCGCACCGATCGAGCGCGCTGCCGAGGCGCGGGTCTCCGAGTCGCCGCAACCGCTGCCTCAGGTCGCGCCGCGCCACGACGAAATCGTCGTCGGCCGGGACGAGGTACGCGCCGCCCTCGGATCGCCCATCGCGATCCTGGATCTGCGCTCGCCGCAAGAGTATTCGGGTCTGCGGGTGTCCCCGCTCACCGAGCCGATCGACCACGGCGCCGAACGGGCGGGCCGGATTCCGGGCGCGCGGAGCCTGCCCGCGCAGGATCTGCTCGACGAGCACGGACTGCTGCGGCCGGTGTCCGAACTCCGGGAGCGGGTGGCGGCGCTCGGCATCGACGGCGCCGACCGGATCATCGCCTACTGCCGGCTCTCCCATCGCGCCGCGCTGGGCTGGCTGGTGTTCACCGACCTGCTCGACGATCACCGGATCCGCGTCTACGACGGATCCTGGACCGAATGGGGCAGCCTGGTCGGCGCGCCCATCGAGGACTGAGCCGCGATGAATCCACACCGGCGCAGCGTGTTCGGCCGCATCGCGGGCGTTGTCCTGTCCGCGGTGGCGATGATGTGGGCCGCGGTCACCCTGGCATTCCTGGCCGTGCACATCGCCCCCGGTGATCCGGTCACCGCGATCATGGGAGAGTCCAGCGATCCGGCCCTGCGTGCGCGGATCGAACAGGACTGGGGTCTGGACCGCCCACTGCTCGTGCAGTACGGGCGACACCTCGGACGGCTGCTACACGGCGACCTCGGCTACTCGTACGTGCGCGGCGAACCCGTCACCGACATCGTGTTCGGCGAACAATTGGGCAGCAGCGCGAAACTCGCCGGATTCGCCCTGCTCCTCGCGGTCGTCCTCGCGCCACTGCTGGCCGTACTCTCCGCGGGCAGGCGCGACGTCCTGAGCCGGTCGATCACCACGGCCGAGATCGTGGTGGCCTCCGCGCCGCCCTTCTGGACCGGACTGCTGTTGATCTGGATCTTCGCCTTCACGCTGAAGGTGCTGCCGGTGACCGCGGGCAACGAGTTCCAGCGCGTGATCCTCCCGGCCGTCACCCTGGCCCTGCCCATCGCCGCGGTGCTGTCCCAGGTGATGCGTGAGGGGATCGAGCGCGCGCTCGAGCAGCCGTTCGCGTTGACGGCCAGATCGCGTGGCATCGGCGCCATCCGCCTGCGCCTGCGCCACGGACTGCGCCATTCCCTGATCCCCGCCGCGACTCTGGCCGGATGGGCCGTGAGCGGACTGCTCACCGGGACCGTCGTCATCGAGGAGGTCTTCGGCCGGTCCGGCGTGGGACGGGCGACGGTCGAGGCCGTCGGCTATTCCGACGTTCCGGTGGTGCTCGGTGTCGCACTGCTGTCGGCCGCGGTCTATCTGATCGTCACGGTCGTCGTCGACATCGCCTATCTCTGGATCGACCCGCGCCTGCAGGAGGCCTCCGCATGACGACAGCCATACTGCGGCAACGCTTGACCCTCCCGGTGCCGCACCGTCCCGTCGCCGTCCTGATCGCAGGCGCGGTGCTCGTTCTCGCGGTGGCCGCCGCCCTCGTGCCCGCCCTGCTCGCCTCCGGCGACCCGCTGCGGACCGACCTGGTCGCCGCGCATCTGGCGCCGTCGCTGTCACATCCGTTCGGCACCGATCAACTCGGCCGTGACGTGTTCACCCGTGTCGTGCACGGCGCCCGGTTGTCGCTGTTCATCGGGGTGTCGGCAACGGCGCTCGCGGTGCTGCTCGGCGTGAGTGCCGGACTGGTGGCCGGAATCGGTGGCCGGGTCGTGGACGCCATCGCCTCGCGTGCCTTCGATCTGCTCGGCGCGTTCCCCGAGGTGCTGCTCGCCCTGGTGCTCATCACCTTCACGGGCACCGGAACCGGCAATCTCGTTCTCGCCCTCGGCATCGCCGCGGCACCGAGATTCGCCAGGGTGATGCGGGCGGAGACCCGGGCGGTGCGCGCCGCCGACCATGTCGCGCAGGCGCGCCTGCTGACCCGGTCACGCGCGCGGATCGTCGTTCGCCACATCCTGCCGAACGCGTTGCGGTCGCTGCCGGTCGTGGTCACCCTCGGCCTCGGGACCAGCATTCTCGGCGCCGCCGCCTTGAGTTTCCTCGGCTTCGGCCCGCAACCTCCCGATCCGGAGTGGGGTTCCATGCTCGCCGAGGCGCACGGCGATCTGCGTACCGCGTGGTGGTCGGTCGCCTTCCCCGGCGCCGCCGTCACGGTCGTGGTCCTGGCCACCACGGTGCTCGGCCGCCACGTCGGGCACCGCTTCGAACGAAGGGCACAGCCATGACGCTCACCGCCGCCGCCGTGCCGAGCACGGACACCGTGACCGACACCGTGCTGAGCGTGCGGAACCTGCGCGTCGGTTTCCCAGGGACCGCGGGCGATGTCGTCGAGGGCGTCGGCTTCGACCTGCGGCGCGGCGAGATCCTCGCCATCGTCGGCGAATCGGGTTCGGGCAAATCGGTGACCACGCGCAGCCTTGTCGGCCTCGCGGGGGCAGGCGCCCGGGTGCGGGCCGACCGTTTCGAGCTGTTCGGCGCCCCGGCCCTAGGACTGAGCGAACGGCAGTGGCGCCGGGTCCGTGGCGCCCGGATCGGATTGGTGTTCCAGGACGCGCTCGTCGCGCTCGATCCGCTGCGCACCATCGCCGACGAGATGGCCGAGGCGTTGCGCGCGACACCGCGCTCCCTGCGCGCGGCCCGCATCGACGAGCTGCTGCGCTCGGTGGGGATCGCCGATCCCGAGGTGCGCAAGCGGCAGCGACCGTTCCAGCTGTCGGGTGGCCAGCGCCAGCGCGCGCTGATCGCCTCCGCCCTGGCGGGCGATCCGGACATCCTCATCGCCGACGAACCGACCACGGCGCTGGATGTGACGGTCCAGGCGCAGGTGCTCGAACTGCTGGTCCGGCAGGTCGCGGGCGGGCGGTCGATGATCCTGGTGAGCCACGATCTGGCGGTGGTGGCCTCGGTGGCCGATCGCATTCTGGTGATGAAAGCGGGCCGCGTCGTCGAGCAGGGGCCCGCGGCGCAGGTCATCGGCGATCCGCGGCACGTGTACACCAAGGCACTGATCGCCGCGGTGCCGCGGGGCCGGGCGGGCGCACCGCCGTCACGTTCGGGCGCACCGGTTTTCACCGCGAGGGCGCTGACCAAGTCGTATCGGGTGCGGGGCCGTGCGGTGCCCGCGGTAGCCGACATCGGCTTCGAGGTCCGGGCCGGTGAGGTGCTCGGCGTGGTCGGCGAATCCGGTTCGGGCAAGTCGACGGTGGCGAAGATGATCACCGGGCTGATCCAGCCGGACGGCGGCGAGATGCGTTTCACCGGAGCGCCGTTGACGCCGCGCACCCGCCGTCCCGGGCGGATCGGCCTGGTCGCGCAGGATTCGACCGGCTCCTTCGACCCCCGCTACCGGGTGGGCGAGATCATCGGCGAGAGCGTCGCCTTGCGGGTCGGCCGTCGCCGGCGGCGCGCCGAGGTGCTGGATCTGCTCGACGCGGTGCACCTGCCGACAGGCAGCATCGATCGCCACCCCCGCGAACTGTCGGGCGGACAGCGTCAGCGCGTCAATATCGCCAGGGCGCTGGGCAGCAGGCCGGAACTGGTGGTGTGCGACGAGCCGGTGTCGGCACTCGACATCTCGGTGCAGGCCCAGATCCTCGAGCTGATCGCCGAACTCGCGCGTGAGCGCGGGGTCGGCATCGTCTTCATCTCCCACGATCTCGCCGTGGTCCGGCAGATCTGTCACCGCCTGCTCGTTCTGCATGGCGGCGTGATCGTCGAATCCGGTTCGGCCGACGACGTTTTCACGGCGCCGGCTTCCCCGTACACACGTTCCCTGCTCGATTCCGTGCCGCGCCTGGCGGTACCGGACACCACAGAAAGCCCTTCGCGTGCGTAATCGCCTCACTCGACTGTTCATCGCGCTGGCCGTCGGCGTCGTCCTCGCCGCGGGAGCCTGCGCCTCGGACCCGGAACCCGGCAGCGGCAAGGGCGGACCGACCTCGCCCGCACAGCCGGGCGGCACCTTCACCATCGCCTTGCCGTCCTATCCGACACGCGGCCTCAATCCCCACGTCGGCGCGGCCTTCGACGCCTCCCAGGTGCTCCGCAACAGCTACGACAGTCTCATCGCGGAGGACCGCGACGAAAAGTTCCACCCGTGGCTCGCCTCCGAGTGGACCGTTTCCCCCGACGGCACGGTGTACGAATTCACGCTGCGCCGGGACGTGACCTTCCACAACGGGGAGAAGTTCGACGCCTCCGCGGTCAAGGCGAACATCGATGTGCTGAGGAATCCGGACACCCCGTCCTGGACGGTGCTCGGCCTCCTGCAGTACTCCAGCGTCAGCGCGGTCGACGTGCTCGACCCCTACAAGGTGCGGATCACGCTGAGCACACCTCGCGCGGACTTCCTGTCCACCCTCGCCGGACTCAGCGGCGCCATCGTGGCTCCCAGCACGCTGAACGTCGACAAGGAGACCCTCACCAGCGGGACCGGGCTGGTCGGTTCGGGTCCGTTCATCCTGGACAAGGCGGTCCAGGGACAGGAACTGCGGTTCCACCGGAATCCCGACTACCGGTGGGGTCCCGCCACCGCGACGCATCAGGGCGCCGCGTACGTGGACGACCTCGTCGTCAAGTACATCCCGGAAGCTTCCACCCGCGCGGGCCTGCTGCGCAGCGGCGAGGTCGACGCGATCGGCACGGTCAAGGCCACCGACATCTCCCTGTTCGACGGGATCGACCGATTCCAGTACGAACAGATCGGCTCGTCGGCCGCGCCCACGGTGATCATGCTCAATCTCACCAACGGCCCGACCACGGACGTGCGGGTGCGGCGCGCCATCGCCGGCGGCGTCGACATCGCCGCGGTGGTGGACAGTCTGACCAAGGGTTCCCAGCAGCGCGCCTGGAGCCTCGTCTCTCCGGACAGCGCCTACTACGACGCCAAGTACGAGACCAAGGGCAAACCCGATGTCGCCGCCGCCCGCGCCCTGCTCGATCAAGCGGGCTGGACCGGCAAGGACGCCGACGGCTACCGCACCGACGCGGCGGGACAGCGCCTGACCGTCCGGCTGCTCGCCACGACGCCGACCTATCCGGAGGACGATTTCCTGAAGGCATGGCAGGCCGAGCTGCGCCAGAACCTCGGGATCCGGGTCGAGTTGCAGTTCGTCGAGAACGCCCAGGTCTACGACCTGCTGGCGCGCAACCAGTACGAGGCGTTCCCGCGCCAGGTCGGCGGCCTCGACCTGTCGCTGCAGTTCAACCGCGCCTACGGCTCCACCACCCCCGATCTGAAGTACGGCCAGATCGACGGCATCACCCTCGGTTCCATCGTCGCGGGCGCGAAACTCGCCGATCCGCAGGTGGACCGGTGGCTCATCGAATCGACCAAGGCGACCGACCCGCGACAGCGCAAGCAGCTGTTCGACACCATCACCGCGCACCTGCTCGACAACGCCGTCGCGATCCCGCTCTACACCGACCGCAACAGTGTCGCGGCGAGTTCCGCGATCCACAACGTGACCTCACTGTTCGACCCGCCCCGCAACACCGTCAATGCCTGGGCATACGACATCGCCGTCCGCTGACCAGTCTGCCGCCAACCCACCCTTCCAGGAAGGCACGATCATGACCGCCGCAACCCAAACCCTGACCTTCGATCGCAATATTCCGCGAGGCATCGTGCACCGGGAATCGATCGCCGAGGTCTTCCTCACCGACGCGCAACCGATTCCCGACGGTGCGGTGTTCGCCGCCCAATTGCCCCGCAACCACTCGTATTTCAGTGACCATCGGGGCACCGCGACCACCTACGATCCACTCCTGCTCATCGAGGTGTTCCGGCAGGTCGCGATCTATTACGCGCACACCTTCCTCGGGGTGGCCCGCACGGAGAAGTTCATCTTCGGATCGGCGGATTTCACCATCGCCGACCCCGACACCCTGCGGATCGGCAACTGCCCGGGGCACTGCGTCATCGAGGCGCGGGTGATCGGCGAGAAGCGCCGTGACGATCAGGTCGTCGGCCTGTCGCTCGAGATGGTCGCCGAGATCGAGGGGAGGGAAGCCGCACGGGAGGTGATGGTCTACCAGTGGATGCCCGCCGCGGTGTGGAACCGGATCAGGGTCCGCGGGCGCGAAGCGCTGGGTCTGCCCGCCCAGCATGTGATTCCGGGGCATTTACCGGTCGCGCGGATGCGGCCGGGTTCGGTAGGCAGGCACAACCCGCGCAATGCGATCCTGGCGAATCCGGTGCTGTCGGGGGAGCGCGAGCTGACGGCGTTGACCATCATCGACACCGACCATCCTTCTCTCTTCGATCATGCCCTCGATCACGTCCCCGGCATGTTGCAGTTCGAAGCGGCCCGGCAGGTCGCGATGGCGGCCGCGAACGCTGTCCTCGGCCTGGACACCAGCCGCATGGTGATGCAGCAGCTCCAGATCGAGTTCACCAAGTTCGGGGAATTCGAGCGCGAGACCATCGCCAGGGCCACCGTGGCCGCACTTCCCGGTGCGGGCGGCGGCGTGCGGGCGCGGGTCGACCTGACCCAGGGCGCGGATGTGATCGCCGCCGGTGAGGTGGAACTGCGCTTCCGTCCGGCCGACGTCGGGACGATGGTCCAGTGACCGCCGCGAAGACGGCGGGGCCGTTCGTCTGGTTCGATTTCGGCGGGGTGCTCTCACCGCCGCTCGACGACCTGTTCCTGCGCTACGAGGAGGTCGCGGGCATTCCGCCCGACCTGTTGAAATTCGCCATCGCCGAGGTGGGCGCCGAATACGGGCTGGCGCCGCTGGCCCCGATCGAACTGGCGCTGCTCGACGAACGCGAGTGGGTCGGCAAGCTGCACGCCGTGCTCAGGGCCAAGCAACCCGAGCTCGACCTCTCGCGCAGCGAACCGGATTTCGGCAGGCAGTGGTTCGCAGGCCACCGCGCCAACAGCGCGGTCCGCGACTTCGCGATCGAGCTGGCCGACAGCGGAACTCCGGTCGGGGTGCTCAGCAACAATGTCGTCGAATGGGAGCCCTACTGGCACGAGATGATCGATCTGGATGGGGTTTTGAGCGCCCTGGTCGATTCGTGCAAAGTCGGGGTCCGCAAGCCCGATCCGGAGATCTTCGCCCTGGCCGCCGAGCAGGCGGGCGTCGCCGCCGGTCAGTGTCTGCTCATCGACGACCTCGCGGAGAACTGCGCCGCGGCACGGGAATCCGGCTGGCAGGCGGTGCGGTTCCGTGCTGCCGGACAGGCGATCGCCGAGGTGCGCGAGGTGCTGGAACGATGGCCGGGCTGAGCGCTGTCTCACCAGGCGCAGGCCAGGTAGCCGTCCGGGCGGATCAACGCGCAGGTCCACGCCTGGTCCGGAGTCACCTTGCCGGTCACCGTGATGGCGTCGGCGGGGGCGTGCGGGACCGGGACGTGCTCGTCGGGCCGGATCGCCACGAACCGGCCCGCCCGCAACAGCTCGGTGAGGGTCAGCACGCCGCCGTCGGCCTCGGTGACCACCAGATCGTGCTGGAATCCGGACTGGAACTGGCCGCTGATGAGCTGCGCGACGGCGTCGTGGATCGCCGGGACCGCGAGCATGGCCAGCATCGCCGCACGCAGCTCGGGCTCACGCGGGTTCATCATCCGCGATTGCAGCACGGTGTTGGCGACCACCGCCGCCGCGACGGCGACCCGTTCGCGCGAGTACTCGTCGAGGACGGCGGGCCCGTCGTGGCCGGTGATCACGCGGGCCAGTCGCCAGCCCAGCGCGAACGCGTCCTGCATGCCGGTGTTGAGGCCTTGGCCGCCGAGAGGATAGTGACTGTGCGCGGCGTCGCCTGCCAGCAGCAGGCGTCCGTCCCGCAGGCGGGTGCGGTAGCGGCCGTGGTCGCTGAACCGGGTGAGGTGGCTGATCTCGCTCAGTGCGGGCGATGCGCCGAGCACGTACTCCAGGCGTTGCCGGTACTCCCGCGCGTCGGGCTCGGGCCGGTGGTCGAGGGCGCCGCTGAAATCCATGGCGATGATGCGCGCGGGACCGTAGGGATTCGGATTGTGCAGGGTCCATCCGGTGGGCGTCGGACTCCAGCCCGGCGGGATCCCGTCGTCCGGGGCCGTGACGGCAAGCCCAGCGATGGCGTTCATAGTCGCCGGGTACACCTTGGCCGGGAAGTCGCCGGTGCGGGCGACGAGGCTGCGGGCGCCGTCGGCGCCGACGGCGTAGCGGGCGCGGACACGCAGCGAGCGGTGTTCGTCCTCGCCGGCCACCTCGGCCACCACCGCGTCGTCGTGGACCTCGAGTCCGGTGACGGTGTGACCGCGCAGGATTCGTGCGCCGAGATCACCCGCGCGCTCCTCGAACGCCGCCTCCAGCCGTGCCTGCGGAATCCCCGCGATCGGACCGGGCTCGACGCTGGGCGCGCTGATCGTCAGCACCGGCTGTGCCGCGAACTGGAACGGGGTCCGGCGCACACCGTGCGGATCACGCTGGATCGCTTCGGGATTCACGGAGGGGAGATATCCGCGGCGCGCCAGCAGCGACAGCGATCGGGCGTGCACCGTGCCCGCCCGCGGGCGCAGGTCCAGTTCGGTGCGGGTCTCGACCACGACGACCCGGATGCGCTGCAGCGCCAATTCGGCGGCTACCAGCATGCCGACCGGGCCGCCGCCGACCACCAGCACATCGGTGTCGAGGAAATCCGGTCCGGGCCGGTGCGCCGTGCTCATCACATGCTCCTGGGGCGAGGTCGGGGATCTGGTCCGCGGCAGCAGTTGTACGAAGATGATCGTAGCTACTAATATCATAATACCTATTAGTTCGGTGGTACCTCGCGCATTCCGAAGTCCTCCCGCCGTGCCGAGCCCACCCGACCATCGCCCCAGGGGGTATCCATGTCGACCGTCACCACCGAAACCGAAACTCGCGGCGCGCCACCCAGCGGCGCGACACTGCCCGTGGTGCTCGCCGCCCAGTTCGTCACGCCGATGGCCATCGCGGGCACCGCCATCGCGCTTCCGCTCATCTCGCAGGACCTCGGATCGAATCCCGCCGCGCTGCAATGGGTCGTGAACGGATTCAATGTCGCCTTCGCGCTCACCACGCTGCTGTGGGGTGCGGTCAGCGACCGCATCGGACATCGGCGCACCTTCGGGATCGGTACCGCGCTCGTCGTCGCGGGGAGTGTCGGCAGCGTCGCCGCACCGAACCTGTTCGTCCTGGACCTGGCGCGCGTCGTCGCGGGCATCGGCGCCGCGGCCATCCTGACCGGCGCCACCGCGCTGCTGTCGGCGGCTTACGAGGGGGCTCGCCGGACCAAGGCGTTCGCCGTCTTCGGCACCGTGAACGGGCTCGGCCTCGCGCTCGGCCCCACCATCTCCGGAATTCTGATCTCACTGCTGGACTGGCGGGGCGTCTTCCTGGTGCACGCGGTGATCCTCGCGGCCGCCGGTGTCGGCACACGGGTGCTGCCCGCCGTGAAACCCGCTGTGGCCGAACACGGTCCGATCCTCGATCTCGGCCTGCTGCGCAACCGGGAGTTCCTGGCCATGTGCCTGGTCCCGGTCGCCGGATCGATCGGCTTCGTCACCCTGCTGACCTACCTGCCCTCGGCGTTGAGCGGCATCACCGACCTCTCGGCGGGCGCCTCCGGACTGCTCATGCTCGCGATGACCATTCCGGTCTTCGTCGCGCCGGTGGCCGTCGGACAGCTCGTCACCCGCTTCCCGTCGCTGACCGTCGGTCGGGTGGTCTACCTCGCGCTGGGCGCCGCGATCCTCGGCAACGCCGGTGTGCTCGCGCTGTCCCCGGATCGTTCGGTGGCCTGGATCGTCGTGCCGATGGTGTTGCTCGGCCTGGGTTTCGGCCTGCCCATCGGTCTCGTCGACGGTCACGCGCTCTCCGTGGTGCCCGCCGAACGCGGCGGCACCGCCGCGGGCCTGCTGAACTTCTTCCGCATCGGCAGCGAAGCGCTGTTCGTGGCCGGATACGCCATCGTGCTGTCCACGGTCGTCGGCACCCGGCTCAGCGGAAAGGCCGCCGACGACACCGCCGCGGGCCAGTTCGGCCATCCCGACGTCTACCGCTCCGCCTTCACGATCACTGTCGGCGTCCTCATCGCCCTGCTCGTGGTGCTCACCATCCTCATCGTCGCGGTGCGCGGCAACACACGAGCCACCGAGAACCGGGACATCGGTTCCAGTCCAGAAGGAGTCACCTCATGACCCACGCACTCGACGCGGTCCGGGTCGATCTCGACGGTATCGCCAATATCGCGCCGCCGCTCATGATCGAACCGCTACCGCAGCGTTCCACCGGCGGCTTACCGCAGGTGAAACTGCCCAGCGGCCACACCGCCGTGCACGTGACCGCCTACCGCGACGTGCACGCGGTGCTGACCGACCTCAGCTTCGCGCGCGCCGAAACCAACGTCGAGGACGGGCCGAGCTTCCTGCCGACCATCATGCCGACGGAAATGCTGCTCAACCTCGACCACCCCGATCACGGGCGGCTCAAGGGCTTCGTGGCCTCCGCCTACAGTGCCGCCACCATGGCCCGGCGAGTGCCCGCGGTGCACCGGGTACTCGACGACGCGCTCGCCGAACTGCGCGCACAGCACGAGCGCGGATCGGCCGATCTCGTTCGCGCCCTGCTGGATCCGGTCACCATCGGCGTCAACGTCGACTACCTCGGCATACCGACTGCCGATCTCGCCTATTTCCGGCACCTGTCGCGGGAGATGCAGCTCGGCGACGACAGCGACGTGGACAAACTGCTGGCCGATTTCTGGACCCTGTACCACTACATCGAGGATCTCGTCGCCCGGCGGCGGGAGCTGCGGCCCGGCCTGATCCTCGACCTGCTCGCGGCGCGCGATTCCGTGTCCCCGCCGGTCACCGACGGGGAGTACGCGGCGATCCTGCTCGGCTCACTGGTCGGCGGGGACCAGAACATCCTGTCGGTGATCGCCAAGATCGCCTATGTGGCCCTCGCCAGGCCGGAGCTGTGGCAATACCTGGTGGACAATCCGGACGCCATCCCCGCCGCGGTGGAGGAGTTCCTGCGGTTGCTGCCGCTGGGACGGATCTCGACCTTCCCGCGCGTCACCACCCGTGCGCTCACGCTGTCGCAGGGGACGCTGTATCCCGGCGACATCGTCTACGCCGACGCGCATTCGGCCAACCGTGATCCCGAGGTGTACCCGGACCCGGCGGTGATCGACCCGGCCCGTAACGGCAAGCGGCACCTGCAATTCGGTTACGGCATGCACCACTGCATGGGTGCGGCCATGGCGCGCATGGAGATCACCGAGGTGCTGCGCAGGCTCGTCACCGAGCTGCCGACGCTCCGGCTCGCCGTGCCCGAGGACCGGATCCCTTGGGAGACCGGCATTCTCGTCCACCGGCCGACATCACTGCCGGTCACGTGGTAGCCGGCGCGGCCGGATGACGACCCCTGTCGGCGTCGAGAATCGCCGCCAGCAGGCCGGGAAACACTTTTTCCATGTCCTCGCGTCGCAGGCTCGTCATCCGGCCGTTGCCGACGTCGCGCTGCCAGATCAACCCTGCCTTGCGCAGCACCCGGAAATGATGGGTGCGCGTCGACGGCGCCCACGGCATCCCGAACACACTGCAGAACTGCTCGGTCCCCTCCGGCTCCGCGTACAGTTGCGCGATCACACTGCGCCGATTGTCATCGGCGAGCGCGGCCAGCACCGCGGAGAGATCGAACTCCCCGATATCGGGATGCCCATCCGCATCGGCCACGACCCACTCCTCTCCACCACATCATCCCGCGAGCGATTGCCGAAGGTATGAAGTCCATAGTACCTATGGGGCGGGTTTCAGACCTGGCGGGCTGAGCCCTCCGGCCACGCCACGGTGGCCGGTTTCCCGTGTTCGGCGGCGACCCCCGCCGGGAGCATCGTGCGGACTCACCTGCACGCCACAATCCGCATCGGCCTACAGACCACTGACCCGTCCGGTCGGCAAGCCTGCGTTGCGCAGCGGATGCCGAGCCAACGGGCGGATCTCAGTCGGCGAGATAGCGCAGCATCACCGCGGTGTCGAAGTGCCTTGTCTCGGCCAACCGGAGCTGGACGCGCTTGTCCAGCGATGGGAAGACCGGTGTGCCGCCGCCGAGTACCACGGGCAAGAAGAACAGCTGGTACTCGTCGATGAGCCCGTGTGGCATCAGCGAGGCCGCGAGGCTCGCACCACCCACCTCCATGACGCCATCGCCTCCGGCCTTGAGCCTGCGGACCTCCTCGACCGCGTTTTCGCTGATCAGCGTGCTGTTCCAGTGGACCTCGGTGAGCGTCCGGGAGAAGACGACCTTCGGCTTGTCCGTCCAGAGCCTGCCGAACTCACGCTCGATGCGCGGCGCGTCCTCGGGCACGTGCGGCCAGTACTCGGCCATCAGCTCGTACAGGCGACGGCCGTGCAGCGAGACCTCGATCTCGCGGTAGCGGTCGTTGTGGAACTGGTGCAACTCCTCGTCCGGGTTGGTCCAGTCGATGCCGCCGTCGCGGTCGTTGATGTAGCCGTCCAGGGACACGCTGAATCCGTAGATCAGTTTCCTCATGATCGAGTAGACCTCCTACGCGGTCGAAACTCATCGGCGATCAACGGACAGGCGCGTCGGCGCTGTTCCTCCCGCGATGCCGGCGAGACATCATGAACCCGGGGGCGAATTGAAATCTTCAGCTTTCACAATGCTCGGATGGGCGGTCGAGGCGCTACCTTCTGTCTGCTCGCAGTGCTGCGAGCAGATCGGAGTCAACGCATGCACATCACATCGATCACGCGCCTTCTCGGGATGGCCGCAATCACCCTGGTCGCGACGGCTACCGCCACACTCGGTATCGCCACGCCACAGGCGGCTGCGGCGCCGGCGCGAGATCCCATCCTTTTCGTTCACGGATGGCGGGGATCGGCGTCGGACTGGAATTACATGTGGGGCCGATTCCTGGACGCCGGGTACTCCGCGGAGCAGATGGCGCGATTCAGCTACGATTCCACCCGGTCGAACAAGGACATTGCGCTGGAGGTGAAAGCGCAGGTCGATGCGCTGCGCGCGAAAACCGGTGCCGCCAAAGTCGATATCGTCACCCACTCGATGGGCGGCCTCAACAGTCGCTGGTACCTGAAGAACTTGGATGGCCTGAACTCCGTCGACGACTGGGTCTCCATCGGCGGCCCCAATCACGGCACCGACGCCGCCAACGGATGCCTCGACGCATCCTGCGAGGAGATGCGGCTCGGCTCGGCCTTCCTCGCGGAGCTCAACAGCACCGACGAAACCCCCGGCCGGGTGAATTACGGCACCTGGTGGTCACCGTGCGACGAGATCATCAACCCCGATGACAGCACCATTCTCAGCGGTGCCACCAACACCCAGACGCAGTGCATCGGCCATGTCGCGCTGCTGTCGTCGTCGACGGTTTTCGAGGGCGTGCGCGACTTCGTGAAGTAGTCGGCCGAACTCGAGCCCGGCGGCGCCCAGGACGGAACCGCCGGGCAGCGGGATGACATCGACCGTGTGCTGCTACCGGATCCCAGGGGTCGTCGGATGCGGGCCTACGCAGCCGAGGATGAAGCAGCCCGGCGGCCAGTTCGCGAACGGCGCGGACATGGGCTTGCCCAGGCAGGACAGCGGGTTGCAGCCCGGATAGGCCATCGGGCCGATACCGAGTGCGGCGAGGGTGGCGTCCGGATTCGAGATCATCGGATCGGACAGTTGGACATCCGATTGCTGTTCGTAGGGTGCCGCGGCGGGTAGGCGGGGTTCCCGGAAGGCGGCGCCGACCGCACGCAGGACATCGTGCGGGAAGCTCAACGCGCTTCCCGGGACCGTGACACCGGTCCAGCTGACCATCAATCCGAGGCTGGGCACGACGAAATTGTCCTGGCGCATCATTCCCGACATCTGCATCGCATCCGGCGGCAGACCGGGGAAGTAGTTGGCGCAGTCCGGCCCGTTCACCACGAACAGGAAGCCGTAGCACGGGTTCGTCGGGGTAGGCCGGCCGGCCTGCGCGAGATAATCGGCCGAAATGATCCGATGACCGCCCCACTGGCCGCGGTTGGTGAGCAGCAGGCCGAGCTTGGCGAAATCGTCCGGTGGCAGGAGGAGATGCGCGTAGCCGTAGGTGTTTCCGCTGCGGTCACGTCCCCAGAAGTAGTCGGTCGGCGGAATACCCAACGGATCGAACAGTTTTCGCTGCGCGTACGCCTGGAAGTCCTCGTCGACCGCACGCTGGATGACGTAGGCGAGCAGATCGACAGCGCGCTGACTGTAGCGCCACTCGGTGCCCTGCTGCTGATCGATCGGCATAGCCAACGCCTGCGCGACCACATTCGGGTCGATTTGCGCCAACCCGGTGATGCCCTCGGAGGCCACCGCGACCCGCATGCCGCTGGATTCGGTGAGCAGATTCCGTACCGTGATCGCGCGATGTCCGGCATCACCGAGTTCGGGCGGCAGATAGGCGCCGATCGGATCATCGAGCCGCAGCCGCTGCTCGTCCACCGCGATCCCGGCGACCATCGAAACCACGCTCTTGGTGCTGCTCCACAGATTCCATGGCACACCGGCGGCCCGCGCGTTGTTCGGGCCGGTCGCGATCAGGCAATTGTTCCGGAATATCTGCAGCGTCGTGCGCGTCGAATCCGCCGCGAGAGCCACCGCCTCGCGCAGCGCCGCCGAATCGAGTCCGACCTCCTCCGGCGTCGCCGTCTCGGGCACCCGTCCACTGCTGACCGCACAGTGCCTCAGCCCGTCCGGCGCGGCCTGCGCCATCACCGGTGCACCAACCCCCAACATCGACGTGGCCACCGTAATAGCCGCCACCGCAACGCTTCTCATACCCAGACCCACGCCCGGCCTCCGCTCTCGACGAACTCCACCAGGCACATCGCCCCCGCCCCAACCCCGGTTACCATCTCGGCTGCCCCCACTTGTGGGGGGCGGAGGTCCGCACGTGCACCTTCGCCGGACGCGTGGAAGTAATCCGTTGCGTTGCCGGCCGTACCTGACTGGATCGCGGATCCGGTCCAACCAGCGGACGCGGTCGGATCTGCTAGAGCGGATGTGGGAAAGCGGATGAATCCGTTCGTGGCACGATCACACCGCTCCGGCGCGCTTCGGGACAGTCACTGTTGAAGACCTGCTGGCCGCTCCAGTTCCGGAGCTGTGCGGTCACAAGCCGGGCAATCTCGCAAATGGCAGGGACTTGGTTGGAGGACATACGGCCCGCGTTGATCGCTCACAGAGTTGCCGATGTGGGCGGGATGGGCTGTGATCAATCTCGACGTTTCGTTTGGGGAGGTATCGCACGTTGGCCGCATTGGAACCGGGGTCGGTGTTCGCCGGATACACCATCGAACGCCTGCTCGGTGCCGGGGGGATGGGAGAGGTGTACGTCGCCCGGCATCCCCGGCTGCCCCGCTCCGACGCGGTGAAGGTGCTCGCCGCGCAGTTCACCGGCGACGAATCGTACCGGCGCCGCTTCGAGCGCGAGGCCGATCTCGCCGCGTCGCTGTCGCATCCCGGCATCGTCAGCGTCCACGACCGCGGGGAATTCGACGGGCGGTTGTGGATCGCGCTGGAGCTGATCGACGGGACCGATCTGTCGGCATTGCTCACCGCCGCGCCGGGCGGATTGCCCACAGCCGATGTGGTGCGGGCGGTCACGGAGGTCGCCCGTGCGCTCGATTACGCGGGTGCTCGCGGGCTGGTCCATCGGGACGTGAAACCCGCGAACATCCTGCTCGCCGGGACCGGTCACTACCTGCTGACCGACTTCGGGATCGCCCGCATGGGCCCGGGGACCTCCGATCTCACCGGAACCGGCCTGACCCTCGGCACGGTTGCCTACGCCTCGCCGGAACAGATGCAGGGGCTTCCGGTCGATCCGCGATCCGATCAGTATTCGCTGGCCGCTACCGCCTTTCATCTGCTCACCGGTGCTCAGCCGTTCACCGGCACCAGCCCGGTCGCGGTGATCATGGCGCATGCGCAGCAGCCGGTTCCCAGTGTGCGCGAGCGGCGGCCCGATCTAGCGCCGCAGGTCGATTCGGTGCTCGCACGGGCAATGGCGAAAACTCCGGAGCATCGCTTCGCCACCACCGAGGAATTCGCGGCCGCCCTCGGCCGTGCAGGCGCGGTCTCCGTACCGCACCCGCGTTGGCCGGCCGCTCCTGCCGACCGTTACGCGGCCACAGTCGTCAACCCGGCCCCGGCCGGCCGCAGTCCGCATCACCCGCCCCCGGCATCACCGGGTCTTGGTGCGCCCCGGCAGGGGTCAACCGGTCGGCGGGGATCTCTGCTCATCGGTGCGCTGGTTGCCGCGGTGGCGCTGGTCGTGGCGGGAGTGCTCGGTATCCGAGGGTTTCAGCACGACGGCGGCGCGGAAGAAGCCGCGCAGCTGCCCCGCCGGCCTGTGACGCCCATACTTCCGTCACTGGAGAAACGACCGGATACTCCGATCTGGACGCTGGGGGATATTCCGGGTACTCCCGCGGGCCAGCCGAGTGGCCCGTCGGCGCTGGGCGGCGATTCGGAGGTCGTCCTCTTCGGCCGCACCGTCTATCCGGACCGCGGGGACGCACTCGAATATCTCGAGATCATCGATGCGAACACCGGTCGGCCCTGGGCCGGCACCCAACCCGTCGTGATTGATTCGACGGGTGACCTGAGTGCCGAGCGCTGTGTCGTCAGCGAAACTCACACGGGGGCAGCCTGCCACCTCAACGGCCGTAACTCCGACACGCTGCTAGTGGTCGATTTCGCGACGAGCCGAATCACCGGCACAGTGGCTGCCGCGGGCGATATCTCCGGCCTGACCGCCGCAGGTGAGCGTTTCGTTTTCGTGGACAGGCAGAGCTACGGTGCGCCCCCGGCACTGCGGTCGATCGGTGTGGACGGCCGGGAACTTCCCATGATCGGCTGGCCCGCGGCGAGATCGTCGGCCAATACGCGGCATTCGATAGATATCTTCGGATTGGTCCGGCTGGCCGTGGTCAGGTCCGCACCGGACCCGGCGCAACCGCTGTCCAAGTGGGAATTGAAGGTGATCCGGCTCGAGGACGGAAAAGAAGTGTTCCGGCGGGACTCCGTCGAGGAGATCGCGGACGACGAATGGAACGTCTTCATCGACGGATTCGTCGTCGGCGGCGGTGCGGCACCGTACGGGATCTACGACCGCAACGGCACGGAGACCGCGCAACTGCCGAGGGGTTGGCGGCCGAGTCGGCATCCGACGATGTCGGGGCCAGGGCCGGCCGAGACCTCGGTACCGACCGCGATCCAGGTCGACGGCGACAAGACGACCTACGCGGGAATCAGTCCGCGCACCGGGGCCGTGCTGTGGAAGCAGCAGTCCTTCAGCGCCGGCGACAGCGACGATCCACTCCTCTTGCGCGGTATCGGAAATCTGATCCTCACCTCGAAATCGGGCCGCCTGGTGGACGCGTATACCGGCGACTACGTGATCCCCGGCTACGTGCCGGAAGGCACCGAACTCGGCACCGACGGCAGCCGGATTGCCGTCGCCACCGACACCGCGGGTCCGGGATATTCACTGGAAGTATGGAACGATAGGAACTCGGTGTGGGAGATAACCAGCAAGTCCGCACCGGTATCGGTCGGCGGCAAGATCTACGTCGGAAACCTGCGGCTCTTCTGAATCAGCGCTGCACGTTTACTGCGGCCGGCCCAGTTCTGCCGCGCATCCGCGACGGAGAACATGGGCACCCATGCTCGACGTGTCAGTGTCCAGAGCTCGGTCTATCCCTGCGCTACCCGACAACGGCGCGAACAGCGTCAGGATGAAGTGGTTTCCCCAACCTGACGCTGTTCTGCCGGCCTTGGCTGGAGATCGGGCTACGGGCGAGTCACCTCGGTGGCCTGAAGGTTGCGCAGGGCGCCGTCCCCGGCCTCGTGCTGGGAGGGGTAGAGCAGTTGCACGGCCACGGTGAGGGGTGTGCCGGGCTCGATGGTGTGGGTGTCATCCGGCGTGGCGATAACGACCGACCCGCTGGTGCCGTCCTCGATCACGCGGTACCACTGGCTCTGCTGAGGATTGATGCGGGTTCGCGGCGGAACGTCGAAACGGATTTCCCACCACACCACCCGCTGCTCATGGGCGGCCAGAGTGAGATCGTAGCTGATGACCCATCCGGTCGCGTCCTCGGGCCAGGTCTGGGGCCACTGCCCGACGATCACGGGGGAGACGGTGACGGGAGGCCGATCGACCTCGGTGGTGACCGAGCCGGAGTGCCGTTCGGCGGTGTTGGCGCGTGAGGGCGAGGTGATGAGGCTGGTGCAGGTGAGTCGGCCCTCGAATCGGGGGTCGATGGTGCCGGTCAGGGTGATGGTCGCCTTGCTGCCCTTGGGCAGGTCGATCGGCATGTGCAAGCCGTCGCGAACCGAGCCGGTGCCGCAGACGGCTCCATTCTCGGCCTGGCAGCTCAGTTCCAGATCGGTCAGCTCTGTCGGGACAGTGGCGTCGAGCACGGCGTCGGGGGCGTCGTTTGGGCCGAGGTTCTGCACGCCGATGGTGTAGGTGATCCGGTGTCCCGATTGCGCGGTCTGCGGGCCGCTGATCTCCAGGGGCATTTCCGCGGGCAGGGTCACCTTCAGGTTCTTGATCCGGTGGTGGGCGGTCGCGGCGCCGGTCCCGGCGGCGAAGCCCAGTTTGAAGGTCTCGGGCACACGCGGTTGACCGTCGGCGCCGGCGAGATCGAAGTTGTCGATCAGCAGGGTGCCGTTCGGGTTGGTCTTGTCGGCATGACGAACGGTCAGCCGCCCGCCGATGACGGAGACCTGAATGTGGGCGCCGCGCTCCCACTCCGCGCGGAATCCGCCCGGCACCGCAACGCCGGTGAGCCAGCCGAACCCCTCCCGCAGATTGCCGGCTCCACGCACCCCCAAGGTCTTGGGCCGTTGCGCACCGCCTCCGGTGCCGGCCAATGGTGTGGCGAAGTTGCCGTAGTTGTCGAAGCCGACGCCGACGAATCCGGCGGTGACTCCCGGCGCGACGATCTGCCCGGAATCGGACTTGGTGACGGAGTAGCCGAGGGCGGCGCCGAGACCGCCGGGCTGGGTGGTGTGCGCGCCGTCGATCAGATAGACGCTGAAGCCGTCGCCGAGGTTGGCTGCTCCCTCGCAGGAATAGTCGAAGTCGATGGTGACCCCGAGGGTGGAGGAGAACGCCTGATCGAGGAACGCCGTCCCCGCCTGGGAGTTGGCGTTGGGGGTGAGTTCCAGGCTGCCGTCGTGCAGCCGTGCGCTGCCCAGCAGTTGCCAGTGCGGGTTGGTCACGGTGTCGTGGGTGAACGATTCGACGATCGGGAACTGGGCCTGCTGGATGGTGACCGGTGCATACGTCGTCATTGTCAGATCCTCCTCGAGGCCGGACGTGCATGAGATGAGCGATTACGCCACGCAGATCGACTCCGCCGCGTATCCGGCGAAGCCCCGGTCCACAGATGCGGCTCCTGGCCGGACACCCCAGGGCCACAAAGTCGACTGTAGGAACATCCGAATGCGACCGATTCACCTCTTTCGAGTGAACCCGTGCAGCCGCCTACGCTCCGACTTCACGGCGCGACGCCAATCCTCGCCGAGCGCATCGGGCGATTCGCACCGGCTGCCAGATTCACGGCGCCACCCTGGACGGTTCACTCCGAAGGCAGCGCCGCATTCGCCGCCGCGGTCACCAGCGGCCGCGACGCCACTGGTGGTTACTTCTTCCGCAGTCCATCCAGGGCCTGCTTGGCCTGATTTCTGGCGATGGCGCCGAGTTCGTCCGGATTCACCGGCGGCTCGCCGTGCTGGCGCAGGATGGGGATTCGCACTCGCACCGAGACGTTGCTGTCCTGCACGCCGACGAGGTAGTCCATTCCAGTGGTGTAGCTGAATTCCGATACCGAGGTGTGCCAGTAACCCTGGGCACCGATTCCGGTCAACTCGCCGGATCCCGACCCCGACCCCGGGGTGGTGTCCTGGCGTTTCCAATCGTCGTAGGCGGGAGCTGCTCCGGCCGTTGTGAACTCGACGCGAAGGTCGATGCCCGCTTGATTCCAGTGCACGCCGTCGCCGGCGAGGCTCTTGTAGCTGAATTGGCAGGACAGACGGCCCGGGTCGTCGGCGCTCGGCGGGGTCTCGTGGTGGAAGGGCGGCCGGTCCGGTATGGACGACCACTTGTGCAACGGGGCGGGATCGACCAGATCGCACGCATCGGCGATCCCGTTCATCGAATAGATGCCCGGCGCCGGTTCCGGGCGTGGAGTAACCGTGGCGGTCGACGATGTCGCCGGTGCGCCGGCGGACGCCTCGACAGCGGCGGACCGACTGCCACTGTCGCCGTCGGCGATGATGATGCCGATCATCACACCAGCGCCCAGCATGGCCACCAACGCGATCACACCAGCGGCGAACAGGACTGGCTTACGGTGATCGTCAGACGCGGACGCACCCTGCGATGCCACCGGCTGCGGCTGATACCCCTGGCCGATTCGGCCGAACCCTGTGTCGGACCGGGTCCAGTCCCCTTCCGAGGAAGATGGTCGCGGCGAAGTGTGCTCGAAGCCGCCCGGGGTCGAGTTGTCGGGTGCGTGCTGTGGGTCTGTCATCTCTTGCAGCCCTTCGATTCTCGACGTGCTTCCCGTCGGCCCTCCGCTTCGCGCCGATCGTACTTTCCCCCTTGCCGAGTTACCACCGACCGGCCTCGTCGGTCTGTTCGAGTCGACGGCTGCTAATTCTGTCGCAGTCCGGCCAGCACCTTGCGGGTTTGGGATCTGGCGACCGAATCGAGTTCGTCTCTGTCGACTACGGGTGCGTCCTTCTCGCGGGAGAGGTCGATCTCCACCCGCACCGCGACCCCGCCGTCCCACACGCACATCACGTACATCGCGTCCACGATGCCACCGAAGTTGTCGGCTTCGAACTGCCAATATCCTCGAGTGCCGATTCCGGTGAATTCCCCGGACGTCACCACGGAACCGTCGGCGGCGAGGTCGGCGGCGCTGCGTTTCCAATGGTCGTACTTTCGCGAAGCCGAACCGTCCATGACGTCGGCGCGGACCCGGACCGTCGCGGTATTCATGGGAAAGGCATCACCGGCGGAATTGCCGTAGTGGACAGCGCAACTCAGCGTGCCGAAGTCGCCGGATGACGACGTCTCCTCATGGTCGGGAGCGATGCGCGGCGCTGAGGCCCACCTGGTCAACGGGGTGAGATCGACAAGGTCGCAGGCATCGGTGATCGCCCTCACCGAATAAGTCACCGGTCCCGGCGGCGCGCTGGTCGATGTGCCCGCGGAGACGCTGTCGCTGTGTCGATCACGCACGACGAAACCGATCACCACCCCGATCGCCAGCATCATCACGCCGAGCCCGACAAGACCGGCGACGATGAACCCGGGCTTGCGGCGACCCAACTGCCGCGTCGGATCGGCTGGTGGGAGAGGTTGTCGCGGCGGCCAGTGCCCGCCACCGGGCGGCTGGTGCCCGGCGAAGGGGTGACCGGAGGGCGGAGACGACATAGGAGAGTAGTCCCCCGAATCCGGTACCGGCCGGCCATGTGTCGGAGAATCCGGTGGCCGTGTCGCAGAAGCGGCGTCCACCGCCCGCACCTGATCACCGGATTCGTGCGCAGCACCGCTCATGCCTGTAGCCCCTCCGGCCCTGGACGGATCCCCATCACGTCATCGAGTCGCCCCTGATCGTAGCTGTTGCGTCGAATGCCGGGAGGTCGGCGAAGGTGATCGCGCGGAACCGCCGCTGCTCGTCAGTAGCTCTTTGGTGCGGGTGGACGACCATGACGGTGTGCGTATCAGGTGACGGTTGCTCAGCGATGGCTGGGCCCGCCGGTCAGTCGATGCCTTCGATGATGCGGAAGTCGCGCTCGACGCCGTCGGGAAGGGCCGCCAGCGCCTTCTGGTATGCCTCGCTCTCGTATGCCGCGACGGCCTGTTCAAAGCTGTCGAACTCGATCAGAACGACGCGTTGCGTGATTCCGGCCTCGTGGGCGACGACTCGACTACCGACATGGGACAGGAGGCGCCCGCCCCCAGCCTGGACAGCCGGACGGGCCAGCTTGTTGTAGGCAGTCAGCCTCTCAGGGTCGGAAATGGCGGGGTAGACACTGACCCAGTAGCCCTTAGCCATGGAAACCTCCTGTGTTCGGCCGGACACGTCCGACTTCGAATCGACACTCGGATCGATCGATCCCGGCGACGGGTACTGCGGTCAGTTGAATCGTCATATGCGCAGGTTAGGGCTTGATGTGCGGTCGAGGGAAAGATCGGTACGCGCTAGACTCAGAACGGATCGTTATCAATCGACAGGGAGGACACGTGGCGCCGGATACGGTGAGCCTGCGGTACTTCCTGGTGCTGGCGCAGGAGTTGAACTTCACCCGCGCCGCCGCACGGATCGGTATCGCACAGCCCGCACTCAGCGCCCGGATGCGCCGGTTGGAGGCAGAACTAGGTACTGCCCTGCTGGTTCGCAACACGCGTAGCGTGGTATTGACCACGGCCGGTGCGGCTTTGGCGGAGTCCGCGCCGCCCGCGCTGGCGGCGCTGGACCGGGCATGGGACACCGCCCGGAGCGCGGGGGCCGGTGAACTGGGCACGCTGCGCATCGGATACAGCCTCAGCGCGGGAGCCGGGACGGCGCCGGCCCTGGTGGACAGGCTCATTCGCAGCAGCCCGGGACTCGAGGTCGGCGCGGTCCCGATGGCGACACCGGAGATCTCTCCCGCGGTCGCCGACGGCCGCATTGATGTGGGGATCACCCGCGGTGAACAGCCGGGTCGTGGCGTGCGCCGGTTCCTGCTGCGGCGTATGCGCGTCGGAGTCCAGCTGGCGCAGCACCATCCGCTGGCCGAACACCCGGAGATCGAGATCGCCGACGCGGCCGCGTATCCGCTGCGACTGCCCGACCGTGCGGCCAACCCCGTGGTCCACGATCAGCTGTCCGCACTGTTCCGCGACATCCGACCACGCCCCCGATTCCACACGCCCGCAGTTTCTTTCGACATGTCTCAGCGCGACCTACGCGACGGGCTCACCCTCGCCCCGGCCGGAGAAGCCGCGGTCACGACACAACCGGCCGGTCTCACCTGGCGACCGCTGCGGGGCGCGCCCAGCCTGACGATCCACCTGGTCCTCCCACGTGAGCAGTCGCCGCTACACCGCCGCATCCGTGCCGTCGCCAAAACCCTCGCGCACGAGCTGCACTGGCTGCCGGACTGACGCGCGAGAGGTCAAGCGAGACGGACGCCTGCGGTGGCGAGGGCCGAAGACCTGCGGACTTCGCGGTGATAACGGGTGTTGTGGTGTGGGCGGAGACCACGTGCGGACTCGTGAATTGGCCTTTCCGGCACGGTGTTTCGTGAGTTGCGGGTAATATTCGAGCGTTGGTGGGGTGACTACATCGGCGGGCGGTGTTG
This sequence comes from Nocardia sp. NPDC019219, assembly GCF_040632645.1. NCBI lineage: Bacteria > Bacillati > Actinomycetota > Actinomycetes > Mycobacteriales > Nocardiaceae > Nocardia > Nocardia sp. NPDC019219. The sequence goes on along the minus strand of NZ_JBEYCG010000007.1, from coordinate 69,797 downwards.
ATGGAAGTAGAGGGCGTCCACCACTCATACGGCAGGCGGTCGGTGCTGCGTGGCGTGGATTTCGCCCTACCGCCGAGGATGGTGGCGGGCGTCGTCGGCGAGAACGGGACGGGCAAGTCGACACTGTTGAAGGTTCTCTCGGGAGAGCTGCGACCGGATCGGGGCGTGGTCCGCCATCGGGGGCGGTTCGGGTACTGCCCGCAGCGGGTCGTCTTGAACGACGCGTTCACAGTTCGTCAGCACTTGAATCTCTTCGCCGCGGCTTATTCGGTACCGGACCTGCGGCGAGCCGAGCAGACCATGGAGATTCTGCGTTTCTCCGAGTACGCCGATGAGCGGGTCGCGACGTTGAGCGGCGGTACCCGGCAGAAGCTCAACCTGACGCTGGCGGTGATGCACAACCCGCAGGTTCTGCTTCTCGACGAGCCGTACCAGGGCTTCGACTGGGAAACGTATCTGCGTTTCTGGGATCTGGTCGAGCAGTTCCGTGACTCCGGCGGCTCGGTTCTGGTCGTGTCGCATCTGGCCTACGACACCGATCGACTGGATCAGGTGTGGCGATTGCACGACGGCGTCCTAGGAGGCAGGGAGTGATGGATCGAACGAACGAGAACGTGCGGCTGTTCGTGATAGCCACGCGCTACGGTCTGGTCGAGCATGCTCGTAACCGGTTCGCCTTGCTTCTGGTCGCTGTCTTCATCCCCGTGTTCGTCACACTGGCGGGCCTGATCATCACCGATACGCAGGTACCGTTCCGGCTCCGCGACACCGGTGTGGTCCTGCAGGCCAAAGGCAATGAACTGGCGCAGATTTCGGGTGCCCTGACCGCCGTCTGCCTGATCGTCGGGTTCATGATGTTCGCGGCGACCTTCAGCAGCGGGGCGTTCGATCGGCGTCTGTGTATGGCCGGGTATCCCCGGGTCGCGCTGGGTCTGGCGAAGGTCGCTTGCCTGGCGCTGGCTGCGATGGTGGTCAGCGTCTACGCCACCGTGGCGATCTGCTTGTCTTGGTCGCCGCACCAGCCGATCGTGCTGGCCGTGGCGCTGTTCTGCGACGCGATGACCTACGGGGCGCTGGGTGTCGTGTTCGGCACGCTGCTGCGCCGAGAGGTGGAGGGCATGTTCGCGATCGCGATGATCAGCTGCTTCGACATGGTCGTGCAGAACCCCGTGGCGAGTATCGGCGCGGACAGTGATGTCGTGCGGTGGCTGCCTTCCTACGGCGCCATGCAGGCTTCGACCGCGGCCGGTTTCTCCGACGCCACACTGTTCACGGGATTCGTTGTGCAGCTGGGCTGGTTCACCGCGAGCGTCCTGGTCGGGCTGGTCGCTTTTCATCTGCGCACCCGTTCGGCTCTCGACGCCACGACACCGATCGGCCTTCCAGGACAACCGGCGAAGCAATGACCGGTATCCCGCACGGCGCAACCATCTGATGCACCGTGCGGGAGCACCCGCGTCGCCGGGCAGTGCCGGGCTTACACTCCGGTACGCGCCGGGTCGGGGGCCGGGTAGTAGTAGAGCTGACGACGCAGGCGTTCCAAGTCCGGAGTACCGGAGGACGTGGTCGGCGTGTACCGATCGGCCTGATGTAGCCGCAACGCCAGGTCCTTACCGTTCTCGAAGATCGCCAGGTACTCTCTCCGTCGGCCGGACAGACCTGGGATCATGCGGAGCAGCGGCGGGATATAGCGGATGATCGCGTCGATCTGAGTACGCTTCTCGGCCACCTGGTGTCGCACCTGCTCGACGGCTTCGTCACGACTGCATCCGGTCTCGTGGCAGATCGCGCGAACCAGGTTGTAGGGAGTGTTGTCGGCCTCGTCCTGGTCCAGTCCCGCCAGATCGTTCTCTGCCGCGGTCACCGCGAAGAGCAGTTCCTCGAAACGGCGGAACACCGGGTGGCGACGCAGCGTCGACGGCAGTTCGAGGTCGTAGTACACCTCCATGCAGGCGAGGAAGATGTCGGCCCCGAAGGTCGATTTCCGCAGCGGCAGGTAATCGGCTGTGGTGGGGATGTAGCCGTCGATGCGATGGTGCGCTTCGCGTTCGCAGGCTTCGAACCAGTCTTCTACGCTGTCGAGAAACCGCTCCTGCCAGCCGATGGTGCGGCCCTCGCGCAAGCGCGGCCATACGCTGGCCCACGCAGTCGCGATCGCGCCGGAACGCGGAGCCTGCGGGTCCTGGCGCAGCATGGCCACCAGTCCCCGCCGCAGCGCGGTGACAGCTTCGCGATCCCTCCAGCGGGGATCCTCGAACATGTCATCCCACACCACGGCCAGTGCTGCCATTCCGACGAAAGCCTGTTCCCGGGGCGTGTCCATCGCCGCCGCGACACGCATCGGAAAGCGGAACGCCCCTGCCCACCGGTGGTGACGATCGAACTCCTCCGCAGAGGCGATCAATCCGGTGTCGGCCATCCAATTTCGCAGCCAGCTCATGACAGATGGTGGGAACACCGCACCGTCGGCCTGCGGCTGCGTCGACTGCTCGGCGACAGCAGCACCTGGCGTTCTGCGGTCGAGTATGGATCGGGCATAGGCGATCATCTCGTGGCGGGCGCGAGGGTCGACGGCCACGGCGGCCAGCCGACCGGCGGCCTCGTCCATGAATTCGTCGGCCAGCGCGTGCGCCTCGGTCACGGCGCCGGAGGCGAGGACGAGTTCCCGGGCACGGGCAGCTTCCTCGGCGGTCATCGCTCTGTGGAGCAGACGGGTGAGATTCCGGTCGACGGCAGCCGCGCGGATCACGGGCAATGTGTAGATGCCCTCAGGCAGGTCCGCGTTGACGGGTTTGCCCATTTCTCCGGCGGTCGAGGTCAGGTCGAGGATGTCGTCATACAGCTGGTAGGCCAGTCCGAAGTGTCGACCGAACGATGCCAGCGCCTCTTCGTCATCCTCGGGCCGCCCCGCCTGCATGGCGCCGACACGGCATGCCAGCGACAGGATCGCCGCGGTCTTGCCGTCGATCGAGTCCAGGTATGCCTGTTCGCTGCGGGATGCCGCGTACTGATCCGCCGCCTCGATCACCATGCCGGCGCACATCTGCTCGCCGGCGATGGTCGCCGCGAGAACTTCGCGCAGGCCGAGTTCGGCGAGCAAGCGCGTGGCCGATGTCGTTATACAATCACCGGCCAATACCGCCATATGCGAACCCCAGACGGCGTTGGCGCTGGGGCGACCCCGACGCTGGTAAGCATGATCGATGACGTCGTCGTGGTACAGCGATCCCAGGTGCAGCAACTCGACCGCGGCAGCGGCACGCACGGCACGGTCATCGGCCGGTGCTGACGGATCGGTGAGCAGATAGTACGACAACAAGGTCAAAGTGGGACGAACCAGACGGCGGGTGCTCTCCGAACCCTCGTCGGTGAGCGCGGTCAGTTCGGGCCTGCCCTCGAATCGGACGGGGCCGAGGACATCTCGGACGCGGTCGAGGTCGGCATCCAAATGCGGGAAGACGGCAGAATCGATTTCACTGGGCACGTGCGCGCTCCTGACTGGGGTACATCGCTCATCCACAACACCACCACGCATGAGCATTTCATCATTTTTGCGCGAAAAATGTTGTGAGAACGGCGATTTCAATTATCTATCAGCTCGATAGATGGGCCGGAGGCCCGCGGTAACGGCGGCTCTGTAGCCCGCCACCGCGCAGGGTTCAGCGTGGGCGCACCATGTGCCGCGGAAGTGCCTGCACATTGACCGGTCGGTCGTCGACCCGACGCCGAGACCCTGCGGCGCTGGTTGCTCGACCTCGGCGATTGCCGTCCCGCCGCCTCCTGGCGAATCCTGGTTGTCTGCCGTACCACGGTTGCGCTGAGCGGAAGGAGCTGGGAGGCAGCTGTGCGACGCGTGCCGAACCCGCCCGTGGAAACCCGGGCCGAGCGGTTTCGGCAACGCCGCTTCGGGCACTACTCGTTCGACGCGGGAGTTGCGGCGCCCGGCGTGGAAATCGAGACGGACGTGTCTGAGCGAGGCAAGCCCATGACGACAGAGCGCGGTGAAGGAAACCGGCACGAGGACCAGCGAGCCGACCTGGCGAATACCCACGATCACCTCGGGCCGCCGATCGGTGCGACCGATACCGGAGCCCGGCCGGATCTGGACTCCGACGAGCCCGACAGCCCGGCCGACCTGTCGAAATCCTCCCTTCTCGCGGTGGTCAAGCGTGCGAGCAAAGAGTTCCAGCGCGACAACCTCACCGATCTGGCCGCCGCCCTCACCTATTACGCGGTGTTGTCGATCGTGCCCGGCCTGATCGTCATGGTCTCCCTGCTCGGCCTGCTCGGCCCGACCGCCACCGACGAACTCGTCGACCAGGCCCAGCAGATCGCGCCCGGTTCCAGCGCGGATTTCGTGCGCACCCTCGTCGACCAAGCCCAGGCCAACAAACACGGCGCGGGCTGGGGCGCGATCCTCGGCCTCGCCGTCGCGCTGTGGTCCGCGTCGGGGTACGTGGCGGCCTTCATGCGCGCCTCCAATGTCGTCTACGGCATCGGCGAGGGCAGGCCGATCTGGAAGACCACACCCATCCGGCTCGGCGTCACGATCGTCGCGGTGATCCTGCTCGTCGTCAGCGCCGCCATCGTGGTGGCGAGCGGGCCGGTCGCCCAGCAGATCGGCGACCTCCTCGGCCTGGGCGCCACCACGGTGACCATCTGGAACATCGCCAAATGGCCGGTGCTGTTCGTCCTGGTGTCGGTGCTGCTGGCGATCTTGTTCTGGGCCAGCCCGAACGCCCGCCAAGGCGGCATCAAGTGGATCAGCCCCGGCGGGGTGATCGCCGTCCTCATCTGGCTGGTCATCTCGGTACTGTTCGCCGTCTACATCGCCAACTTCTCCTCATACGACAAGACTTACGGCTCGCTTGCCGGGGTGGTGATCTTTCTGGTGTGGCTGTGGCTGACCAATATCGCGCTGCTGCTCGGAGCGGAGATCAACGCCGAACTCGACCACGGCAAAGCCATCGCCGAGGGGCTTCCCGAAGAACTGCAGCCCTTCGCCGTCCCGCGCGACACCCGCAAGCTCGACGACGCGGACAAAGAAGCGGTCCGAGCCGCCGAATCCGCCCGGCGGGAATGACCCGCGGGGGCGACCGCGGTTATCCGCCGCCCGGCGCGTCTTGACTCGGCCCCACTTGGATGCCCACCACGCAGGTGTCGTCGTCGGTGTCGGCATCGCTGGCGTCGAGCAGGTCGTCCAGACGGTCCTCCAGGCTGCCGGTGAGTTGTGCCGACGTCGTGAGCAACCGGTCTACGCACTCGTCCAGAAGCCGGTCTCGGCGCTCGATGAGCCCGTCGGTGTAGAGCAGCAGAGTGTCGTCGGTTTCCAGCTGGAGTTCTGCTTCTTCGAAGGTCGTCTCCGCCACGGCGCCGAGGAGCATTCCTTTGAGCATGGGCAGGCTGGAGGCCCGGCCCGCACGCACCAGCACCGGCGGCAAGTGGCCCGCGCGGGCCCAGCGCAGCACCCGGGTGTGCGGATCGTAGAGCCCGCAGATGGCGGTGGCGAAGATGTTGTCGGTCAGGTGGTGGGCGACCTGGTTCAGCCAGGTCAGCATCTGGCCCGGGCCCGCGCCCGTGGCGGCGAGGCCGCGCAGGGCGTTGCGGAGCACGACCATGCCGGTGGCCGCCTTGATGCCATGGCCGGTGATGTCCCCGACCGACACCAGGATCTGTTTGGTGGGCAGCACGATCGCGTCGTACCAATCGCCGCCGACCGTGTAATCCTGCTCGGCAGGCCGGTAGCGCACCGCGATGCGCAGCCCGAACGCCTCGATGGACGGCTGCGCGTCCGGCATGATCGCCTGCTGGAGTTGCCGCGCCAGCTGGCTCTGTTCGGCGGCGTGCTGCTCGGTGTGCGCCAGCCGGTCGCGCGTCGCGGACAACGCGACCTCGGTCCAGTGCTGCGCGGAGATGTCCTGATAGGCGCCGCGGACGACGGCCAGGTGCCCCGCCTCGAGGACCGGTTCGGCGACGATCCGGATGTGCCGGGCCACGCCGTCCGGCCGAATCAGGCGGAAGGCCGTGGAGGCCGAGCGGCGGTAGCGCAGCAGGGTACGCAGGAACCGCCCCACCGCATTCGCGTCGTCGTCGTGGACGTGCGCGGGCAGCTGGGACAGCGGAATCGGGTCCGCGGTCGGCGCCAGCCCGTAGAGGTCGAAAAGCTGGTTGCTCCAGGTGATCTCGCCGGTGGCCGCGTTCTCCTCGAATCCGCCGACACGGCCCAGACGCTGGGCGTGTTGTAGCAGCGCCGCCAATCGCGCCGTCTCGTCCTCGACCCGCCATACCACGAGCACGGTGTCTCCATGGCGGCTGATGCTGAGCGCGGCCGAGACGGTGAGCGGCACTTGGTCCACCAGTTCGGTCAGCAAGACCCGGTCGGCACGGTAGGTCTCACCGGTGGCGAAAACGTGCTCGATTCGCTCGAACAGCTGCCCATCGCTCGCGGCCATCGGGTACGCCTCGAGCAGCAGCGCGCCGTTGACCAGGCCGCGGGGCCGGCCGGCCGGGTCGACGAAGCAACTGTTGACGTAGTGAATGCAGAAGTCGACGAGCGCGCCGCTGTCGTCGAGGTGGGGCAGCAGCACGAGCGCTGGGTCGAAAAGGCCGTCCGCGAGCCGCACCAGAAGCGCGACGTCGGGCCGGTCCGGTGTGCGCACCGCGGCCGAGTCCGACTCCAGGGTGTGCGCGCACAGCTCGGCCAACGCCTCCAGCTGCCGGTGCACCGGGGGCGGCTGCGGCGCGAGCGGCTGTGGCCAGCACACCTCCAGCACGCCGAGCAGCTTGCCTCCCGCACCCGCCGGAATCGCCGCACGGCCGCCGTCGCGGGCGCCGATCGACGGGAGCCCGGACCGGCCCAGGTCCCGGATCCACACCGCGTTGCGTTCCACCAGCGCCTGCCGCGCCGGGGTCGCCACCCCAGGCGGAACATACCGCCATCGCTCGGCCTCTTGCGGGCTGATGCCGGCGAAACCCGCCAGGGTCAGCGACGCGTCGGCGCCTGCCGCCCAGATCGCCACGGCTGTGGCGCCCAGCGGCGTCACGGCGTGCTCCAGCACCGACTCCGCCACACGGTGCGTGTCGCCAGCCGCGAGCAGCCCGCTTTCGGCGGTGCGCAACCGCACAGCCGCCGATGGCTCCTCCCGCGTGGCGGTGCGCAGCAGGAACTCTCCGACGACCGCGCTGACCTCGTCCTGGGCCGCTTGGTCGACCAGCTCGGCGGCCAACTCCAGCGGTGTGATGCCCGCTTGCTCCGCGAGGGCGTCGAGTTGCCGCGCCGCCTGCGCGGGTCCGCAGTGCAGCCGTTCCACCAGCACGCCCTTGGCCATCTCGATCAGCGCTCGCCCGTCGGCGGTGGCCTGGGCCTGCTGGATCTGCGCGCGCAACCGCTCCACGGTGGCGGCGAGTCGGTGGACGGCGGGCCCCGTCGCCGGGTGGGCGTTCGCTGTCGTATCGGTCTCCGCGTCGGGGCTGTCCAACTCCGTCATCAGGCACCCAGCCAGTGCTGGATGCACGCGATCAAGGCGTCCGCGTCGACCGGCTTGGTGACGTAGTCGTTGGCACCCGAGGCGAGGCTTTTCTCGCGGTCGCCCAGCATCGCCTTGGCCGTGACGGCGATGATCGGCAGGCTCTCGTACTGCGGCATCTCGCGGATCGTCGCCGTGGCGGTGTAGCCGTCCATCTCGGGCATCATCACATCCATCAGGACCAGGTCCGTCTCCGGATGAGCGAGGAGCTTGTCGATGCCCTCGCGACCGTCCTCCGCGTGCAGCACGCTCATGCCGTGCAGTTCGAGGATGCTGCTCAGGGCGAAGAGATTGCGGGCGTCGTCGTCGATGATGAGCACTGTGCGGCCGGCGAGCTTGCCGTCGAGCCGCTGCGGCGCCGCGGTCGGTGCGTCTTCGCGACGGACCAGCGGCAGCATGTCGCCGGGCGCCTCGGCGGTGACGTGCAGCGCGATCCGTTCCCGCAGATCGTCCAGGCTGGACAGCAGCTCGAGCGGCTGACGCGTGGTGCGATGTTGCAGCAGGCGTTCTTGCTCGGCGTCGAGCCGGCGGTTGTGGACGAGTACCGGAACGCTGCTCAACGCGGCGTCCCCGTTCATCGTCTCCAGGAACCGCAGCGCGGCGCCGTCGGGCATGTCCAGCTCGAGCACCACGCAGTGGAACGCTTCGGCGGCCATCGCCGCCGCGGCTTCTTCCACCCCGACCGCGGTGACGACCTGGACCGGCCCGCGGGGATCGTTACTGTCCGCGAGTTCGGCGACGGCGCTCTGCGCGACCAGCGACAGCAGACCTTGCGGGCGTTCCTCCACGACCAGCAGCCTGCGGTGCTGTGGGGGCGCGGAGGGAGCGGGAGTGCGCTCGGGGCGGTTGTCGGCCCGCGGTGCGTCCTCCCGTTCGCGGGGCGGCGCCTCCTGGAAGTCCGGGCGGGCGACCGGAAGATACAGGGTGAACGTGCTGCCCTGGCCGGGCACGCTCTCGGCGGTGATGGCGCCACCGAGCAGGTAGGCGATCTCGCGGCTGATCGACAAGCCCAGACCGGTGCCGCCGTACTTGCGGCTGGTCGTGCCGTCGGCCTGCTGGAAGGCGCCGAAGATCGACTCCAGCTGGTGTTCGGCGATGCCGATACCGGTGTCGATCACCCGGAACGCGACGGCCGCGCCGTGCTGGCGCACGGCGGCGGGCAGCTCGCTCGCCTCCGCCGGTTCGATCCGCAGCTGCACCGATCCGGTCTCGGTGAACTTGACCGCGTTGGACAGCAGGTTCCGCAGCACCTGCCGCAGCCGCGAGTCGTCGGTGAGCAGGTCCGACGACAGGCCGGGCGCGGTCGTGACATGGAAGCGGAGACTCTTCTGGGTGGTCATCGGCCGGAAGGTGGCCTCGACGTAGTCCAGCAGCTGACGCAACGACACGCGCTCCGGGGCGAGGTCCATCTTGCCCGCCTCCACCTTGGACAGGTCGAGGATGTCGTTGATCAGCTGCAGCAGGTCCGAACCCGCAGAATGGATGATGCCCGCGTACTCGACCTGCTTGGGGGTGAGATTGCGGCTCGGGTTCTGGGCAAGCAGCTGCGCGAGGATCAGCAGACTGTTCAGCGGAGTGCGCAGCTCGTGGCTCATGTTGGCCAGGAATTCCGACTTGTACTTCGAGGCGAGCGCGAGTTCCCTGGCGCGGGTCTCCAGTTCCTGCCGAGCCTGCTCGATCTGCAAGTTCTTGGCTTCGATGTCGCGGTTCTGCATGGCCAGCAGCGCCGCCTTGTCTCCCAGCTCGGCGTTGGAACGTTGCAGCTCTTCCTGCTGTACCTGCAATTCCTCCGACCGGGCTTGCAGTTCGGTGGTCAGGCGCTGGGATTCGACCAGCAGCTCGTCGGTGCGGGCGTTGGCGATGATCGTGTTGACGTTGACGCCCACCGTCTCCATCAGCTGGTCGAGGAAGTCCCGGTGGATGCGGGTGAAGCGGTGCAGGGTGGCCAGTTCGATCACACCGAGGACTTGGTCCTCCACCACGATCGGCAACATGAGCAGATGGACCGGCGCGGTCTGTCCCAGTCCGGAGGAGATGGTGACATAGTCGCCGGGCACGTTCTCCACGGCGATCGTGCGACGGCTGCGGGCCGCCTGGCCTACCAGGGATTGGCCGAAGGCGAATCGCGACGGGCTGCCGGGCTCCTCCGGGCTGCCGTAGGAACTGATCAGCCGCAGTTCCGGCTGCTCCTCGCTGTCGTCGGCGAGGTAGAACGCGCCGAATTGCGCGGAAACCAACGGCGCCAGCTCGTCCATGATCAGCCCGGCCACCACGTGCAGGTCTCGCTGGCCCTGCATGAGACCGGAGATACGGGCCAGGTTGGTCTTCAGCCAGTCCTGATCTTGGTTGGCCTTGGTGGTCTCGCGCAGCGACTCCACCATCGCGTTGATGTTGTCTTTCAGCTCCGCGACCTCGCCGGAAGCCTCCACGGTGATGGAGCGGGTCAGGTCGCCCTCGGCCACGGCGCTGGTGACCGCGGCGATCGCGCGGACCTGGCGGGTGAGGTTGCCCGCCAGCTCGTTGACGTTCTCGGTCAGCCGCTTCCACGTGCCCGAGACGCCTTCGACCTCGGCCTGCCCGCCCAGCCGGCCCTCCGAGCCCACCTCGCGGGCGACGCGGGTCACTTCGGCCGCGAACGCGGACAGCTGATCGACCATCGTGTTGATCGTGGTCTTCAACTCGAGAATCTCGCCGCGGGCGTCCACGTCGATCTTGCGGGTCAGATCGCCCTGCGCGACCGCGGTGGTGACCTGGGCGATGTTGCGGACCTGGTTGGTCAGATTGTTCGCCATGGAATTGACGTTGTCGGTCAGGTCCTTCCACGTGCCCGCCACGTTCGGAACGCGAGCCTGACCGCCCAGCATGCCCTCGGTGCCGACCTCGCGGGCGACGCGGGTGACCTCGTCGGCGAACGCGGACAGCGTGTCGACCATCGTGTTGATCACACCGGCGAGTGCCGCGACTTCGCCTTTGGCCTCCACCGTGATCTTCTGACTCAGATCACCGCGTGCCACCGCGGTGGCGACCTGGGCGATCGACCGCACCTGGCCGGTCAGGTTGGAGGCCATCACATTGACGTTGTCGGTCAGGTCCTTCCAGGTGCCCGAGACGCCACGTACGGTCGCTTGGCCGCCGAGATTGCCCTCCGTGCCGACCTCGCGTGCGACGCGGGTGACTTCGTCGGCGAAGGCGGAGAGCTGATCGACCATCGTGTTGATGGTCTCTTTGAGCTCCAGGATCTCGCCGCGGGCGTCCACCCTGATCTTCTGGCTCAGATCGCCACGGGCCACCGCGGTGGTCACCTGCGCGATCGACCGGACCTGCGCGGTCAGATTGTCGGCCATGACGTTGACCGACTCGGTGAGATCCTTCCAGGTGCCGGAGACGCCCTTGACGTCCGCCTGGCCGCCCAGCCTGCCTTCGGTGCCGACCTCACGGGCGACGCGGGTGACCTCGTCGGCGAACGCGGAGAGCTGGTCCACCATGGTGTTGATGGTGTTCTTCAACTCCAGGATCTCGCCACGCGCGTCAACCCTGATCTTCTGGGACAGATCGCCCTGCGCCACCGCGGTGGCCACCTGGGCGATCGAACGGACCTGCGCGGTGAGGTTGCCTGCCATGAAGTTCACGGAGTCGGTGAGGTCGCGCCAGGTGCCGGAGACGCCCTTGACGTCCGCCTGGCCACCGAGGATGCCCTCGGTGCCGACCTCGCGCGATACCCGGGTCACTTCGTCGGCGAAGGACGAGAGCTGATCGACCATCGTATTGATGGTGTTCTTCAGTTCCAGAATCTCGCCGCGGGCGCTCACCGTGATCTTCTGGCTCAGATCGCCCTGCGCCACCGCGGTCGTGACCTGGGCGATATTGCGGACCTGATCGGTCAGGTTGCCCGCCATGAAGTTCACCGAGGCGGTGAGGTCGCGCCACACGCCGCCGACGCCGGGCACCTCCGCCTGACCGCCCAGGCGGCCCTCCGAACCGACTTCGCGGGCGACGCGGGTGACCTCGTCGGCGAACGCGGAGAGCTGGTCCACCATCGTGTTGACGGTGTTCTTCAGCTCCAGGATCTCACCGCGCGCGTCCACATCGATCTTCTGGGACAAGTCGCCGCGCGCCACGGCCGTCGCGACCTGGGCGATGTCACGCACCTGACTGGTCAAGTTGCCCGCCATCGCGTTCACCGAGTCGGTGAGGTCCTTCCAGGTACCGGACACGCCCGGCACCTCGGCTTGACCACCCAGTCGCCCGTCCGTCCCGACCTCGCGCGCAACCCGGGTGACCTCCGAGGTGAACAGCGACAGCTGATCCACCATGCCGTTGAACACCGTTGCTATCTCGCCGAGCAGCCCGTCGGCGTCGGTCGGTAGCCGAGTGCCGAAATCACCGTCGCGCACGGCCGTCAACCCGGCCAGCAACTGGCGCAACTCGTCCTGGTCCGCGGCCATGACAGCCTGCTCCGCCGCGGCGCGGACAGATGCCGCCGTATCCGTCATGCTCATCCTCGTTCTGCCCCACCCGTATAGGACGCGACACCGCGCACGGCGGGTCGCCGACCAACGGTGCTGTGCTGGCTGCTGAACACGGATGCACCGGCGGCTATGCCCCTGAAAGTATCATCAGCAGACCTATCGCTCAGCATTCATCGAAGGCTTCGAGGAATGACACCCGCCGCCGGCCGGCTACACGGCTGCTGCCCTGGACTGGCGAAGTTGCTCCGAGCCGCCTGACCCGGCGGCGCGACCTTCACCCGCGTGGAACAGGTCGAAACTTCTGCTGCGGAAGGTTTCCCGCGGCGCGGAGGTGCTATTCGGTGAAGTACCGGACACAGTGCCCTGCTGAGGGTTTCGACCAGACTGTTCAAGGAGGATTTCGTGGCCGAGAAGAGCTATCGCTCCGCCGAAACCGGCGAATACGTGAGCGAGGAGACCGCGGCGGAGAATCCGAAGACCACTCTCGGTGAGGATGAGCCGCACGGCGGTGACAACCGGCGCGACCGCTCGGCGATCACCGGGCACTTCGTCAAGCCCGACACCAGCCGCCGCCACCCCGACACCACCGTCACCGAGAACGGCTGACCCACCACACGTGCCAGCGATTCCGTCTCCTGGCAACGGCTCCGGTTCAAAGGGCCTGCAGCGTCCGTGAATTACGTCCGAGGGCTTCTGCCAAGCATCGCTCGGCCATCCCCACCGTGCGGTAGGGGCGGTGCCGGACGCGAGCGACTCCGCGCTCGGAGGGCGCAGCGGCGGGGGAGGAGGCGGCGCGCGAAAGCGCGGTGCTCAGGAGGGGTCGCCAGCCGCCTGGATGCCACCCAACTTCTGTGGATTGACCTGGAAGCGGATGTTCTCGACGTGGCCGGCGTGAATGTCGTAGGTCAGTACGCCGACGGGATAGTCGCCGATCAAGCCGACAATGCTCAACTCGCCGTTGACGACAGCGGATTCGAGGCGAATGCCTGCGGAGACCGGTTTCGCCATGACGCCGAGCAGCCAGCGCGCCACATGGTCGGGGCCGTGCAGCGGACGGCGCGCTGCGGTGACGATGCCGCCGCCGTCGTTCCACAGCGTCACCTCCGGGGCGAGCAGTTCCATGAGGGCGTTGAGGTCGCCGCCGTGACAGGCGGCCATGAATTTCTCGGTGATCTCCTGGCGGGCCGCCTCGTCCGTCTCGAAGCGGGGGCGGCGGGCCTGCATGTGCGAGCGGGCGCGGTGCGAGATCTGGCGGACGGTGGCCTCGGGGCGATCGAGAAAACCGCCGATTTCGGCGCAGGAGTAGCCGAAGACCTCGCGCAGCACGAATACGGCTCGCTCGGTGGGGTTGAGGGTTTCGAGGACGACCAGCATCGCCGTCGACACCGTGTCGGCCATTTCGGTCTCCTCAGCGGCGTTCGGTGCCGTGATCAGCGGTTCGGGCAGCCATGGTCCTAGATAGGTTTCGCGGGTGGCCCGGGCGGATGTGAGGCGGTTCAGGGCGAGATTGGTGACGGTGCGCACCAGGTAGGACTTCGGGTGCTCCACCGAAGCCTGGTCTGCCGCATGCCACTTCAACCAAGCGTCCTGCAGGATGTCCTCGGCGTCGGCGACGCTGCCCAGCATGTGATAGGCGGTGCCGAAAAGTAGCCTGCGGTGTTCGACGAACGGGTCGATCGTCGCGTCGCGCGGCCTGGGCGCCGGGGTCGGCTGGTCGGGTTGGCGATCCTGCATGTGACATCCCTAGCGGTCGGCGGATCCGGCGTCCAGTGGCCGAGAGACCTGTCGGTTCCCCGGCCGCGGACTGCGGAGCATCATGCGGTCTTACGGGTGGCGCGGCCGCCCTTCGACAGCTGCACCGGGAGTGCGAGGTAGCGGCTCATCTTGGCGGCCACCGGAGGGGTGCTGCTGACCTGCTCCTTGTAGATGACCGCGGCCTTGCCCGCGAGGTGCCACCGGTTCGGGGTGTCATCGGCGTTGGTGAACTGGATGACCGCGTCCTTGCGGCCCAGGCTCACCGGCTGGTGGAAGTAGCCGAAGCGCAGCGGCCGCACCGCTTTCCCGCGCAGCAGACGGGCGATGACGGTGGCGGTGTAGTCGGCGGTGACCACGCCACTCTGGCAGGTGCCGTGCAACTGGCCCCATGCCTGTCGCACCGATGCGGCGTCTCCGACAGCGTGGATCTCCGGGTGCGACACCGAGCGCAGGGTGGGGTCGGTGATGATGAGTCCGCTTGCGTCGGTGGCGATTCCGGCCTGAGCGGCCAGCGGCGACACTCGCACGCCGGTGGTCCAGAGGATCAAGTCGGAGGGAACGAGTTCGCCGGTGTCCAGCCGCACTGCGTCGGGCAGTACCTTGGTGACCTTGACCCCGGCCATACGCACCACCCCCAGCCGGTCCAGGGCTCGGTTGAGGTAGGCGCGGGCCTTCTCGCCCATCATGTCGCCGAGTTCGGCTGCGCTGACCAGGTTGACGGCCAGACCCGGGTGCGCCTCGGCTATTTCGGCAGCCGCCTCGATGCCGGTGAGCCCGCCACCGCAGACGGTGACCGTTCCGCCCACGGCGGCGATGTCGCGCAGCCGCTGCGAGAAGCGATGCGCGAGCCGGGGGTCGTCGAGGGTCCACGCGTGATCCGCCGCGCCGGGGACGATGCTCGTGTCGGTGGCGCTACCGAGGGCGTAGACCAGCGAGTCGTAGTAGAGGACCGAGCCGTCGTCGAGGGTGACGATGCGGTCGGCGGTGTCGATGGCGGTGGCCGTCGCCTGGCGGAATTCCACGCCGGTGCCCTTCAGCAGGTCCGGGATCTGGTAGTCGGTCAGTTCCTGGCCCGCCGCGACCTGGTGCAGGCGCAGTCGCTCGGTGAAGCGGGGCGAGGGGTTCACCAGGGTGATGCGGGTGTTCAGCTTGCGGGTGTAGCGGGCCAGCCGAGCCGTGGCGATGAGGCCGGCGTAGCCGGCGCCGAGGACGACGATCTCGTGGGTTGTGGTGGTGTTCATCGCTCGCTCCCTGTGGGGCTTGTTCGTGGGGTCGGCTATGGGACAGGGCAGCCCCGGAGAACGTGACACCTCTTCGATGTGACCTGCATCACTACTTGCTGTGGCATCTGTCCAACAGTCGGAACTTCCGGGACGAGCGGTTTGTCCAGCGAAAACAGGCGGTCGGGGTAGCGCGCGGTGCGTATGTTCACCTGTTCGGTGGTGTGGCCGTTCGCGGCGGCAGCTCGCAGCAATTAACTTCGAGGAATGTTGGTTGGTGACCGTGAGGTCGAGGTGTTCGAGAACTCCAGGCCGCGATTGGAGGCGATCGCGTACCGCCTGCTGGGTTCGGCGAGCGATGCCGAGGACGCGGTGCAGGATACGTTCCTGCGCTGGCAGGCCGCCGACCGCGAGCTCGTCGAGACGCCCGAGGCGTGGCTGACGAAGGTGCTCACGAACATCTGCCTCAATCAGCTCACCTCGGCGCGGTCGCGGCGAGAGGCGTATGTGGGCCAGTGGCTGCCCGAGCCGGTCTTCGCCGGGGACCGGATGCTCGGTCCGGCCGACACTGTCGAGCAGCGCGAATCGGTCTCGATCGCGATGCTCACGCTGATGGAGCGGCTGTCTGCCCGGGAACGCGTCGTGTACGTGCTGCGCGAGGCGTTCGGTTACTCGCATGGTGAGATCGCCGAAGTCCTCGAGGTCACCGAGTCGAATTGCCAGCAGATCTACCGGCGCGCCAAGCAGCACATGGCCGGCGAACGGACTCGCGTGGAGGTAGACGAGGCCGCCGCCCGCAAGATCGTCGACGAGTTCCTCGCCGCCGCACTGAGCGGCAACACCGACTCACTGGTGCGGCTGCTGACCGATGATGCGATCAGCGCGGGCGACGGCGGCGGCGTGGTCTTCTCGCTGCCGGAGCCGATCACGGGCGCGCTGCGGGTGGCGAGATTCCTGCGCCGCCTGTTCGAGCCGACCGCCGCCAAATGGGAGATGATCGGCGGTCGCGCCGCTCTGTTCGCCGCGGTGGTCAATGGCGTGCCCGCGCTGGTGATCGTGGTCGGCGACCGGGTCGTCGGTGTCATCTCCTTGGAGGTGACGACCGACGGCATCGCGGCCGTCCACACCCAGGCCAACCCGAGCAAACTGGTACGCGCCACGCGCCGCTGGGCGATGTCCGGGCATGGGGACCCGCTCCTCGACGTCTGGTGACCTAGATCACATTTCACTTCTGTCAGGGTTCGCGCCGCTGTCCGGTTCAGGTAGCGAACACCACCCAGACAGGAGTGAGACCATGACCCACCGCATCGTCATCCTCGGCGCCGGATACGCCGGAGCCAACGCCGCCGGTCGCCTCGCCAAGCGGCTGCACCCCGCCGATGTCGAGATCACCCTCGTCAACGCCGATCCGGAATTCGTCGAGCGGGTCCGCATGCACCAGTACGCGACCGGCCAGGATCTCGAGCGCCGCGCGCTGATCGACGTCTTCGCGGGCACCGGCGTGCGGGTGCGGCCGGCGCGAGTGACCGCGGTCGACGCCGAGCGTAAGACCGTGAGTGTCACCGACGCCGACGGTCCCGGCGAGATCGCCTACGACACCCTCGTCTACGCCCTCGGCAGCGCCGCCGCCGACGGTGGTGTTCCCGGCGTGGCCGAGCACGCCTACGACATCGCCGGCAAGCAGTCCGCGCAGCGGGTGCGAGACCGTCTGGCAAGCCTGGCCACGGGTGCGACCGTGCTGATCGTCGGGGGCGGCCTGACCGGCATCGAAGCCGCCACCGAGATCGCCGAAGCCCGACCGGATCTGGCTGTCGCTCTCGCCGCTCGCGGCGGCCTCGGGGACTGGCTGAGCGACAAGGCCCGACAGCACCTGCGCAAGGCGTTCGACCGGCTCGGTATCGATGTGCACGAGAACACCGACATCGTCCGCGTCCAGCCGGCCGGCGCGGTCACCGCCGACGGCCGCACGATCCCGGCCCGGATGACCGTGTGGACAGCCGGTTTCACCGTCCACCCGATCGCCGCGGCCACCACCTTGCAGGTGTCGGCGACCGGGCAGATCGTCGTCGACGACACGATGCGGTCGGTCTCGCACCCCGATGTCTACGCCGTCGGCGACGCCGCGCTCGCCCCTGGAGCGAACGGCGATCCGCTGCGCATGTCCTGCGCCTCGGGAGTCCCGACGGCCTACCAGGCCGCCGACGCCATCGCCGCACGACTGACCGGCCGGAAGATTCCCCGCAATGCGATCGGCTACACCGGCCAGTGCATCAGCCTCGGCCGCCGCGATGCCATCGTGCAGTGGGTCACCCCCGACGATCAGCCCAAACCCTCCGCCCTCACCGGCCGGGCGGCCGCGCGAGTCAAAGAGCTCATCTGCAAGAGCGCGGCCTGGAGCATCTCGCACCCGACAATGATGATCCCGTCCCGCCGTCGTCACATCACCACAGCCGAGCCGAGCCACGCGATCAACGCGTGACGCCGCGCCCGCTACGGGCCGTGCCGGACGATCCGGCGGAGTCGCACTGGAAGTCGTCAGGCGCGGTCGGGAAGCGGGTGGGACTCCAGGCTGCCCATGATCATGTCGGTGAGTGCGGTGATCGCGTCGGCGGTGGTCGTGCGGCCGTGGTTCAACTCGATCGCGATGGCCTCGGCCGCGCCCAGGATGCCGACGCAGCGCAACCGCAGCGCCGGGGGCGCCAGGGTCGAGTGTGGCTGGAGTGCGGCGGCCATCAGGTCGGTATAGCTGTCGTACATCTCGCGTTGGGCCGCCTCCATGTCCGGGTTCCCCTTCAGCGCGGCGGAAATCGCGGTGAGCTCCGGCATGTCGGCGGCGCAGGCGAAGTAGACGGCACTGGTGACGCGGGCGACGTCCGTCGCGGTGGGTCCGGCCTCGCGCAACGCTTGTACCGACGCGGCCCGCTGCCGTTCGTCGAGCCGCCGATAGAGGGCGAGCAGCAACCCGGGGCGGGTGCCGAAGTGGTCGTACACGACCGGCCTGGTCACTCCGGCGGCCTCGGCGAGAGTGACCAGGGTGAGGGCGTCGGCGCCGTGAGCGCGCACGACCGACAGTGCGGTCTCGAGCAATTGCTCGCGTCTGGCCTGCTTGGACAGGCGAGGCGGCGTGGTGGCCATCGATCCTCCCTTGCGTTGTCGGCCAAGTTTAGCTACACATTGTATCTACAGAATGTATATACAAAATGTAGTTGGCTGGACGAGGAGTGGACACATGTCGGTACGGTCGGAATCGGTGCTGATCCTGGGCGGTTCGGGGCAGGCAGGGGCGGGTGCTGCCGCGATACTGCGGCGGTGGCATCCGGCACTGCCGCTGACCATCGCGGCACGTGATCTCGCGCGCGCCCAGCAGGTCGCCGACGAATTGGGCGCGGCGACGGCGGTGACCAGCGATCTGGAGCGTCCGGACCTGGGTCTCGCGGCCGATCACGGCTACTCGGCGGTGGTCGCGGCGGTGTGGGACCGCAAGCTGTCGGGACTGCGCTTCGCGCAGGACCGCGGATTGCCGTATCTGAGCATCTCCAGTGGCTTGGTGGAGATCGCGCCGGAGATCGTCGCGGGCGCGCAGCGCGCGGAGGCCGCACCGGTTCTGGTGGCCAGTCACTATCTCGCCGGTCTCGTCGTCCTCGCGTCGTTGGCGGCGGCCGAGCCGTTCGGCCGGGTAGACGCTGTCCGGATCGGCGCCGTGCTGGACGAAACGGACGCGGGCGGGCCCGCGGGGATGGCGGATCTGGAGCGGCTGTCGGCCGCTACTTCGGCGGGATGGCTACGGCGTGACGGCGTTTTCACCTGGCTGGCGGCTGCCGACGCCCAAGCCGGTGTGCGCAGCGTCGACGGTGTCGAAATACCCGGGCAGAGCATCCCCATTCTCGACGTGCCGAGTATCGCGCTCGCCACCGGCGCGGAGGACGTTCGCTTCGACCTCGCGGTCGGGGAGTCCGCGGGCCGCCGCCGCGGCGCATCCGCTTCCACGGAGGTTCGGATCGACATCGAAGGAGCCGACGAGGTGGGCGAACCATTGCGAACCAGCCGCTACCTGGTCCATCCGGCGGGGCAGCGGCCGTTGACCGCGCTCGGTATCGCCCTGGGCGTCGAGCGTTTGCTCGGGTTGCGCGGGCACGCCGTCGCGCCCGGCATCCACACTCCCGAAGCGTTGATCGATCCCCACCACGCGGTCGAGTCGATGCGCGAGATCGGCACCGAGTTCATCGACGTCCAGCCGCTGACACGCCGCTGATCGGACATTCGGCCGATGCCGTGCGCCGTCCCCGCTTCCCTCCGCCCGGAAGGCCGCCGCCGCGGCGATGGTCTGCGGCTGCGGGAATCCGTTCCTGCGCCGCAGTGCGGCGGCTCGTTGCTGTGAGATCGCCGATGCGGAGGTCGCGTGCGTCCACCGCATGTCGGTGGGGTGGGGTAGGCAGGGGGCATGACTCGATTCGTCCCAGCTCCGGACCCTTTCCGGCCCACGGCGGGTCCCCGTTTGCTGGACGTCCGTCGCCTGTGGGCCGAACCGGATGCGCTGGCGAGCCCGCGCGGGCAGCAGGTGCGCGCGCGCTTTCCCGACGCCGAGATCATCACCGTGGCCTCCCATTGGAACATCGACCAGCTGCACGGCAACGCGGGCAATGTCGACCGCTGGATCCGGGTCAAGACCGAGGACCTCGTACTCGGGGTCAAGAAGTCGCTGACGGCCCGGCCGAACGGCCGTTCGGCCGACTGGATCGCACCCTCGACGTCCAACGGCTGCGCGATGGCGTGCGCCTACTGCTACGTCCCCCGCCGCAAGGGTTACGCCAACCCGATCACGGTGTTCACGAACATCGACAAGATCATCGGCTACCTGGAACGTCACGTGCGCAGGCAGGGATCCAAGACCGTGCCGAATCAGTGCGACCCGCACGCGTGGGTCTACGACCTCGGCGAGAACAGCGACTGCTCCGTCGACGCGCTGGTCAGCGACAACGTCGCCGACCTGATCACCGCGTTCGGTGCGTGGCCCACCGCGAAGGCTTCGTTCGCCACCAAGTACGTCAACCGCGACCTGCTCGATCTCGACCCGTGCGGGCGGACCCGGATCAGGTTCTCGCTCATGCCCGAGGCCGACTCGCAGCTGCTGGATCTGCGCAGCACGCCGATCCGGCAGCGCATCGCCGCGATCGACGACTTCGTGGCGGCGGGCTACGAGGTGCACGTCAACTTTTCCCCCGTCGTCGTCCGCCCCGGCTGGGAGGAGGACTGGGCGGAGCTGCTGGAGGAGCTCTCGGACGGTACGGGCGCCGCCTTCAAGGCCCAGGCCGCCGCGGAGATCATCATGCTCACCCACAACGAGCAACTGCACGAGGTCAACCTCGGCTGGCACCCGAAGTCCGAGGAGCTGTTGTGGCGGCCGCAGATCCAGCAGGCCAAGCGCTCCCAGTCGGGCATGTGGAATGTGCGTTATCGCAACGACGTGAAGGCGGCGGGGGTCCGGACGCTGACCGAGCTCATCGCCCAGCGGACCCCCTGGTTGACGGTGCGTTACGCGTTCTGATGACGGACCGGCGGGTGATCGCCCACCCGCTGACGGCAGAACTAGCCGCGCCAGGTTTCGAGGACGTGGTCGACGGTGGGGCGGATCCTGGCCCTGGCCTCCGAACGGGGAATGCCGGTCATGAGGAGGTGGTCGTAGTCGGTGTCGCGGTGGCGGATGGAGGCTATGACGGCGAGGGTGAGCGCTTCGGGGGAGAGGAGTTTGGCGGCGGCGGTGCGCCCTACGCGGCCGCTGCCGCGGGCGGCGGCGTGTTCGGCGATCCGGTTGGCGCGGTCTGCGGGGCAGCCGGGGAACAGCCGGCGGATCTCGTCGGACATGCGGGCGCAGTATTCGACGTCCTGGGCGGTGCGTCGGATGCGGTCGCGTTCGCGGCGGCGGGCGCGGGCATCGTCGTCGGCCAGGCACTGCTGCTCGGCGCGGATGAGGGCGGCTTCCTCGACGAGGATGCCCAGCCGTTCGTAGCGTTTGCGTCGCCGGTTGAGGCGGACCACGACGGCGGCGAGGGTGCTCTCCTTCTTGGCACGCCGGCTCAGCGCCGCGTTCCCGGCGGGCAGGAACTCGAGATGGTCGAGGTCCGAACAAGTCAGGCACAGCGGCCCGGCCGTGGAGGTGATCGAATACGGGCCGGTTTCGGCGCATTCGGCGCACGTCCACGGCTCCGCGGCCTCGACCACCGTCAGATCCGGTGCCCGGTTCTGGCGTTGGACGACCTGTTCGCGGCGCGCCGGGCTGAGCTGCGGGGAGAGCCAGTGCACCCGGAACACCTCGTCCGCGCCGTCGTCGGCGAACCGCAACGCCTCGCGATCGCGCCCACCCGACAGATACGTCGCTGTGCTCGCGGTGAGCCCGTGCTCGCGAGCCCACTCGCCCAGCAGGTCCGCCGCCTCGTGCATCCGCCGTGCGTCCACCGCCAGGATCTGCTCCAACGACCGCACCTGCCCCTGCCGCCAGCGATCGACCTGACTGGATCGCACCCACCCCAGAACGGCGAAGACGTCGACTGCCGACACATATTTGCGTTGGGCCAGCGCCGCTTCCGCAGCCTCTGCCACTCGCCGCCGCAGCTTGGACACGGGTTCGAACCCTAGCGCACGTCGCGGACCGGCCCGGCGATCGGATCGCGACGGTGTACGGCATGTGCCGATCGATCCGGCTGACGCGGATGCCGCGGAACGGTATTTCATCAAATGAATTTGATGTATTCTGCCGTTGTGGTCGCCCCCGATCGAGTGCCGGTTCCGTTGCTGATGCGCATGGCTTCGCATCCGGTGCGGTGGGCGTTGCTGACCGAGTTGGCGTGCGGTGATCGCCGGGTGCGAGAGCTGGTGGCGGCGGTCGGCGAGCCGCAGAACCTGGTGTCGTATCACCTGCGGCTGCTGCGCACGTCGGGCCTGGTGGGCGCACGCCGCAGCAGTTTCGATGCGCGCGACACCTACTACCACCTGGACCTGTCGGCCTGCGCGAACGCTCTCGGCGACGCGGCCGTCGCCCTGCATCCGGCGCTGGCGCCCGCGCGCCGGGAGTGGCCCCGCGGCAGTTCGGTGCTGTTCCTGTGCACCGGTAACAGCGCGCGCTCTCCGATGGCGGAGGCGATGCTGCGGCATCGGGCCACCGGGGTGGAAGTCGCCAGCGCGGGTAGTCATCCCGCGGCACGGATGCATCCGAACACGGCGCGCGTCCTGCGGGCTGATTACGGCATCGACCTCGAGCCCCGGCAGCCGCAGCCTCTGGAGGCGATCACCGGGCGGCGCTTCGACTACGTGATCACGTTGTGCGACAAGATCCGCGAAGTTCCCCGCGATCACGGAGCGGCCGTCACGACGCACTGGAGTCTGCCCAATCCGTCCACCGCCGCCGGCGCCGATCGTGCGACATATCCGGAATTCCGGCGCCTCGCAAGCGAACTCGATATCCGAATCGGATTCGGGCCGCCACTATCGCAGCAACGTCGAGTCCGCACGCCGGCGTAGACACCGCCGGTCGGCGACCGCCCGTCCCGATCAACTCCGTGCCTGTCGAGGAAATGAACCAAAAGGAGACCCGACCATGACGACCGCGCCGACCGAACTCGCCTGCGTCCGCTATCTCGTCGACGATGTGCGCGCGGCGGTCGACTTCTACACCACTCACCTCGGCTTCACCGTCGACTTCGACGCCGCGCCTGCCTTCGCCGCTGCGCGGCGGGGCCCCTTGCAGCTGCTCCTGTCCGGGCCCGCGAGTTCCGCCGGACGCCCGATGCCCGACGGCGCCACCCCGGCACCCGGCACCGGCTGGAACCGCATCCAGCTCGTCGTCGACGACATCTCCGCCGAAGCAGAACGACTGCGAGCCTCCGGCATCCCCTTCCGCAACGACATCATCAGCGGCCCCGGCGGACGACAAGTCCTGCTGCAAGACCCCGCGGGCAACCTGGTCGAACTGTTCCAGCCCGCCGCCTCGTAAGCGCTTCTTCCATGTCGAACGACGCATCGGCTGTTCCCGCATTGCCCGACGAGCTCCGCCGCCGGCTGGGCGTGACAGACGCGGTGGTGATCGGGCTGGGGTCCATGATCGGCGCGGGAATCTTCGCCGCCCTGGCGCCGGCCGCGCAGGCTGCCGGATCGGGGCTGCTGGCCGGGTTGGCGATCGCCGCCGTGGTGGCCTACTGCAACGCGACGTCCTCGGCACGGCTGGCCGCACGCTATCCGGCCTCGGGCGGCACGTATGTCTATGGCCGGGAACGCCTCGGCGATTTCTGGGGCTACCTCGCAGGATGGGCTTTCGTCGTGGGCAAGACCGCCTCCTGCGCGGCCATGGCGCTGACCGTCGGCAGCTACCTCTGGCCGGCCCGAGCACACGCGGTCGCGGTCGCGGCCGTGCTCGCGTTGACCGCCGTCGACTATGCCGGAGTGCGGAAATCGGCGTGGCTGACCCGGGTGATCGTCGCGATCGCGCTGGCGGTGCTCGCAGCCGTGGCCGTGGCCACCCTCACCTCCGGCAGCGCGCAGGTGGCGCAGCTGCGCATCGGCGGGGATGTCACCGGCTCCGGTGTTCTGCAGGCTGCGGGCCTGCTGTTCTTCGCCTTCGCCGGATACGCGCGGATCGCCACGCTCGGGGAGGAGGTGCGCGACCCCGCCCGCACGATTCCGCGCGCGATCCCTCTGGCGCTCGGTATCACCCTCGTCGTCTACGCCGTCGTCGCGGTCGCGGCGCTGACTGTGCTCGGTCCCGGCAACCTCGCGTCGGCCACCGCGCCACTGACGGATGCCGTCACCGCCGCCGGCGCCGATCGGCTGGCGCCGGTGGTTCGGGCCGGTGCCGCGGTGGCGGCGCTGGGGTCGCTGCTCGCGCTGATCCTCGGCGTCTCCCGCACGACCCTGGCCATGGCCAGGGACCGGCACCTGCCCCACGTCCTCGCCGCGGTCCATCCCCGGTACGCCGTGCCGCATCGTGCCGAGATCACGGTGGGCGTGGTCGTCGCGGTCCTGGCCGCCACCGTGGACGTGCGGGGCGCGATCGGTTTCTCCTCCTTCGGCGTGCTGGCCTACTACGCCATCGCCAACGCCGCCGCGTGGACGCTTTCCCCCGCCGAGAACCGCCCGCCCCGCGTCATCCCCGCGACCGGCGTGGCAGGCTGCCTGCTTCTCGCCTTCGCCCTGCCGGTGACCTCGGTTCTGGCCGGAGTCGCCGTTCTCGCGGTCGGCGCGCTCGCCTACCTCGCCCGCCGCACGCTGACACGCGGCCGAGTCACATCCGCCGAGACCACGGCCACCGGCTGACCATCGGCGCGAGCGGCGTCGACGACGGGAACACTCGGCGGCGCGGCGCCCGACGGTGGCCGCCGTCGGCAGCCGTGCCGGCGCGCGCCGGAACCCGGGTCGGCGCCCGTGGTGCATGCGCTGGTCAGAGGCGCATGGCGCGCTGGTAGTCGGCCGTGGCGACCGGTCGGCCCAGTCGATGTCACCCCAGAGCGTCCTGACCTGGCCGGGGCGATGCGGGTCAGACGGTGAGCAGCACTTTGGTGGCGCGGCGCTCGTCCATGGCGCGATAACCTTCAGCGGCCTGCTCGAGGGGCAGGGTGAGGTCGAAGACGGCGCCGGGATCGATCTCGCCGCGCACGATCAGATCGACCAGCTGGGGGAGGAAACGCCGCACGGGGGCCGGGCCGCCGTGCAGGTGCACGCCGGAGAAGAACAGTTCCATGCCGTCGAGGTGCACGTCGTGGGCGACACCGACGTAGCCGACGTGCCCACCGGGACGCGTGCAGCGGATCGCCTGCTGCATCGACTCCTGGGTGCCGACGGCCTCGATCACCGAGTGTGCGCCGAGCCCGCCGGTGAGTTCCTTGATCCTGGCCACGCCCTCGTCTCCGCGTTCTTCGACGATGTCGGTCGCGCCGAACTTGCGTGCCAGCGCCTGACGGTCGGAATGGCGGCTCATGGCGATGATGCGCTCCGCGCCGAGCTGGGCCGCGGCCAGCACCGCGAGCAACCCGACCGCGCCGTCCCCGACGACCGCGACCGTCTTACCGGGCCCGGCTTCGGCGGCCACGGCGGCGAACCAGCCGGTGCCGAGCACATCGGAGGCGGCCAGCAGATGCGCGATCTGCTCGTCGCCCGGTCGGCTGGGAACGGCGACCAGGGTGCCGTCGGCGAGCGGGATGCGGGCGCGTTCGGCCTGGGTGCCGATCATGCCGATGGGCACGTTGTGCACGCACCGGCTCTGGTAGCCGGCGCGGCAGATCTCGCAGGTGTTGTCGGAGGCGAAGAACGATCCCACCACGAAGTCGCCCACCGCGACATCGCGGACCTCCGAGCCGATCTCCTCGACGACCCCGACGTACTCATGCCCCATCGGGGTGGGCCCGTTCAGCTTTTCGACCCCGCGGTAAGGCCACAGGTCCGACCCGCAGATACAGGTCGCGGTGACGCGGATGATCGCGTCGGTCGGCTCGATGATCCTCGGATCCTCCCGCTGCTCGACTCGCACGTCTCCGGGAGCGTGCATGACGACTCCACGCATAGTCGGTCTCTCCTTCGTTGTCTGTGCGGATCCCCCGCGTAACGACCAGTCAACCCCGGTGCGCGCACCCGGGGGAGTCTCTGTCGTTGGGTGTGCGCGACCCCCGTCAAGATCTGCTGGCCACCAATCACCTGGGCCGCGCCTTCTACTCACCGGTCTTCGGGGCGGGCGGCCGCACGCCCAACCTGGCGCGATTCCAGTTCCTCGATCCGGCCGCCCGCGAGTTCTACCCGGATTGGGACCTGTTCGCGCAAATGTGCGTGGCGATCATGCGTACCGAAGCGGGACGCGACCCGCACGACCGCGGCTTGCAGGAACTCGTCGGTGAACTGTCCACCCGCAGCGAAACCTTCCGCCGGCTGTGGGGAGCCCACGATGTCCGCACTCACGGAACCGGCACCAAACGCTTCCACCACCCCGAAATCGGCGATTGGTTCTGGCTTACGAAGAACTCGCCGTCACCGCCGAGCCCGGCCTCATCCTCATGATCTACCCCCGGAACCCGGCTCCGCCTCTGCCGAGCGCCTGCAGATCTTGGCCTCCTGGGCGGACACTCACTCGCCGGAGCAGACTCGCTAGGGGCTTCGGGGTCCGTCTCCTTCGTGGTCACGCCCGTCGGCCTGAGACGGCGTGACCAATGCGCCTAAGTGACCTCATATTCACGATCATTCATCAGTATCGTGTCACGACGGTCGGTAATGCGACAAGGCATCCCTTCTTGACTGGAGGGCGGCTCCTTCAGTAGTGCCGCCGGTGGATATATGCTGCTCAGTCGGTTATGTCTCTGCTTGGAAACGCGGCGCGGGCACCGTGTGGCAGGTGCCGATCATTTCTGGCCAATCTCCATGCACGGGTCTGCGTTTCAGCTAATATGTAAATAACGATTCCCTAACAGAGGAGCGCAATGATGCGTACCCCCCTTCGCCTTGCCGCCGCTTCGGTCGCGGCGGCGACTCTGGTCGTCACCGCGGCCGAAGCGGCGGCCGAACCGAGCGGCACCGCTCCGGTGATCGCCGTGGCAGGCGAAACCGGCTCGTCGGCGCTGGACTCCGGATCGGCGGCCGCGCGCACGGGGGCGTGGTATCTCCAGCGCGGCGACGTCATCGGAATTCTCACGCTCCTGGTCGCCGCTCCCTTACAGATACTGACCAGCGGCATCTGCGACCTGGCCACGATCTCGGCCCTCCCGAATCCGTGCGTCTCGCCGACCCGCTGATCGGGGAGCGGGGCCTGTCTTCGAACCCTCGGGCGTGAAAGTGGCCGGCGGCGGGGTCACTCCGTCGCTCGCACACCGCTGGGGCGCTGAATCGTCCACGTCGCCGCGGACATCAGCGGATCTGCCGTCCGTCGGGTGATCGGATCGCCGCGCCGGCCGAGGGGGAGCGCGGGCCGTGTGATTCCCCCTGTTCCACGGCAGAACTGGTGCGGGCGCATGGCTATTCGGACTTCCGAGTGGTGCGAACAAGCGTCCGGCGCTGCGGCGTGCAGCCTGATCGTGGTGATCCGAAGCGGTGGGTCGCCTCGCCTAGGCTGGCGGGGAGATCGTTGTCGAGGAGCCGGAAGGTCTTGAGTGGACGCTCATCTCGTATGGGGTTTCGTAGCGGCGGTCCTGGTGGCCTATGTGGTTCCCGGCCCGGATTGGTTTGTGGTTCTGCGCCAGGCCTCCCGCTCGCGGGCTGCGGGTATGTGTGCGGCCATCGGCGTGCAATGCGGCTTGATCGTGCACATGGCGGCCGCTGCGGTCGGTGTGTCGGCGATTCTGTTGACCAGCGCCGAGGTATTCACCGTGGTGAAACTCGCCGGTGCCGCCTATCTTGTCGCGCTGGGGGCGCGCGCTCTGTGTGATGGCTATCGCGGTTGGCGGCGCCGGAACGCCGAGCGGATCCCTGGCGTGCCGGCGCCGACTCCGGCGACGGGTTCGAAAGTGTTCGCTCAGGCGTTCATCGCCAACGTATTGAATCCGAAAGCGGCGCTGTTCTTCGTCGCGGTGTTGCCCCAATTCCTGGCCCCGGCGAACCCGGTACTCCCGCAAGTGCTGCTCCTCGGCGTACTCGACATAGCCATCGGCTGCGCCTGGTGGCTGCTATTCGTGGTCACGGCCACGCGCTTCCACTCCCTGCTACGACGTCGACGGGCCCAGATCGCCGTCGACACCCTCGCCGGCGTCGCGCTGACCGGTCTCGGCGGTTCACTCGCCTGCACCGACCGCGCGCGGGTATAGCCCGCGCTCGTGTCCGCGGGTTGCTGCCGAGAGCGGGCGCGGCGAGGGTGGTCGGGCACGGGCGAAGTTTCACGCGGGGGAGTGGGGGTAGGGCGTGCGGGAAGCCGACCTACGGCGAAGGAATCCGCCGATACGCCGTTTACTCGCGCTGTTATGCGCTAAAGCTATTGCCGCACAATATAACTCAGGTGGACGAGAGTGATTGCCGGGGTTTGCGCCGCGTGGTTGGCGGTACCCGCACGACGGGAAGAGTTCTGAATTCGCTTGTCGTGCCGGAGGAGAGTGCATGTTTCGTCATACCGATCATCTGCAGTTCGATGTCAAGCCCGAGAAGCCCGATCCGGTGTATGCGCGCAAGCTCCAGGAGCTGATCGGTGGCGCGTTCGGGGAGATGACCGTCACCATGCAGTACCTGTTCCAAGGGTGGAATTGCCGGATGCCCGGCAAGTACAAGGACATGATCATGGATGTGGCGACCGAGGAGATCGGACACGTCGAGATGATCGCCACGATGATCGCGCGGCTGCTGGAAGGGGCCCCCGCGACGCGCGCTACCCAGGAAGCCGCGGCTGATCCGGTGGTGGCGGCGGTGCTGGGTGGGATGGATCCGCAGCAGGCGATCGTCTCCGGGGGCGGGGCGTCGCTGTCGGACAGCAACGGGGTGCCGTGGAACGGCCGGTACATCGTGGCCAGCGGCAACCTCCTGGCCGACTTCCGCGCCAACGTGGCCGCCGAGTCCCACGGCCGCATCCAAACCGCGCGCTTGTACAACATGACCGATGACCCCGGGGTCAGGGACATGCTGAAGTTCAACCTCGCGCGGGACACCTACCACCAGAACCTCTGGCTCGCCGCGATCGAGCAGCTGAAGGAGGACGGATTGGAGGGCACGGTCACGCCGAACGCGTTGCTCGACGAGGAGCACGCCGAGCACGCGACGAGCCTCTGGCATCTGTCCGACGGCCCCGATGCGGGCGAGGGCCGGTGGGCGACCGGTGTCGCTGCGGACGGTGTGCACCAGAACGGCTTCCTCGCCGACCCGCAGCCGCTGGGTGACAAGGCCTCGGCGCCGCCGCCGGACCCGCAGCTGTACGCCACCTACGACGGCTCTCGGGGCAAGCCGCGTTCCGCGGCGTTGGGTACCGAGGCGGGGCTGGTCGGCAAGGTCAAGGACGCCCTGGACCCCAGCAAGCCCTGACACTCGGGGATCGCCGGGCCGGCGCCACCTGCGTTCTCAGCGAACCAGGCCGGCGCCGGTCCGGCGGATTTCGGAGACCGTCCCCGGCGTGATTATGTCCGGCTCGCGGGGTATTCGCGGAGTGGGTGAACGGAGGTGGCTCATGCCAGGGAGTGGCGATCGGGAATGGTTCGCGACGGAGCCGGCGCGGGCACGGTTCGCGCAACAGCTGCTGCGATCCGCCGCCCGGCCGGAGCGCATTGCGGAGGTCATCGCGGAGATCGTCGGCGACCGTATCGAGGTGGGACCGGTCCAGGCAGGCCCTGGTTCGCTGGTATGCGTCACCGCGACCGGTTGGCCAGGCGATGTTCGGGCCGACGTCTATGACGGTCAGGAGTGGGACATCGCCGTGGAGGTGCCGCTGAGGCTTCGGCTGCGGGTGGACTTCGCCGGTGTCCTCGCACGGTTCGCCGCCGCGGTCCGGGTGCGCATGCGAGTCCAGCTGGTGCCGCAGGACCCGTGCGCGGTGTTCGTCCGCACCGAGGAGGTGACCGAGGAGCACGTGGACGTTCGACTCCGCGCGGTGGATCGTCCGGCACGGCTGATGGGCCGGCTCGGCGATGTGCGCTCCATAGTCGCCGAACACATCGTTGCTTACATCGGGGAGCTGCTGTCGAGCCCGGAAGTGCGCGAGCTGCGGCATATCGATATCGCGCAGGTCATCGAGCGCGCGTGGGAGGCCGGTCTGGTCATCGATCCGGCGGCGCGGCCGATGACCCACAGCGCCTGACCCGTGCAGGCCGGTCGAGCCACTTCGTCCACCTCGCCGATCGAGCAACCCGCCGCCGGCCGCAACCGTGACACCGGGCCGAGCGAGGCGGCCATGCGGGCGCGGCGCATCAAGGGGCCGAGCGGAGTTCCACGCAGCACTCCCCGGCCTTGGGGGACAGCACCGCGTCAAGGGTTTCCGCTTCGAGTCCGGTGAGCAGGCCCGCTAGGTAGGCGTGGTTGAGCCCGCATACGAGTTCGGGTTCGGCGGCGGCGAGCGGATGAAACGGGCAGTTGCGCAAGCGGAGGCAATCGGGCGCGGGACGAGCCGGTTCGAAGCCCTGTTCGGCGAGCAGCGATTGCAGGACCGTGAGGGCGCGTTCGGCGCCGAGTCGCCCCGGCCGCGCCTGTTCCCGTGCGGCCCGGCCGAGGGCTTCGCCGCGATCGGTCGCGACCCGGTGCGCCGCGTCGCGAGCGGTCTCGCCGGCGCCGTGCGTGAGTACCGCGCCCATCAGAATCTCGGCCAGTACTTCGTGGCGGCGTTCGGGAATGCTCACCCGCACCTCGGTGTCGGCGGGCTGATACACCTTCGGCGCGCGCCCGACCTTCCGGATGCCGCCGACCTGCTGGTAGCTCGCTCGAAGAAGTCCGGCGGCGACGAGCTTGTCCAGATGGAACGCCGCGAGTTTCCGTGAGATCCCGACCTGTTCGGCGGCTTCGTCGCGGGTGACCGGCCGGCCGGCGCGGCGGATGAACCAGTACATCCCCCGCCGCAGCTCGTCATCGAGAGCGGCGACGGCGCCGATCGCCGATTCGCTGGTCACCAGACCAGAGTAACGCCGATCGGGTTGGTCGCAACGAATCAGCCACTCCGGCACGGTGCGGACTTGACCGGCCCGGTGAATAACGCCAATAATCTTTGGTGTAAATAACGCCAGGGAGGTCATCGTGAGCAGTGCCATGCAGCAGGCCAAGACGCCGGTCAGCGCTGCGCTGGCCGGTCCGTATGGTCATCCGTTCCATCCGATCCTGGTCACCGTGCCGATCGGCGCATGGGTGGCGAGTTCGGTGTTCGACATCGGCTCGCACGTGGTCGACGACCCGGTCTTCCTCGCCCGCGGCGCGGTCTGGCTGATCGCGCTGGGCGTGCTGGGTGCGCTGGCCGCGGCGGCGATCGGGTTGCTGGACTTGTTCGCCATTCCCACCGGGACGCCGGCTTTTCGTACCGGGCTGGTGCACATGAGCCTCAACCTGATCGTCACCGTGGCGTACGCCATCAATTTCTGGTGGCGCGGCACCGGCACCGGACCCCACGGTGCCGTCCCGGCCGGGCCGCTGTCGTTGTCGATCGCCGGTCTCATGACGGTGGCCGTGTCCGGTTACCTCGGCGGAAAGCTCGCCTACCACTACGGCGTCCGGGTGGCCGACGAAACCACTCAGGCCACCGGCTACCACCACTGAACACTCATCCGATTCCTTTCCGTCAGGAGACATCATGGGCATCGCGGCCTTGCTGCTCTGGCTGCTCACCGCCGTAGGCGGCTTCGTTCTGCTGGGTACCTGGATCGCCAAAGGCGGCGCGCGGCAACCGAACAGCAGTCACTTGCCCGCACCGGTCGTGTTCGGGCACTTCCTGCTCGCCGTCGTAGGGCTGATCGTGTGGATCGGCTACCTCGTCGTCGACGAAGACGCGTTGGCATGGGTCGCGTTCGTGCTGCTGCTTCCGGTGGCGCTGCTCGGATTCGCCATGGTGGTGCGGTGGCTGCCCGTGTACCGAGCGCGTACGACGGCCGAGACGCCCGAACCGGCGGAACGACATTTTCCGGTCGCGGTCGTCGGTGGCCACGGTGTCTTCGCCGTCGCCACCGTCGTGCTGGTGCTGTTGACCGCCCTCGGCGTGGGCGGGAGCTAGCCGTGCCACAGCCCGCGCTACGGGTCGTCCACGAGCCCGCCACCGAGGTGGATCTGACCGCCGCCGAGCATGCCGCCCGGCAATTCCTGACCGCGCTCGGCGTCGGCCTGGACGACGAACACCTGCACGCCACCCCGCGGCGCATGGCCCGCGCCTACGCCGAACTGTTCACGCCCCGCCCGTTCGACCTCACCACGTTCCCCAACGACGAGGGCTACGACGAACTCGTGCTGGCTCGCCGCATTCCGCTGCGGTCGGTGTGCGAACACCACCTGCTGCCGTTCGTCGGCGTCGCCCACGTCGGCTATCTGCCGGGTGAGCGCATACTCGGATTGTCCAAACTCGCCCGTATCGTCGAGCATTTCTCCCATCGCCCCCAGGTGCAGGAACGGCTGACGAAACAGATCGCGGACTGGCTGGCCGAGAACCTGCAACCGATCGGAGTCGGCGTCGTCATCGAAGCCGAACACACCTGTATGACCCTGCGTGGTGTCCAAGCCGCAGGCACGACCACCGTCACGTCGACGCTGCTCGGCACGCTGCGTGAAGACGCCCGCTCACGGCAGGAGTTCTTCTCGCTCACCGGAATCGCGTCCTGAGCGATCGAGTGCCATGGATGCGGGTCCAGGAGTTCGACCGCTACCTTTCCCGCCTGCGTGGGGATTCGGCGGCGTTTCCGCCGCGCCGGTGGTGGTATGC
Source organism: Nocardia sp. NPDC019219 (assembly GCF_040632645.1). Classification (NCBI taxonomy): domain Bacteria; kingdom Bacillati; phylum Actinomycetota; class Actinomycetes; order Mycobacteriales; family Nocardiaceae; genus Nocardia; species Nocardia sp. NPDC019219. The sequence goes on along the minus strand of NZ_JBEYCG010000007.1, from coordinate 37,504 downwards.
CCTGACCGATGACGACCTCGTCCGAATACGACAGTCGCCTGCGGAGTCTGGCCGCCGAGAAATTCGGCTGGCCGCACCTGCGCGACGAGCAGCTGACCGCCATGGAGCACATCATGGCCGGTCGGGACGTGCTGGTCGTGCTGCCGACCGGTGCCGGTAAGTCGGCCATCTACCAGGTGCCCGCGTTGTTGCTGGACGGTCCGGCCGTGGTGGTGTCGCCGCTCATCGCGTTGCAGCACGATCAGATCGAGAGCATCGGTGACAGCAGGGCCCCGGGCGCGGTCGCGTTGAATTCCACTCAGAGCAGAAGCGAACGCCGAGCGGCGTGGGCTGCCCTGCGTCGCGGCGCTGCCGAATTCGTCTTTCTCTCGCCGGAGCAGCTGGCCAACGATGATCTGGTCGACGAACTCGCCGGTTTGCGGGCTTCCCTGTTCGTGGTGGACGAGGCACATTGTGTTTCGGCGTGGGGGCACGACTTCCGGCCGGACTATTTGCGGCTGGCCCCGGTGATCGAGCGACTCCGGCATCCGAGGGTGATCGCCTTGACGGCGACCGCCGCACCACCGGTCCGCCGCGAGATCGTGAACCGGTTGGGCATGCGCGACCATCGCGAGGTGGTCGCCAGTTTCGATCGGCCCAACCTGCACCTGGCTGTCGACCGATACACCGGCGACTCCGAGAAGCGCGACGCGGTGATCACGCGCATTCGAACCCTGACCGCCGACCCGGCGACCGGCCGCGGACTCGTGTATGTGGCCAGCCGCAAGGACAGCGAGTTCTACGCCGAAGAATCAGCCGCGGCCGGTATCCGGGTCGCGGCCTACCACGCGGGCATGAAGGCCGCGGTCCGCGACGAGGTGCACCAGCGCTTCCTTTCCGGCGAGATCGATGTGGTCGTGGCCACCTCGGCATTCGGGATGGGCATCGACAAGCCCGACGTCCGTTTCGTCGTCCACGCGTCGGCGCCGGATTCGCTGGACTCCTACTACCAGCAGATCGGCCGGGCGGGACGGGACGGCGAGCCCGCCCAGATCCTCTTGTTCTACCGCCCCGAGGATCTGAGCCTGCAGAAGTTCCTCACCGCGCGAGCGGTCCCGGAGGACACCATCGCGGAGGTCGCCCACGCCCTGTACCGGCATGATCGTCCCGTCCGACCGTCCCAGCTCGAGGTCGACGCCGCCCCCGCTCGGCGCACGCGGGCGATCAACCTGCTCGAACAGGTCGGCGCGATCACGAACACGGAAAGCGGTCTCTTGCAGCCAGATCCCGGGGGCACCCCCGGCCGGGCGGTCGAGCAGGCGGCGGACGCGGCGCGGGCGTACGAAGAACTGACTCGCTCGCGCATCGAGATGATGCGCGGCTACGCCGAGACGACCAGCTGCCGACGGCAGCATCTCCTCGGGTACTTCGGTGAACAGCTGCTCGACCCGTGTGGCAACTGCGACACCTGTGCTACGGGAACCGCCGCGCGGCGCGCACCGGGCTCCACCGAGTTCCCTGCGAACACCACTGTGCGGCATCGTGATTGGGGGGCAGGGACGATCATGTCCGCCGAGGCCGATCGCATCACGGTGCTGTTCGAGGAAGTCGGTTACAAGACCCTGTCCCTGCCGGAGGTGCGTGAGCGCCATCTGCTCAGCCGAGCCTGAGGCGCGTCCTTGGGCGCTCCGGATCGTTCGTGACCGGTCGCGGCGGAACCGAGTCTGTCCGGACCGCGGGCCGGCCGAAGTCGCCGACGCGGTACCGGCCGACCTGCGTGCCGGGTTGCGAACGGCATCGGTGCGGCCAGAGCGGACGCTGGTGAAGGGTGAGCGTGCGCGGACCGCGTCATGGGCGCTGGAAGTGCCATTGCTGGACGTCGCTGGTGGGCACGTAGTGGGTCAAACCGATCTGTTCGGTGCCGATGCCCGGTGCCGATAGGGCGAGGACGAGGTCACTGGCGGGCCAGACGGCGATGCGGTAGCAATCGGGCTGGGTTTCGTCGGTCATGATCTGCCATCCCATCGGAGTCCCGCTGCATTCGACATGCGCCCCTTCGCACACCAGGTCGAGGCCCAGGCGGGTGCCGGTGCGGCCGTTCGCGATGAACCAGATCCCTTCGCCGAATTCCGGCGCGCTCGACAACAGCCAGTGCTGCCAGCCGTCCTCGACACCCGGTTCGCCTACGACTCTGACCTGATCGCCGCTGTCGAGCGACAGCACCCGACCCGTGCCGACGTTGACGATGCGATACACACCCTCATCCAACTCAGCCACAATCCGCCGTCCTCACTGTGTGCCCGGATCCGTGCCACCCGCAGGAGCGCCGGCGGAAGATCGGCATCTGGCGGCTGGGCCTGTGGTCCGGGAGAATTCGTGCACTACCGAACTACCCGGCCGGGGATGAGTGAATCACGTCGATCCGGCGAATCAGCCGGAGTCGTGCGGTCGCGCGGCAGGTATCGCGCTCCCGGGCCTGCGGATGCCGGCGCTGTCCGGATCACCGATGCCCGCCGCCGGTGACTCCTTCGCGGTGTCCGTCGGCGATGTGGTTGCGGAGTAAGAGGCCGCGTCGGGTTCGTGCAGATCAGCGGGCGGCGGCGAGCGCGGCGAGCGTCTCGGCGGAGGTATGGGCCGGCTTCCAGCCGAGATTCCGCTTCGCACGGCTGGTGTCCATGACGACGGGCGTGCGGACGATGTGCAGCCACTCGAGGGTGGCCGGCACGAAGGGGAGGCGGGCGAGGGCCGCGGACGCGGCGGTGGCGGCGACCGCGGGGACGCGCACCGGCCTGCCGCCCAGTGCGGACACCACGTCGGACAGGGTGAGCGTGCCGTCGCCCGCGATGTTGTAGGCGCCGGGCGGCGCATCCGCGGTGGCGGCCAGCGCGATGGCCGCGGCCACGTCGTCGTGGTGGACGAGTTGCAGCGGGTGGCCGGGATCGGGAACCACCGGCTTGAACAAGGAATTCGACCGGGCCAGCGTACGCAGCGGGCCGGGAAGTTTCTCCCACGGCAGGTCGTGCAGGGCCGGCGCCTGAGGACCGGCCACGATGCACGGCCGCAGCACGAACACCTCGAGGCCGGAGCCCGCGGTGATCTCCGTGAGCGCCGCCTCGCACGCGGCCTTCTGCTCGGAGTAGTAGTGCTCGGGCGAGCCGTCGGGCGGCACGTCCTCGGTGATGGGGGAGGGATTGTCCGGGTGGTAGCCGTAGGCGGCGACCGAGGACGTGTAGACGAGGCGGCGGGGCCGCTCGGCGGTCGCTGTCGCCTCGAAGACGTGGCGGGTGCCCGCGAGGTTCACCCGCGCGCTCTCCTCCCGCGAACCCATGATCACGAACGCCAGGTGGATCACCACGTCGGCGTCCGCGACGAGTGCGTCCACGGCGGCGCGATCGAGAATGTCGCCGCGCCGGTACTCGGTCTTCGTCCAGCCGTGCGCGGCGGGGTCGAACGGACGGCGGGCCATTCCGACGATCCTGTCCACAGCGGGGTCCTGTTCGAGCGCGGTGACGGCGGAGATGCCGATCTCGCCGGTCGGCCCGGTGACGGCGACGGTGATACCCATGCGACCGGGATTCCCCGACGCCCGTGAGCGAAACGGTGCCGCGGGCTTCGCGTTGCCGCTGGTGCCACACTCGGTCGGTCGGTTCGTCGGATCGTAGCGTCCCTGGTGCCGGGTGAGAGGGACCCCGGCGGCGGCGAAGACTCAGCGGTTCGATGACGAGCGGGCGCCCGCTCCCGGATCTTGCTGCCGCTACATAGCGAGCCGTTGAATAGTGACTTATAGCTGGTCTATTCGGTGTCATGCCCTGGCATAACGGCTGGCTGCGCCTGCGCGGAGTCGAGCATCGGACGGTCAACTTCTGTTGCCCGAGGATGTCGCCCGCCGTGCACCCGTCTCTGGCCGTCCTAGTTGTCCTGTCAACTTCAGTTACGAAGAACTCATTCGACCCATACAATGAGCCGATAAATAACGGCTCGATATCTAGGTGCGCGTGGCTGGTCTCGGTCCCGCCGCCGTCGAGGAACGGATGCCCCATGGCTATGAGTTCAGCGAAGCCCTCGGACTGGTCCTTCGAGCGGAAAGGCGCCGAATGGGTCGCCGATGAGGAACGTCGCGGTAAGCCGCGCGCCTTGTTCTGGCCGTGGGCGGGCACCAGTTGCAATGTGGTCTTGGTGTCGTTCGGCCCGTATGTCACCGCGCTCGGCCTCGACTGGCATCTGGCAGCGCTCGCTGCCGCGGTGGGAGCGGTCCTGTCCTTTCTGCTGCTCGCCTTGGTGTCGTTGGCCGGGCAGCAGGGCGGGGCGGCGACCATGGTGGCCGGCCGGGCGGCATTCGGCTTCCACGGCAACAAGATCCCGGCGCTGCTGAGTTATCTCGCGTTGGTCGGGTGGGAGACCTTTTCCGCGGTCTTGGCGACCCTGGCGGCTCGCACCGTGGCACATCGGCTCGACCCGGATATGGATACCGGACCGCTCATGGTCGTCACCCTGCTCACGGTCATCGTGGTGACCACGGTGATCGGCATCTACGGTTGCCACGTGATCCTGCGGATCCAGAAGTGGTTCGCCATGGCGTTCACCGCGCTGTCCGTGGTCTATGTTGTGCTGACGCTGCCCAGGATCTCGTTCGCGACGCATGGCCAGGTGAGCCTGGGCGCGTTCGTGGGCGGCGTGATGCTGGTCGCCAACACGCTCGGTCTGAGCTGGGTCAACTGCGCCGCCGACTACACCCGCTACCTTCCCCGGGACGCCGACAAGCGTGCGCTGGTGGGCTGGATCACCTTCGGCGGCACCGCTCCGGCACTTGTCCTGATGGGATTCGGGACCGTTCTGGCAGTCGGGGATCCGGATGTCGCGGCGCTGGCCGCGACCGATCCGATCAGTGCGCTGTCGGCTCATCTGCCGACCTGGTTTCTGGTGCCCTATCTGATCCTCGCGCTGGTCGGCTTCGTGTCGGGCTCCATCATCGGCCTCTACTCGTCAGGGCTCGCTCTGCAAACAGTGGGCGTCCGGGTCCCTCGGCACTACACGGTCCTGATCGACGCCGTTCTGATCGCGGCTGTCGGTGGCTATGTGGCCTTCGCCGCGCCCGGATTCTTCGCTCCGTTTCAGGCCTTCCTGACCACGACCGGTGTCGTGATGGCCGCATGGACCGGAATCTTCGTGGTCGACCTGTGGCAGCGTCGCCGAATCGGATACGACCGGACAGCGCTGTACAGCCCGGTCGGCGGCTACGGAAAGGTGAACCGCGCCGGGGTCGGTTGCCTGATCGTCGCGACCCTCGTCGGGCTCGGTCTGGTCACGTCGCCCGATCCGCATATCGGTCCGCTGCTGGGCTACCTGTTCACACCAGCTGCCCGCGCGGGCGGATTGGGCAGCAGCAACCTCGGTGTTTTCGTCGCCTTGGTCCTCGCGAGCGTCGGGTATGCCGCTCTGCACCGAGTGCGTCCGCCCGCACCGGGGCGCACGACCGAGTCGATCGAGAGTCGGGATTCCGAGCCGGCCCGAGTCCCGGCGTAGTCGGGAGCCTCTACGGCAGTGCGAATTCCGAGGTCTGCATCACTCGTCCGCTGGGGTGACACCGCCGGCGTCGAGCGCGGCGGACCCTCCTTCGCGTGCCTGTACCAAGCGTCGGCCGTGCATGCGGCCACCAGCCGATGCGATCGTGGCCTCCCGCCAGCTACCCTTTCTGACATTCAGCGCCGACGAATCCGGTGATCCGCCACCGGGGAGTCGGGCGGGCCCGATCGAGGGATGGGACCGAGTCCTCGGGCGAATCATACTGAGCCGGTGCCTTTTTCGTTCGTGTCGGTACCTGCCGCTAATCTGCTCGCATGGTCGGACCGGACTCGGCGCTGCGCCGACTGACCCGCGATGCGCGGAAGTTGCTGCAACCCTATGGCTTCGACGGCCCGGAGGCCGTATGGGTGCGGGTGGTACCGGGTGGTGTGGCCTGCGTCGGCCGCTCCCGAACCGTGCGTACCTGGACCGATGGGCAGCAAGAGTTGAAGTTCGGATTGACCCTGAGCGCTACGCCCACCGCTTGGTGGGAATTCTGTAATCGGCGCAACGCGCAGCGCGGTCTGCCGCTGGTGCCGCTCGAAGAGGCGACCGGACCGGGGCTGATCGACGACCACCCGCTGCCGGAGGATCTGACGGCGTTGTGGTCCCTGCGGGTGGACCCGGCGCAACCTGGCCGGGCATTGCAGTCGGACGTCGACGTCATCCGCGCCGAGCTGCCCCGGCGGGTGCACGCCTACGCCCGCCGGGCGTTGCGGTTGCTGGAACCGGGCCGGTACCTCGAGGAACTGATGGCGCTGCCGGACCCGGTGATCGGAACGTGGGAGGCGATTGTCGTCCTGCTCGCGGACCGCGGGCCGGGTCCGCAACTGGAGGATGCGTTCGACCGATTCCGGGCGTGCTGCGTGGACGAGGACACCGCGGCCTACGCGGCGGACGTCATCGCGTACGCACGAGGCCGCGCGGCGCGGGTGTGAGCGCGCGGCCGGCGCCGATCATCGGCGTCGGGCCGTGTTCACACGGGTCGCGTCAGCCGGCGAACGCGGGGAGTGCCGCGAATTCCGGCGCGAGCCGGGCGGTCGGGACGGTGTGCGCGATCCAGCGACGGGCACGGCTGAGCGGATGCTCGGGAAACTCTGCGTCCCAGCGGATGTCGTCGGCCGCGTTGTACGGCAGCCGACCCCGCACCTCGGGCGCGTAGGGATGCGGCGGGAACATATGGTCGAAACCGATCTTGGTGGCGAGGAGGGCCTCGCGCACACCTGTGGTGCCGGTCTCGGGGCAGAGGATCTGCAGGACCGCGCTGCTGCGGGCCTTCGGGACGATCACGGACGCGGCGAACACCAAGCCCTGTGGCTGGTTCGGCAGCGGCAACTTCTCCATGCGCAGCAGCGCAGGCTGCGCGTCCAGCCACACCACGAAAGCTTCGATGAGGCAGCCGTTCTGCGCGCTTCTCTCGGCCAGGCGGCGGCGCAAGGTTTCCAGATCATCCAACGGCGCGGGCAGATCCGGGACGAGGTCGAAATACGACACGTTCACCATGTCACCGGTCCGAGGATCGCGCCAGGTCGCGCTGTCGACCTGCTGCATTTCCCCGATGTCGAACGAAATAGGCACCGGCACAGATTATCCGCAGTCCACGGGTGCGGACGTCCGCGGTGGAGACCCACGAGGACTCCGACCCGCTCCAGCGGAACCGGAGCTGCGAACAAAGCTCATCTGGATACTCGGATATGCGCATTAGAACATGAATCTTCCCATCATCGAGTGCCCTGGTTGGGGGGTCGGGGACTCGGCTCGGTTCTCCGTTCGCCACGGCCGATCAGGCTCGGCTGCTGTCCGAAGCGCCGGTGGTGCCGTTGCCCAACAAGGTGAAACCGGTGCCGGTGAGCAGCTGCTCGTCGAGCAGGTTCCGGGTGTCGACGATCACGGGCCGGTCGACGTCGGTCGCGAGCTTCGCCCAGTCGAGCGAACGGAATTCGGGCCACTCGGTGAGAATCACGAGCGCGCCGGCATCCTTCGCCACCAGGTACGGATCGTCCACCACTCGAATACCGTCGAGATCAGGGGTGCCCGCCGGGACGCAGGGGTCGTACGCGGTGACCGTGGCATCGTGCCGGGAGAGCTGCCTGGCGACCGCGACGGCGGGGGAGTCGCGCAGGTCGCCGGTACCGGCTTTGAAGGCGAGGCCGAGCACGCCGATGCGGGTCCCCGACAGCGAGCCGTCGACCGCGCCGGTCACCGCGCGGCGGATCTTGCGCAACACCATCGCCTGCTGGTGATCGTTGGCGCGCAGGGTGTCTCGGACCAGAGCGAAGTCCACTCCGGATGCCTCCGCGGCCCGCAGCAGCGCGCGCGTGTCCTTGGGCAGGCACGAGCCGCCCCAGCCGGGGCCGGGAGCCAGGAAAGCGGGTCCGATCCGGTCGTCCATGCCCATCGCGCCGGTGACCTTCGTGATGTCGGCGCCGACCCGTTCACACAATTCGGCCAGCGTGTTGACGAACGAGAGTTTCATCGCGAGAAAGGCATTGCTGGCGTATTTGGCGAGTTCCGCGCTGGCCGAATCCGTGCGCAATACCGGCGCGCCGGTTCCGGCGTACAACGCCGCGACCCGCTCGGCCGACTCCTGATCGGGCTCGGCCGCGCCGACGACAACTCGGTCGGGGTGCAGGAAGTCCTCGACCGCGTGTCCCTCCCGGAGGAATTCGGGGTTGCTGACGACCGCGGTGCTCGCGAGACCGGACAGGGCGGCGATCCGCGCCGCCGTCCCCACCGGGACGGTGGACTTGGTGACCAGCACGCAATCCGGCGGTAGCACCGTGGACAACGCCTCGAGCGCGTCCTCGAGCACGCCGAGATCCGCCGTGCCGCCGGTGCCCATGGGGGTGGGCAGGCACAGCAGGACCACTTCGCATTCGTGGAGCGCTTCGGGATCCGACATGAAGACGAGCCGGTTCTCCGCGAGCCCTTCCCGCACCAGCTCCGGTAAGCCGGGCTCGACGATCGCGACCGTACCCGCGCGCAGAGCGGCTACCTTGGCCTCGTCGTTGTCGACACAGACCACATGATGGCCCAAGTGGGCGAGGCAAGCGGCGCTGGTCAGCCCCACATAACCGGCGCCGACCACGCCGACGCGGCTACCCATGGCGCACCTTCGCCCCGAGCAAACCGGTTGCGGCGGTGAGCACATGCTCGGGCCGCAGCCTCAGCAGCCCGGGATCCGGATGGCCGGAATGCGGATCGCCGACGGTCCCGGCCCAGAGTGTCACGTGCTGTTCCGCGTCGGCGGGCGGCCCCCACCGCTGCGGCGGTGTGGGGCCGAACAGCAGGACCGACGGTGTGCCGAAGGCGGTGGCGAGGTGCCCGACGCCGGTGTCGCCGCAGACGACCAGCGCCGCGTCGGCCACCAGCGCGGCGAGTTCGATCAGGCCGGTGCGCCCCGCGTACACCGCGGTGGGCGGTAGGCCGGCCTGCTCGGCGACCGCGTTCGCCAGCCGAATCTCCTCGCGCGTGCCGGTGATCACCACGCGGTGGCCGTCGGCGCCGAGTTCGCGGGCCACGCGAGCGAATCGTTCGGAGGGCCAGCGGCGTGCGGGATGCGCCGCGCCGGGATGGATCACGACCACGTTCGACTCGGCGGCGGGCGCCGGGGGAGCAGGCAGCCGCAGCGCGGTGGGATCGGCATGGATCCGGCTGTACCCCAGCAGCAGACACCAGCGGTCCACTTCGTGCACGTCCTCGCGCCACTCGGGGCCGGGCAGTCCGGGGTAGTCCGAATGGTGATGCGTCAGCAGCGTTTCGGGACGCGCCGCCAGGAGGTCACGGATGCTCTCCGGTCCGCTGCCGTGCAGGTTGACCGCCAGTCTCGGGGGCGCCGCGTGCCATCGCAGCGCACCCAGTCCCGCGGTCGGCAGCAGTTCGTCGACCGCGTCGATGAGATGGACAAGATCGCGCAGCGATTCCGGTGCGGCGAGCACCACGCGGTCTTCCGGGTAGGCGTTTCGTAGCCCGCGCAAGGCGGGCACGGCGGTCAGCAGGTCGCCGAGCCCGAGCGCGCGCAACACGAGAATCGTGTCGCTCAAGGCCACGAACCCTCTTCCGACGCGCACACGACCATCTCCCTGACCTCGCAGCCGGGCGGCTGGCGCAGCGCGAACACCACCGCGGCCGCGACGTCCTCGGGCTGGTTGAGTTTCGCGTCGGGCGGTGGCTTGTACTGCTCGTCACGGTCGTCGAAGAACGCGGTGTGCATTCCGCCCGGGATCAGCAGCGTCACCCCGACGCTGCCCGCTGTCTCGGCGGCGAGCGCTCTGGTGAAGCCGACGACGCCGAATTTCGACGCGCAATAGGCGGTGGCATCACCGACCGCCTTGATGCCGAGGGTGGAAGCACAGGTCACCACGGTTCCCTTGCTTTTCCGCAAGAACGGTAGGGCGGCACGGATGACGGCGGCGGTGCCGAACAGGTTGACCTGCACGACGTATTCCCACTTCTTCGCGGGCACCTTGTCCAACGGGCCGCACGCATCGGTTCCGGCGGCGGTGAAGACGCCGTCGATCCGCCCACCCGCCCGCTCGGCGAGCTCGCACACGGCTTGTTCGGCGGCGACGGTATCGGCGAGGTCGGCCCGCACGAAGTCGACGGGCGTCTCGGGCTCCACCCGATCGATCACGAAGGGACGCCCGCCGTTCTCGCGTACCGCGGCGGTGACCGCCGCGCCGAGTCCGGAAGCGCCGCCGGTGATCAGGACATTGCCGAGGGTTCGCATCGTGCTCCTTACGTTCTCGGGTCAGCCGCACGCCTGCGTCGCGGCGACCAGCTGGGTTGTCGAATAACCGCGAACAGTGGGAATCAGCGCGATCTCGCCGCCGTACCCGCGAACGACCGCGGCCTCCGGGAGGTCGACGCCGGTGTAGTCGCCGCCCTTGACCCAGACATCGGGGCGAAGGCGCTCCAGCAGTGCGCTCGGGGAGGATTCGTCGAACACGACGACGGCGTCCACCGACGACAGTGCGATCAGCAGGCGGGCGCGGTCGCGTGCGGTGACGATCGGACGGCGCGGCCCCTTCAAACGCCGCACCGAGGCATCGGAGTTGAGGCAGACCACCAGCGCGTCGCCCATGGCGCGAGCCTGGCGCAGCAAGCTCACGTGTCCGGGGTGCAATAGATCGAAACAGCCGCCGGTGGCCACGAGCCTGCCGCCGCGCGCCCTGACCCGCGCCGCCACCTCGAACGCCGACCCGCCCGCTTCCGTCGTGTCCTCCTCCCCGGTGGCGGTGCTGTCGCATGCGGACAACGTGGCCGCGCCGCCCGCGGCGACGAATCCGGCCGCCGCGTCCACGGCGTGCGACACCGCGTCGGCCACCGTCGACCCGTCGAAGAGTGCGGCGGTCGCGGCGGAGGCGAATCGGTCGCCCGCGCCGCAGGTATCCGAACCGACGTGCCCCGCGATCCGTATCCCAGCGGGCACCGGCACTACCGTGAGCCGCTTCCCATTGGCCAGCACCGCCCCGTTCGGACCGGTCGTGACCGCGACGGAATCGGCGGCCCACTCGTCGCGGAGGACCTTCGCCAACTCATCCGGTTCGACGTATCCCGGCGCGAACTGGCGTGCCTCCTCGAGATTCGGCGAGACCAGCGCCGCGCCCGGCGTCGGGGCGGGGCCGCGCGGATGCGGATCCCACACCACCGGCACGGACCGCGCCAGTTCGGTCAGCAGGCTGCGGATCTCCGGATGTGCGGCGACGCCCCGGCCGTAGTCCGCCACGAGGACCGCGCCGGCCGCCCGCAGTGCCCTGGTGACCGACGCGCTCACCGAGCCGCCGTCGGCGGTCCCGTCGCCGGTGTCCAGCCGCAACAGCGACTGACCGGCGGCGCGGACGCGGGTCTTGCGTACCGTCTCGCCGCGCAGCGGCATCGGAACCACCTGGACGTACTGGTCCAGCAGGCGGGTGAGGAGCCGGCCGTCGTGGTCGTCGGCGGTCGCCGTGACCAGGGAGACCTCGGCGACCGACCGCGCGGCCAGCACGGCGGCCAGACCGGCGCCGCCCGGGCGCATCCACCGGCGTTCCACGTCCACCACGGGCACGGGCGCCTCGGGCGACAACCGGTTGGCGACGCCCTCGATGTCGACGTCGAGCATGCTGTCGCCGATCACGACCAACGGCTTCATGTCGGTACCCCCAGTGCGTCGTCGAGCGCCGTGCACAGGGCGTGCACCAAGACCAGATGCACCTCCTGCACGGTGGCGGTGCTCGGCGCGTCCACGGCCACCGCGTCGTCGCAGAGGGCCGCGAGCGGATTGGGCGCGGGGCCGGTCATGGCCCAGGTGGTGACGCCGATGTCGTGCGCCGCTTTCGCCGCGGCCACCACGTTCTGGCTGCTGCCGCTGGTGGACAACAGAATGAGGACGTCGTCGGGTCTGCCGTGCGCGCGGACCTGACGCGCGAACAGCTCGGTCTCGCCGTAGTCGTTCACGATGGCGGTGCCCGCCGAGGTGTCGGCGTGCAGGGCGATCGCCGACAGCGGACGGCGATCGTTGCGGAAGCGGCCGACCAGTTCCCCCGTCAGGTGCTGCGCTTCGGCCGCGCTGCCCCCGTTGCCGCACGCGAGCAATCTGCCGCCGTTGTCCAGTACCACCGCCAGTTCTCGCCCCCATCTGCGGATACTCGGTGCGAAGCAACTGGTGCGCTCCAGCGCTGCGTGCAAAGCCGCGAAATGCTCCTCGATCACCGCACACCTCCTGTCCGCAGACGCGCACGCCTGCCCGCACCGAGTTCTTCCGCCACCGTGACGACCTGCTCCGGGGAGATCGAGTCCAGGCACGGGTGCCCCACGACCGGGCATTCCCTGGCCCTGCTGCCGCGGCAGGGCGCGTGCTGGTCGCCGAGCATGGCCACCGGCACGCCGTAAGGCGCCCACCGCGCTGCGGGGACGACCGGTGCGAAGAGGGAGACCACGGGCGTCCCGACGGCCGCGGCCAGGTGCGCCGGCCCGGTGTTCGGCGCCACCACGACGCTCGCGTCGCGCAACACGGCGGCCAGCTCGGGCAGCGTGGTGGCGCCGCCGAGGTCGACGGCGTGCCGGCCGGCGACGGCGCCGGTGAGCGGCCGGTCGGCGGGTGCGCCGGTGACGACCACGCGGTGCCCGGCGCCGGTCAACGCGGCGACGATGGCCGCCGAACGGGACGAGGAGGGCTGTCGCGCCGGTACCGACGCGGCCGGATGCACCACCACGTAGCCCGGTTCGCCGGTGAGCGCGCCGACCTTCGGCAACGGCTGGCGGACGGCGAGTTTCCCGTCGTCCCCGGGGGGTAGCCGGAAACCGGCCGCCTCGGCGAGCGACAGCGCGCGCTCGGCTTCGGGCGGATCGCCTTCGACGCGATGGCGCAGATCCAGCAGCGAACCGGGGTAGTCCTCCGAGATGGCGCCGATCCAGGGGACGCCGGCCATCCGGAGCAACAGCGCCAGCGGCAACGGTGACTGGTGAAAGGACGTGAGGATCAACGCCAGGTCCAGGTCTAGCGCGCGGATCCGGTCGAGGAAGCCCTCGATGCCGGCCGCGGCGACCGAAGGGGGCTCCAGATCGATCCACGGCGCGCACCAGGTCACGACCTGGTCCACTCCCGGCAACAGGTCGGCGGCGGCCCGGCCGCGCGGCCCGGACAACAGCGTCACCGAATCGACGTGCGCTGCCACCGCCCGCACGCACGGCCCGGCCAGCAGCACATCGCCGAAATTGTCCATGCGTGCGACCAGCGCCCGGCGTGTCATGGCACGCTCACCATCGCCAGCCGTACGGCTTCGGGCAGGTCCTGCGCCACGGTCGCTTCGCGGCGTGCGCGGTGCACCTCCTCGGGAAGGGTTCGCGCCGTCGGCACCAGGATCGCGCGGGCGCCCGCGGCCTGCGCGGCGGCGATGTCGGCGCCGGTATCGCCGATGACCACGCATCTGCCGACGTCGACGCCGAGTTCCGCCGCGGCTCGCCGGATCAGGCCCGGCTCGGGTTTGCGGCACCCGCAGCCGTCGCCTTCGCCGTGCACGCACACCTGCCATGTCGCGAACGGTCCGAGCAACTCCTCGACGCGGGAATTCACCGCGGCGAGCTGTTCGCGGCTGATCAATCCGCGCGCGACGCCGGATTGGTTGCTCACGATGCCGAGCTGGACGCCGGCCGCGCGCACCTTCCGGAGCGCGTCGACGGCCCCCGGCACCGGCTGGACCTTGGTGGGATCGGCGAGGTAGGGGACATCGATGATGAGGGTGTCGTCGCGGTCGAACAGCAACGCCAGCGGCGAGGCGTGGGAGGCGTTCCGGTGGCGCAGCTCGCCGCGCAGGCGATGCCAGCACGCAGCGGGTGGGATCAGCGCGCTGCTCACCGTCATCCGGCCGATCTCGCCGGGCGTGCGCGGACCCGGCGCGATTCTGCGCGCGGCGAATTGGCCGGTCGACGCCAGCCAGACCGCGGCGAACGCCAGGGCGGGGCGCAGGCGGCCCGCGAGGCCGAGCGCCGCGGCCGCCGCGCCTGCCGCCGTGGTGAGCGCGTGCCGGGGCAGCAGCCCCTTGTCCTCGCCGATGCGCTGCCGCCACCGAGCGCCGTACTTCCGCCGCAGCAACGCGTTGTCGGCGTTCCCGCGCTGTGCGCGCACACTCGCCATGGGCCCCGATGCGCGGAGCGGATGGCGAGTGCTGCGTCGTCCGGCCGCGATGACGTACCCCGCGAGGCAGACCCGCAGCGCCAGGTCGGCATCCTCGCGGAACGCCCGCGGGAACCGTTCGTCGAACCCACCGACCGCGACCAGCGCGGACCTGCGGTAGGCCATGTCCGCGGTGATCCACCGCGCCGTGGCCAGCCGTGCGATTCCCCGTTCCGCGTCGGTCGGCTTGCGGTGCTCGGGCAGCGGAACCTCGATCCGGGCCGTGGACGCCGCCGTGTTCTCGTCGAGCTCCCGCAAGTCGTCGGCCAAGCGGGCAGGCCAATCCGGCGGAGTGAGCACGTCGTCGTCCAAGAACGCGATCCACGCGCCCGAGGCGGCCTGCCACCCCGCGTTCCGCGCCGCGGCGGGCCCACGGCCGCCCGAGCGGATGACCCGCACCGGCGGCACGGTCTCGGGCAGCGGCAGGTCGCCGGTGCCGGGCCGGTCGTCGACGACGATGAGCTCGCGTGGCTTCGGACCCGTCGCGGCCGCCAGCGACTCGAGCAGCGTCCGAAGACTTTCCCGGCCGGTGGTCGGGATGACGATGCTGTAGTCCACGGTCTGGCCGTTCATGCGCGGCGGACCACGAACGGACCGAGAGCGAGCAGATCGATCGGCGCGGAACCGAAGCACTCCAGGGCGTCGCGGGGCGAATCCACCATCGGCCTGCCCGCGGTGTTCAAGCTCGTGTTGACCACCACGGGCAAGCCGGTGCGCCGGTCGAACTCCGACAACATCCGCGCCAGGACGGGATTGTCGGCGGGATCGACGGTCTGCACCCGCGCGGTGCCGTCCACATGGGTCACGGCGGGGATCCGCGCGCGCCACTGCGGCGCGACGTCGTGGACGAACAGCATGTACGGGCTCGGCAATGGTCCGCGTTCGAAGATCTCGGCTGCCCGGTCGGCCAGCACCATCGGCGCGAGCGGCCGGAACTGCTCGCGCCCTTTCACGTCGTTGAGGCGCTCGAGATTCGCCGACCGGCCGGGATGGGCGAGCAGCGAGCGATGTCCGAGCGCGCGCGGGCCGAATTCGGCCCGGCCCTGGAACCAGGCCACCACCTGGTCTTCCGCGAGCGCTTGGGCCACGTCGGCCGCGATGTCCGCGGATTTCGTGTAGCGGACCTTGGCCGTGCGCAGCACGGTCTCCAGCTCCGCGTCGGTCCATTCGCGGCCGAGATCGGCTCCGCGCATCGGGGTGACCCGCTCGCCGAATTCGGCCGCCAATTGCAGCGCGGCGCCGAGCGCGGTGCCCGCGTCGCCCGAGGCCGGTTGGACCCAGACCCGGTCGTAGGGGCCTTCGGCGTGCAGCCGGGTGTTGGCCACGCAGTTCAGCGCGATGCCACCGGCCAGCGTGAGGTTCTGCTGACCGGTCTGGCGATGCAGCCACGAGGTCAATTCGAGCAACACGTCCTCGAGCCGGCGCTGGACGCTCGCGGCGAGGTCGGCATGGTCCGGGCCGGGCGCACCCGCGGTCACCGCGGGTGCGAACTCCGACCAGTCCACGGGTTCGGTGCGGAAACCGCCATCCCTGGTGGTGTACACGAGTTCGCGGAACCGATCGAGGAACCGCGGGGTGCCGTAGGAGGCGAGAGCCATCACCTTGTATTCGTCGCTCGACCGGGTGAATCCGAGATGTTCGGTGAGGTCCTCGTACATCAGCCCGAGCGAGTGCGGCAGCTGCTGGGCGGCCAGTTCCACGAACTTGCCGTCCCGGTATTCCCCGGCCAGATAGGACTGACTCTCGCCGCGGCCGTCGGCCACCAGCACCGCCGAATCGCCCGACGGGGCCGCGAGCGCGGCGGACGCGGCATGCGCCAGATGATGCCGCACGAAACGCACGATCGATGGATCGAGGCCGGGCAGTGCGGCCGTGAGAAACGCGGGTGCGCGGAAAGCGTAATCGGTTCTGGTATTTTCGCTTTTCTGATCGAGACCGCCGAGCGAATGGTCGACCAGGCGCGGGTCATAGGAATAGCCCACCGCGTCGAGCTGCTCGGGACGCAATCCCGCTCGTTCCAGGCACCACGCGGCCGCTTGCTCGGGGAGCTCCCACGCGGAGAACGGCACCGGCCGCTTGCCGTGCTTACGCCGAGTGAACCGCTCTTCCTCGGCGGCCGCGACGATTTCGCCGTCCACGATCAGGGCCGCAGCAGGATCATGAAATATCGCGTTTATTCCGAGAATGCGCACGGGCCGCCTTTCTGTTCGAGACGCGGGACCTGCCGGTCTACCCGCTGACATATGTCTGGCGCTACCCGCTGAAGTCACGACTAAACCGATGCGCCGCCCGGCGCCCATCAGCGCGGCGACTACCGAGCCGGTTCCGCCGCGCGTCCGGCGAACCAGTCGATCGTGCGGCGCAACCCCTCCACCCGGGTGATCACCGGCCACCAGCCCAATTCCCGTCGAGCCAGCGAGATGTCCGGGCACCGTCGTTTCGGGTCGTCGACCGCCCCGTCGACGTACGTCACGACGGACCGGCTGCCGGTCAGCGACAGGATTTCCGCCGCGAGGCAGCGCACGGAGAGTTCGTGCGGATTGCCGATATTCACCGGTCCCGGATAATCGGTGGCCGCCAGCGCGAGCAGCCCGCGCACCGTGTCGTCGACATAACACAGTGATCGCGTCTGCTCACCGGTTCCGGCGATGGTCAGCGGCGCGTCCGACAAGGCCTGTGCGATAAAGGTGGGCACCATACGACCGTCGTCGGTGCGCATGCACGGACCGTAGGTGTTGAAAATTCGGGCAATTCCGGTATTCGCGCCTCTTTCCCGGCGAAATGCCATGGTCAAAGCTTCGGCATACCGCTTCGCTTCGTCGTAGACGCTGCGCGGACCGACGGGATTGACATGACCCCAGTAATTCTCGGTCTGCGGATGGACGGCCGGGTCACCGTAGACCTCGCTGGTCGACGCGAGCACGAAACGGGCGCCATGGCGCTCCGCCAGATCGAGGGCGTTCGCGGTCCCGAGCGAACCGGCTCGCAGCGTCTCGATCGGCAGCCGGAGGTAATCGGGAGGCGACGCGGCCGACGCGAGATGGAAGACCACGTCGAAGGCGCCCACCGCAGGCAGCGGTTCGGTGACGTCGTGCCGCCGCAGATCGAAGCCGGGCCGGTCGAGCAGCCGGGCGACGTTGTCCGGAGTCGACGTGGCGAAATTGTCGAGCGCGACCACGGCGGTGCCCGCGTCGAGCAGTTGTTCACACAGGTGCGAGCCGACGAAACCGCAACCGCCGGTGACCAACGCGCGTTCACAGGGTTCGGACACGGCGCCGCCTACCCGTGGCCGTTCGCGCGAGCACCGTGACCCATCGCCGGTGACCCGGTGGGAAGCCCGTCGTTCCCGGCGGGGTCGAGCGCACGGCCGTCCGTGGGCCCGCTTCCGTTCCCCGCGCGCACAGCCGGGGCGGTCACCCTGCGATACGCGTGCAGGGTCTCCGCGGCGATACGGTCCCAGGAGTAGCGCGCCTCGACCCGCTCACGTCCGGCCTGACCGTACTTCCGCCTGATCTCCGGCGCGGCCAGCAGATCCCGGACGGCGTCGGCCAGTTGCGCGGGCTCGTGCGGGGGGACCAGCCTGCCGGTCACACCGTCGACGACGGTGTCGATGAGGCCCCCGACCGCGGCGGCCACCACGGGAACGGCGCAGGCCATCGCTTCCAGCGGTGTGATGCCGAACGGTTCGTACCACGGCGTGCACACGGCGACGTCGGCCGACCTGAGCAGCGGCGCCATTCGTGTCCTCGGGACCTGGCCCAGCATGTGGAGCCGGTTTCGCACGCCGAGTTCGTCGGCCAGCTCCAGCAGCCTCCTGCCTTCCGGGTCGTCGGCGACGTCGCCGTCGTCCGGGCCGCCGACCAACACCAGCTCGGTGTCCGGCAGAGCGGCCAGTGCGGTGATCGCGGTGTCGAAACCCTTGCGGGGCACCAACCGGCCCACGCTGACCATCCGGTGCTCGGCCGACCTCGGTGCGCTCGCCCCGTGGGGGGTGAACTGCTCGAGGTCGACGCCGCAGGGAATCACCGATGTCCTGGACTGCGGCACGCCTATTCTGGCCAGTTCGAAAACCTCGTCGGTGCAGGTGGCGATGATGCGATCGGCGCGTTCGGCGATCGATTGCTCGAGGCGTACGCGGTCGGCCGGGCTGGTGTCGTCGGCTCCTTGGTGGCGGCGTTTCACCACCCCCAGCGCGTGGAAGGTCTGGACGACCGGGATGCCTGTTTGCCCAGCGGCCTGGAGGGCGGCCAAGCCGGACATCCAGAAGTGCGCGTGCACCACATCGGGGCGGCAGTCTCGCCACTGCTGTTGCAGGAAAGCGCCGAATTCGCTTATATGGGGCAGCAATTCGTCCTTCGGCAGCGGGTGGGCAGGCCCGGCCGGGACATGGATCACGCGATAGCCCTGTGCGGCGGTGACAGCATGCGGAGCCTGCGCGTCGTCGCGCCGCGTGTAGACGGTGACGTCGTGCCCCTGGCGGCACAGAGCCGCGGACAGCTCCGCGACATGGACGTTCTGCCCCCCGGCATCGACGCCGCCCAGCACGGCTAGCGGACTGGCGTGTTCGGACACCATCGCGATCTTCATGATTCCGCCTTCTCTCTCCGGGACCCTGCCTTCATTCGGTGACCTCGGCGAGCAGGGAATCCCACCGGCGCAGGAAGACCTCGAGGCCGTAGTGCTCCAGCGCGAACTGCCGTCCCGATTTGCCCGCGAGCACCGCCAGGTCGGGTTCGTGGAGGAATTCCCGGAATTTCGCGGTGAGCACCGCGATGTCGGTGGAGATGGCGCCTGCTTCCGGCGGCACGGCCGAGACGGCCTCGGTGGTGGCCAGGGCTACCACCGGCATGGCCAGGTGCATGGCTTCCAGGAGAGATAATCCCAGTGAGGTCCAGCGCGCGGTGTGCAGATACACCCGCCTGCGGGCCATTTCCGGATGCAATGCCGATTGCGGGAAGTCGCCGATTCCGCGAATGGGGTGTGCGGTGGGCCGGTGCGCTGTGAATTCGTCGGCTCCGATGCCGTACAGATCGATCGGCCCCGCCATCGCGAAGTCCGGCAACAGATCACTTCCCGTGATCCTCCCGCGCCGCGCCGGCTCGTTGATCAGTGCCACGCCGTGCGGCAGTTCGCCGGTGTAGCGCGCGCCGGGGTCGACGATGCCGTGCGGCACGACCCGGGTGGGCGCGCGTCCGCTGTCCCACATCAAGTCGTTGAAATGGGTGACGTGCACGATCGGGATGTCGGCGCGATCCGCCAGCGGATGCGTGGTGGTGGCCGCGCTGGGACGCGGAGTGTTGTGCTCGACGTAGATCGCCGGGATGTCGGCGCCGGGACGCCGCCCGAGCCATCGTTCGGCGAGGTCGATCTCCTCCGGACGCTGGAGCACGACGACGTCCGGCTCCGCCTCGCGCAACGCGTCCGCGGGCACCTCCCGCACGGACGGCCAGTCGCGGCCGCACCGGCCGCGCCCCCACGGCCCGCCGCCGTCCACCACGGGTACGAGGTAACGGTGCGGCCCTTGCACGAACGACGTCGTCCACGAGCCGTGCACGTGCCACAACAGCACCGTGAGCCCCTCGGTCATTGCGGCCATATCGGTAGCTCTTGCCTATTATTTCCGGATCAAACCTGGTCACGTGCCCGGCAGCGACCCAGGCCGGGGGGCGTCGAACGTCCCGGCGCAGCTGGGCGGCGGCACCGATCCGGCTGCGGCCCGGCGGGTTTGAACCGGGGATGCGCGGCAATGGCCGCGGTATGAGCGCACCGAACGCTGTCCCGTCCGCCACCGGGCTCCGGGCTTCCGAAACGATCGAGATCTTCGATCCCGCCACCGGTGCCGCCGTCGGCACGGTTCCCATGGCCGATGCCGCGGAAATAGATCAGAAGATGGAGTCCGCCAACCGCGTTCAGCGGGGGTGGGCGCGGACACCGGCGGCCGAGCGGGCCGCCGCGCTCCGCGCCGGTGCCGCGCTGCTACGCGAGCGGGCCGATGAACTCGCCGAACTGAACCGCGCCGAAACCGGACGTCCGCACTCCGAGAGCAGGGAAGGAGTGCTGGCCGGCGCCGCGACCTTGGAGCAATACGCCGAAATCGGCCCGCTGCATCGGGGACGAAGCTTGCAGGGTGGTTTCGACGCCACCGACCTCATGGTGTGGGAGCCTCGCGGCGTCGTCGTAGCGCTGACGCCGTGGAACGATCCCGTGGCCGTATCCTGCGGTCTGCTCGGCGCGGGGCTGGTCACCGGAAACACGGTCGTGTACAAGCCGAGCGAACGCGCACCGCATACCGGCGCTCTGCTCGGTGATCTGCTCGCCCGTGGACTCCCGGAGGGGGTGCTGCAGACGATACAAGGCGATGGCAGGGTCGGCGCGCTGCTCGCCGCACGGTCCGATGTGGACGTCATCGCGCATGTCGGCAGCACGGCCACCGGGCGGTCGATCGCGCGCAGCGCCGCGGTCACGGGCACCAAGGCGCTGCTGGAGAACGGCGGCAACGACGCGCTGATCGTCGACGCGGGGGTGGATCCCGTCTGGGCCGCCGGTCAAGCCGCGCTCGGCGCGTTCGCGAACGCCGGTCAGATCTGCGTGTCCGTCGAACGGATCTTCGCGCATCGGGAAGTCGCCGAGCCCTTCCTGGCGGCGCTGGTGGCCGAAGCCGAGTCCAGGAAGGTGGCGCCGTTGGTCGACCGGCGCCACCGCGAGCAGGTCCACGCCCACGTGCGCGATGCCGTGGACGACGGCGCCGAACTGCTGACGGGCGGAGTGGTGCCGGAAGGCGCCGGTGCGCACTACCCGGCCACCGTGCTGGCACAGTGCGATCCGGCCATGCGGATCATGCGGGAAGAGACCTTCGGCCCGGTCGCGCCGGTACGGGTGGTGGATTCGTTCGACCGAGGCCTCGCGGAGGCCGCGACCGACGACTACGGGCTCGCGGCGACCGTGCTCACACCGTCGATGGCCCACGCCCAGCGCGCCTGGCGGGAACTGCCCGTCGGCACGGTGAAGATCAACGCGGTGTTCGGCGGCGCGCCCGGCGGAGCGGCGCACCCGCGCCGGGCCAGCGGATCCGGCTTCGGTTATGGGCCCGAGTTGCTGGACGAGATGACCCAGACGAAGGTCGTGCACCTGCGCCCGGCCCCCAGTTAGCGTCGAGCGCGGGCTCGGCCCGGGAACCGCGAGCGCGCACTCACCGACCCCGCTGATTGACCTGAGTCGCGCCCGGGTATGCGCCCGCACATGCGGGTACTTGTCACCGGGTGGCCCAGCTTCGCGCACGGGGAAGCGGCGGCCGCAGACGTGTCGAGGATGAGCCGAGCGCGGCTCTGGCATCCGCTGGGCAACACGTGACCCGGCGTGAAGTCCGTTCGGTCGTTGCGCGCTCGCGGGCTGCACGGCGGCGTGAATTCCCTGCGGCCACGGTCGAGAGCCGGGAGTTGCTCGTGGGACGGTCGGCGTGAGCGGGCAGAACGGGGCGAAGACGACAGTCGTCATCGCCACCCGCAACCGCGCTGCCGAATTGGTCCGCACCCTGACCGAGTTGCACACACTGCGCCCGCGCCCGGAGATCGTGGTGCTGGACAACGCTTCCGCCGACGACACCGTGGCGCGAGCGCGAGCATTCCCCGGCGTGCGGGTCGTCCCGCTGTCCCGCAACCTCGGCGCGGCCGCGCGCAACCTCGGCGTCGCGCTCGCCCGCACGCCGTACATCGCCTTCAGCGACGACGACTCGTGGTGGGCCCGCGACGCGCTTCCTGAAGCCGAGCGGCTGCTGGACGCCTGCCCCCGGCTGGGCCTCCTGGCGGGACGCACGCTCGTCGGCGCGGAGCACCGTGACGATCCCGTCAACGAACTGATGGCCACCAGCCCGCTCGGCCACCCACCCGGCCTGCCGGGGCCTTTGGTCCTCGGCTTCCTGGCTTGCGCGGCGATCGTGCGGAAGGAGGCGTACCTGCAGGCCGCCGGGTTCAGTCCGCTGCTGCACTTCGGCGCCGAAGAACGCTTGCTGTCCCTCGACATGGCGGCGTGTGGCTGGGACCTCTGCTATGTGGCGGCGGTGCGGGCCCACCACCATCCCTCCACGCGCCGACCGCCTCGGGCGTGGCGCAAGCGGGCCGAACAGCGCAACAACGCGCTGATCGTCTGGATGCGACGGCCGCTGCGGCGGTGCGCGGCCGAGTCCGTCGGCCTGGTCGGCCGCACGGTGCGCGACCCCGGGACGTTACTGGCGGTCGCGGGACTGCTGCGCCGCCTGCCCCAGGCGTTGGCGCAGCGGCGCAGGCTGCCGCCGGAGATCGAGCGCCGGGCCAGGATCCTGGAACTCGCCCATGAAAGGAAGTGACCGGATGGGTACCGATCGCATGACGGTCGTCATCATCACCCGCGACCGGCGCGAACAACTGCTGGAAACCTTGGCGCACATGACCGCGCTCGCCGACGCGGCGCCGATCATCCTCGTCGACAACGGATCCACCGACGGCACCGCCGACGCGGTCGCCGCGGCGTTCCCCGCCGTCGAGCTCATCCGCTCGGCGGACAATCTGGGCGCGGTGGCCCGCAACATCGCGGTGGAGCGGACGGTCACGCCGTATGTGGCGTTCTGCGACGACGACACGCGGTGGCAGCCGGGTGCGCTGACCCGCGCCGCCGACCTGCTCGACCGGTATCCCGGCCTCGGCTCGGTGACCGGACGATGCCTGGTCGCACCCGATCTGCGCGAGGATCCGATCACGCCGGAACTGCGGTATTCACCGGTTTCCGGGCCCGACTGGCTGCCCGGCCCCGCCCTGCTCGGCGTGATGGCGGCCCTGTCCGCCTTCCGGGTCAGCGCGTTCCGGGAAGTCGGCGGCTTCTCCCGGCGCTTGTGGTTCGGCGGCGAGGAGGAATTGCTCGCGCTCGATCTCGCGGCACACGGCTGGTGGATGTGCTGGATCGAGGACATGCTGATCCATCACGAGCCGTCGACCTCGCGCGACGCGACCCATCGTCGCAGGCTCGGTATCCGGAACACGTTGTGGACGCTGTGGTTGCGCCGCCCGGCCCGCAGCGCCGCCCGGCGGACCGCCGCCGTGCTCCGGTCGGCACCGGCGGATCGGACGACGGCGGCGGCCGTCCTCGAGACGCTGCGCGGCATGCCCTGGGTCCTGCGGGAACGCAAAGTCCTGCCGCCGCAGGTGGAAGCGGGTCTCGTGCTGTTGGAAGACTCGCAGCGTCGTTCGACCGCGCGTCGTTATGTGGGCTGACGAGGCGTTTCGCCGGCGTGCTTTCCGGGCGAGAGCGCGGTCGCGTTGTTCCTCTGACCGCGGAATGCGCACGCGTTCCAGGTCGTCCAGAATGCGGAGAGCCGTTCGGGCGATGTTCGCGCGGAGCTTCGATCACCATCGGCCGGTCATCCGAAGAGACGGGTGGATTCAGCGGGGCACTGGGGGATGTGCCGCTTTGTTCACTCGACTCGGCGGACCGGTTCTTTCCCTCCGGCTCCGGTGCCGCGCCACGGCAGGCGGCGAGATGACGACGGGCGGTTATACGTCCATTGGGCGACGGCGGCAACAGCCGAACCCAGCGAAACGACACCCGCGAGGAGCGCCCAGTGGGTGAGGCCGGCGGTGTTGTAGGAGACCTGCCGGACTCCCGGTGCGATGAGGCTGCCGTTGCCGAAGGCCCAGCTGGTCACCATGCCGATTTGACCACCCAGATCCGAGGACCGTCCGAGCATGCCGCGCAGCTCGGGGGCTTTGCTGTTGACGTAGAGCACGGTGAGGACCACCAGCGCCGCGGTGACCACCGCGGACACCGCCGCGGCACGCGACAGCACCTCGGCGCGGTAACGGAGATTCGCCGCCACCACGCAGACGGTGACGACGATCGCGCCTGCGGCGAGTATCGCCAGGGCGCCGCTGATTCGCACGCTGGGCGGCGGCGATGACGACCAGGCGTTCAGGAAAGAAGTGGTCGCGGTGATCCGTCCGAAGGCATCGGCGCGGGCTCTGCCGTCGGCACCCACGGCGTTCAACCACGGCTGGAACAGCAGCAACAGCGTGACGATGCTGCCCGCCAGCGCGCCCAGGTAACCCCAGTGGCCGTCGAGCGCCGACAAGGAGCCGCGGACACCAGCGCGCGGCTGCGCCGCACCCGGAACCTCGACGGGCCGAGTGTCCTTCGCTGACCACGGGGTTGGCTGCACGTCGCTCCGAATCAGAGGTAGGTCCGGTGTCGTGGACCGAGACGGACATGGCGGTCTCCGCACTGCGGTCGTCCTGGGGACGGCGCGGCAGGAGGGTTGAGCCGGACACTAGAAGCCGGAGAGCCGCCGCAGAACTATTGCGATCAGCGCGATCTTGAATCCGGCGTCGCCACGCCGCGCCCGGTACGGAGCCCGGCGGGATGGCCCTGCGGGCGCTGCGAGAACTGGCCGGGCCCGGCAGTCCCGGGACGTCGGCAGCCGCGCCTGCCGGATCGAGCGGGGTGACCGACTCGTCGGAGGGGAGAGCCGGTCACCCACAGCGGTTCCGAATCTCGTTGCGGCACATGGCAGCGCTCGTCTCGCGCCGTTCTGTGGCCGAAGTGACCGGCTTGCGAAGTCCGCAGTGCTGCTTGCTCACCCGCACAACGGCCGAAAGATGATTCCGGAGACGTTGGGGAGATACAGTACGGCCGTGACAGAGCACCGATCGCCCTTCGGCGGGGATCGCTCGCAGGACCTCGGAGTGCCGCCTTCGCTGGACCTCCGCACCGCCGACTGGTCGAGTTCCGATGAGACCCTTGCCCGGCTGTTCCAACGCGTCGAGGCGTATGCCATCGACGCGCGCGAATGGTATTCGCGCGACGGCCTAACGAAGCGGCGAATCAGCCTAGCCCTCACCGGAGCTACGCTCGTTCTCGGCTTACTCGGAATACTGGTGCCGCTACTGACGACCGCCGGCATCGACGCCATCGATCCCAGCTGGGGATTCGTGCTGCTGGCCTGCGCCGCCGGCACTGCCGCGTTCGACCGGTTCTTCGGCGTCTCCACGGCATGGATTCGTGATCTCCGCAGCGCGCAGTCGATCAACGCGATGCTGTGCGATTTCCAGCTGGAGTGGGCGTCGGTGTCTCGTGGTCCCGCCAATTCGAACGGGGAGATCGACCGTCGGATGGGGTTGCTGCGAGACTTCTCCTATCGGGTCAACGAGGTGATCGCACACGAAACCGATAGCTGGGCAGGCCAAGTGCAGCCCTCGGTCACCGCGCGGATGAGCAGGTTCGATCGGAGGTAGCGGCGGGAAGCCTCCCGCCCGGATGGTCAAGAGGCAAGCATCGACAACGCGGTGTGGGCGCGGGCGAGCGGAGCCTGCGCTCGCACGGTAACTGAACCGATCAGGTGACAAGATTGAACTGGTTGGTTAAATTCGTGGCATGAAGCATGTTGTGGTCGCGGGTGGAACCGACGGAATCGGCCGGGCGGTCGCGCTGGAGCGCCTGGCCGAGGGCGACTCCGTCGTGGTGATCGGTCGAGACGCGAGGAAGGGCGAAGGCTTTCTCGCCGCCGCGGAGGCGCTCGGCGCGGTCGACCGGGCGCACTTCGTGCCCGCGGATCTCAGTTCGATCGAGGCGACTCGCCGGGCGATCGACGCCGTCCGGGCCCGGTTCGCCACGGTGGATGCCCTGGTGCTGTGCGCCCGGCACTACCGGTCCGATCGGCTGGCGACCGACGAAGGCTTCGAGTACACCTTCGCGCTGTTCTACCTGAGCCGATTCGTGCTCAGCTACGAGTTGGTCGACTTGTTGAACGCCGCCGAGCGCCCGGTCGTCGTGAATGTCGCGGGCCCGGGCAGCGGCACCGGCGAAATCCGCTGGGACGACCTGCAACACGAGCGCGAGTACCACGGAATGCGCGCCCTCGCCCAGGGCGGCCAGCTCAACGATCTGCTGGGCATCGAGTTCGCGCGCAGGCCGGTGTCGGCGCGAGTGCGATACGTCCTGGTGCACCCGGGGGTGGTCGACACCGCCCTGTCCGGTGACTACGACGCCGAGACGGCGGCCCGGATCGAAGCACTGCGGCGTACCGCGCGACCGATCGACGAAGCCATCCGCCCGATCCTCGACGTCCTGGACGATCCACCGGCCGATCCGCTGACCGCCCTCGCGCAGGGCCGGCCACTGGACGTGCACGGACCCGCGTTCGACGCCGCGGCGGCCGCACGGCTCTACAGCGAGACGACGAAACTGCTCGGCCGGCTGCAGTCAGCGGCCTCGGGCGTTTCCCCGGCCAGGTTGCGTCAGGTCCTCGACGCGCCCGTCTTCGGTGTGGTGGGCACGATTCAGCCCGACGGCAGTCCGCACCAATCGGTGGTGTGGATCCTGCGAGACGGTGACGACGTGCTCTTCGCGGTGGGGGCGGGCAGTCGCAAGGAGCGCAACCTGCGTCGTGACGCCCGAGTGAGCGTGCTGGTCAACCCGCCCGAACAGCCTTACACCTACGCCGCGATCCACGGCACCGCCACCCTCTCCGCCGAAGGCGGCCTCGAGCTGCGGGATCGCCTGGCGCGCAAGTACACCGGCATGACCTACCTCGAGCACAACCCGGAAGCGGCGGCCACGTATGGAGATACCCCGATGCTCGTCGTCCGGGTGACCCCCGACCGAGTAGTCGGCCGACTCTGAGCCGCACTCGGCTCTCTGGACCGACTGAAGCGCGTGACTTCCCCGGCTCGTCATGGCATGCCGGGGAGTTGGCCGGCGACGCCCGGTGACGGCGAACACGGTCGGGATCGGCGCGAAAGGCGTCCGCGAGCGGAGGTCATCGGCGTAGCGCCCCGCCGGCCTCGAAAGCCGCTTCGCGACCCTGCATCTGAGCGCGGTACCAGTTCTCGCGATGCCAGAGCATGAGCTTCTCGTGCGCCCGCGCGAAGGGCGGGAACGTCCTGCGCAGGATCTCCATCGTCGTGATCAAGGGAAAGCGCAGCAGCGGGATGACGATCCAGGGAAACGCCGGCGGCATGATGTAGCGGCGCCGGGTCAAGGGAACCATGTACATCGCGGAGTACACCGAGTTGATGCGAAAGTTGTACGCCTCGCGCAGCCGCGTGAAGCCGCGGTGGCCGTCACGGGGCGCGAACGCCATCGGATAGGACTCGATCAACTCCGCACCGTGCCGCCCCGCGTCGTAGGAGCGGGAGGCAATGGTCATGGCCAGCACACGCAACGAGTCGAGGACCGTCTCCGGGTACCAGCGCAGCCGAACGCCGAGCAGGTAGCCCATGTACTTCTGGAAATGCAGCAACGCGCGGATTTCCGAGGGGGTCGTCTGGTAACCGAGCGCCCAGAGCCCGAGCCCCGGGGTGACGCTGCCGGCCAGCAAGGTCAGCATCTGGTAGGTCTGGCTGATCGGCAGGCCCCACCGGTCCATGTCCCACTCCGGATGCTCCGCGACCTTCGCGCGGACCGAGACGTGCATGATGCGCACCTTCAGCGCGGTGGCACGTCCCGCCGATCCCGGCGTCAGCAACGCGCCGGGCTGTGAGACATCGATCCAGAAGCGGGTCGTCTCCAGGAAGCGGCGTAGCGCGCTGTCCCCGGCGTACCCACCGGCCAGTGACAACGGCGTCGCGACCGCGGCCTCGGTGTACATCTCGAGAGTTTCCGCGCCGGCGAAGCTGAACAGCATGGTGCCCCACCGTCGCCAGATCGCGGCGCCTTGTTCGACCAATTCGGGTATCACCCACGCGGGGACCGTCTCGAATTCCTCGAACAGCGCGCGCATCGACTCCGGTGCGTCCGGTACGGCGTCTATGCCTGCCGCGAGGGCGATCTCGAGCATCTCGCGGCCGGCTTGCCGACCGATCTCACCGTGCATGACCTCAGCGACGAACCGCTCCGCGACCGGATCACCGGTGAAGAGGTCCTCGCACAGCGCGACGGCTTGCGCATCGGTCGGAAACAGCTGCTTCCCGGTGACTTTCGCGAAAAGACGCTCGATGCGCCGAACTCCGGGGCTGCGACGCGCTTCCCAGTAACGGAACGCTGTCGGGCACTTCACC
Organism: Nocardia sp. NPDC019219; assembly: GCF_040632645.1. Classification (NCBI taxonomy): domain Bacteria; kingdom Bacillati; phylum Actinomycetota; class Actinomycetes; order Mycobacteriales; family Nocardiaceae; genus Nocardia; species Nocardia sp. NPDC019219. The sequence goes on along the minus strand of NZ_JBEYCG010000007.1, from coordinate 9,289 downwards.
GATGGTTCCGCGACGGCATCCGCGCGCGCGGGCGGGACTTCCACTGGCATGGGTGAACTTCTCCTACTCTCCGATAGCGATCCGGCTCGGCCGGCGGGCCTGCTCAGGCCACCAGCTCGCGCCGGATCAGCCACGACCGCAAGTGGTCCTGCGCGAGGCTTTCGGGCTGGTCGACCAACGAGTGGGTGAGGCGGGGCATTTTGCAGCACCCAGGGGATTCGCAAAATTTCCGGCGTCCGATCCGCGACTCATGTTCGAACCCTTCTCAGGCGGCCCCGTCGGGCGCCCACTGCGGCGACCATACCATTGGGTATAGTCATCGGTACCATTTTGAATGGAAGTGCAGGTCCGTTGCGGATCGTGCCGAAGGAAATCGGTGCGTGGCGGATTCGGCGCCGGCGCTGCACAGGCGCGGCGGACGGTCGTCGCGTCGAAGCAGCCGCGTGTTCGGGTCGCCTACGATCGTGTGGTGATTTCCACCGACACGGGGCCGCACCGATGACAGCGGACCGGCCGTCGGCAGCCGACGGCATCCGGCCCTCCGACGTGGGCGCAACGAACGCCGCGCCGCGGCGTTCCCGCAAAGCCGCGGCCCAGCAACGCGGCCGCACCCCGCGGCTGTCCTATGAGGCATGGGTCGACGGGGCTTTGACGCTGCTCGCCCGAGAAGGTGTCTCCGCCATCAGGATTCCCCGGCTGTGCCAGGAACTCGGCGTCACCAAAGGCAGTTTCTACTGGCATTTCGACGACATCGAACAGCTCATGGCGGCGATGGCCGACCGGTGGACCGCCCGCCAGAGCGAGATCATCCGCGCGCTCGGCGCGATAGCGTCCGTTCCGGTCGAGCAGCGCATCGCCGATATGGCCGCCAATCTCATCGACCAAGGCACCTGGGCCACCGAAGCCACCGTGCGTGAATGGGCGCGCAGCGACGAGAAGGTGGCCGAAACGGTGCGCGCCTTGGATCGGCAGATCTTCGAAACGGTGCGAAAAGCGATGTTGGAGCTGGGCTTCACGCCCGACGGAGCGCGTCTGCGGGCCGGTGCGATGGTGTATCTGGGCATCGGCTTCATCCACGGTCGTGACAGCCTGCCCGCGCCGACCGCGGAAGACGCCAGAGCGATTCTCGAGCTGTTGACCATTCCTGCTCCGAAGCGAACCCGCTCGTAGACCTATGGTCAGCGGGGCTGGGCGGACCACGCTCGCTACCGGCGGGGAAGCGCCGCGCCAACGGGTGTAGCCGGTGATGTCGCGGATCCAGCTGATGAAGTCCGCAGCGTCCGCGTCGCTGCCGTGGCCCGCGTCCCAATACATCGCGGCGTTCACGTCCGCGCTGCGGTTCTCAGCGGCATTGCCGGCGAGGGGAAGGGGGCGTCAGTGGTCCGGCGGGCGGTCGGCGTCCTGATCGGTCGCTTCCGGTGCGGTGGGATCGCGCTGCCACGCAAGTGCTCGTGCACCGCCGACCAGAAGTCATCGTCGGCGCTCGACGGCGCGGGCTTCGATCGGCGGGGTTCGCCACCGGGGCTGTGGTTCGCGGCCGTCCGGCCGACGTGCATACGTAGACTTTCGGCGTGACCGATCTCGCGGACTTCGCCCAGCTGATCGCCGGCGATCACGGACTCTGCGTCGTCTCCACCCTTCGAGCCGACCACACCATTCACTCGTCACTGGTCAACGCGGGCGTGTTGCGGCACCCCGAGACCGGTGCCGATGTGGTCGGCATGGTGGTGCGCGGCGGTGCGCGAAAATTGGACAACATGCGTGCCCGGCCGCGTGCGACGATCGTTGCTCGCGTCGGCTGGCAATGGTGCGCCGCCGAGGGGCCGGTATGGATCGCCGGTCCGGACGACCCGGCGGCGGGCGTCGGCGCCGAGCGGTTGCGACTGCTGCTGCGTGAGGTGTTCACCGCGGCCGGTGGTGTGCACGAGGACTGGGACGAGTACGACAGGGTGATGGCCGCCGAGCGCAGAGCGGCGGTGTTGATCCTGCCGGAGCGTGTCTACGGCAACAGCTGAGAACGTCGTCCTGCGCGGCGGACTTGTCGGCCGCCCGCCCGTAGCTCGCTCGCATAGGGCGAGTGGACTCCGACACGGGTGCACGCGGAACTCTCCCGTCCGCGAGCGCCACCGACGTGGTGGAGATGAAATGCACCGGCACGCCCTGCCCTTGTAGCGCCAGACGCAGCACCGTGCGTGTGCCTGCGACGTTCGCGCCACGCAGCCGCGCATAAGCGCGAGTCCGACCTTCGAGCCGGACACCGCGGCGGCGCTGCTGACGAGGCGCGCGTCAGACAATTGACGGCAGGTGCCATCAGACTTAATGTGAGGGCACTTGCCATCACTTCGAAAGGCGGCATCGCCATGGCCCTGTTCAACCCGAAGACCGACACGTTCGAGGAGTTCGACCCCGCCACGCGGGCGCGGCTACGGTCGGTGGTCGACTTCTTCGAGAAAAAGGGCAAGCAGGCGCTCACCGGCGACGCGCACCGGGCGGAGTGGTACGAGGACTGGATGGAATTCCTGGCCGAGAGCCGGATCATCGCCCACATGGCGACGCCGCGAGCGCATGCGGGCGGAGATCCGGGCAAACGCTGGGACACCGCGGTCATTTCCCGGTTCAACGAGATCACCGGTTTCTACGGATCGCAGTACTGGTACGCGTGGGGTGTTTCGACGCTCGGGCTCGCCACCATCTGGCAGAGCGCCAACGAAAAGGCCCACCTCCGAGCCGCCGAGGAGCTCGACCGGGGCGGGATCATCGGGTTCGGATTGTCGGAGAAGGATCACGGCGCCGACATCTACGCCACCGACATGCTGCTCACCCCCGATGGCGCGGGCGGTTTCACTGCGACCGGCAGCAAGTACTACATCGGCAACGGCAACGTGGCCAGGATCGTGCCCACCATCGGGCGGCGGACGGACTTGGACGGCCCCGACGCATACGTCTGGTTCATCGCCGACAGTCAGCACCCCAATTACCGGCTGGTCAAGAACGTCATCCACGGTCAGAATTTCGTCTCGGCCTACGATCTGGCGGACTATCCCGTCGCGGCGGACGACGTGCTGCACGTCGGCCGCAAAGCGTTCGATTCCGCACTCGCCGCGGTCAACTGCGGCAAGTTCAATATCGGCATGGTCGCGCTGGGCATCGTAGAGCACTGTTTCTACGAGACGATCAACCACGCCAGTGCCAAGATCCTGTTCGGGCATCCGGTCACCGACTTCGCGCAGGTCCGGCAGATCCTCGACGACAGCTACGTACGCATGAACGCCATGCGGCTCTACCACGAACGGGCGATCGACTACATGCGCTGCTCCACTCCGGAGGACCGCCGCTTCGTGATGTTCAATTCCATCGGCAAGATGAAAGTGACCCGCGAGGCCGAGCGGGTATTCCGGGAACTGTCCGATGTCATCTCCGCCAGGGGTTTCGAGAAGGACTCCTACTTCTCCACCGCGCGCGGCACCATCGATTCCATGCCACGACTGGAGGGTACCGCGCACGTCAACATGGCGCTCACGCTGAAATTCATGCCGAACTTCCTGTTCAATCCGGCCGAGCTGCCTCCGGTGCCGGTGCGGCGGGATCCCGGTGACGACGAGGCGCTGTTCCGGCAGCCGAGCGCTGCCGGATTGAGCAAGGTGCGATTCGCGGATTGGCGGCCGGCCTACGCGCCCTACCGTCATCTGCCCAATGTGGCCCTGTTCCTCGAGCAGGCGGAGCGATTCACCCTGTTCCCGGTCGAGGCTCCGCCGACGTCGATTCAGCTGGAAGATCTGGACTATCAGCTGGCGGTGGGGGAATTGTTCACGCTGCCGCCCTACGGCCAGCTCATTCTGGAGCAGGCCGCACTCGTCGGGACTTCGGAAGATTTGGTGGACGCCATTTTCGAGGTCTTCGTGCGCGATTTCTCCGCGTACGCACTCAACCTGTTCTCGAAGGCGTCCTCGACACCGGCGCAGCAGGACTGGGCGATGAATGTCCTGCGCAAACCCGCTGTCGACGAGCAACGAATCGCACGTCTGCACGACGAGGTGATGAGCTACGCGGGCGCATTCCAGATGAATCCGTAGCCACACCACCGGATCGAAAGCCGCACCGGCCACAGCAGGACGATGCGTCGGGCCGTCGGCCGCGAGCAGGTGTGTCCGGAAACACGACGGTCCGTGCCCTTGTACCGGGCACGGACCGCTGGTTCCGCTCAGGTCGGATCAGGCGTAGGTTTCTCCCGCCGCGGGGCGGGCTGTCGCACCATGGCGTTGATGCGGTTGAAGGCGTTCATCGCGGCGATCAGCGAGACCAGCGCGGCTAGCTGCGCTTCGTCGAAATGGGCGCTCGCGCGCTCCCAGACCGCGTAAAAACGCCTGGAACATCGGGTTACGTCGGTAGTCGAGCCGGGGACGCATCGGGAACTCCTGATAGAACGATATAATTATTCTCTTATCGTATCGGATACGTGGAGTGCGTCGCAGGTTCCGCGCGGGGCGACCAGCTTTCGGGCAGGTGGAACGTTCACCATCGCGTGCGGCGCCGGACACGGCGAGCGCCGGTTCGCTGTACAGGCAGACCTGTCTCTGTTAGTAAGGAAGAACAGGTCTGTCTTGAAGCTGCAGGATGGGCCCGACTGAGCGCCTTCAGGCGCGAAACGAATCGAGTGCCCATATGAGCACAACATCGCACGATCTCAGCGGCCTTCTTCAGCCCACGGAAGACGTTCCCTTCGGATTGCGCGCGACGGTCGAACGTCGCGGCGCGGCGGCCATCGTCCACGCTCACGGCGAAGTCGACGCCTACACCCTGCCGACCTGGCGCAAAGTCCTGCGGGATGCCGCCACGGCCACCGCGGCGCCGGGGCTGGTGGTGATCGACACCAGCGGCCTGGACTTCATGGCCTGTCGTTCCATACTGGCCTTGGCCGAGGAATCCGAGGCGTGCCGGCGCCGGGGCGTCCGGCTGTGCGTGGTCGGCCGCCGGTCGACCGTGACCCGCGTCGTCGACCTCCTGAATCTCGACGCCCTTCTGCCCATCTACTCGTCCGTCGACGACGCGCTGGCCGACGCGGTCCCGAGCGGGCTTTCCCGGCAAAGCGAGGCGGTATAGCGTCGCGCGGTCAAGTCGATGTGACATCTCTGATGCGCAGGGGCGGGCTCGGTGACATGCATGCGACCATCTGCCGGGCCCTGCGTCTCGAGTACGACGACCGGCCGGAACCGGTGGCGGAAGTGCAACTGCCCGAAGGGGTGCAAGCGCGGGACCTCTCCGCCGATCTGTCCGGCGCCTGAGCGCGGAGTCGGGCACGGCGGCCTACGCCGGCCCGGCGGACCGGAGCGCGGCCGCGAGTGTGGTGAGGGCCGCGGTCAGTACGGCGCGTTCGCTCGCGGGCAGCCGGTCGGTGAGCGCGGTCTCGTGCTCGAGCAGCGCGGGCACGACTCGTTCGGTGAGGCGGTGGCCTTCCGGCGTGAGGGTGACCAGCACGCCGCGTCGGCTGGCCGCGGTGGGTTCGCGGGTGATCAGGCCTGCCGACTCGGCACGGGTCAGGCGCTGGGAGATGGCGCCCGCGGTGACGAGGCTGCGCGCGGCGATCTGGCGGGTGGTCAGCTGGTAAGGCGGCCCCGACCGGCGCAGGGTGCTGAGCAGATCGAGAGTGGATTCGTCGATGCCCAAGCGCTGCAGGGTGCGCTGCCGTTCGTCGGTGAGGAGTTTGGCGACTCGCCACAACGGGGTGAGGATCTCGATCGACTCGGTCCGCGCGCCGGGTAGTTCGCGGTGCCACGCCGCGGCGATCTGGGCGGGCGACGGTATCTCGTCCTGTGTTTCGTGCGTCATTGCCGCAAGTGTCTCCCGTCGGTATATTTAGCGCTAAATATAAACGAAGGGAGATGAAATGCGTGGGACGGTCGTCGTCACCGGCGCCAGCGGGGGAATCGGCCGCCGAGTGGCACAGCGATTCGCCGAAGGCGGTGCCGAGGTGGTGATCACCGGGCGCTCGCCGGAGCGGGTCGAACAGGCGGCGCGGGAGCTGGGAGTGCGCGGAATCGTATGTGACGCCGGTGATCCGACGGCGGTGGAGCGCTTCGCCGAGTCGGTGGGGCCCGAAGTGGATGTGCTGGTGAACATGGCCGGCGGCAACACCGATCTCGCCGCGGGCGGGGGCGGGACGCCTTCGTTGGCGGATCTGGCCGCGCAGTGGCAGGCCAACCTGTCGACGAATCTGCTGAGCGCGGTGCTCACCACCTCGGCGCTACGGGAACGTCTGCGGCCCGGCGGAGCGGTGATCAATGTCGGCTCGATCGGCGCCGAATACGCCGCGGGCTCCTACGGCGCCGCGAAGGCCGCGCTGGCGGCATGGTCGGCAGGGTTGTCGGCGCAGCTCGCGCCGAAGGGAGTCACGGTGAACACGGTCGCGCCCGGTTACATCGAGAACACCGACTTCTTCCAGGGGCAGCTGAGCGACCAGCGGCGTACCTGGTTGATCGACTCCACACATGACAAGCGTCCGGGCGACCCGGATGACGTCGCCGGATTGATCGAGTTCCTGGCCTCCCCGCACGCCCGTCACATTACGGGGCAGACGATCCACGTCAACGGCGGCGCGCACACGACCAGATGAACTCCGCGCGGAGGGGTTCGTGCGTGCACTCAGGATGCGGCTGACCCGGTCGCCCGTCGGGTTCGACGAGGACGCCGAAGTCGCTCCCGGTGCTCCATCGGCGACATGGGAAGTGATGCAGGTCGGACGAGATACGGGATCGGCCGGAAAGGGTCGACCGGCCTCAGCGAACGCGCATTCACGTCGCGCGCACCGCCGCAGTCCGTCGGGTAGGGCCGGTGCGCAGTACTTGTATTCGCGCTGATCACAATCCTGTCCGTGGGCTGGTGCGTGCGGTTGAATCCGGTATCACCTGCGTTCGTCTCCCGGAGAGCAGTCGCCGACGCCTCGGAACGTGCCGACCTCGGACTCGCGAGGGCGTCGCGGCCGAGGGGCCGGTGCCGGGACAGCGCCGAACCCGGGCAGGGCACAGCTTCAGACGAGGAGCACCACATGACAGTGCAGGCCGAGGCAACTCCGACCGACGCCTTCGTCGCCGACTGGGCGGACTGGCACCACACGCAAGAGTCGCGACTGGCCGACCCGCACGGATTCCTGGCCATCACCAACCTGCACTGGCTCACCAGCGGGCCGCAGCGATTCCCGGACGCACCGGGCTCCTGGTCCACCGGCGCCGAGGGCGTCACAGTGGTTCTCGACGACGGTGACGAGCTGGTGATCGACGGGACACCGGTACACGGCAGGCACGGCTTCGGCGTCATCCCCGAACGCGGTGGGGTGAACGCCGTCTGGGGTGACGCTGTGATCGAAGTCGCCAAGCGCGGGGGGTACGACATCGTTCGCCCGCGGCATCCCGACAACCCACTGCGCACCGCGTTCCAGGGCACGCCCGCCTATGCACCGCACCCGAAATGGGTTGTCGCCGGGCGGTATGTACCCTTTCCGGAGCCGCAGCCGACCACTGTCGGCGCCGCTGTCGAAGGACTCGAACACGTCTACGACGCGCCCGGGCGGATCGAGTTCGAGCTGGACGGCAGGCCGCTGGGTCTGACCGCGTTCCCGGGTAAGGAACCCGGTAGCCTGACGGTGCTGTTCACCGACGAGACCTCCGGTGTCACGACTTACGCCGCCAATCGTGTTCTCCACCTGTCACCGCCCGGCGCCGACGGATCGGTGGAGCTGGACTTCAACCGGGCCGCGAACTTACCCTGCGCCTACACCGACCTGGCGACCTGCCCGCTGCCACCGGCAGAGAACCGGCTGCCGGTCGCGATCGAAGCCGGTGAGCAGCTCCCGTACGAGCGTCGCCGAACCCGATGAGCAACACGACACCTCGGATCGGGACGTTGTCGTTCCTGACTCCGGGCAACTACCCCGACGACGACCCCTACTCGGGACTCGAGGACACGCTGCGGCTGTTCGAATACGGCGAGCGCCTGGGTTTCGACGGCGCGTGGATCCGGCAGCGTCATCTCGAGCACGGCGTCGGGTCGGCCGCGGTGTTCCTGGCCGCCGCCGGGCAGCGCACCAGCCGAATCGAGTTGGGCACGGCCGTGATTCCGATCGGCTACGAGAGCCCGTTCCGGCTGGCCGAGGATCTGTCGCTGGCCGATGTGCTGTCGCGGGGCCGGTTGCAGGCGGGTTTCAGCGCGGGCACTCCGCCGCATGCCGACTTGATCGGCGACTTGGTCTTCGATGGGGACTGGCGCACCTACGACCTGTCCTACGGACGGATCTCCCGGCTGATCGAGAATCTGCGGGGCGGCTACCTCGGTGACGCGGACACGGTGATCCACTCCCCGGGCAATACCCAGCGGCCCCGATTGCAGCCACACAATCCCGGCTTGATCGACCGGCTGTGGTACGGCGGCGGCAGCATCCGTTCGGTCCGCTGGGCAGGAGAGAACGGACTGAACCTGCTCACCGGCAACATCGTCTTCGGTGAGCGCAGCGACGATTTCACCACGACCCAACTGAGTCTGATCGACGACTATCGCCGGCTGGTCGACCCGGCCCGGCCCGCCCGTGTCGCGGTGGGGCGGGTGATCGTCCCGTTCGACAGCGCCGACCGCACGACTCGCGAGCGGTACCGGCAGTACGCGGCGAGCAGGCACGAGCGCACCACGGCGCCGCAGGGGGAGCGGCGCGTCCTGTTCGCCCCGGACCTGGTCGGTCCCGCCGCGGAGATCGTCGACCGGCTGCGAGCAGACCCGGTGCTCGCGCAGACCGCGGAGCTGCGACTGGAGTTGCCCTACGAATTCCACCGTGCCGATTACGAGCAGATCCTGCACGACACCGTGGAACTGATCGCGCCCGCGCTGGGTCGTCGCCCGGTGACCGGTCGGCCCGGCGTCGAGCACGACACCGGCGAGGTGGCCGCGACCACTCGGGCCTGACACGAAAGGGACGTGTTTTCGCGTCAGGTGCCCAGCGCCGCGGCGAACACGGGCCACGACTTGTGCAGATCTTCCTGCCAGTAGGGCCAGGAGTGGGTGCCGTTGCCGCGCAGGTCGACGGTGGCGGGAATCGCCAGCTGGTCCAACCTTTCGCGGAGTTGACGGGTGCAGCGGTCGGCGAATGCCTCCAGCGCGCCGCCGATGAGGAGCTGGTCGATCAGTTTGCCGGAGTTGTGCTCTATACCGGAGCCGTCGAGGGTGTCGTGTGGTCCGGGTGTGCCGGTGCCGGTGGAGACGTAGATGGCGGTACCGCGCAGTTTGTCGGCGTGTAGGTAGGGGTCGT